>NZ_BPEV01000007.1 GCF_019654955.1 Shewanella sp. KT0246 | reverse complement strand
AAGGTATTAATGTTATGGCAAAAGAATTTAGTCGTACTCGCCGTATCGCGCAGCAACTCCAACAAGAGCTTGCGATGATATTACAGCGTGATATGAAAGATCCACGAATTGGCTTTGTGACAGTAAACGATGTTGATGTCTCTCGCGATTTAAGCTTTGCGAAAGTTTTTGTGACTTTCTTTGAAGAAGATCAAGAGTTAGTTGATCAAAAAATTGAAGCTCTTACAGCTGCAGCGCCTTATGTAAGAACATTGGTTGCTAGCCGCATGAAACTACGTGTAATGCCTGAGCTTCGTTTTGTTTACGATAGCTCGCTTGTTGAAGGTATGCGCATGTCTAACCTTGTTAGCCAAGTGATTACACAAGACAAAGCTAAGCAAGATAAAGCAAGAAATGAAGAGTTTGGTTCTGAAGAAGCTGACGCTTCTGAAGAAAAGCCTGAGGATAAAGATTAATGGCTCGTCGTCGCAAAGGTCGTTTTATTAATGGCATTGTCCTTTTAGATAAAGGTACTGGCATCAGTTCTAACCATGCTTTGCAACGCGTCAAACGTCTTTATAATGCGAATAAAGCTGGCCATACTGGTGCTTTAGACCCTTTAGCTACAGGTATGCTACCTGTTTGTTTAGGCGAAGCGACTAAGTTCTCACAGCATCTTCTTGACGCTGATAAACGTTATTTGGTGACAGCCAAGTTAGGTGAGCGAACTGACACCAGTGATTCAGACGGCGAAGTTGTTCAAATTAGACCTGTCAAGTTTGAACAAAAGTTGCTAGAGGATTCGTTAGAGCATTTTCGTGGTGACACCATGCAAGTGCCTTCAATGTTTTCAGCATTAAAATATCAAGGTCAGCCGCTTTATAAGTATGCCCGTGAAGGAATCGAAGTTCCTCGCGAAGCACGTCCTATAACAGTTTTTGAATTGTTATTTGTGAGTCTTGAAGGTGATGACTTAACTCTTGATATTCACTGCTCGAAAGGTACTTATATTCGCACAATCATCGATGACTTGGGCGAAATGCTAGGTTGTGGCGCACATGTCACTATGCTAAGGCGCACGCAAGTTGCTGATTATCCGTATGCGAAAATGGTGTCACTTGAACAACTAACAGAGCTTGCTGAAGGCACAGATAAAGAAGATGAAACTTCTTTTGCTGTACTCGACGAACTGCTATTACCAATGGACACAGCAGTTGCTAATTTTCCTGAGGTTAATATTCCTGAGGCAAGTGGGCAATTCATTATGCAGGGTCAACCAGTACAAGCATCAGGTTTAAAAGCTGATGAATTAGTAAGAATGACCTTGGGTGAAGCTCGCGAGTTTATAGGCATTGGCGTGATGAATGATGACGGCTTATTAGCTCCGAAACGTTTGGTTGTTGATCACAGTAACGACTAGTTAATAGGTTTTATAAGCTGATCGGTGTTTTTTATTGCGATAGTGACTGAATATAGTTAGAATGTCGCCCCCTCTGGCTGAGTTAGTGATTGGCTAGAGTTAATTTAATTTTTTCTGGAGATAAATATGTCACTAAGTAATGAACAAAAAGCTGCTATCGTAGCTGAATATAGCCGTGGCGAAAACGACACTGGTTCTACTGAAGTACAAGTAGCTTTATTGACTGCGCAGATTAACCATCTACAAGGTCACTTCAAAGAGCACATCCATGATCACCATTCACGTCGTGGTCTATTACGTATGGTTAGCGCACGTCGTAAACTTACTGCTTACTTAAAGCGTAAAGACGTAGCTCGTTATACTGCTCTTATCCAGAAGTTAGGTTTACGTCGTTAATATCGACGTTTAATTTGAGCATGGTTAACGTGTTCAAATTCAAACCGTAAAAAAGGAGGCTTATGCCTCCTTTTTTATTGGGTAAAATTTATGACTAGATTTAATTGCTCAACTCATAGGTTGAGTTGAATTGAGCTTTAAACTTGCTCTAACTGAACAGGCACTTCTACAAAGTATTTTGACTCAAATTCTTCTAGTGGTAACGGCTTGCTGAAAAAGAAGCCTTGACCTATTTGGCAATTGTGCTGCTGAAGCCATTCTAGTTGTTCTTCATTTTCAATACCTTCTGCGACAATATCTAGTTTAAGGTGTTGACCCAGCATTAAGATGGTAGATGCTATAGCAGCATCGTGAGGTAAATCTGAAACAAAACCACGGTCAATTTTCATTGTGGTAATCGGTAAGTGACGTAAATAAGATAGTGAAGAGTAGCCCGTACCAAAGTCATCTACAGCTATACCAAAGCCGGCACTTTTTAACTGTTCTAGTTTTGCAATAGCTTGGTCAACATCATTCATTAACGATGTTTCGGTTATTTCTATTTCTAGCAACTCAGGCCGGATCTGATAACGAAGCGCCATTTGCTTAATATCAGAAACTAAACTGGCATCAGCAAATTGCTGTGAGGCAACATTAACAGCAATAGGAATCGCGTAGTTATATTTCTTTTCCCATTCGCGAATCACCTTACAACTTTGCTCGATAACCCATCTACCAATGGGAATAATAATTCCAGTTTCTTCAGCGATAGGAATAAACGACATTGGGGGAACAAGTTCGCCATTTTTCTGCCAACGAATAAGCGCTTCACAGCCAATTACACGATTGGTTTTAAGGTCTAATTTAGGCTGAAAGTAGAGTAAAAATTCATTGTGCTTTAGTGCGTCATGGAGCGATGCTTCTGTTCTAAGTCTGACAGCTGCATTTTCAGTCATTTGCTGCTTAAAGAAAGCCCACTGGTTTGAACCTGCAGCTTTAGCACTATACATTGCAATATCAGCATGCCTAATCAGATCTTCTGCATCTGAGCCATCTTCTGGGTAGATTGAGATACCAATTGAGGCAGCAGGGTGTATAGCATGCTCATTGAGTTGTACTGGAGCATTAAGTTGTTGTTGAAGTTTATCCACAAAGTCAGCAGCTTGATCAGGAGTTTCAATATCGTCTGCAACAATGACGAATTCATCTCCACCGAGCCTCGCCACACTACCACGATCGCCAACAACGGTTTCTAAAATTCGTGCAACTCGGGCAAGGAATTGGTCACCAATGGCATGGCCTAATGAGTCATTAATATTTTTAAAGCGATCCAAGTCGATAAACAAGAGTGCGAAATGTCTCTTATGAACTCTAGCTCGTTGAATGGTGACATTGAGGGTTTCAAGCAAAAGTGTTCGGTTTGGCAGGCTAGTTAACGGGTCGCGAGTTGCCATTTTTCGGAGTTTATTTTGAGTTTGGCTAAACTGTAATAAAATTTGGTTAAACTTAGATGTCACCAGTCCTAACTCATCATCTTTATGAGCTGTGGACATTGGCAACAAATTTTCGTCCGGTAAGTCAGGATCAATTTTATCAATGGCTTCGCTGATCCTAGCTATAGGTTGTGTAAGAAATCGGTGGAAAACGATTGTAAGTACTAGTGTCAGCAATAACGCACGGGCAAGGGTGGCAATAAAGCCCAATTGAAGTTGATTAAACAGGTTGTTGGTCATCTCTTGTGTGTTGTAAAAGATGGTTAAAGTGCCAATGAGTTGCTGTTTTTTATTACCCTCAAAATAAAATGGCCTATACAGAGGCCGTGATATTTCATTTAAATCATTAAATAAAAAATGACTTAAATTGTCATAGCTTTTTGAAAAATTTGATACTTTATTACTTGCTGTAACGAATAAACTACCGTCATCAAGGGTGATAACCGCTGAGCTTATATTATCAATTTTGATAATACCTTCGAGGGTTTGTTCAGTTTGTTTGTCATCTAGTGCCCATACAGCATTAGATGCAGTTTGTTCTACGGAATTGAGCAGCTCTTGTTGCGAAGCGGTAAGCTGCTGTTTTGTCGTTACAACAACGAGTGCAATCTCGACGATAAATATGGCAATAGCAAAAAACAAAGCGGTAAATACAACTAAGTTAGTTTGCTTCCATGTCAGAGACTTAAACCTTTGTGTCATTCAAACGATTCCATTTGTTTATTGGATAATCATAGCTTTAAGCATAAATGATATATTTAACATCTTGAACTCTATGATTTTGATATTCTTATTTTGATATTCTTATTTAGTTACAACAACACCTAACTCTAGACAAAATAAGATTAAAAGTCATTAAATATAGCTGTCACAATTGATATCTATTGAGCAAATTCATCATCAGAAATGGTGTTTGATATGGCTGGCTGTGGTTAAGTTATCTATTCAGTGCCACATTTGGTCGCTATATCGGCTCTTTGAAGATTAATTTTAATTATTTTTTAGTGGTATATTGCGATGCGCTTTAACTATTGTAAAAAATTGCAGTATACTTATGCGCGTAATTTAAAGGTAAATAATTAAGGAATGGGTCAAGTGAATCCAATAGTAAAGAGTTTTGAGTATGGTCAACATACCGTCACCTTAGAAACAGGTGTTATTGCACGTCAAGCAGACGCTGCAGTTCTAGCGAGCATGGGCGACACAACTGTATTAGTAACAGTTGTTGGTAAAAAAGCAGCGGATCCTAGCCGTGACTTTTTCCCATTAACAGTTAACTACCAAGAAAAGACCTACGCAGCAGGTAAAATCCCTGGTGGTTTCTTCAAGCGCGAAGGCCGTCCTTCTGAAGATGAAACACTGATTGCTCGTTTAATCGACCGTCCAATTCGTCCTTTATTCCCGAACGGTTTTAAAAACGAAGTTCAAGTGATCATTACAGTTGTTTCTGTTGATCCTCAAATTGAACCTGACATGGTTGCAATGATTGGTACTTCAGCTGCACTGTCTATTTCAGGTCTTCCATTCAATGGTCCTATCGGCGCGGCTCGCGTTGGTTACATTGATGGTGAATACTTATTAAACCCAACTGTAGATCAAATTGCTGAAAGTGATCTTGATTTAGTTGTTGCTGGTACAGAATCAGCAGTACTTATGGTTGAGTCAGAAGCTAAATCATTAGCTGAAGAAATCATGCTTGGCGCTGTGACTTACGGTCATGACCAACAACAAGTTGTTGTTCAAGCTATTGCAGAATTCAAAGCAGAAGCTGGCAAGCCTGCATGGGATTGGACTGCTCCAGTTCAAGATCAAGACTTAGTTGCTCAAATTAAAGAGTTAGCTGAAGAAGGCCTGACTGCTGCTTACCAAATCGAAGTTAAGCAAGATCGTTATGCACAAGTTGGTGTTGTTAAAGCTGCTGCTAAAGAAGCATTAATTGCAAACAACCCTGATGTGGATACTCGCGAAGTTGATGGTTTACTTGGCAGTCTTGAGAAAAAAGTTGTTCGTGGTCGTATCATCAGTGGCAAGCCACGTATCGATGGCCGTGAACCAGATATGATCCGTGCATTGAATGTATTAGCTGGTGTACTTCCACGTACTCACGGTAGCTCATTGTTCACTCGTGGTGAAACTCAAGCACTAGTAACTTGTACTTTAGGTACAGAACGTGATGCACAAAAGATTGATAGCATCATGGGCGAGCGCACTAACCGCTTTATGCTTCACTATAACTTCCCTCCATACTCTGTTGGTGAAACAGGTATGGTAGGTTCACCTAAGCGTCGCGAAATCGGTCATGGTAAGTTAGCTTGGCGTGGTATGGCTGCAGTTATGCCATCTGCTGAAGAATTCCCATACAGTGTTCGTGTAGTATCTGAAATTACTGAGTCAAACGGTTCAAGCTCTATGGCTTCTGTTTGTGGTACTTCATTAGCATTAATGGATGCGGGTGTACCAATCAAGACTTCAGTTGCTGGTATTGCAATGGGTCTAGTTAAAGAAGGCGATGACTTTGTTGTTCTTTCTGACATCTTAGGTGATGAAGATCACTTAGGTGACATGGACTTTAAAGTTGCTGGTACTCGTGACGGTATTACTGCTCTTCAGATGGATATCAAGATTGAAGGTATCACTAAAGAGATTATGGATATCGCACTTCAGCAAGCATATGGCGCACGTGTTCATATCCTAAACGTAATGGATCAAGCAATTGCTGGTCCACGTGAAGATATCTCAGACCACGCTCCACGTATCACGACTATCAAGATTAATCCTGAGAAAATCCGTGATGTGATTGGTAAAGGTGGTGCTACGATTCGTGCACTTACTGAAGAAACTGGAACTACGATCGAGCTTGATGATAATGGTGTAGTTAAGATTGCCTCTTCAAATGGCGATGCTACGAAAGAAGCTATCCGTCGTATCGAAGAAATCACAGCTGAAGTTGAAGTTGGTCGTATCTACAAAGGTAAAGTTATCCGTATCGTTGATTTCGGTGCGTTTGTTAACATCTTACCTGGTAAAGATGGCTTAGTTCATATTTCACAAATCAGTGAAGAGCGTGTTGCTAACGTTTCTGACCACCTTGAAATGAATCAAGAAGTCGACGTTAAAGTGATGGAAGTTGACCGTCAAGGTCGCGTAAGACTTTCTATCAAAGAAGCTAACGCAAAAGAAGAAGCTGCTGCGGAATAATATCTGACAACATGCTTTACTATATTAAGGAGACTTTAGGGTCTCCTTTTTTGTTCCTATAATTTGTGATAATAGTTTTACTTGGCATAGTTAGCTTTATTATTGAACCCTTTATTGAAAGTGATGGTCACATCATTGAATCAACATTTTTAAAATATGCTTTAAGAATTTTTGACCTTTTACTTCATGATATTATGTATATGAAAAATTATTAGTATCTGCATAGCCCTGATGGGGATAGGTTGATATGATGCAAAGTAATTATAGAACCTGATAAGGTATTTAAATGGAACAGAAATTACGTACCACAGTTGTCGCATTATGTGTGGGTGCCAGTATGTTATTGTCAGGTTGTGCTTCTTTATCTGGTAGTGCAGATAGTGCTGCTGCAGGCAAAGTTATGGTGGCTCCTAGTGTTCCTGACTACAAGTTAGAAGTGACTCTGGCTAAGCTCAATGAGATTTTGGGCACAATGGAACTGACCGCAGAGCAACGCGCTCGTTTTCATTATGACCGTGGTGTGATTTACGACAGTGTAGGACTTCGTTTATTAGCTCGGATTGATTTCCATCAAGCAATTAAACTTCAGCCGAACCTTGCCGATGCCTATAACTTTCTAGGGATTTATTACACTCAAGAAGGTGAATTTGAAAGTGCTTATGAGTCTTTCGATGGTGTTTTAGAGTTATCTCCTGAGTATGATTATGCCTATTTAAATCGCGGTATCGCCTTATATTATGGTGAGCGCTATGAGCTAGCAGCACAAGACATGCAGGCTTTTTTAGCAAAAGAACCATCTGATGGATATCGTGCATTATGGTTATATTTAGTGGACTCTCCTCGAAGTGTTGAAAATGCTCAATTAGCATTAGTTGAGAACAGAAAATCATTAAACGATCAAGCTTGGTCAACTGTACTGGTTGATTACTATTTAGGTACTTTGACTAAAGAGCAAGTTTTCGAGGCGGCTAAAGAGAATTTGACTCAGCCTAAAGAATATACTGAGCGTTTATGTGAAACCTATTTTTACTTGGCTAAGAAAGCGGTAGAGCAACAAGATTATGAATTAGCGATTGATTATTATCGTCTAACGTTAGCAACCAATATTTATGATTTTGTTGAACATCGTTACGCGCGAATAGAGCTTGCACAAACTCAGCAAAAAATAGCTGAAATAGAAATGGCAAAGGCTCAATAGCGACTATCTAAATGACGTGATAAGGCTAACGACAAAATCGTTAGCCTTTTTTATTTTTAACCTTCTATGTTTTACATATCACAACCTATTTACGTCTTATGGCAATCTTTAAGACTTTACCTAGCCAACTATCCTCGGAAACGCTATAATTTGCGCCATTTTTATCACGCTAGGGCAAAGTAACTCATGTCAGCTCACACAGTCGAGGTCGATAAGCGTCGTACCTTCGCGATTATTTCGCATCCAGATGCCGGTAAGACCACCATTACCGAAAAGGTTCTTTTATTCGGACAAGCTATTCAAACTGCAGGTACCGTTAAAGGCCGTGGCTCTAAGCAACACGCTAAGTCTGACTGGATGGAAATGGAGAAAGATCGTGGTATTTCCATCACGACTTCTGTCATGCAGTTTCCTTATAGTGATTGCTTAGTCAATTTACTTGATACCCCTGGTCACGAAGATTTCTCTGAAGATACATATCGTACTCTAACAGCGGTAGATTCTTGTTTGATGGTTATCGACTCAGCGAAAGGTGTCGAGGACCGCACACGAAAGTTGATGGAAGTGACTCGATTACGAGATACGCCAATTGTGACCTTCATGAATAAATGTGACCGTGATATTCGCGATCCTATGGAAGTCATGGATGAAGTAGAAAATGAGCTGAAAATTGCATGTGCTCCAATTACTTGGCCTATTGGTTGTGGTAAATCTTTCAAAGGTATTTACCATATTCACCGCGACGAAGCTGTTTTGTACCAATCTGGTTTAGGCCACATGATCCAAGAAGTTCGCACAGTGAAAGGTATTGATAACCCTGAGTTAGATGTTGCTATTGGTAGCGAACTTGCTGAAATCTTACGTGAAGAATTAGAGCTTGTTGTTGGTGCTTCTCATGAGTTTGATTTAGATGCATTTCTCAGTGGTAAATTGTCGCCTGTTTATTTTGGTACGGCATTAGGTAACTTTGGTGTTGATCATGTTCTAGACGGGTTAACTGAGTGGGCTCCTAAGCCACAACCTCGCGCTACAGAAGCAAAAGAGATTCAAGCTGAAGATGAAAAGTTCAGTGGTTTTGTATTTAAAATTCAAGCCAACATGGATCCTAAGCATCGTGACCGCGTTGCTTTCATGCGCATTGTATCTGGTAAATACCAAAAAGGTATGAAGATGCACCACGTTCGTGCAGGTAAAGATGTACGTATTTCAGATGCGTTAACTTTTGTTGCTGGCGACCGTGAGCAAGTCGAAGAAGCCTATCCTGGCGATATTATCGGCCTACATAACCACGGTACTATTCAAATTGGTGATACCTTCTCTCAAGGTGAGAAGCTTAAGTTTACTGGTATTCCAAACTTCGCCCCTGAAATGTTCCGTCGTATTCGCTTAAAAGATCCATTAAAGCAAAAGCAATTACTGAAAGGCTTAGTTCAGCTTGCTGAAGAAGGGGCTGTGCAAGTCTTCAGACCACTTGATACCAATGATTTGATTGTAGGCGCTGTTGGTGTACTGCAATTTGAAGTGGTTGTTGGCCGTCTTAAGAGTGAATACAACGTAGAAGCAATATATGAAGGCATTAGTGTATCTACTGCGCGTTGGGTTTACTGTAAGGATGAGCGTAAACTAGAAGAGTTCCGTCGTAAATGTAGCGCTAATTTAGCCTTAGATGGCGGTGATAACTTAACTTACATCGCACCAACTATGGTTAATCTGAATTTGTCGATGGAGCGTTATCCAGACGTCGAATTTGCCAAGACTCGTGAGAACTAAAATCGAGTTAGATGTTAGTGTTAATCTTAAAGGCGGGTAACCGCCTTTTTTATTGCCTAAATTTTAGAAGTTGAGCATATGTTTAGCTAATATAAGCAATATTATCCTTGATATGGTCAGCTTAAAGGAGGCGCTATGTTATGTAGCTTGAAAAAGATTCTAGTAAAAACTTGGATGGCTTATATTCGTTGGTGCGACCAAATGGGTTTTACACTTGAGAATAAACGGAGCTGCGCGCCTCGATTAGAAGAGCCTGAACTTAACCTATTGAACTCTAGAAAAGTCGATTCGATTAAAAGTAGCGTAAATAAAAGTAGGCCTGAAAATGATTGATACTCACGCTCACCTTGATCTTGCTGATTTTGATCATGACCGCAAAGATTTGTTTATTAAAATGCGTGAACAAGGAATAACTGGGGCCATTATTCCTGGGATAAATGAGCTTCAATGGCAAAAGCAAATAGCTGTAGCTACTGAATTTAACTGCTACTTTGCATTGGGGATCCACCCTTGGTATATCCCAACAAATCTTGAGAAATCATTAACCTTATTGGAACAAAAAATATCAAAATATCAAGGTAATGATTATTTTGTGGCATTGGGAGAATGTGGTTTAGATAAGCTGAAACCAGATTTTACTATGCAATTAGAGTTACTTTCAGGTCAATTAGAATTAGCCAATCAGTTTAATCTTCCTGTCATATTGCATGGGGTAAAATGCCATCAGGAATTGTGTAGTTTATTGGCAAAGTACCCTAATTCTAAAGGCGGAGTTATTCATGGCTTTTATGGTGGACCTGAGCTAGCCAAGCGTTACATTGATTTAGGCTATAAATTAGGGATCGGCGGATTGCTAATGAACCCGAATGCTAAAAAGTTGCGTAAAACGATTATTGAAATAGATATTAAACATTTCTTAATTGAAACAGATTCACCGAGTATGACTCCCTTTAATGCAACAGAAAAACGAAACACACCACTTCATTTACCAAACTTCATCACAGAGATCGCAGATTTACAGAAAAAAACAACTGTTTTTATATTAGAACGCTTGAATGAAAACGCCTCCCAACTGTTTGAGCTATAATTCTTTTTTTTTAAACACAGTTATTAATTAATGTTAATGTTGCATAAGATCCTGAAATTAAACTCTAAAAGTATGATCTAATCCACGATTTTCATCTGCTCCTCAGTTATAATCATTAACGGAAAATAGGTGAGTTAACAACAAATATACAAATCGTTAACATAAATAAGGGTGATGATTAATGGATATACTAATGAGTCTAGTAGGTGTGGTTACCATACTAGCAATCGGTTATGCACTATCAAATAATAGAAAAGCAATTAATATTCGTACTGTTGGTGGTGCTTTAGCTATCCAAGCTTTCTTTGCGGGTTTTGTTTTATATGTTCCAGTCGGTAAAGACATCTTAAAAGGTGTTTCTGATGCTGTATCAAGCGTTATTGGTTATGCACAAAGTGGTATTAACTTTTTATTCGGCGATTTAGCCCAATTTAAAGTTGGTTTCATTTTCGCAGTTAACGTTTTACCAGTTATCGTATTCTTCTCTTCTCTAATTGCAGTCCTATACTACTTAGGCATTATGCAGTGGATCATCCGTATTATCGGTGGTGGTTTACAAAAAGCATTAGGCACTAGCCGTACTGAGTCTATGTCTGCAACGGCTAACATCTTCGTTGGTCAAACTGAAGCTCCTTTAGTTGTACGTCCTTTCATCGCGACAATGACTAACTCTGAATTATTCGCAATCATGGTTGGTGGTTTAGCATCAATCGCGGGTTCAGTATTAGCTGGTTACGCGCAAATGGGTGTACCAATTGAATACTTAGTTGCTGCATCATTCATGGCCGCTCCTGGTGGTCTGATGATGGCTAAACTAATGCATCCTGAGACTGAAGAAGCTAAGAACGAAATGTCTGAACTTCCTGAAGACCCTGATAAGCCAGCTAACGTATTAGACGCAGCTGCAGCAGGTGCTTCTTCTGGTATGCATTTAGCCCTTAACGTAGGTGCAATGTTGATTGCATTCGTTGGTCTAATCGCAATGATCAACGGTATCATCGGTGGTGTTACTGGTTGGTTCGGTCTTGAAGGTATTACTTTAGAGCTGATCCTTGGCTACATCTTTATGCCTTTAGCATTCTTAATCGGTGTACCTTGGAACGAAGCACTTGTTGCTGGTTCTTTCATCGGTCAGAAGATTGTTGTTAACGAATTCGTAGCATATCTTAACTTTGCTCCTTACTTACTTGACGCATCTGCAGAAGGTTACCAAGTAGTAGCAGAAACAGGCATGATGATGACAGACAGAACCAAAGCGATTATCTCTTTCGCATTATGTGGTTTTGCTAACTTATCTTCTATCGCAATTCTATTAGGTGGTTTAGGTGCTATGGCTCCTAGCCGTCGTCATGACTTAGCTAGACTAGGTATCCGTGCAGTTATTGCCGGTTCTTTAGCTAACTTAATGAGTGCGACTCTAGCAGGTTTATTCTTAGCTATTTAATTGCCTAAGACGACCTTGAGTTGAGTAAATAAAGGCTGTTATTACCTCGGTAATAGCAGTTTTTTTTAGGTTTTTTACCTAAGTTAATCGAAGTTTAATCTCGCTAGTCTTTTGGCTGGCATATGACTTGCTTTGTTAAATCACCAGTTTTTTATATTACTTTACTCAAAAAATGCAGTTTATTAGTCATAAATGTTCTAAGTTGTTAGTAGAAAGTAGAGATATTGTTCACATTTTGGGATTAAGTATTCGTATTTTTACCAAATGATATTGAGCTTTTATCCAATCTATGTACAATGCAAACGTTTATAAAAATCGCCACCCACGAAGGTGGTAAAATAAATATATCAATGGGGTTGATAATGAAAAACGTTAAAACTTTAGCTTTAGCTGCTACAACTATCGCTGCAATGTCTGCACCTGCTATGGCTGCTGACCGTGGTGAAGATATCCGTTCTGGTGATTACAGCTGGATGCAGTTCAATGCAATGTACGCATTTGACGAATTACCAAGTGGTGGTGAAAGTGGTCACGATTACTTAGAAATGGAATTTGGCGGCCGCGCTGGTGTTGTTGATTTATACGGTTACGTAGACGTATTCAACTTATTCACTCAAGATTCAGGTGATAAAGGTTACGGTGAAAGCCGTATGTTCATGAAGTTTGCACCTCGTTTCTCTTTAGATGCAATCACAGGTCTTGACCTTTCAGTTGGTCCTATCCAAGAAGTTTACTTCTCTACTCTATTTAACTGGGGTGGTGGAGCAATCGGTGAAGACGTAAATGCTTCATTCTGGGGTTTAGGTGCTGACGTAATGGTTCCATGGTTAGGTAAAACTGGCATGAACTTATACGCTCATTACGACATGAACGGTAAAGACTGGAATGGTTACCAGTTCTCTGCTAACTGGTTCAAACCAGTTCACAACTTTGACAACGGTACTTTCGTAGCGTTCCAAGGTTATGTTGATTACCAGTTCGGTGCTGATGACGAGTACGGTGATGAGTTTGTACCTATGAGCTCTAACGGTGGTGCTGCATACTTCGGTCTACACTGGCATTCAGATAACTACGCACTAGGTTACGGCCTAAAAGGTTACAAAGATGTATACCTTCTTGAAGATGGTGCTGGCATCGTAGGTCTAGAAACAACTGGTTGGGCTCACTACCTAACAGCTACTTACAAGTTCTAATATTACTTTGTAAGCACTTGGAGCCACACAGAGTGTGGCTCCAAATTTATTGTAAAATATGTTAGT
Organism: Shewanella sp. KT0246; assembly: GCF_019654955.1. Lineage (GTDB taxonomy): Bacteria > Pseudomonadota > Gammaproteobacteria > Enterobacterales > Shewanellaceae > Shewanella > Shewanella goraebulensis. Next base: position 120,542 of record NZ_BPEV01000007.1, on the reverse strand, counting down.
ATTTACTTAAATACATCCTAAAATTTGATACAGTGTATTTAGTTAAATATTAACGTCCAAACAGAGTTTTATTCGACATAAATAGTTTGGATTGATTTGCGCGCTAAAAGGGAATTTTCGCGGAATGGATGAAGCAAGCTTCATTGTTTCACCTCTTCCGGTCTTCAAGGATTCAAGTCGTGGTACTCGTTATCAGATTGAATACTTAGTTCAGTAACTTATCAATTAATTTACTGGCAATGCTCGAAGGCCCGGCCTCACAATTAAACTACTGCCAGCTTTATGCATTGCCAAAACAAGATTTTATTAGGTTTTTGTTTCGGAGAGCAAACATGAGTGATTTAAAAAAAGCAGCACAACTTGGTATCTCTTTAATGGATTTAACCACATTAAACGACGATGATACTGATCAAAAAGTCATAGATTTATGCCACAAAGCGAATACCGCTGCTGGCCATACTGCTGCAATCTGTATTTACCCGCGTTTTATTCCAATTGCTCGAAAAACGTTAAACGAGCTAGATTGTGAAGATATTAAAATTGCTACAGTAACTAACTTCCCGCATGGTAACGACGATATTGCTATTGCAGTATTAGAAACCCGTGCAGCTGTCGCTTATGGCGCAGATGAAGTTGACGTTGTTTTTCCTTACCGTTCATTAATGGCTGGTAATGAGTCTTTAGGTTTTGAACTCGTTAAAGCGTGTAAAGAAGCGTGTGGTGATGAAGCTATCTTAAAAGTGATTATCGAATCAGGTGAGCTTAAAGATCCTGCGTTAATTCGTAAGGCTTCTGAATTATCGATTGATGCAGGTGCCGACTTCATTAAAACTTCAACGGGTAAAGTACCCGTTAATGCAACGCTAGAAGCTGCTGAGATCATGTTGACAGTTATCAGTGAAAAGAACCGCAATGTTGGTTTTAAACCAGCTGGCGGTGTTCGTGATGCTGCGCAGACAGCTGAATTTTTAGGTGTAGCAGAGCGTATTTTAGGTGCAGAGTGGATTTCTCCTGCCAGCTTCCGTTTTGGTGCATCAAGCTTATTAACTAGCTTACTTCATACTCTAGAACTTGCTGAAGCTCCTCAGGGTAAACAAGGATACTAAGCAGTTAGATTTGCTTAGTTAGACGTCTTAACGGTTTTAATTGATAGCACTAAGTAACATTGCATTATTTATTTGGTGCCATCTTGTTAAGGTGAAACTCTTGATTTTAAGTTTGAATAAAAGGGTTTCATTGGAGGAAGTAGTATGTTTCTCGCTCAAGAAATTATTCGTAAAAAACGTAATGGTGAAGCTCTCAGCAATGCTGAAATACAATTTTTTGTAGATGGTATTACCCAAAATACTGTCTCTGAAGGCCAAATTGCCGCTTTTGGTATGGCTGTTTACTTTCAAGATATGAACATGGATGAGCGTATAGCCTTAACTACAGGTATGCGTGATTCTGGTACCGTGCTTAATTGGGATTCATTGTCATTAGATGGTCCAATTATCGACAAGCACAGCACTGGTGGTGTTGGTGATGTAATTAGCTTAATGCTCGGCCCAATGGCTGCGGCTTGTGGCGGTTATGTACCTATGATTTCTGGCCGCGGCTTAGGTCATACTGGTGGCACACTCGATAAGTTTGATGCAATTCCAGGTTACCAAACCGAGCCCTCAAGTGAGTTATTCAGAAAAGTTGTTAAAGAAGCTGGTGTGGCGATTATTGGCCAAACAGGTGATTTAGTCCCTGCCGATAAACGCTTTTACTCAATTCGTGATAACACCGCAACCGTTGAATCTATTTCGCTTATTACAGCGTCAATTCTTTCTAAAAAGCTAGCTGCTGGTCTCGATGCTTTAGCTATGGATGTAAAAGTGGGTAGCGGTGCATTCATGCCAACTTATGAAGCATCTGAAGAGCTTGCTCGCAGCATTACAGCCGTTGCCAATGGCGCTGGAACCAAAACAACAGCGTTATTAACAGACATGAACCAAGTGTTGGCGTCATGTGCTGGTAATGCGGTTGAAGTGCGCGAAGCTATCAACTTCTTAACAGGTCAATACCGTAACCCTCGTCTTTATGAAGTGACGATGGGCTTATGTGCCGAAATGTTAGTGTTAGGTGGTATTGCCCAAAATGATACTGATGCTCGTAATAAGTTAAATACTGTACTTGATAACGGTAAAGCTGCTGAAATATTTGGCCGCATGGTATCTGGTCTTGGCGGGCCGACTGACTTTATCGAGTCATATGATAAATATTTACCTCATTCACAAATAATCCGTCCTGTGTATGCCTCTAAACAAGGTTATGCTCATAGTATGGACACCCGCGAATTAGGATTAGCTGTAGTCACACTAGGTGGTGGACGTAGAAAACCTGGTGACAAACTAGACTATAGTGTTGGCTTAACTGATGTGTGTGCTTTAGGTGACTTTGTTTCTACTGATAAACCTATTGCTATGGTGCATGCACAATCTGAAGCGGCGTTTGAAGAAGCGTCTGCTGCGGTTCAACAAGCGATAAAAATTGAAGATTCAGCGCCTGAAAAAACGCCTGAAATCTATCGCTATATCCGTGCTTCGGATTTATAAGGAGTTAAATTATGAAACGTACATTTATTATGATGCTGGATTCGTTCGGTGTAGGTGCAGCCACTGACGCTGATAAATTTGGCGATGTGGGTTCTGATACATTCGGTCATATTGCTCAAGCATGTGCAGAAGGTAAAGCAGACATTGGTCGTCAAGGCCCATTGAAACTGCCTAACTTGGCTAAGCTTGGCTTAGGGCATGCGGGTTTTGAAAGCACAGGTAAATTTGCTGAAGCTTTTGGCGATAATGTAGATGTTATCGGTGCTTATGGCCATGCAGATGAACTCAGCTCTGGTAAAGATACCCCGAGTGGCCATTGGGAAATGGCGGGTGTACCTGTTCTTTATGAATGGGGTTACTTTTCTGATTTAACCAACTCATTTCCACAAGAGTTAACTGATAAAATCTTAGCTCGTGCCGGTTTAACCGAATTTTTAGGTAATTGTCACGCATCAGGTACTAAAATACTTGAAGAGCTTGGTGAAGAGCATATGCGCTCTGGTAAACCTATTTTCTATACTTCAGCTGATTCGGTATTTCAAATTGCCTGTCATGAAGAAACTTTCGGCTTAGAAAACCTTTATCGTTTATGTGAGATCACTCGTGAAGAGTTAGAACCTTATAATATTGGTCGTGTTATTGCGCGTCCATTTGTAGGTACTGGCCCTGATGATTTCGCTAGAACAGGTAACCGTCATGACTATGCGGTATTACCGCCAGCACCAACTGTATTAGATAAGCTTAAAGATGCCGGTGGTGAAGTGGTGAGTATAGGTAAAATTGCCGATATTTATGCCAACAGTGGTATTACACAAAAGTTTAAGGCAACTGGGCTTGAAGAATTGTTCGATGCAACGCTTGAACAAGTGAAGCGTGCAGGTGATAACACTATCGTGTTTACCAACTTTGTGGATTTTGACTCTCATTATGGCCATCGTCGTGATATCGCAGGTTATGCTAAAGCGTTAGAGTATTTTGACCAACGCTTACCTGAGTTGTTGGCATTATTAAATCCAGAAGATTTAATTGTATTCACTGCTGATCATGGTTGTGATCCAAGCTGGCAAGGTACTGAGCATACTCGTGAGCGGGTGCCCGTGTTGGCATTAGGCGCTGGTTTAGCTGCAGGTTCATTAGGTCGTCGTAATAGTTTTGCTGATATAGGTCAGTCAATTGCTAGTTACTTTGGGCTTGAACCGATGGAATATGGTGAATCTTTCATTTAACAATGAAACATTACTATCTTCTAACGATATTTTGTTAATAAATATAGTAGAATCGCATTCGGTAATTAAGGGGATGACTTAATTACTAATATTAAAGATTTAAGATAAAATTATAGGGGTTTTTCATGGCTACACCACATATTAATGCTGTTGACGGTGCTTTTGGCGAAACAGTTTTATTCCCAGGCGATCCATTACGTGCAAAATACATTGCTGAAACGTTCTTAGAAAATGTTGAGCTAGTGACTGATGTACGTAACATGTTTGGCTACACTGGTACTTATAAAGGGACTCGCATCTCTGTTATGGGTTCAGGTATGGGTATTCCTTCTTGTTCAATCTATGCTCACGAGCTAATCAAAGAATACGGTGTTAAAAACCTGATTCGTGTTGGTACTTGTGGCGCAATCAGCACTGACGTAAAAGTTCGTGACGTGATCATCGGTATGGGGGCTTGTACTGATTCACAAGCAAACCGTCTACGTTTCAAAGGTCAAGATTTTGCTGCTATTGCAGATTACGGCCTAATGAGTGCTGTAGTTGATTCAGCTAAAGCTCACGGTACTAACATCCGTGTTGGTAACGTATTCTCAGCTGACTTATTTTACACTCCAGATCCTTCTATGTTTGATACTATGGAAAAAATGGGTGTATTAGGCGTCGAAATGGAAGCTGCAGGCCTTTACGGTGTAGCTCACGAACTTGGTGCTAAAGCATTATGTGTAGTGACTGTTTCTGACCATATCAGAACTGGCGAAAAAACGTCTTCTGATGAGCGTCAAACTACATTCAATGACATGATCGTAATGACATTAGATGCGGCAATTACTCTTTAATATCGAGTTATTTTGTTAAGCACAAAAAAGGGATAACGTTGTCGTTATCCCTTTTTTAATGTCTTTATTGAGTATGGCTAATTTGCTTATTTATCTGAAGCTTTCTTTGAAGCAATGTTGTCTTCTTTCTTAACCGGCTCACCTGTCATACCTGAGAGCTCTTGATACTCTAAATCAGTCATTTCAGAATTACTTAGCTCGTCACTTCCTTGTTGACTGTCAATTAGCTCACTGTCACTTTGTTCTTGTTGATTAAGTTGTTCTTCATCTAATTCGTCATTTTCAGCGGCATTTTTTTGCAATAAATTACTGTTTTTTCGACCTTGTTTCGCGCGTGTTTTACGGCGATCAAAATCAGCGCGTTTAAAGGATAATGCTCTTGATAGTAGTAAACCAATGATGCCCGCGACGATGAGCATAGTTTGCTGTAACTTCATATTTTCTTGATATAAGGTTTTTATTTCATCAAAGAAAATGCGTAAATTGAGTCGAACCTCAATATAGCCCAAGTTATTTTCGCCTTGGAGTACGTTTTCTATCATCGGCGGATAAGGGGAAAGAAGTTGTTTTAATTCTTGGTCATCAGCATCAAATTCATCTTCAGATACTGATTGTGCAAAGGCAAGTCTAACACCTTGGGCATCATAGATGTTCACCGACATGACTTTAGGGTCATCAATGAGCGCGTTTGCAAGCCACTGAAGTTGCTCATCATTTTGTAGGTACATCGCAGGGGCTGCCCCATTAGCTGCTTGTTGAGCCAATAATCTAGCCATGATTTGAGTTTGAGAGTTAAGCAGTTGCTGGCCATTATTGAGGCTTGACTTCCACAGGTGTGTGAGTCCAATTAACAGTATAATCGCCAAGACGATTTGAACAATCCTGCTGATTCTTTGACTTTTCTTAAGACCTTTAACAAAAATCACTTTAATCCTTGGTAAATTTTCTATTTAATTAATACTAATCGAAATAAATCATAGTAGATAGTCGCAATCATTGAGGAAATGCAGTCGATGGAAAGTCAGAAAAATAAACAAGCGCTAACGTGGTTATTCTCAGGGTTTGATGCGTCTTTTACTTACAGTGATATTACATTGACTCGCTATTTTGAAGATGAGTTTCTCAATAATATCCAAATTAAACAGCCACACCGGTTTAGAGTTATCTTTGATGAATTAGCTTTAGAGCAAATCAGTAAGTGGTTTGAGCTATTAAATCAAGATTGTTCAATCGCAGTATTGATGCGTCACAATAGCTTAAAGGGATTCGAGATTGCTTCATCTACGCGGTTAACTGATTTAATAGCGCATTTCCCATCAGATATTAAAGCTGAGCTACTTGAGGTGACTCAGCCATTACCAAGCTTTTTTAAGCCGGGTCTATTAGTCATGGACATGGACTCTACAGCAATTCAAATAGAATGCATTGATGAACTCGCGGCTATGGCTGGTGTGGGCGAAGCCGTTTCTGAAGTGACAGAAAGAGCAATGCAAGGTGAATTGGATTTTGAAGAAAGCTTGAGATTACGAGTAAGTAAGTTAGCTGGTGCAAGTGAAGATATTATCGCCGCATTATGTGAAAACTTACCGTTAATGCCTGGGCTTGAAAGCTTAGTTGCCGAACTTAAACCAAATGATTGGAAATTAGTGTTAGCGTCAGGAGGATTCACTCCCTTTGTTGGTCATTTAAAAGAACTGCTAAAACTGGACGCTGCTTACGCTAATGAACTCGTTATTGAAGATGGCAAGCTTACAGGTGAAGTGACAGGGCAAGTGGTTGATGCACAGTATAAAGCTGATGTAATCGATAAATGCAGCGCTGAGTGGCAAATAGCGATAGGGCAACGCATGGCGATTGGAGATGGTGCTAATGATATCCCTATGGTTAACGCAGCAGACTTTGGAGTAGCGTTTCATGCCAAACCTAAACTGCTTGCTGCGGCAGATGCGAGTATTCAAAAACTCGATTTACGTTGTTTAGTGTTTTATCTACAAGGTTAATTAACTTTTCTAGTCACCTGATTTATCAATCAATGTTGATAGCTGTAACTGTTTTAGTTTTTGATGATAGATTAAAATGTTTACAGCAAATTCTCCTTGATTGAGTTACTAAACTGCGGCTAATCTTTTCAAGGCTGCAGTTTACTCGATTGACTTGTTATTAGATTTTTTACTCTAATTAACTTGAAATTAACACTCGCTGTGTTTAACGTAGTTATATTCATGATGTCGGATGTAGCCAAATTTGTATGCAGCAATCTCATTACCTTCCTTATCGAGACGGAAAACTTCACCTTCGTCATCTTAAAGCACTGCCTTTATCTTCATCTGTGAATCATAATCGAGCCCCTATTTTGATGCTTCATGGTGCTATGTCTAATGGGCGTGTTTTTTACAGTCCGTCAGGGAAAGGCTTAGGGTGTTATCTTGCTGAACAAGGCTATGATGTTTATGTACTCGATACAGCTGGCAGAGGGGAAAGTGAACCTAGGATTAGTCCTGATTATCATATGGGCCAAACAGAGGTCATTTTGGAGCAATTGCCAATAGCGCACGATTTTGTGCTCAAACATGCTACTGCCGAAAAAGTACATTGGTGCGCGCACTCATGGGGCGGGGTATTGATGGCGAGTAGTTATATTCGTTTGGCATATTTACGAAAACAAGTCGCATCTTTTGTGACTTTTGGTAGTAAACGAACCATTAAAGTGAAGTCATTTCGCAAAACCATGATGGTGGATTTATTTTGGAATCGACTCGCACCGCTGATGACTAAGTATCAAGGTTATCTTGCTGCTGATAAATACCGCCTTGGGATGGATAACGAAAGCAAGCTGTCATTGTTGCAAACCATTGATTGGGTAAGAGGCGATTGGATTGATGCTGATGATCAATTTAATTATACCGAAGCGGTGCAAAACATTGATTGGCCGCAAAGCTGGTTTATAGCCGGCAAAAAAGATTTTGTGTTAGGTAATCCGTCTGATGTGAAAGATATGATGAAAGAGTGTGGGCTTGCTAATGCAGATTATACTTTGCTTGCTAAGCGTAAAGGATTTAAACGTGACTACACTCACGGCGGTATGTTAACGGATAAATTGGCTGTGACAGATCATTTTCCACTTGTAAGTGATTGGTATAACCGATTCTGAAATTAGCATGTGTGTTAGTTTAATCAATATCACCAGAGCCGTTTAATTTTGACCTGAATAGTTTAGCTTTCTTGCTAATGGTGAAGGTGTAATTCAGGGAAACGTACTTCGACTTCAGCGGTAATATCTAACAGTTCTCCGCTACCAATAACCTGCCATAAGCGTTCTTCAAGCTGCTTTGCTCTATGGTTGGCATGAATGGTGATATATTCCATTTCGCGGCGGATATAGCTCATGTCTGGCTTTTCAGTGGCACCATAATAAACTCTAAGTGCCATAAAGCGTCCAACTGCTTGAGCATGGCTAATAAACTTTATTTGCGCTGTACGACTATCAAAGTCATTCATTAATTGTGATTGAATATTGATGGCGCCTCTTCCTTGTCGAGATATTTGCAGAAAAACTTCAAAATATTTTGCTCCATCAATAGGTTTCATCGCTCTAATGGGGTCGATGATAAGTTGTTTAAACTGAGTTTCATCAAATAATGGTGTTAAATTAAAATTAAGAGGTTTAATTGAGCCAGCTGCAAATAAATGGCTAATTTCATCGGTTTTAGTGCCAATACCAATACAGGCTAATTGAGCTGACTTTTTGGTTTTCTCAACAAAGTAGGGAACACCAACAAGTTGTCTAAGCAATAAGTTCTTCATCCCATCAGCCAATTCTTTTAACTCGCCTTCGTCATCAGACAACTGCTCAAATTTATCTCGATTATGGTTAATGAGCTTGTTCAGAAATTCAACCCCAGCATGTGGCTCGTGACCAACAATTGCTGATAAATGTAGCGTTTGGTGATCGTTTCGACTGCGGATAAGTTGATATGGTAATTTTGACAGCTCGGTTTTACCTGCAATAGCTTGAAGTTTAGGGAAGTTTAATTTGACTTCGGCAGGGGCTGAAAACTGGGTGTTATCTTCAAGGGTAAACTGAATTCCGCGTGTCGAGATATCATGAGAGATCCCACGACTTTTCTTACCGCTTTGTTCAATTTCAATGATGGTTTTAAAAGCGAAACGAGCCTCTCTTCTTCGCTCACTAAAGGGCATGGATAAACGCTTTATTGTGTTCTTTTTCAGCTTGGTTTGGTTAAAGAGTTTAAGTTCATTAACGTTATCGCCTTCATTAAACCATGCTCTGTAATTGGGTCTTACATCTTCATTTGTCAAATCAATAAGTTGCAATATATAGCTGAATCTAGCTAATTGCTGCTCAGTTAATGCTGAGTAGTGGTCTTCGTCACCTGGCAACGTTGAGGTTTTATAATTGAGTTTATGATCAACCTTTTGCTGAACGACTTTAAAAATACGCCAACTGAGTTTTGCCGCACCAAAGCCAAAAAATAGCTGCATGGAGTCGTGCTGTTTTAACTCATGTAATGAAGCTGAAAAGTACTGAGTAACACCTTTGGCTTGGTGGGTAAAACAAAAAAACAAGCTATGATCCGTTTCATTGGGATATTTAATTAAGTTAACCAAACGATTATTGGTGAGCATGCTGGGCAGTTGGCTCACTTCTTTTTCATCAATAAAATATTGTAATATTGGTTGATTACCTCGACTTAATAATTGATGACTGATAAATGGCTTGCCGTTAGATACTGAAATATACAGCGGCATATGGGCTAACATTGGCAGATAATGACGCTCGAACCCTAAGCCTGTAGCATTGACAATGACGTCATTTACATCAACTTTATAGCGAAACTTATAACCGCGGATTAATTCAGTAAGAACTTTATCTAACTCAACACTATCGCCTATTCGACGTAAGCGCATAATGGCATTATCATCTTTGTTTTGGACATCTACAATTTGATAATCAACCCCATTTTGTAGGTCTTCAAAAAAGAACTCTTCATTAAGTTCCAGCAGCTTAATACGCAAAGGCTTATCTTGAACAAAGCGATGTTTAGTTGGAAGTCGAACTCTAGCTCCGCCCACCGATAAATCAAGGCTTGCACCGAAAACCTCCGAGCCGCCACTTTGAGATGCAGAGATACGAATGGAGTAGTTCATGCGTTCTTCACTGCGATTAAAGTAACTTCCCATTACAACACCAGGCACCACTAACTCTGAGGTTTCGATAACTGGTTCTTGTTTATTTTGACGTAATTGTTCCTTACGCTGCCTATGTTCATTAAGTACATGCTCATAAACACCGATAGTGTATTTATTACGGTAAATTTGTAGTGCTTGAACGAGTGAAGCTTTTGCGGGTTCATCTAGAAAGTGACGTTGCGTAGCAATTTTGACTTCTTCACACCCTAGTTCTGTTTTGTCGCGCAAATCGATAATGCGAGTACACAAGGCAGAAAGACGATTGAGCTCCATTTTTAGAAGAAATCGAGTCGAATTAGATTCGTCGATAGTCAGCTTTTCAAAGACATCTTTGAAGTCTGGTTCCATCAGTAGCGGCTTTAGTTGTTCTATCAGCTGACTATGGTCTTCTATGCTCATTGGCTCTTTTCAATTATGGTGCGATAACTAGGTGCTAAATTTAAGCCTGACTGGTAATCTTATCGGCTCAATACAGACTTACTTTATACAAATTTAATTTATGTGTCTGTTAAAGCAAGTAATATAATTATTTAAATACGATATTAACCCGTTAAGGTTAAATATTACTCTTGAATTCAATTTAAGGGTTTAACTCAGCGACAGAGAAGCATGGCAAAAAATAAAACAGCGTTTGTATGTAATGAATGTGGACAGGATTTTCCACGTTGGCAAGGTCAATGTAGTGCTTGCCAAGAATGGAATACTATTTCTGAAGTGCGAATTGCTGCGGTTAAGCCATCTTCAGCATCTGTAGCAGGTTATGCTGGTTCAGTGGGCGGTGGCTCTAAAAAACTAGGTGACGTTGAAGAGTTTGAAGCGCAAAAGCAATTAACGGGTATTGGCGAACTCGATCGAGTACTGTGTGGTGGACTTACTACGGGGTCTGTCAATATTATTTCTGGCGATCCTGGGGCTGGCAAAACTACCTTATTGTCTGATTTGATTGCCCGAATGTCACAAGTGATGCCATCGCTATATTGTACCGCTGAAGAATCATTGTCGCAGTTTAAAAACCGAGTTAACCGACTCAAGCTTAACTATAACGAAGATAATTTGTATTTAATGGCAGAAACCAATGTTGAAGCTATTATTGCCGAGCTTGATGCAAAAAAAATTAAGTTTGCAGTTATCGATTCGATTCAAGCTGTAGTGTCTGACTCAGCAAATGGTAGCCCAGGCTCACCATCACAAGTAAAAAGTAGCGCACAAGCTTTAACTCAATATTGTAAGCAAAATAACGTGACGATGTTTTTAGTTGCTCATGTTAATAAAAATAACGAAACGGCTGGGCCACAAACCTTAATTCATATAGTCGATTGTCTTACCCACATTGAGTGTAATGACGGTCAGATAAGAACCTTAAGAGCTAATAAAAACCGTTTTGGTGATGTCGATACTGTTGGCATTTTTAAAATGACTGAGCGGGGCATGATAAGTGTCGATAACCCAAGCGAAATTTTCTTATCAGGATCGACAACAGAATCTCCTGGCGCTGCGATTACTTGTATTCGAAAGGGGAATCGCAATTTATTGCTTGAGATCCAATGTTTAACTACTGAAACCGAAGGCGAGTTTCCACAGCGGGTTTGTGTGGGATTAAACATGAATCGGATCAAGATGCTGACAGGTGTACTGCGTAAGCATACCCGCACCAAAATCTTTCATGATACCTACTTCAACCTTGTCGGTGGCCTTAAAATTGATGAGTCGGAAACCTGTATTGATTTAGCTTTAGTGACTGCTTTACTCAGCAGTTTGAATGACTTTGTTGTGCCAAGAACCACTTGTATTATGGGTGAATTGAGTTTGAATGGTGATGTCCGTCCAATTGATAGTGGAGTGCCAAGAGTAAAAGAAGCGGTGCAACACGGCTTTACTGAAGTGTATATTCCTCACCGAAACTATCACAAGTCCATGGAAGGTTTAGGGGCTAAGATACACCCGATTAAAACGATACATGAATTACTTGAGTTAATTAATTAGCTTTATACAGTAGAGGTTAGGAAGGTTGCTATTTGATGCAGAAAGTGGCCTTAGAGTATTTTTTATTTGATAACTAGATTATTGCAGTGAACAATCATTGGCCTTGAAAGCCTATATTGTCTAACCTTTGGGCCTAATGTACTCACTGGTGATTGTGATAACTGCCATTTTTATCTATATCATTTTTCAGCGCCATTGAGGGGCATTACAAACTAATCAATTGAGCTAATTCTCGTTGCAATATAGCCTCATCACCAATATTGAGTTCAATAATGCGTTTTAAGTGACTAATACTGTCGAGGTCAATGTGATGGCATTCTAGACCTAAGTGATTGACTTCTTTATGAACCAATATTGTATCCATACTTAATACAATATCTGATTCAGGCAGTAAAAAGCTTAAAGCAACTTCTTGTCCTTGGTTCGCAATAAAGCCTTTTGGAGTCGATACTAACGCGCCGTTGATACTTAAATCTAAAATATCAGTGCGATAAGTTTTGCCTTCAATAGTGATGGAAGCAGTAGCGGCAAATAAGGTACGCGTGAACTTTCTTCTTTCATCCATAAACTATTCCACCCACTTACTGAAGCGACAGATTAATGATGACATAGTTTGTCAGCTGTCATCATTGTTGTTTTATTAGTAAATTAAGAATACGCGATCTCAAAATGAATGCCAATAATGACTTAGTTACAACATAAAGGGTTGAAACATTATCACCATGACCCAGAGCCTACACATAAACAGACTGAAACAAAAAAAGGAGCCTTTGGCTCCTTTTTTTATTGGCAATACAGATTATCAATCGCTATGGGAATAACTATTAACTAAACCAGTAAATGGCCACATAGCGCAATAACAGGTAATGTCACTAACGTACGTAGAATAAATACCACAAACAACTCGAAAAAGTTAACTGGGATTTTGCTACCAATCAATAATGCGCCCACTTCACTCATGTAGATTAGCTGTGTCACTGATAAAGCTGCAATAACAAAGCGAGTTAAGTCAGACTCAATTGAACTGGCTAAAATTGATGGTAAGAACATATCAGCGAAGCCAACTACAATTGTTGTTGAAGCTACATCGGCCTCTGGAATTTGTAGTAGTTCTAATAAAGGAATAAACGGCATACCTAGGTAATCAAAAATAGGTGTGTTTTCCGCTAAAACTAGGGCAACGGTACCGATAGCCATTACTACTGGAATAATACCAAACACCATATCTACAACATTCTTAACACCTTCTTGCAGAACATGCTTAACGCCGCCTGCGCGAGATGCTTTATTTAATGCTTGCTCAAAACCCCAAGACATTACGCCATGTCCCTTAGGGATCATTTCATCATCTGGATGACGAGGTGTGTTATCGATATATAAGTCTTTTTTCCACGATAATGGCGGTAACTTAGGCACGATAATCGCGGCAACAAAACCGGCTAAACAAACAGTTAAGTAAAATGGCACGAACAGATGTTCAAGTTGAACTTGTGAAATAACAACTAAACTGAAGGTGATAGATACCGCAGAGAAGGTTGTGCCAATCACAGCAGCTTCACGTTCAGTGTAAAAACGAGTTTCGTATTGTTTGTTGGTCATTAAGATACCAACGCTACCGTCACCCAACCACGAAGCCATACAGTCAATAGCACTTCTTCCTGGTAGATTGAAAATAGGGCGCATGAGTTTGGTCAGCATTGTGCCGAAAAACTCTAATAAGCCAAAATTTAGTAACAAAGGTAATAACATACCAGCGAAAATGAATACCGAGAATAGCACCGGTAGTAAGTCGTTGAGAACTAACGCGCCAGTATCAGCGGAATAAATGGCCTCTGAACCTATTTCTAAATAGGTGAGTACAATAAATACAGCGCCTAAAATGCGTACGATCAACCAAAAAGGTGACACATTGAGTAAGGTGTTAAGAAAAGGTTTATCTTGCACCAATTTAGGTTTAATGATTTTTGTTAGCACGGATATGATTGCCATAAACACGACAATACAGGTGACGATTAATGGCAGTATTTCAGCAAACTGACTTTGAACCGCTTTTGACAAGATTGCAATTGGGATAGTAATTGCGTCGTTATAACTTATCGGAGTCATGAATAATAACAAACCGATCAGTGACGGGATGATAAAGGTCAGTATTGTCTTTATGTTATGTTTTTGTGTTTCTTGAGTCACTTTATATATGCCTTACCAATTGACCACATAATTATGGTTGATTGTGTCAAACCGTCCAGTGGGAAAAATGTTGAATGTCCATTCAATGATGCAATAAGCGAGGCAAGGTTACCTGCTTATCTAGTCTAAGTAAAACTATTCACTTTAACGAATAGTTATTGAGTTATTTTGCTTATCTATATTCTATAGGGTTTGTTGGTAAATGCACGTATTAATTTGTTTGTAATCAATGTGTTGTTGGTTTGTTTTGTTGCGGTTTCTTTGGTGTTGCCTGTATTGGTGCGACTTGTTTCAGCTTGAAACTGTTACTGAAGGGGTTATAAATAGCGTATTTTTTTGAAATGAACACTTAAATTTAAATCTAAATCTAATACATTTAGATGTGAGTAGGGGTTTTATCCATTAAGATTGAGTATGATAGAGCTGAATTTATAAGGAAATGTCCAAACAGTGATCATTAATAAAACGGAAAATATCGCAAGGTTAGCTTACCTATTTGGTTTGTTGGGGTTGTTCGGCCTTTTTCTTGGTATCGTTTTATCTATTGCAATTGAATATATTCAGTATGGTGATAAATATAGTTTATTGCAGTTCTCATTAAGTGAACTGGGGACTTATAATCGCTCATCTACTGCGATTTTGATTAATGGTGGTTTATTCTTCGGAAGTTTAAGTTTAACCATGAGCTGTTTGTTTGGGTTACAAATGAGTAGTCGATTCTCCAGTGGCTTATTTTGGTTGTCACTAGTGATTACTTTTATCTCCCTTGCTGCCATTGGTTTGTTTCCACTAAATGTGCATCACTTACACATACATGCTGTTTCTATTTATATCTACTTTGGTTTTGTGAGTGCTGCTTTGTGTCTTATTGAGTGTGCTATAGAGCGAAAAATGCCACTGTGTATGCCATTTATTTTGAGCTGTATGATTTTACTGATCCATGGTGCTATTTTATCTCATGAGTATTGGCGTGAAAGTATAGGTGGTAAACCTATTTCTGAAGGTATGTTGTTTCAAGCCATAGTGTCGCAATCACCTAAACCTGAAATATGGTGGTTATCAATATTATTTTGGTGCAGTATTGTAACGATGTGGATATGGATGCTGAGTATTTGTCGGTGGTATTTTTTGCCCCACCGACAAGGCAAAAGGTCTTAATTATTCTATAGTCTACAGTTACTATATTTGCTCTAATCCTGCTTGTCCAAACCAATAGCCATTGCATGCTTGCGGGCTTAGTTTTTTATTAAGCTCTGCAGTTGTCATGATAAGTTCATTTTCTAACTGTGGTGTTGTGAGTTTATTTGCCAGTTCATTAGCAATATTCAAACATTCGATACTGCTCGGAGAAATCCTAAAGTAATCCACGCCCATTTTTTGCATTGTCATCAACTCGTCTGTTAAGTCAATATGTGAGGCAGACTGAGTTTGAATGCCATTAAGTCTTAGCAGGTCTTGTTGCTCTTGAGTTTGAGCTAGTATTCCTTTTGGGTGTTGCTGACAAATCGTTTCGCAATTGTCTTTATTTAAACCAAAATGTTTAGCAGTAAAACAACGGGCTGAATGCGCTAATGGTATGTAGCCATGCCCCATAACTTCTACTTCAAAGTTTGCTTTAGCCGGCTGAGATATCACATTATTCAACCATACTTTTGATAATTCAAAAGGCATAACAAACCGCTTCATTCCCATAGTTTGTAATATATCTAAACTGGCACGGTTATAGTTGTTAATCGTAGGCCCGCAAATGAATGGGACTTTTGCCTGTCTAGCAAGTTGCACAGCAGCCATATCATTCGCTTCAATACTAAACTCGCCATTATCGATATATTTTTTAAGTTCTGATAGCTCTGACTGGGCTTCAATTAATGCCATAGTTGATAACACGACTTTTTTGCCATGACTTTTGAGCATCTGAGCTAATTCAAGGTAATCATTAAATTTAAGCAAGCGGCGCCTGCTACATACGGTTTCGCCCAAGTACACTGTATCAACTTGGCTGTTTGCTGCCTTTTGATAAAATTGTTCAATCGTAGCTTTATCCCAGCAAAAACTTACTGGTGCGAGAGAAATCTTCATTAATATTTACCTTACTGCCATTGGCGTTCGTATGCGCCTAATGTGGTGACTTGTCCTTCAGACACTTTTGCGAGAACTTGATTCCATCTAGCTTGCTCGGTAAAAGATTCAGGGTGGTTTAAAAAGCTATCAATTGCTTCTCGCCAAACTCGTGTGACTTGCTCAACATAGGCAGGGCTGCGCTGTCTTCCTTCAATTTTTAAAGATTTAATGCCAGCTGATGCCAGTTGTGGCAGCAGACTTAAAGTATTCAAACTTGTTGGAGATTCTAATAAATAGTTTGCTTGGCTCTGATCTTCAGCGATATAGCGGCCTTTACATACCACAGGGTAACCAAGTTGTTGGTTAACGCCTGAAGTATCAATTAGCACTTCATTTAACCGAGTTAGGCATTTATCGCCTTGTTCTTGCCATCTGACATGCTTAGCAGGAGAGCAAGAGCCGCCAGTATTAGGTGATTGACCGGTAACATAAGAAGACAAGTGGCATCGGCCTTCGGCCATAATGCAAAGACTGCCAAAGGCAAACACTTCTAGCTCAACACTGCTATTTTTAGCTAAATCTTTAACTTGTTTAATTGATAACACCCGTGGCAATACGGCGCGCTCGATATTAAATGCTTGCTGATAGAAATCTAAAGCTGCAAGGTTGGTTGCACTGGCTTGAACTGATAAATGCAGTGGCAAATGTGGATAGCGACGGCTTGCATAATCTAATAGTGATATATCTGCGGTGATCAGTGCATCCATACCTATATTGGCTGCTAAGTCGATGGCTTGATACCAGCGGGATTCTTCACCTGGTTTTGGAAAAGTATTAAGTGTTAAAAAGACCTTTCTACCTTGACTGTGAGCAAGCTTGGTGGCTTGTTTTATTTGTTCAGGAGTAAAGTTCAATCCAGCGAATGAACGGGCATTGGTATCATCTTTTAATCCAAGATAAACCGCATCTGCACCAGCTCTAAAAGCGGCTTTTAACGAAGCTAAATTTCCTGCGGGGCACAAGAGTTCCATTTTCTCTCTCTCTAATTGCTGTTGAAAGGGAGTGTAAAGTTGAATGACGTCACATGAATTGATTTGAAACAGGTTTCAATTGATAAAATGTGAGTAAACTAGCTTAAATATAATTCTAGGCAGTGTAGGAGTATGAATGTCTATTAGTTTTTCAAGTAAAGTTGCTAAAAATGTATTAGGTTTAGCGCCAAAAGTGGCCACACAATCATTGGCAGTCGTGCCTGAAAAAGTCAAATTGGATCTGTTAGCTAAGCTGCTTACTTTGACATTATCTGAGCAAATTAAGTTCGGTGAATTAGACTTCTTACAATCTAAATGGGTGGCTATTTCAGTACAAGATATTGGCTTACATTTTGAAATCAGCTTTGATGGGCAATTGTTATTACGTCCGCTAACTAAAGCTGATGTGACTTTTACTGCTAATGTTCCTGAGTTATTACTTGTTGCGGCAGCTAAAGAAGACCCTGATACCTTATTCTTTCAGCGTAAACTGCGTATTGAAGGGGATACTGAGTTAGGTTTAGAGGTGAAGAATTTACTATTAGGCATCGAGCTAGAAGCGCTGCCACAACCTGTAAGGTTAAGCATTGAAAAGTTGGCCATTACGTTACAAACGCTGCAAAGCTATTCTAATGACAACAATTCTGCGATGGCGTAAAGCAAATTACGTTTTAAACTTGATTATTGAAGCAAGTGATAAAAAATGAGTAATAAAAAAGGCGCTAATAAAGCGCCTTTTTTGATCTTTATACCTTGGCCTAAAGTCATAAATGTAAGACTAGTAGTAAGTGAGCTTAAACTTTTCCGGTAATCACTTGGTACTTGTACTTTAACTCTTCAGGCGTTTCAGCATGTGCAGGGTCTGGATCGATACAGTCAATCGGACAAACCGAAATGCATGTTGGCTTGTCGTAATGTCCTACACATTCAGTGCATAAAGCAGGATCGATTTCGTAAATCTCTTCACCCATGGTGATAGCTTCATTAGGGCATTCAGGCTCACACATGTCGCAATTGATACAGCTATCGTCAATTATTAAAGCCATAAATATTACTCTGCTGGTGCCGTTTCTTGGTGCGGGTTTCGAGAGTCTTGCCCTTGAGGAAGATTTCGCATCAAAATAGCTTTGTCTAATTCAACTTCATTAGGCACAGATAAGAACACGAAATGTCCTGAACCTAGCCCAGCTTCCACGGACTCGCCTTTACGGTTAACTAATTCTGAAATGGTTAAGGTTAAATTGCCTTGTGGCGTCATTACTTCGACACTATCACCAACTAAGAATTTATTTTTTACATCAATTTCTGCAGCGCCAGCTTCATTGCGCTTACCGGTAAATTCACCGACGAACTGTTGGGTGTCACTAATTGAATAACCGTAGTCATAGTTTTGATATTCATCATGTACGTGACGACGCAAGAAACCTTCGGTGTAACCGCGATGCGCTAACCCTTCAAGGTTATGCATCAAGGTACGATCAAAGTCATTGCCAGCTACTGCATCTTCAATCGCTTGGCGATAAAGTTGTGCGGTGCGAGCGACATAATAAAATGACTTTGTGCGGCCTTCGATTTTTAATGAATCCACACCCATTTTCGTTAAACGCTCAACATGTTGAATTGCACGTAGGTCTTTCGAGTTCATGATGTAAGTGCCGTGCTCATCTTCATATGCTGGCATGTATTCACCAGGGCGACCTGGTTCTTGAAGTAGTACTACTTCATCAGAAGGCTGGCCAGCGCCTAATGTAGGCGTCTCTATTTGCACGCCATTTTGATCGACAATACCTTGCGGGTTAACCGCAATAATATCGCCAGTCTCAGTTTGCTTAGCTTCATGAACATCATACTTCCAGCGACATGCGTTTGTGCAGGTACCTTGGTTAGGATCGCGTTTGTTGATGTAACCTGAAAGCAGGCAACGACCTGAATAAGCCATACATAAAGCGCCGTGGACAAAGACTTCTAGTTCAATATCTGGACACTGCTGGCGAATCTCTTCAATTTCATCAAGTGATAACTCACGAGACAAGATGACTCGTTTAATGCCTTGTTGCTGCCAGAACTTAACTGATGCCCAGTTAATCGCATTGGCTTGTACAGACAAATGTACTGTTTGATCTGGGAAAGCTTCACGTACCATCATGATAAGACCCGGATCTGACATGATGACCGCATCGGGTTTCATATCAATCACTGGCGCCATATCGCGGATATAGGTTTTTAATTTGGCGTTATGTGGTGCAATGTTACTTACCACATATAACTTTTTGTTTAGCGCATGGGCTTCTTTAATCCCCATGGCAAGGTTTTCCATTTTGAAGTCATTATTTCGAACGCGTAAGCTATAGCGAGGTTGACCTGCATACACCGCATCTGCACCATAGGCAAAGGCGTAACGCATGTTCTTTAATGTTCCTGCTGGAGACAATAGCTCTGGTCTAAACATAATCACTCTCAATTTGATGGAAATTCACGCACAGCGCGGGGGGCGGCATTTTACTTAAGTATGGCTGGTTAATGCAAATAATTCCTCTGTGATTGTGGGCTTTGTCTAATTTAACTATGACTAATTAAATAAACTGTTTTATGAAGATTAGTGCTTTTTCTTTATTCAAATAAGTGACATAACTGATATAATCCGAACAAAGCAACAACAATAAAATAACAGGCGGTATGCATGACAACTGAACACCAATTATTGGTTGGGCTATTAAAGAAGCTTAAAGACGACGCTTTAGTGCTTCCTACACTGCCTGAAGTGGCCATGAGGGTACAGGAAGTCGTGTCGCAACCAGACTCAAGTTTAAAACAAGTCGGTGACATTATTGGTCAAGATGCAGCGATTTCTGCGCGTATCATTAAAGTCGCAAATAGTGCTTTATATAGCCGAGGTAATAAAGCTGAAAATATCAGCGCTGCAGTTAATCGTATTGGGCTAATACAAATTAAATCTATCGTTACTTCGGTAGCTCTTGAGCAGTTATTTATTTCGACCAATGAAATGGTTTGGCAAGTGATGGATGAAGTCTGGCAAACATCAATTGAAGTCACTGCGTCTTCAGGAGCGATGTTGTCGATGTACAATAAGCGCAACCCAAGTAAAAAGCTTGACCCAGAAACACTGACACTTGCAGGGCTTGTGCATAACATTGGCGCTTTACCTGTATTGTCTGAAGCCGAATCAAGGCCTGATGCATTTAGCAGTATTGATCAATTGCGGGGTTTAGTCCGTAAAATGCAAGGTCCAATTGGTCGCGCTATTTTAAAAACTTGGGATTTTGCGCCAGAGGTAATGGAAGTTGTGGAACGATGGGCTGATTTACATTACATGCCAGAAAACGTAACGTACTTAGACTTTATTCGATCGGCAGCATATTACACAGGTGAGCTAAGAGCTGGACTAGAGCTTGAGCAACGCTTAGATATTTTTGCTACTCGTGGGTTGCCGGTTACACCTGAAGATTTAGAGAGTGATGAGTTTTTAGAGGTTTATCATTCTATTAAACAAAGTTATCAATAACAACGTCAATATCAGTCCACGCATAAAACCTTAAGATAGCTTGAGTTAGGAACGCTTTGACTCGCCTTACTCAAATTAAAATGAAAGTATTTACTATAATACGGTCATATAAACGGTTACAGAATTAGGGGCAGTAAATTGTGTTAAGCATTGAAATTATCATTGTACTTTTTATCGCACTTATTCTGTTGCTTGGGATTGTATTAGGCGGTTATTTCCAGCAAGGCAAGTTTATTGCTGAATTAACCCAGACATTAGAGTCTAATAATGTGACTCAATCACCGCTGAATTTTAAGCATACTCCCCGCGCGTTTAAGCCACTTGTTCATAACCTCAATTTGTTTCAGCAAAATAACCCTATCACGCTTGAACGAGACAAATTGACGGGTTTATCAAATCGGGTTGGGTTTAAAAGAAAAATGTTTGCCAAAATGCCAGCAACAGAAGGTATGTTAGTGCTGGTGGACATTCAGCAATTTAGATTTGTGAATGATTTATTCGGGTTTATATTTGGTGATCAGCTACTTAAATCGTTTGCAAAGCGAATCAAAGAATTAGGCAATCCTCCCCAGTTTGTGTCAAGAATGAATGGTAATGAGTTTTTGCTGTTTTACCCAAAGCAGATTTCTAGTTTTGAATTAAATAGCATCAAGCAACATTTGCAAAAGCCTTTTGAGATTGAGCAAACGCCAATCAGCATTAAGGTTCAGTTAGGGGTGTTAGAGTTACACGATCATCATGCTGATGTCAGTTTAATGTTGAGGCGTTTAGATTTAGCTCTTAAAAAGGCGAAAGTGAGTAATAAGGATATTGCTTTTTATAATCAAGATGATGATAAAGCGCAGTATCGTGAATTGATGATTATTAATAGCCTGCCTAAAAGCTTAAAGCAGAATCAGTTGCATATGGTGTATCAACCCAAGCTTGATATTAGTTCTGGTAAGTGTGAGCAAGTTGAGGCTTTAATACGTTGGGAACATTCTGGGTTAGGAAATATTCCGCCGACTGAGTTTATCCCGCTCGCTGAACATACAGGTGTTATTGATTTAATCAGTAAATGGGCACTAGAACAGGTACTAAAGCAACAAGTGAAGTGGCTGCAACAAGGCATTAATATTAAAGTCGCAGTTAATTTATCGACTAAAGATTTAGAGAACCAGCACTTGCCAATCGACATCAGTAATTTACTGACTCAATACAAAGTGCCTGCTGAAAACTTGATGATTGAAA
Source organism: Shewanella sp. KT0246 (assembly GCF_019654955.1). Lineage (GTDB taxonomy): Bacteria > Pseudomonadota > Gammaproteobacteria > Enterobacterales > Shewanellaceae > Shewanella > Shewanella goraebulensis. The sequence goes on along the minus strand of NZ_BPEV01000007.1, from coordinate 98,672 downwards.
TTACAGAAAGTGCTTTGATGCTGGATTTAGCTAGAACAATTGAAACCTTGAAAGAAATCAGAGAACTTGGGGTCAAAATTGCCATTGATGATTTTGGTACTGGCCATTCTTCACTCGCTTATTTACGCCACTTACCTATTGATGAAGTTAAAATAGATAAAGCATTTTTGGATGATTTTAATTGTGATATTCAAGCGAATAAAATCGTTAAGACAAGTATTGAATTAGCCAAAAGCTTAGGTTTTGATGTGACAGTTGAAGGGGTGGAAACAAAGGACGTTTTTGATACCTTAATTGAGTTTGGCACAGATACGATTCAAGGCGAATATGTGAGTAAACCACTGATAGCCTCGGATTTGGAGCTACGTTTTTCGCAACTCATTCAACAACCATTCGTCTCTATACCCACTAAGCATTAGTAAGATTGAACACTTAAAATAGCTTTTACGAATTACCTTGTTAACTACCATTATCGTTTATCTATCATCTAGTTTATGAGTCATTGGCTCATAAACGGATAAACGCTTAACTCAGCACTATCAAAGATTGATATTCAGCTAAATTTTTCTGTTAATTGTTCAATTAAGTTCATCGGCATTGGTGCCATTTGACGTTGCTGGTTCATGCAGACCATTTCAATGGTTGCAGTTACTGCTGGTTTTTTTGCATTGGGGCGCCAAATTTCTTGTAGCCATACTGTGCGATATTTGCTTTCGAAATAATATTTAGTTCTTACATCGACAATATCCGCAAATTCGACACCGTCATGACACAACATATCGGTTCGATATACGGCAAAACCCAATTGTTGTTGTTGCCATAAGACATTGAGGACATTTGCGCCTATGACATGTTCTCGTGCTCGCTCAAAATACTTTAAGAAATTAGGATGGTAAACAACGCCTGAAAAATCGGTATCTTCGTAATATATTTGCACAGGAAAATGAAAGGTAGGGCTGTATTCAATTGTTTTTTGGGTCATTGTCATTATGGTATCGTAGTTGAATAAGGCTATTGTCGCTTATTTAAAAGGGTTTCTATAGCCTTAATTAGCCCACTTCACTGAAAAAGAACCTCATCAGACCACAAGTAATAAATTAGGGTAATGTTAGTCGACTTTGTTAAAGCGACTTTTACTTTTGAGCATTTTGCTAGCAAGGTGCTCCTCGACAGCTGGACTGAATAAATATCCTTGGCCTGTAGTGCAATCTAACTCAATGAGTTTGAGCTTTTGTGAGTCAGTTTCTATGCCTTCAGCCACAATATGCATATTAAGTTCATTGCCGAGTTTGACAATATTTTTAAGTACAATTTCTGTAGCGTGGTTATCCAGTAATCCTTTCAAAAATCCTTGATCTATTTTTAAGGTATCCAGTGGAAAATGAGTTAAATAATTCAACGATGAAAATCCAGTACCAAAGTCATCTAATGCAATTCGAACATTAAGCTTTTTAAGCTGTTTAAGTACGATTTCTGCAGTGTCAAAATTTTCAATCAGTAAGGATTCTGTGATTTCTAACTCGAGCTTTTCAGCCGGGAAACCTGTTTGGTGCAAAATTGACTCTATGTGTTCGCAAATATCTGGCTGCGAGAGTTGTATGGGGGAAATATTAACTGAGATATTGTCTTTCAATAATCCTTGTTGATGCCATTTTTGACCATCGGTACATGCTTGCAGCAATACCCAATAGCCAATCTCAATAATTTGGCCATTACTTTCAGCTTCAGGAATAAACTTAACCGGTGGTATAAGCCCTTCGGTTGGGTGATACCACCTTAATAATGCTTCAAATGAGGATACTTCACCAGTCACTAGATTGACTTTGGGTTGATAATGTACCTTGAATTGCTCATTCACCAGTGCAATTTTTAATTGCTGTTTTATAGTGGTTTTTTCAAGTAATGCTTGTGAAAGAGACTCATTAAAGAAGTAAGCGTTATTACGACCAGCATGCTTTGCTGCGTACATGGCGGTATCAGCGTGTTTCAGTAAGGTTTTAGAGTCGAGACCATCTTCAGGGAAGCAAGCGACTCCAATACTGGCGGAGCTAGTGATCCAGTGGGCTTTTATTTGATAACCGGTATTAATACTGGTACGGATTCGTTCTATTACATTAATGAGTTTGGCTTGCGTGCCTGGGTGTTGAATGATGATTGCAAACTCATCCCCCCCTAATCTCGCAAGTAAGTCGTTTTTACTTAAGGTGTTGGATAACCTCTTACTGACCTCGATGATTAATTCATCGCCAATATCGTGCCCCATAGTGTCATTAACTTCTTTAAAATAATCCAAATCAATGAATACGACTGCCGCTGGTTTATGCACATCAGTAACGGTTAATTCGAGCTTGGCATTAAATCGAAAGCGATTGGATAAACCCGTTAAGCTGTCGTAGTTTGCTCGGTTACTCAGTTCGGTTATTTTTTGATATCGAGTAAATAAAAACAATAAGGTGAGTAAGGTACAAATAAGGATTAAGGTAATAATTGCATAAAACCACCATGCTTGTTTTACCTTAAAGTCAAAAGAGGCAACATGAGGGCTCCAGCGTCCATCACTGTTGCTGCCTTGGACAATAAAGGAGTAATCTCCAGCATTGAGGTTAGTGTAAGTTGCTGAAGTATTGCTGCCAGCATGTACCCAGTTTTCATCAAAACCGCGTAAACGGTAGCGATACTGGTTTTTATTAGGCGCAGTAAAATCCATTGATGCAAAGGAAAATTGAACAATATTTTGTTCGTATTCAAGTCGTACGTCATTCATATTTTGATTGCTATTAGCGCCAATAAACTGCTGGTTTGCTATTAACGCTGAGGTAATATGAACTTTGGGTTTAAAGGTATTACTTGTGATTGATTTGGTGTCAATCTTAAATAGACCGTTATTTGACCCCAAATATAAGTGGTCATTTTTCATTGCAATAGCAGAATCAGAAAATGAGCTATCTTTTTCATTAATTGCGCTAGGGTATTGAGTAACTTCAAAAGTGCTGGTATTCATTTTTGCGAACTTTGATTGCGAGGTTACCCAAACAAATCCATCACCATTCCCCGTTACGCCTCGTAGAGTATTGGTGGTAAAACCATGATCTTTATTGAAGTATCTTATATTAACAGGATCGTCCCAACCTTCACCCACTCTAATTCGGGCAAGCCCTAAACCCTGAGTAGCAACCCAAATGTCATTTTTTTCATCCTGATAAATTTTAACGGTTCTAATATTTTCAGTATCGGTGCCAAGCGATAAATGTTTAACTTCATATGTTTCTGGGTTCACACGGTATATGGCATTGGTCGTTGCTAGCCATAATTCGCCGTTATGGATGAATTGCTTGTCAAAAGTAAAGTTACCGCCAACAGAGTATGAATTATCATATTCTGTGAGTAATTGTTGTTTGATTCCTTCTTGGGGATTAAACAAGATAAGGCCGACATCTAAGTACCCTGAGATCCACACATTACCTTTGTTATCCGGTAACGCTAGATAAAAAGGACTATTAGGAAAATGGTGGGCATTACCTGGTGCATTACTAAAATGTTGTATTCCCTCATTAGCGATATTGTACAAAGATAGGCCATTTTCACCTGAAATCCACACATTGTCTTGGTTATCTAAAATTGCGCTGTAGGGAGATTCTAATGACAAGTTCTCAATTGGTTTTAGTTTAATTGCTTCGGTTTTATCATTGATTTGGTTTATATTTTCTGAAGTCGTCACCCAAACTTTATTGTTTTCATCAGTATCGACCCAATAAATAAAAGGACTAGAAAGTTCTGGGGTGTATGGATGAGGTTTAAATATTCGGGTGCCATGCTTAAAAGGCGAGTAATACGAAGCGCCCATTGAAGTAGCGAACCAGATCCCTCCGGCTTGATCAAGTTGTAGTTCGTGTACTCTGTTATCGGCAATTGAATGGTGATTATATTCTTGGTGCTGGAGATGGGTAAAACTCATGGTATCAAGACTGACTCTGGTGGCGCCTTTATTGTGAGCTAACCAAAGTGTATTACTATTTTCAAAGAGCATATCTACTACGTTATTCGATGCTATTTGATCGATAGAAGGATTGTTTTTGTCAACCTCATAAATGATGACTTCCATGGTTTTAGGGTTAAAATCGACCAAGCCTTGTTGATATGTTCCTAGCCAAACTTGTTCGTCAGACACAACTTGAATAGCATTGACCGAACCTGTCATTATTTTATTGGTATCTGGATTGCTAGAGGTTACCTGTTCTAAACGCTTAGTTTCCCGATTAATGGTCGTAAGACCAAAATCGGTACTTACCCAGATTGTGCCCTGATAATCAGTAAATATACTATATGTGGAAGTGTCATAACGCTGGTTATCATCATCGTAAAGGAAGAAAGCTGTAAACGTTTTTGTCTTGGGGTCATATTGACTAATACCTGAGCCCGTCCCAAACCATAAACTGCCATCTTTGTCTTCGTAGATGCGGGTTATCCAACTAGAGCTTAAGCCATTCTGACTACTGAGAGTGTTATGTTGAATCATCTCATTTTCAGGGGTGAGTTGATTAAGTCCATCTTCGGTTGCTATCCAAATATTACCGGCTTTATCTTCATAAATGTCGGTTACATAGTTGTTGGATATATGGTTCTTTTCATTGGGTGAGAATTGAAAGTGAATAAAGTTAATACCGTCATACCGACTGGCTCCACTGTCAGAGCCAAACCAAATATAACCACTTCGCTGTTGATGAATGGTGGTAATGCTAGAAGAAAGTAACCCATCACTAACATTTAGTGTTTCAAGCTGAAATTGCTCCGAATGAGCAAAGGAAGTAATACTGCAATAGATGCAAATAGCAATGATAATGCTGTGTAGGGTAATTGCCCGCTGTAACATCAACTTCTCTGCTATTTACAGTGATAAACATAACGTAATTGTTACATAAAAAAATGCTCCATGGAATCCTGAACAAGCAAACTGCATGTTTGACATGTGTATTTAACTTATTGTTAACAAGTGTGTTTTTGTAAGGCGACTTTTTGAGTTAACTTAGATGGGGGATAGGGAGTGACAATTTTTGAGCTTTTAAAGCGTTTAATTTATTGAGAAAATAATAGAAATAATCTAAAAGAATAGACTAAATAAATAGCCCGTAGAAAGCAGATAAGCGTTTTCTAAGGGAGAACGCTAAATAGCGTCGGAGCTTCATTTAAAGCAAGAGGTTTGATTCAATAGGTAAATGGCTACCGACAACATCAAGTAAAGACTTAGCTGTTAGACTTGAAACGCTGATTACTTGAGTATCGCATCCAAACTTTTGAGCCACTTTTGTCATTAACAAATCAAAATCACCATCACCAGAAAGTAGGATGACTTTATCAACTTGCTCTGCATAATCTAGAACATCGATAGTAATACCGACATCCCAATCACCTTTAGCACTACCATCACTTCGTTGGATATAAGGTTTTAGTTTCACTTCAAAACCGATGTGTCGTAGAGCATCTTGAAACTTTACTTGGCCATCATCAGCAGGGGCGATAGCGTAAGCAAATGCATGTTCAATTTGTGCTTGTTGAGAGAGTAATTTAAATAAGGCGCGATAATTAAACGAACGGCCAAAAGCCTGCTTACAGGTGTAATAGATGTTTTGTACATCAACAAATACGGCTACTTTTTCCATTATTACACCTGTTTATCCATTAGAAGAGTCTGTATTTTAAGACTCGTTTAGTGCTTTGCGCTTTTGCATCTCAATGGCGTCATTGAGTTGTTGCTCTACAAATCCTGGTGAGTGTGTTGCACCTGATATCAACCTATACATAGCAGGGATCACCAATAAGGTCACTAGAGTAGCAAAAGCCATCCCAAAGAACACTACTGTACCTACAGCAATTCGACTTTCTGATCCTGCGCCCGTAGACATAATTAATGGAATAGCGCCAATTAATGTGGTGAACGCCGTCATCAAAATTGGTCGTAAACGTCTCGCAGAAGCATCAATAATTGCTTGTTCTAACGCTAATCCTTTATCGCGCACCTGGTTGGCAAACTCGACAATTAAGATACCGTTTTTAGTTACCATACCAATGAGCATAATCATGCCAATTTGACTGTAAATATTAAGGCCTTGGCTGGTAAGGAAGAGCCCTAAGAATCCACCAAAGACTCCCATAGGTACAGTAAACATGACAACTAAAGGATTGATGAAGCTTTCAAATTGAGCAGCTAGAACTAAATAGGCAACTAACAAAGCTAAACCAAATACAATAAATACACTGCTTTGGTTTTCTTTAAAGTCTTTTGATTCACCAGTGTATGACACGGTAATGTCACTGGGTAACATTTCAATCGCTTTAGCATCGAGAAAATCCAATGCTTCACCTAAGGTGTGCCCAGCTCCAAGGTTTGCTTTCAATGTAATCGACTTTTGCTTATTAAGGTGACTTAACTTTTGCGCCGAAGCTACCTCGTCAATTTGGGTAATCGTATCTAAGGTAATTAACTTACCTGAAGCCGTTCGCATGTAAATTTGACTTAAATCTGCCACACTATTGAAGCTATTTTCATCGCCACGAAGATAGACATCGTATTCTTCACCACGTTCAATGAAGGTGGTTTCACTACGGCCGCCTAACATGATTTCTAAAGTGTCTGACACTTCTGTGACACTCACACCAAGCTCTGCTGCTCGTTCACGATCCACTGAAACTAATAGCTCTGGGGTGGTTTCGGCATAATCAAGATCTGCACCTTCTAAAATAGGGCTCAAATCAGCCTCAAGCTGTAACTTCTGGGCCCAATCAAATAGTTCATTGTAATCAGAACCACCTAATACAAACTGCACTGGTTCACTTGATTGGCCTCTAAAACCTGGAAGCATAGGTCGAACCATCACATCGGGAATGCCTTCAAGAGCTTTAGCTACAATTCCTAAAGCTTGCTGCGCATTGATGTTTCGGTCTTTCCATTCTTCTAACTGAATGATTACAAAACCAGTTTGGTCGCCTGCTCGGCCGCCAAAAGCGGGAGCTTGAGTACTGAAAGATTTTATGATGCCGTTACCTAACATCGGCATCAAGCGTTCTTCAACAATGTCCATGTTGGCAGCCATACGGTTGTAACTGGTTCCTTCAGCGCCTTTAATAAACGCAAATATAACCCCGCGGTCTTCTTGTGGAGCAAGTTGCGCTGGTACTTGATTTAATAACCAACCACTACCAATGACACAGGCAATGATGACAACAGGCGCTGCTGCTCGATACTGAACAGCTTTTGAGACTACACGGCGGTATTGCTTTTCAAGCTTGTCGAATAACCCATCAACCCATAGGTTAAAACGGTTAGGTTTGACATTGGCTTTAAGCAATTTACTACCCAACACAGGCGTTAAGGTGAGTGCAATGAGAGAGGAAAATAACACCGACACTGCCAACATGACCGAGAACTCAGTAAACAATAGACCTACCATGCCTTCCATGAAGGAAATCGGTAAAAATACCATAACCAGTACTGCAGTGGTCGCCATTACAGCAAAACCAACTTCTCGTGCGCCTTTGTAGGCAGCTAGAATAGGGGGCTCGCCTTTTTCAATGTGATGGAAAATGTTTTCCACAACGACAATAGCATCGTCAACGACTAAACCAATGGACAGTATCAATGCCATTAAGGTTAAAAGGTTAATAGAGAAGCCAAAAGTATTAGCGGCGATAAAGGCTGAAATAAGTGAAACAGGTACCGTGACTGCAGGGATTAAGGTTGCGCGTACTTGACCGATGAAAATATACAGCACTAAAATAACCAGAATGGCAGTGATAATGAGAGTGTTATATACCTCATCGATTGAACGAGAGATAAAAATGGTTGAGTCATAGTCAACAACGAGTGCCGTGCCCTGTGGCAAAAATTCTTGGATTCTATCAACTTCTTTGTGGACGAGTTTCGCGACATCAAGCGGGTTAGCATCAGATTGAGCAATGATTCCTAAGCTAATGTTTGTAACGCCGTCACTTTTAAAAGTCGAATTTTCGTTTTCTGCACCAATAAAGACATCTGCAACATCTTTTAAGTAAATAGGTGTGCCATCTTCAGCGGTGCGAACAACCAAATAATCAAAGTCAGCAGGATTGTTATAAAGCCTTGCAGTTCTTACTGTCATTACCGTGGTGTCGTTTCGGACTTCACCACCTGGTGTTTCCACGTTTTCAGTATTAAGCGCCGAAACAATATCATTGGCTGAAACATTACGGCCAGCCATTAATTCAGGCTTTAACTGTACGTACATGACTTTGTATAAGCCACCCGATAGCGAAATTGAGCTGACACCTGTGATTAAATTGAAACGATCTTCAAGTACTCGCTGGGAGTAGTCAGTCAATTGCGTTCTGTCCATCATTGATGAACTTAAATTGACATATATAGATGGCTCGCCAGAACCATTGTCTTTAGATACTACGGGATCGTCGGCTTCATCGGGTAAGCGACGCTGAGCACGGGCAACTGCATCACGCACATCACTGACACCTTCAGTTAAATCCCAACCCAAAAGAAATGTCACTGTAATGCGAGACATGCCGTTTCGAGTGATAGACTCAATTTCATCTACACCACTGATACCGGTAAGTTCATCTTCAATCGTCGTGGTAATCTGGCTTTCCATAATGGTCGCAGAAGCGCCACTATAGGTTGTCATTACAGTAACAACAGGGTTTTCGACATCTGGCATCTCTCTTACTGACAGTTTTGATAGAGAAACGAGACCAAAAACTACCAGTAATAAGCTGAGAACAATCGCAACAACAGGACGTTTTACGGATACATCAGAGAGCCACATTAACTTTTCTCCTGTACCGCATTCGTGATTGTATCTGCAGATGTTTCGGGTTCTTGCTCTGATGATTCATGAGCTAAACGTGACGCAGTGCTTTGCTGCTCTAACACATCAACTGACACGCCATCACGCATATTAACTAACCCTTGAACGACAACATTATCGCCAATGCTGAGCCCTTCTGTGATGAGCACTTCATTATCAATACGGGCGCCTAAAATGACTTCGGTGCGATTCGCAACATTGTTATTATCAACGAGGTAAACAAAGCGTTTAGTTCCAGAGTACTCAATAGCCTGAACTGGGATAACAGGTTCAGATACAGCAGGGAAGTTAAGCGTTGCGGCCATCATCATGCCCGGCTTTAATTTGTTGTCGGGATTAACAAATTGGACTCTGACGCGTAAATTTAATGTGTCTTGGTTAATACGAGAGTCAATGGCAATAATTTCTCCTTTAAACTCTTGAGATGGCCAAGCGCGGCTCTGAGCTGTAACTTGCATACCATTTGAAAGTAATGATAAGTAATGTTCTGGGACTTGTAGGTCGAGTCTCATGGTTGAAAGGTCATCAAAAGATAAAAGTTCGGTACCGACAGAAATCATCTTACCTACACTAAAATCAATTAAGCCAGCAGAACCAGAAAATGGCGCATTTAGAGAGTGATAATCTAAATCGGCTTGAGCAGCAGCTAATCGTGCAGCTGCCATATCCACGCTGGCACGCTGGGCATCAATTTCGGTCTGAGTAATTGCATTACTTGAAATCAGTTTTAGAAACTCTTTGAGTTTACGCTTTTCATCGGCCAGATAAGCGGCGGCTTCGGCAGTAGCAGCTTTCGCCTTAGCATCATCTAATTGAACGATGATTTGGCCAGCCTGAATATCTTGATCGGGTTTAATTAAAATTTTACTAATTTGGCCAGCAACTTGAGATGAAATATAGACAGATTGTTCAGCGTCAAGCTTACCTATTAGCGATAATGATTGTGATAGTTCATGCTGATCAACAATGCCGGTGACGACTGGAATAGTTTTCTGCGGCTTCCCTTGCGACTGAGCTTTCGTTTTATCAGCTTGGGATAAACCACTAAAAGACACCACCGCAGCGATAAGGCTGCTGACTATGATAACAATTGCCAATTTTTTCATTTTATGAACTCTAAGAAAATATCATCAGACCGGTTGATGAATTAGGGTCTATTTTAATTAAAAAACGGCATATAAGGGTAAAGGAATGTAAAGCAAAGCATATAAGATTGTAACGAAACATGCTGATAACAAAAGTGTTTATTAAAGTGAACGCAAATGTTGCTAAACGATCTTGGTTGTTACCACTTGCTTACAATTCATGATTTTATATTCAAGAAGTTATTGCTAACCATTGTAAAATGACCACTTAAAATGAAAGTCGATTAGGTCTTTATTTTTGTTTGAAATATTAAAAAGCCCCAGTTTAAACTACCTTTCTTTACAAAAAGGATGATTTAATGGGGCTTAATTATTTTAACGCGTTTGTTTACACTAAGGGCTGGTTTTACTTGGCAATACGCTTGTACTTAAGACGATGAGGCTCAATCGCTTCTGTGCCTAAATGCTCTTTTAACCATGCGGTATATTCTGTGTAGTTGCCTTCATAGAAGTTAACTTGGCCTTCATCACGATAATCTAAAATGTGAGTGGCGATTCTGTCTAAGAACCAACGGTCATGGGAAATAACCATGGCACAACCAGGGAACTCTAATAACGCTTCTTCTAGCGCACGTAGTGTTTCAACATCTAAGTCATTGGTTGGTTCATCGAGTAGGAGTACGTTACCACCTGCTTGTAGCAGTTTTGCTAAATGGACACGGTTACGCTCACCACCAGACAATGTGCCAATGATTTTTTGCTGATCGCCACCACGGAAGTTAAAGCGGCCAACATAAGCGCGACTTGGGATCTCTGTGTTATTAATACGCATGATATCTTGACCGTCGGAAATTTCTTGCCAGACTGTATTTTTATCATTCATCGAATCACGGAACTGTTCAACCGATGCAATTTGTACTGATTCACCCACTTCGATACTACCGCTATCAGGTTGTTCTGCACCTGAAATCATCTTAAACAAAGTTGATTTACCCGCGCCGTTAGCACCGATAATACCGACAATGGCACCTTTAGGGACGGCAAAGGTTAAGTCATCAATCAATACGCGATCGCCATATGACTTGGTGAGGTTATTCACTTCAATGACTTTGTCACCTAAGCGAGGTCCTGGTGGAATAAACAACTCGTTTGTTTCGTTACGTTTCTGGTAGTCGTTGGTGTTCAATTCTTCAAAGCGAGCCATACGGGCTTTACCTTTAGATTGACGACCTTTGCTGCCTTGGCGTACCCATTCTAATTCTTTTTGAATGGTTTTCTGGCGCGCACTTTCTGTAGATGATTCTTGTTGTAGACGAGCATCTTTTTGCTCTAACCACGAAGAATAGTTACCTTCCCACGGAATACCTTCACCACGGTCAAGTTCCAAAATCCACCCAGCGGCATTATCCAAGAAATATCTATCATGGGTAATGGCCACAACGGTGCCTGTGTAATCTTGTAAGAAGCGCTCAAGCCATGCAACAGATTCTGCATCCAAGTGGTTGGTTGGTTCATCAAGTAGCAACATGTCTGGTTTTTCAAGTAACAGACGACAGATTGCTACGCGGCGACGTTCACCACCTGATAATACTTCGATTTTTTCATCCCAATCAGGAAGACGTAAAGCATTCGCTGCGCGATCTAGCACCACATCAAGGTTATGCGCATCTTGAGATTGAATAATCGCTTCCAGTTGACCTTGCTCTTTAGCAAGTGCATCAAAGTCAGCATCAGGTTCAGCATATAGTGCATACACTTCATCTAAACGGGTGAGGGCATTTTTAGCTTCACTTACCGCTTCTTCAATGGCTTCACGTACGGTTTGCGATTCATCAAGCTTAGGCTCTTGTGGAAGGTATCCGATTTTTAGATCTTGCATCGGGCGCGCTTCGCCTTCGATTTCAGTATCTAACCCTGCCATGATACGAAGTAAAGTCGATTTACCTGAACCGTTTAAACCTAAGACACCAATTTTGGCGCCAGGGAAAAAACTGAGTGAAATATCTTTAAGAATTTGCTTTCCAGGTGGTACATATTTCCCAACTCTTAGCATAGAATAAACGAACTGACCTGACATAAAGGGACTCACAATCAATGAATAATAAAGTAATTTTCGCATACAACAGAGTCAGTACTCAAGGGCAAGCTGAGGAAGGCCGAAACGGTCTTGAGAACCAACGACACATCAACGACCAAGCCGTAACGAGGCTAATGGAAACTGACTCGTTACAGAGGCTTCCAGACGTTATTGAGGTTGGTAGTGCATTTAAGGGAGCTAACTTAGGTGATGTGTTAGAGAGAGTTAGGTCTGGTTATTATCCTGTAGGGTCAGTATGCGTAATGTTTGACCAAACACGTTTCAGCCGTAATGACTTTCTTGATGCAGCATTGAGGATGAGGGAGATTACTGAGGCAGGACTGAATATTCATTTCTCTACCAGCGGCGAAACTGTTGATGCTGGAGTATTTCAGGACTTTGGTCAGTTTGTTGGACTAATTGCCAAGGCTCAGTCAGCTAATGAAGAGTCCACCAGCAGGTCAAACAGAACTACAGCTTCGTATCAGCGTAAGGTTGATGCAGGTGAACTTGTAACTCTTGGGGCATTACCAAATTGGATTCGTAAGGTTTGGGATACATCAGGCTCACATCCTAGAGTGACTGGGTTTGAGCTTCATCCAGATAGAGTTGATGTGATCAACAAAGTGTTCGATATGTTTATTGATGGTCATGGAGCTACGACTATCACTAGATGGCTAAATGATAATATTGAGCCGTGGCCAGAGTTTGATGGTAGAAGAGCAAGAAGTGAAGTCAGAGTTTGGCGTGAGTCCTACATATCCAAAATAATCACTAATCCAGCAACGATAGGCCGTCGTACATTTAATGTTGGTAAGTCTAACGAGTCTGTTGTCGATAATTATTTTCCAGCGGTTGTTACATTGGAGAAGTATTATCAGGCTAAGCAGATTAAGCAATCAAAGGCTAGAGGTAACTCTGGAGGGACTAAGTACCCCGTTAATTTTATGAAAGGTCTTGTTAAGTGTGGTTATTGTGGGGCTAACTTCGGTATACAGAACTTCAAGAATCCGAACAAAGGGAGCAGCATCAGGTGTACTGCTTATGCCAAAAATGAGGTGAGTCGTGATGTGTGTGCTGGTGGAACTTCACCTAGTCGATATCTAGAACAGACTATCATTGAATATTGTAGTGATGTGATCAACTACAACTCGATATTCAAGAGTCAGAAAGTTGATACTGGTGAGTTAGAGGCCAACATCCACCAGCATAAAGCTACGATCAGTGATGTTGATATTAAGTTGACTCGTCTTGAGGACTTATATTTGGACGGTGATATTACGAAAAACCGCTATTTGAGTCGCAAAGAGGGAATGGAGGAGCTTTTAGCTTCGGAGAGGACTCTATTAGCTTCTCTAGAAGATGAACTCAATTTATCCAAGCATACGGCTACTGATATCGAGTCGAACTTCTTAGAGGTCGTTAAACAAGCGAGGGAAGGGCGGTTAGATGATGATGTTAGATTGAGGCTTCGTGTCTTGCTACCTAAGTTCATTGATAAAATTGAAGTTTGGCAGTTTGGGTCGGAATGGAAAAGTCAGAAAACTTGGGATGAGTTTAAAGAGAAGTTTCCAGATATCGACCTTCATGAATCTATGGGCGACCCAACATTGAAGACTAAAAACATAACGTATGGTATTCATTTCACCAATGGATATTTCAGAGCATTCTGGTGGGACAGTGAAGCTGATACATGGCGTGGGAAGGCTGATAATAAAGGTGCAGAATGGAAGTAATGAGCCACTAGGTAAATGAGAGATTGAAAGCCCTCTACGCTATCTATAGGTGCGTCATAATACATATCTAGATTTGCATTATTTGATACTCCCAACATTCATTTAGTGTTAAATTTGTTAGCATAAGCAAAGGATTAAACCACCAAATGATAGCAATAAGATGAGATGTTGAACCTTGAAATCCCTAATTATTAGAATAATAAAATGGTCTGTTATAGGTATAGTGGCACTAGCGATAATGATACCGCTAAGTATATTTATGTATGTGAAGTATATTGGCAACCAGCATAATGAAGGTTGGTCTTGGGAGCCTATAGATTGGAGTGATTCATACCATTACACAAGCAAATCCCCTCTTGGAATATTTTACAAATATGTTACGGATGACTACCACGTATCTTATTTCTTGATCGCTCAAGAAGATGGTACAGATCAGCTTATGGCTACTGTTTTCTTTCCAGTTGATAAGTGTAAGCCAAATGCAGAAATAGATACACCAGCAACATATGGGGAAGAAGAAACGCCATTCAAGTTAGTGTGTAACATAGATGGTAATGCCATTACAAATACTACTATATGGCCAAATTACACAGACAAACGAAGAGGGTTGAAAATGGATTATGGGAATGGATATAAGTTTCATTTTTATCCACCATATAACTTCATAGATAAAAGCAAGCAAGCTAGAGCTCTTCAAGGGTTACAGTAAGTTAACTTGTGTAGTGAATAAAGCCCTCTAAGCTATCTAGAGGGCTCAAAATATAATCATCTACAATAGGGTTAATTATTCGCCTATCGCCTTCTTCAACTGTGCTTCAGTAATCTTAGCAGCAATTCCGAAGGTGGCTTTTATCATCTCAGTTGGGCCAGCATCTTTAAATGTTGTCTTCAGAGTTTCTAACACGCCAGCTTTAGTGAGAGCTGCGGCAAAATCATGGCCATGAGCAGTAAGTCGAAGAGGAACAATTGAAATAATGTATTGACCATCTCCGCACCTTCTAAAACCTAATCCAGAGCTGTCTATAGTATTTTCAATTACATTCAAATCATCAAGAATCTCCAAGTGAAAGAAAAATTCGGCTTCCTTAGATTCTTCATTCCATAGATCATTAAACAAATTTAGGTCAAATTGAGCGTCAGGGTGATCTAAAGCTCTGTTTAGCATCACTTCTATATAGTCGTAGTTGATTCTCATTTTTTATTATCTCCAGACCTACTTGAATCACCATTTGGAGTTGCTTTTGGAGGTTTAACTTTAGGCATTACTACGCCAGAACTCATTGGTTGAAGCGCTCTGTCGTTGACTACTACCTTTCCGCTGGTCTTGTTTTTGGTCATGAAACAATCTCCCTATTATGCATACATGTTAGTAAAGTATTCTTGTGATATTGATTGCGCTTTAGCTTTGTATTTATCCTTGTGAGGATCCGATACTGAAGCTTGGCCTAAGTGTTTTTGCTAAATGTTGCATATTTACCTGCCATAATGATGACCACTGAAGATGGTCTAACTTTGGCTTCAATAGCAGCTCTAAGTTGAGCGTCAGTTTTTGCACCAGTGATAGGGTTGTCTTTGGGAACCGAGTAATTTTAGTAATCGAAATAACTACGTTTATTCAATAACCCGACAAATTTTTCATAAGCATTTGTGTATGTCCAAGAGTGACTAATGAATAAGTTAAATGTTCTCATCGTAAACTGCCTTTTTGTTTTAGTTATGTCAGATATCAATGTATCTTCTATGTTGGTGATTCATTGTGATCTACAACAATGTTTAGCATTTCAGTAAGTCCATAATTCTGTTACTGCTTTTTAGTGATTTAGGTAGTTGATAGTCTATCTTGTTTTGAATACTGCTCAATGATGCTGCTTTAGAGCAGTACTTGTCAGAACGCTTAGATGTTTGGTGCATTATGAATGATGCTGCATTGCCCTTAGCATCATATATCACTTTAAAATAACCTGATGGCACACTATGGGTTTCATCAGCCTTTGGTAATGGCTTCATCTTCTCTGTGTAGAGTGGACCAGTAATTACATACAATGGTTTTGAGTATGACACTGCGTCTCTGACTGCCATTTCTAAATGCTTCCAAGCACCTTGATTTAGGTCTTTGTGTTGTGGAGTAATGTTGCTTAGATAATTGAGTTCATACCAATAGTGAGAAGATGCGAAAGAGGCAAGGGGAGCCTGATGACCCTTATCTGATTTTAATGAACTGGCATTTGCTCCAGAGTAATCACTTTCTTCCAATCTTGAGTCTTTGTCGATTAGAGGGTTATTGCCCCAGTCTCGTCCTGGTGATGGCCCGAAATTAACAACATCAACTTCGTAAGCGACCCAGTCTGCCATTTTAGTAGTGGTGTCTTGTGATAAGGCATACACATGGCCATAAATAAGTATGTTTTCGTCTGGGCTACTTGGACAGTCGATTGGACAATGAACTGAATAAACGGCAGATATGGCAGGAGCTGAAGCTAGAAGTGTAGCTAGGAGTACTAATATGACTTTCATTGCGAGATCCCTTTCAATACGAATTAGTCCATTTATTCGTCAGCTAAGTTAACAGGTTGCAAGTGATATTACTAATCAGGTGATTACAAGTTAAAAAGCACATCCCATAAAATATCGTGAAATTAATAGATATAATGTGGGGTTGGGTGGTTGGTGAAGATGACATTGGAACTAAAGCAAATTAGATGATTTTCAGTAGGCGAATCTTGATAACAATTCAAATACCCTAAAGTTAATTATCACACTGCATGATTAGGTGTGTATTCGGTTGAATTAATTAGTTGTTTTAGTGGGGGGATTCAGGTGTTTGTGGATAACCCCCCACAAAACACTACTTGAGCCTAATGCGCCCCCTGTAAAAACAATAGGTTATATTCTGTAAATCGATTGATGAAATGCTGCCTTTTAGTAAATTAGCTCTATCTTACTGATTAAACTATAATTTGGTTATAAAAATGTTTTCAGACAGGAATGTTTTCAGGCAGGTTTGAAAGAAAGTAAAAAGCCCCAATGGCTGTAACCATTGGGGCTTTTTTTTGTTTGGGGTTCTCTAAGCTGACAACCTATCAGCCATCGTATTTGCCAACCTATAAACCATCGAGCGATAGAAGGTCTCCAGTTCCAGTTCTTCCAGTTCAATCAAACCTTTCGAGCGACCCACATTTGAGTGAAAGTCTAAAGTTACAGTCATAACTGCGTCTTCGGCATTATCGGTAGTGCTAAGATGGATTACTGAAGGTTCACCCACAGGATTAATTTCAATTAATCCAACTAGGCCATTAAGTTCGCGATAAGCAATCAGGCCATTGAAAAAGTCATCATAACTCGGGTATCTATCAACATATGGAGCTGAACCAGTTAGCCATATTGAATTCACCTTAATCGTACCTTCGGTTTGGCTACCGTCTTCGTATGGGTCTGCAAAATTAGCGTCTAGTTCTGCTACTAGATTATCCAAACCAACAAAGTCTAACTGGAATGTGTCTTCCCAAATTTCTGTAATTGTAATCGTGCCATCTTCGTAATCATTGTGACCTTCTACCAGTCCATTAATTTCAAAGTTATCTAAGCTGTTCCATCGTGTAATTGAGTTCATATTATTTTCTCCTAGTTAACCACAGACAGGATTGTCTGCGAGGAGATATGTCAAAAGTATGGGAATACGTTTGAATTAATTGCAAGAGATATTTTGGAAATTTCCAAATTAATTACAGATAGGGTTATAAATTGAGCCTAGAACGTTCGGAGAGGCCTTTAGAACGTTCGGAGAGGGATTATCTCCAGACTAACCAGTAAAGTGCTTGGTCTAATGTGATGGTAGAGTTATATCTATGGCCTGTTAAGTCTGGATATGGAGAGAGGAAGATTGGAGTTATTGCGATGTACTGAGTTTACAATTGAGTTGAACATTGACTGTAGATGCTCCCCGCCGCCACTATCGAATTTAGCAATGAAGTCTATCCCATCCACAGTAGGGTTAAACTTAACTATGTTCTCTAGTTGATGCTTCTGGTATTGATTAGATATGTATCCAACGACAAAGCCATTAATAAAATGGACTCTGGTAACGATGAGTTGCATTTTGGCCTCCTTGGTTTGGTTAACGTGATGGTTAGAGAGCGATAACCTAGATTGGATTAACAAGTATATGGGTAAGGGTATCTCGTATAAACCGCAGTTAGGGCTTTATAAATAACTCCTCTAACGTTCGAGACCGATTACTGTGATGTATGTATGTAACTTTTATTGCTGTATATGGAGATATACTGCGAGAGGGCTTTACGTTTTGTCTAGAGACCTAATGTGACGTGTATCGTTATCGTAGGTTTAGGGATAGGCGTTTTTGCAATGGGACAGTGTTGTGATGGGGATATGGATGTTTGTTTGGATATGGATGTTAATTGTTTCCCATGGTGTGCCATCCGTGTAGCTGCCTTCGCTGCGCTCGCATATGCAAAACTGGTTTTGTGTTATTAGCTGTCGATAGGTATGGATAGCTCCGCTGCGCTTCGAAGAGCAACATGACAGGGTGTTTAAACAACATTTCCAGAACTGGATCAGAGTAGACCAGCAACCAAGGAAACTTGTAGTTTGTGCCGCTTGCGGTGCAAACATCTGCTATTTTTGGGGAGCATACCGTTCTGTTACGAGACGAGACGCTACGAGCTTTGCGAGGTCTCGAATGTGACAGGTTAAGGTTGCTCCCCAAAAATAGCCACAAGCTACAGTAGCGAAGCATTAGTTTTAGAAAGGTTAGGGCGAAGCATTAGAACGTTAACAAGGTTAGAGAACCCCCTGTTTAAAGGTTTTTTGCACCATAAAATAGGTGTGTAACCCTTGGGGCTACAGGGTTTTGATGGTTAATTTAACGGTAGGTCAGTAAGCCTCTAAGCCTCTAAAAATGGAGTCATGTTAACTCCAAAAATCATCGAACTGACCTACCGTTAATTTCGTGTGTTTTGCTAGTAAAATATGTGCCAATCGCCATCGATAATTCCAACAAAAAGTCCATTGGTTGGGGATAATCTAACCCTTAAAATGAATGCGTTTTTTACTCTGGTTCTGTTGTTTTTCTGTTTTAGAACTACAATATCCCACTCGTAACGTTTTTCTGCATCCTTCTCTGCCTTGTTAAATTTCTCTACCTCGTCCATAAACTGGTGGAGAGTTGCCTTCGACTTTCCTGTTAGATGCTCCGCAATCCATTTTCTACCTTTGTTTTTAATGGTATTGGAGCTTACAGTTAAAAAACCAAAAGGCGTTAGAAAGTTTGCCAACGAACCAATTGTAGGGTTCTGCTTCCTTGTTGCCATCTTCTCGATAAGGTGGAACTCGTTTTTAAGTTTCTGCTTCTGTTCTACTAGGTCTGCTTTACGAGAGTTCTGGAGCAGTTGTTCTTCGTAGTTCGACACTGGTCTAAACTCCCACTCCAGTTTGTCGTTAATTAATTTGTATCGGTATACTCGATGTACTAAATTATCCATCATTGTTTATGTTCTCCTCTGATGTATGCGACAAGTTCCATGTGCTTGTCTTGGTTGTTAATTAGGGCTGTAAACTTCTCTGGGTCATCTGGAAGTAGTCTTCCATAATGCTCGATAGCAGCTTCGTTGTTTCGGAAGTATTGGTAACGAACCGTTGCCCCCATTAAATGGAGACGTTTGGCTAATAACATAATCAATGTCCTCTATGTTTCTGACGGCTGAGGTTGATGTATGCCTCGGTGAATTTCAGCAGAGGCTCCAACTTTATGTCCGTCCAAGAGATATACCCAAGCATTGCGGATGGGGGTGTTTCGTATGACTTCAAGTTGATCTGAACTGACATCGCTAGGCTCAACTATTTCGTCACCGAAGATGTTATTTTGCTCCATTGGTTACCTCCAGTTTTGCAGTCATACGTTTGCGGTACATTAAAATGGTGTAGGTTTTTAGGGGTAATAGCTCTGGGCTTGTCAATGATAAGTGTGGAGATATCGTTCGAATATATGTGTTGTACATATGCTTCCATGCGTTTTTGTCGTTCTCGGAAAGTGTTCCTAGTTTTCGTAATGAACGTTGTCTTGTTTCATCGGACATAGTTAGTCCTCCTGTAATAGGGTTGTTTAGGGTTGTTATAGACTCTCTCCCTATAAGGGTACGATTTGGCAACCCCTGCCGCCCCACTGTCTAGAGGTATATAAAATATTACAGAGGTAGGTTGTGATTGAAGGCGATATAACTAAACTTAATTTCTCGCAAGCGTCTGATATTAAACGGTTATTATCGCTTTTGTGTAAAGTGGCGTATGCTTGGTCGTATAAAATGAACACTTGGGCGAGATACATATAATATGGCTATTAACAAATACATCATTTACAAACGAGTCAGTACAACAAAGCAGGGATCTGATGGGTATGGAATGTCAGCTCAGGATAGGGATATCGATATCTTCTTGGATGCTCAAACTAACCCAATTGTAATTGCTACATATATAGAAGTTGAGTCAGGTAATAATGCTAAGCGCCCAGAGCTTGCCAAGGCTGTCTCACTAGCCAAAGCACAGAAGGCGACATTGCTAGTGTCGAAGCTAGATAGATTGTCTAGGAGGGTTAGTGAGCTCTCTCGATTAATGGAGGATGTGAGTATTAAGGTGGCAATGATGCCGAATGCGGATAACTTCCAACTTCATATTTATGCTTCACTCGCTGAACAGGAACGTCTAATGATTAGTCAGCGTACGAAGGCGGCATTAGCTGCTGCGAAGGCGAGGGGAGTTGCTATCTGTGTTAGACATACACCGCCTACTACTGAACAGAATATAGCTCTACAGGCTTCTGGAGTAGCTGGCATTATCCGTAAGGCCGATGAGTTTGCTAACTCGATGAGTGGTGTGATTGTTCCAATGCGTGAGTCCGGTATGTCGCTTCAGAAGATTGCTGATAAATTGAATGACCTATCATTGACTACACCAAGGGGTAAGCGGTTTACATCAATGGCAGTCAAGAACGTTTTAGACAGAGTGGTGCTAGCAGCATGATTATCATTTCAATAGAGTTGGGTGACTTTTGTGATAAGTGTGGGTTTATTTGTGCGGCTGACTGGCTTGATTACTGTCTTGGTTGCAGTGAAGCGTTTGAAACCTAAAGGTTCTGTCAGTCTGTCTCGATGCCTCTGAGAACTAAATAGAATATCTGAACATTCAGATTGTGCGTTATAATAATGTCAGCGAATAGACTATTCAGTTATATTGAGTTCTAAAACCGTAAATTCATGTAATGAACATCTGTGTTTCCCAAAGAAAGTACAGGCTATGTTCTGCAATATACAATCAAAACGCCTCGATGAAATGTGTGCGGTGTGATTTCTGATGTTATGGTTACCTTCGAAGGTAATTAACGGTTAGCATCCACTTACTTGTCATGTGATGTAGTAAGTGTAATTACCTTTGACGGGGTATCCCCTGTCAGACCTCTCATTGTAGTATTGCCGTTCTTTGATACATTACTTTTCGATATGCTTCCTCCAGCATATCGAGACATTTCCATAATTTTCCAATAGCAGTCCGAGATATCGAGATTGTACACCCTTCATTGGGTTGCCATTGGGGTTTGATGGTAGGCATTTTCGATTGTGTTCCCTCCAGCCTATCCAGAAATTCCATGACTTTCCAATAGCAGTCCGAGATATCGAGATTGTACACCCTGTAGCCTCCAGTGATGCCAAGTTAGCAGCCACTAATCACCCATAAACTATCGCAAAGTAGCAGGTTGCCATAGGTAGTGTTGTGGATGTTTTGGAGATATCGATAATGGCAGAGTGTAATGTGATGTGGATGTCTGGTGGGTTAATTACTATCGATAGTAATAAACTCTATTTCCATGTTAAATCCCTGCATAAATTAATGTGAATGTGTCTGTCTTGGGCAGACTTCTCGAACTTTTGGAGATGTTCTGGAGATATCGAGACTTATCGAGATGAGCCCACCATCACATTGTACTACCCAATATGCAATCGATCGTTCTGGGTTGTTTTAGAGTGTTTTAGAGTGGATAAACATTAATGGATATATGTAGTGTCTGGAGATATCGAGATATATGCAATGTGATGGTGTATGTGGATTGTCTCTAGTTCTCTTGGGAGTGTTTAATGATTACCTTCTAGGGTAATCATGGGGTATCGAGGTATATAGTTATAGTTCTCTTGGAGATATCTATATGTTGGATAAGGTTTAGCGCGAGACTGCGCTGTTGGTTAGGTGTGGTCGATAGTTAATGGAGAGAGGATTATTGGAGTTATTGCGATGGTACTAGGATAGGGAAAGCAGCATCAATGTGGAGACCTAATGTGATGGACTTCTACCTCGTTGGGGTAAAAGTTAGTGGCTGCTAACCCTGTAACTATGGCCTCCCCAACTAATGGTGCAGACTTCTTGGGCTAATGTGACGTATATGTAGATATCGTAAGCTGTTGTATATTAACAGTAATGTTGGATTGTGGGCAGGTTGTTTCGTGGGGTAATAGGGATGTAATGGTGGGTTTATAGGTAGATATGGAAGTGTTGTAACGGCTGGGATGGTTATATCGGTAACAGCAAGGGTAACAGCAGCCAATACCTAGTCCCCTGTCGGGGGGATGGATAGTCAATGTTTGGATGGAGACAGCTAAAATTTTCGTCCGATGTTGTAGAGGTCTGTATGGTTTCTGGAGCTGTGGATAGTTACGGTCTCCCCCCGCCATTAGAGATGATGCGTAGTATCGACGCTACGCATGGGAAATTACCTTGTATGGACTTAATTTGATGTGGATGGAAGACGACGGGAAATTACGTTGTCTGTTTTCTGGAGTAAAAAATGGGAAAAAGTTTCGTTCGTGTCTACCAGCGATTGGAGTTAATGTTCTGGAGTAAAACAAGGGGGTGTTAATGGAGACAGGACATCTTGGAGTTATTACACCAACAACAGAACAGGGAAAGCAGACAGCAATGTGATGTATGTCCAGTCCACCAGCAGGGATATGCATGTACTATCGTAGACTAATGCAGGGCTTATCGGACTATTAATGG
Organism: Shewanella sp. KT0246; assembly: GCF_019654955.1. Classification (GTDB taxonomy): domain Bacteria; phylum Pseudomonadota; class Gammaproteobacteria; order Enterobacterales; family Shewanellaceae; genus Shewanella; species Shewanella goraebulensis. The sequence goes on along the minus strand of NZ_BPEV01000007.1, from coordinate 75,868 downwards.
GCTACATAGGCTTGTATGGGTCATGGTTAACTCTGTCTCGAGGCATAGAGGAGCTTTGGCAATGGATAATAATGTTTCTGTTGGAGGCTCTGGAGAGCAAATGTATTTTTGGATGCATCGGAAATCTGTCTGTAGAGCTTTATGGGTGTGTTTGTCGAAAATAACAGGGAGTGCTACCCCCATACCATCATGTTGGAGAGTGCTAATGTGATGTGTTTGTTAATAAATACTCTGCATGGTCATGGTGTGTCTGGTTCTCCAGATTGGTCCAAGCTATGAGCGTCCTACGTATACTTGGTGCTTGCAGCAAGGGTAACGAGTGGACAAGGGATGTAGAACTAAATTTCCAACTTAGATATATGGTCTATAGGGAATAGAGAGATTATTTGGAGTTATTGCAGGTGGAACAGAACAGGGAAAGAAACTGTTGGAGGTCATGAAGCCGTCATTTTAATAGCTTTTTGGTGGTAATACCTTTGAGTGATGCAGGTGCTTGGCGAGTTGAGGCAGATAGCAAAGGTGCGTTCATTAGATATTTGCCATGTAAAGGGGTAAATAAAACCCCACCAACAAGAGCAGGGTTAGGAATAGGGATTTACAAACCGTTTTTAGACATTACGAATTTAACTAGCGATAGCGAAGCGTTAGCTTTAGTTAGAGGACAAAGCCAAATATTAAAACAAGACCAACCGTTACGATTTACAGTTACCTGAGAAACTAAATTTACGCCAAGAGCATTAGCTTTACGCAAAATAACACTAGAATATTTAGGGCTACAAGAAACGGTAGGTTTAGTAAACTCAGTTACAATAGAACAAGACATAATTAATACCACAAGTTGTTTTTGATGGAGGTATCATCGGGTTTCTCAATAAATAAGTAAATGGCCAAAATGATACCGTTTAGTTATCAAAAACAAGGAGATATAGCCTATAGCTATATGTCGGAAATACTATCTGTTCCGTCATTGTAATAGCTTTTGGGGAGGATTGTAGTGTGGTTGTTACACGAGGGGATATCTACAACCGACAATATTTTTTTTTGGGGGCAATCTTGCCCACTCTTAGCATAGAATAAACGAACTGACCTGACATGAAGGGACTCACAATCAATGAATAATAAAGTAATTTTCGCATACAACAGAGTCAGTACTCAAGGGCAAGCTGAGGAAGGCCGAAACGGTCTTGAGAACCAACGACACATCAACGACCAAGCTTTAAGAGGCTAATGGAGAATGACTCGTTCCAGAGGCTTCCAGGCGTTATTGAGGTTGGTAGTGCATCGACACCATTCCACCAGCATCAATTATAGAGGTTTACGAGTTCCATCCTGCTGATTGGGGGGAATAGCACAATTCATCGTCTTCTTGCTTAGCTGCTTTGGGTTCTGGAATCTTTGGGACTTCGCATTCTTGGAACTCGCCACGTTCCATTTTGTATGTCTTGGTTAGACCGTTGGAATAGTTCACAGTGATTGTAAGGCTGTCTTCATAGCTGAATTGCCCATGTATGTCCCACATAAACTCTTCCCATTGTTCTGGATTAGAACGGTTGAATGGGACGCCTGAAACTGCACATGAGTATCTACTACCTTGGAATTCGACTTGGATGTCTATTCCATTATGTTGGATGTCGTATGTTTCGAATGCGTCTACACCATCAGAGTAATATGCTTCTTCTTGTTCTTTGTCGGTGAATGTAATAGTCATGCTGGTTCCAGTGGGTTTTGTTGGTTTGTGATAAAGCTCCACATATCATAGAGCCTTAATCCAGCTTATTCATCGGTAAACTTAGGCTTCTCGCGGTGTATCTTATCTATTAAGAAATGCATTCCCAACACAGTTGTAGTCATAATATTACATACAACGAACAGGTATAGGGTCACACATATTACTTTGATTAAAGTATGAAGGTCTGACGTCCAATATGAAATGCTTGAAGCCGATAATTGGATAAACCCGCCAACGAAATACATTGCAATGCTCATGAAGGCTAAGTAACCAAATAAGTATGTGAGAAAGTTTCTTCTTGTAAGAGGTATGCCTTTGAGTTTTGGAGGGCGACCTTCCATTTTTTCATCCATACCTTCTCTTTGGAAAGTAGCAACAGCGGCCATGGAAGCGATATAGAAGCCAGACAATATTTGCAGTATGCCATTAACGAGACTAATCAAACTATCTTTGCCGATTAGTGCAATTGGCTTAGGAAGGTTAAAAATGATAATACTAACAAGCACAGCAAGAATCGACGGTATGATAATATCAAACCATCGTTTCTCTGAGTGTTTTATTCCTATGTAACTCATAGGCTTGAGTAGTTTATCGAACATTTTTATTGCTTTTCCATTTTGCCAAGAAGAGCTATCATTTTCACTTTAAGTTTATCATGTATTTCGACTTGGCACTGAGTTATTGGTTCGTCAAATGTAAGAAGCGAGCTCTTCGCAAACATTTTATCCCCAATGTTTTCTTCTCTAGCACCAACATCAAAAGTTGATGATCGCTTGCTATCAGCTTTGTATCGAATCTGTAAACGGGTGTATTCACGCTCTAGAATGGTGTCTCTTGCTTTATTGATTAAAGCCAATGCCTTCTCACCACGGCTTCGCTTCACTTTTAGAACAATACGTTCATCTGCAACTATAAGCTCACCTTCTTCATCAAGAGCAGGCTGCACGCCAGTTTTAACGGCGACAAACCCACTAATGGTTCCACTTTTTAATAGCTGTTGTAGTGATTCATTACCATTGTGGTTCAATGTGATCTTTGGGCGACACTGCAATGGCTTCTTAGCTTCTGGCTTTTCAAAATTCCCAGCTGCGCATTCGCTTAGCATGTGTGTTAGTCCAGCTTCAATGACTGCTCGACTTATTCCTGGAACCTCTTCTAAGACTGCATCATGAAACATACTTAATAGTTCGCTGTTTGATTTTCTACGGATAATCAAATGAGCGGAAACAGAAATACCTTCACCATCTTGCTTCTCTTCAGTTCTTGTTGCACCTGTTTCAGTATGAGTGAAAGATGGGTCTGAAGCGTTTTTATCAGCATATTGAAATAACATAGTGATTTGATCATCTTCAGCTTCGAGTTTGTATAGCCTTAGAGTGATGGTTTCATCTTTGGTTCGATGAACAGCCTTATTTTCCTCAACCATCTTCTGTAGCTTAGGCAGGATCATTTCTAACTTATAGTTAGGCGCATCATCAGGGATCTTCCCTATGGCAAAAGTGCATTCCAGTGCAAATCGTTGGTATTCCTGCAGCAGCATATCATCAGCTCTATTTACAATATTCAGACCAATTTACACTACGGTATTCTGAGTATCAATAAGTACATGTGTTTGTTGTGAAAACTATCAGGCTGTTCCGATGTCTGTTCGTTCAGAAAGGGGAGTTGTGTGGCTCTAATGGAACTAGCTAAATGAAGATAAGGTAGGTATCGTATAAGTATATCTACACCCTAGAAGCTGTTTCTTAGGCGGAACAATCTTTCCTACCCGCAGCATACTATAGACAAATTGAGCCATTTTTGAGGTTCTTTGGTGACCAATGATGATGATAATTCTACTTTATTTTTCGGTTAACTCAAATTTTGGATTAATTAAAATAATGATAATTTCCAAAGAAATTCATGTTGTAAATACTGGGATTGTGACGCAGAGCAGAGTAGAATACCGCGCAACCCTATATATAAGAACTGCTGTTGGAGACACCAATGCTAAAGAAAGCTATGAATATCGCGGATTACGATCCACAACTGTTTCAAGCCATTGAAGATGAGACTCGTCGCCAAGAAGAGCACATTGAATTAATCGCGTCAGAAAACTATACCAGCCCACGTGTTCTTGAAGCACAAGGTTCTCAGCTAACTAACAAGTATGCTGAAGGTTACCCTGGTAAGCGTTACTACGGCGGTTGTGAGCATGTAGATATTGCAGAAGAGTTAGCTATTTCTCGTGCAAAAGAATTATTTGGCGCTACATACGCTAACGTTCAGCCACATTCTGGTTCTCAAGCAAACTCAGCAGTTTTCATGGCGCTACTTCAAGGCGGTGATACTGTTTTAGGTATGAGCCTAGCCCATGGTGGTCACTTGACTCACGGGTCTCATGTGAGCTTTTCAGGCAAATTATACAATGCGGTTCAGTACGGTATCGATGAAACGACTGGCAAAATCGATTATGCAGAAGTTGAGCGTTTAGCTGTTGAACATAAGCCTAAAATGATTATTGCTGGTTTCTCTGCTTACTCAGGTATCATCGATTGGGGTAAATTCCGTGAAATCGCTGACAAAGTAGGTGCTTACTTATTTGTTGATATGGCCCACGTTGCAGGTCTTGTTGCTGCTGGTATCTACCCGAATCCACTGCCACATGCGCACGTTGTAACGACAACAACTCATAAAACACTTGCTGGCCCTCGTGGTGGTTTAATCCTTTCTGCTGCAAATGATGAAGACATCTACAAAAAGTTAAATTCAGCAGTATTCCCAGGTGGCCAAGGCGGCCCTTTAATGCACGTTATCGCTGCTAAAGCGGTTGCATTTAAAGAAGCTCTCGATCCTGAATTTACCACTTACCAAGAGCAAGTTGTTGCCAATGCTAAAGTGATGGCGAAAACCTTCATTGAGCGTGGCTACGATGTTGTTTCTGGTGGCACTGATAACCACTTATTCTTGCTTGATTTGATTAGCAAAGATATGACTGGTAAAGATGCTGATGCTGCGTTAGGTAAAGCTAACATCACAGTAAACAAAAATTCAGTACCGAATGACCCACGTTCACCTTTCGTGACCTCTGGTCTACGTATTGGTTCTCCAGCGATTACTCGCCGTGGTTTCACAGAAACTGAATCGGTAGAACTAACAAACTGGATGTGTGATGTACTAGATGACATTACTAATGAAGGTACAATTGAGCGCGTTAAGAACCAAGTGCTTGAGTTGTGTGCTAAATACCCTGTTTACGGATAAAAATTACGGATAAAACCGTTACTTTGTGTTGATAGTCGTCAAGCAAGACCATGCTAATTAATCCAAGCTTGTATTGCTTCTCTCATTTAGACACATGATCCATTTTAACTAAGTAGGATTATCTTATCGATAAGGTTAACCTTATAAAGTAAATAGGATAAACTTTAATGGCTGTAAGCACTTTGTGCTTACAGCCATTTTATTTTATTTTCCAGGAGCGAATATGCATTGCCCATTTTGTAGCGCGACAGATACCAAAGTGATTGACTCTCGTCTGGTGGCTGATGGCCATCAAGTGCGTCGCCGTCGGGAATGTACATTGTGCCATGAGAGATTCACTACCTTTGAGGGTGCTGAGCTGGTTATGCCACGGGTTATCAAACAAGACGGTACTCGCCAACCATTTGATGAAGATAAACTGCGAGGCGGAATGCTTCGTGCTGTGGAGAAACGTCCAGTATCTATTGACCAAATTGAACAAGCATTAACTAAAATCAAATCTACTTTACGTGGCACTGGTGAGCGCGAAATTGACTCAGCAATGATTGGTAATTTAATGATGGAACAATTAATGGTACTAGATAAAGTGGCTTATATTCGCTTTGCTTCTGTATATCGTGCCTTTGAAGATGTGTCTCAGTTTGGCGAAGCCATCGCTAAACTACAAAAGTAATTTCTGTTCCCAATATTGATGCTGTAGATAATATTTTGCAGCCACTATTCAAGTAGGTGTTTATGTCTCAGTGGTCCGTTATTGACATCGAAATGATGAGCCTAGCAATTTCATTGGCTGAAAAAGGGCGTTATACCACCCGTCCTAATCCTAATGTCGGCTGTGTTATTGCTGTTGATGATAAAATCATTGGTCAGGGATATCACATTAAAGCGGGCGGCCCTCATGCTGAAATTCATGCCCTTCATGATGTAGACACCAAGCAAAACCAACATAAACTTTCTCTGGCCACCGCCTATGTCACGCTTGAGCCTTGCAGTCATTATGGTCGCACGCCTCCTTGTGCCTTGGCATTAATCAAAGCAGGGGTTAAAAGAGTAGTCGTCGCCGAAGTCGATGCGAACCCACAAGTTGCCGGTAATGGTATAAGGCTTTTAAAAGAAGCGGGCATTCAAGTTGATGTTGGCTTACTTACCGAACAAGCCAAATTACTCAATTTAGGCTTCACTAAAAAAATGACCACAGGCCTGCCTCGCATCACCATAAAATTAGCTGCAAGTATCGACGGTAAAACAGCGCTTTCAAATGGAGTATCAAAGTGGATAACAGGTCCAGATGCACGAGCTGACGTGCAAAAGTTACGCGCTCGTCATTGTGCACTGGTAACGGGTGTTGAAACAGTACTTGCTGATAACCCAACGCTAAATGTGCGTTATGAGGAGTTAGGCAGCTTGAAAAGCTCACTTGTGCCCTCAGATCTGCAACAGCCTTTGCGGGTTATTTTAGATAGTAAAGCAAGGCTAACGAGTGAAATGAAGCTATTTGATTTTACATCACCTGTATTGTTGGTTTCCTGTGTGGATTACCCCGCAGAAGTACAAGAAAAATTTAACAATCATGTTAGTTGTATCACTATTGCCACAAATGAAGATGGACGCGTTGATTTACATGCGTTATTTACTTATTTAGGTAAGCAATGTAACTCAGTACTGGTTGAGGCTGGAGCCTGTCTTGCTGGTAGCGTACTAGATGCAAAACTTGCAGATGAGCTTTATCTTTATCAAGCAATGAAAATTTTAGGTAGTCATGGCCGAAATTTATTACAACTGAACGACTATCAAACTATGGAACAAATTCCTGAGTTACAATTAGTAGATTCGCGCCGAGTAGGCGAAGATCAACGGATGATTTTTAATCTTTAGCTGGTTACATCGTTTACGATAATAACCTTGTTGAGAATGAACCTTTTTGACAAAGCTAATTGAGCTGAATACAACCTATCAGAACTGAACCACAAATAAGTGAGTACTTATGTTTACCGGCATTATTGAAGCCTTAGGCACATTGAGAAAAATCGAGCGTAAAGGTGATGATATTCGTTTAACCGTTGCCAGTGGTCACTTGGATTTAGCTGATGTGAAGTTAGGCGATAGTATTGCCACTAACGGTGTATGTTTAACCGTGGTGGAGTGTTTAGCTGATGGCTATGTCGCCGATATTTCGGCTGAAACGGTCGCGCTGACTGGTTTTGCTAACTATCACGTTGGCCAAAAAGTTAATCTTGAAAAAGCCGTACTGCCTACCACACGTCTTGGTGGTCATATGGTCAGCGGCCATGTTGATGGAATCGCTGTTGTAGAACAACGCAGTGTTCGCGGTAAGGCCATAGAGTTTTGGTTAGCTGCGCCTGCTGAGTTAGCCCATTATATAGCCCATAAAGGCTCAATTACTATTGATGGTGTTAGCCTGACTGTGAATGAAATTGATGGTCATCGTTTTCGATTAACGATAGTGCCGCACACAGCATCAGAAACAACCCTGACAGTATTAAAAGCAGGCGATAAGGTCAATATTGAAGTTGACCTCATTGCACGATATTTAGAACGACTAATGAATCCGGGAAAGCCTGCCAAAGCAACTGGCGGAGTCACGATGGAAATGTTAGCCAGCGCTGGATTTATGCGATAACCCTATTTTTACCCTATATTGCAGATATGGGAAATAACTACATAAAGGTCTTAACATGGCACTACATAGTATAGAAGAGATCATCGAAGACATTCGCCAAGGTAAAATGGTTATCTTGATGGACGATGAAGACAGAGAAAATGAAGGCGATTTAATCATGGCTGCCGAAAAGGTCACGCCAGAAGCAATTAACTTCATGGCCACTTATGGACGTGGTTTAATTTGTCAAACTATGACTAGAGACCGTTGCCAGCAATTAAATTTACCGTTAATGGTGACCAATAATAACGCTCAGTTTTCAACCAACTTCACTGTTTCTATTGAAGCCGCGACAGGTGTGACGACAGGCATATCAGCCCACGATCGTGCTGTTACAGTCCAAGCTGCAGTCGCTAAAGAAGCAAAAGCGGCTGACTTAGTTCAACCTGGCCATATATTCCCATTAATGGCACAAGATGGCGGCGTACTGACTCGCGCGGGTCACACTGAAGCAGGTTGCGATTTAGCTCGATTAGCAGGTCTTGAGCCGTCTGGTGTGATTGTTGAAATCCTAAATGATGACGGCACTATGGCACGTTGCCCTGATTTAGAACTTTTCAGTGAAAAACACGGCGTTAAAATGGGTACGATTGCTGATTTGATTGAGTACCGTAACACTAAAGAAACTACTGTAGTTCGCGAAGCAGAGTGCAATTTACCAACGCGTTTTGGTGAGTTCAAAATGGTAACTTTCCGAGACACTATCGACAATCAATTACACTACGCATTAGTGAAAGGGGATGTTGAAGAGAACTGTCTAGTACGAGTTCACTTACAGAATACCTTTAATGACTTATTACATTCAGAGCGCGATCAAAAACGTAGCTGGCCTTTAGAGAAAGCCATGGAACGAATCGCATCAGAAGGCGGTGTTTTAGTGTTACTGGGTCATGAAGAGCACTCAAGTGAAATGCTGGCAAAAGTAAAAGCGTTTGAAGCAGAAGACAATGGTCAAGCGCCTGCATCGGCTAAGTGGGAAGGAACATCTCGTAAAGTGGGTATCGGCTCACAAATTCTATCAAGTCTTGGTGTTAGCACAATGCGTCTATTGAGCTCACCGAAACATTATCATTCGTTGTCAGGCTTTGGTTTAGAAGTTACTGATTACATTGCAGAATAATTCACTAATTTAGTGAAGTTAACATTTATCATTAATTGCACAGGACTCAGGGCATTTTGCTGTGGTATTATACCGCCACTTTTGCCCAGAGCTGGGTGCTTTAGCTAATTTAGGTAAGATAATGAACGTAGTTCAAGGTAATATCGAAGCAAAAAATGCCAAAGTTGCGATCGTAGTATCGCGTTTCAACAGTTTTTTAGTTGAGAGTCTGCTTGATGGCGCAATAGATACACTAAAACGTTTTGGTCAGGTTGAAGATGACAACATTACTGTTGTTCGTGTTCCTGGCGCTGTTGAATTACCACTAGCTGCACGTCGTGTTGCTGCATGTGGAAAGTTTGACGGTATCATTGCACTTGGTGCAGTGATTCGTGGTGGTACTCCGCATTTTGATTTAGTTGCAGGTGAATGTAACAAGGGTCTAGCTCAAGTTGCTTTAGAGTTTGATATCCCTGTTTCATTTGGCGTGTTGACCACAGATACTATTGAGCAAGCAATTGAACGCTCTGGTACTAAAGCAGGTAACAAAGGCACTGAAGCTGCCCTAGGTCTGCTTGAAATGGTTAACGTTCTGCAAGAATTAGAACAACAGTTGGTATAGTAGTAGGAAAAGTAATGAAGCCTTCAGAGCGCCGTAAGGCACGCCGTTTAGCTGTTCAAGCTATTTATTCGTGGCAATTAAGCAAGAATAACGTTGCTGATGTTGAACATGAATTTTTAACTGAGCAAAACATTAACGGTGTTGATGTAGCTTATTTTCGTGAATTGCTATCAGGTGTAGCCACGAAAGCAACTCAACTTGATGATCTTCTAAAACCTCACTTAGATCGTGATATTGAAGATGTATCTCCAGTTGAAAAAGCCATTGTGCGCTTAGCTGCATATGAATTAACTTATCGTAAAGATGTGCCATATAAAGTGGCTATCAACGAAGGTATCGAATTAGCGAAAGCGTTTGGTGCTGACGACAGCCATAAGTTTGTCAATGGTATGCTAGATAAGCTTGTTACTCGTAAGTAATGAATGAAAACGGTATCTTCGGATACCGTTTTTGTATGGCTTAGATACTTCTATAAAATATAGGTGGGCGGGCAACCGTACCAGGTTTATCGTGAAAGAATTCCAAATTATTGAACAATTTTTCCGTGATAAAGGTCAGCAGCGCCGTGATGTTCATCTCGGTATCGGTGATGATTGCGCGATTGTGCAACCAGCCGAAAACAAATCAATCGCAATTTCTTGCGACACTCTCGTCGAAAATATTCACTTTTTACCAACGATGCCAGCCCATGAGCTTGGTTATAAATCTGTAGCGGTAAACTTGTCTGATTTAGCGGCAATGGGTGCAGATCCTGCTTGGATGACACTCGCATTAACTTTGCCTGATGTTGATAACCAATGGTTACAAGAATTCAGTGAAGGTTTATTTGAGGCTGCAGAATACTACAGCGTGAGTTTGATTGGTGGTGACACGACTCGTGGACCTCGTTGTATTAACATCACCATCCATGGCCAAGTGCCCACGGGCAAAGCATTGACTCGTAGAGGCGCTAAGATTGGCGATTGGATTTATGTTACTGGTACCTTAGGTGATTCAGCCTTAGGTCTAGATGTGCTGCTGGGCAATAAAGAGGTTGATCCTCAATACAGAGGTTTTTTAATTAATCGCCATTATCATCCAACGCCAAGGATTATAGCGGGTCAAGCGCTTCGAACATTAGCAACCAGTGCGATTGATTTATCAGATGGTTTAAACTCAGACATTAAGCATGTTTTAAAAGCCTCGAATGTGGGTGCCATTATTGATGTGAATGAGTTACCGTTATCGCAATCACTTCTTGAGTCAGTAGGCAAAAACGATGCGATCAATTATGCGCTGACAGGTGGTGAGGATTATGAACTACTATTTACTGTACCTGAGTCGCAACGAGGAGCGTTGGATACTGCGTTAATTCATGCTGGTGTTAAGTTTGTCAAAATTGGTCAAATTTGCGCAGGTGATAAATTACGACTGGTAGCCGATGGCCAACCTTTTGAACTCGACTCGAAACACTTTGAGCACTTTTAATGAAATTATTATCAACTGATCCTGCAGTATTAAAACTATCTTTAAAAAATCCAGTGCACTTTTTAGCGCTGGGTTTTGGTAGTGGCTTAGCTGCCAAAGCACCGGGTACTTTTGGTACCCTTGCTGCTGTGCCTTTAGTGTATTTGATGGGACACTTAAGCTTAACCGCTTTTATTTTTATCACTGTTATCAGTACGCTAGTTGGTTTTTATATTTGTGATAAAGCCGCAAAAGACATGGGCGTCCATGATCATGGCGCTATTGTTTGGGATGAAGTTGCGGGATTGATGATCACCATGATAGCGGCGCCAGTAGGGCTAATATGGATGGTGATTGGCTTTGCTTTATTTCGTTTCTTTGACATTCTCAAGCCTTGGCCTATTCGTTGGTTAGATGCCAAAGTACATGGTGGATTCGGCATCATGATTGATGATGTGCTGGCGGGGATCTTTGCGTTAATCTGTCTACAGGCTATTTATTACTTCGTGTAAATGAAGTCTTCAGTTTTGTGTATTAACGGGTCTTAGAGCCCTATTAATTACTACGAATTCATATACAAAAGCCCACTTAATAGTGGGCTTTTTAGTTTGGTCTCTTAAATTTAAATTCATTACATTGTATTCAAAGCTCATCAGCCTTAATGTTTAATGCAAAAGTTCTCTCGCATTGGCGAGTGTATTCTCGGTAATAACATCACCAGCAAGCAGTCTTGCTAATTCACTAATACGTTGTTCTTTATCCAATGGCTTCATTTGTGTTTCTGTACCGCCACTCTTGGTAAACTTATTCACTAACATATGCTGATGACCGTTACCTGCAACCTGAGGTAAATGGGTTACACAAATAACCTGTGTTGATTCGCCTAGGCTTCTAAGCATTCGCCCGACAACAGCGGCGGTAGGGCCTGAAATTCCCACATCGACCTCATCAAATATTAAGGTTGGAGTAGAAACCTTCTTAGCTGTAATCACTTGAATGCCTAAACCAATACGTGAAAGCTCACCACCTGATGCCACCTTGGCAATAGGTTGAAGTGGTTGCCCCGGATTAGTCGTGACTTGAAATTCAATTTGGTCACTGCCAGTTAAAGACTGTACTTCAGGGTTAAAGTTAACAGTGATGCAGAACTTTCCTTTAGGCATATTCAATTCATGAATTGATTGAGTCACTAATTTATTTAGCTCTTTAGCGTAACGTAAACGGCTCTGGCTGAGTTTTTGCGCATTTTGGATATAAGCTTGTTTACTGTCATCAACTTGCAGCTGTATTTCATCAAGACGGCTAGCATCATTACTTAACTCTGTGAGTTCCGCTTTTAGTTGTTGATGATGTGCAGCAAGATTTTCCGTTTGTACATGGTGCTTTCTAGCCAGTTGCATTGCTTTAGAAATGCGTTGCTCAAGAAAGGCAAAATGCTCAGGGTCGAGTTCAATTCTACTGAGGTAATCTTGTACTTCGCTGCTACTTTCTTGAACTTGAATTAACGCTTCATTAAGCATCTCGGCAATATTTTTAAGTGCAGGGTCAAAACTTTGTAAGTTATCAGCAAAGCCTACAGCACGATTAAGCAATGACTCCACATTATGTTCGTCATCTTCGCTCAGAAGTTGCAGGGTATTTTGACAACTTTCTATTAAATCGGTGCCGTTTGCTAGACGTTTATGTTCTTGTTCAATGTGTTCAAACTCGCCTGGTAACAACGCAAATTCATCTAATTCTTCAACTTGATACTGTACCAATTGCTTTCGGGCGATGCGTTCTTGCTGGTTTTGCTGTAACTGTTTTAGCTCATTTTCGATATTTTTACAGCGTTGGTAACTCTTACTAACGGTATCAAGTAAGAGTTTATGGTTGGCATAGCTATCGAGTAAGGTAAGTTGATGCTCACTTTTAAGCATGGCGTGGTGTGCATGCTGGCCATGAATACCGACAAATAATTGCCCCAGTGCTTTTAATTGCGAAAGTGGTACAGGGTTGCCATTAATGTAGGCGCGAGAACGACCGTCAGCGCTGATAGTTCGACGTAATATACATTCATCTTCCACATCGAGATCATTGTCTTCAAGCCAACGTTTAGCAAATGGAACATCATCCAAAGTAAAGCGTGCGCTGACTTCAGCTTTATTAGCGCCAGGTCTTACTGTATTGGCATCTGCACGATTACCCAAACATAGACCCAAAGCATCTATAGCAATGGACTTACCCGCACCAGTCTCACCAGTAATACTAGTCATGCCGGCTTTAAAGTCGAGCTCTAGAAAACGTACAATCGCGAAATTATTAATGCTTAATTGGCAAAGCATAATCAATCCTTGTGTGAATAATCATCAAACCACTGTATCTACAAACAGTGTACACTGTTTTTTTATACAGTAAAGCGTCAGCGATAGATTTTTGCCGCTTGATTTTTAATCTCCATTAAAACAATTGCTAAGCTCTGTTAACTCAAGCTATGCAGCATTTTTTCAATAATCGGTAGGGTGATAAAAGTGGCGATAGTACTGATGAGAATACACTTAGCACTTGCTAAACCGTAGGTTTGATAACGCTGAGCGAGTAAGTAAACACTTGCTGCAGTTGGAAGCGCTGCCAGAATAACCCCCATAACAAGCAGTTCAGGGTTAACGCCGAAATAACGTAGCAACACATAAGCGATTATCGGCTGAAATATGAGTTTTAATATATTCAGCAAAGTCATCTCGATTGCAATATGTCTTCTAGGTGCAGTTTCTTCAGAACCTCCGTGCATAGCTTTAGCCAACACCATACCTATAGCAAATAGTGCGCAAGGACTTGACGTGTTACCAATGAGTCTCATCATCATGCTAATGCTATCAGGGATTGGTATTGTTAACGCTGATGCCATTACACCAAGAATACAGCCAATCACAATAGGGTTACTAATAAGTGCGTTTAACATGATTAAAATAGGATGTCGTTGCTGCTGTTTGTTAATCGCTAACTCCATGCTCACCATGGCAAAGGCAAACATGACAATGGAAAGCAAACTGGCAATCGCAGCAGCGGTAATCGCGTGATTATTGCCTGGATATAACATCATCATTAAGGGAATCCCGATAAAAGCTGTATTACCAAAGCTGGTATTGAGGCCTCTAATTGCAGCAAGTGCAGACTGTTTTTTATCAGCCCATAATGACAACACTGCGGTGACAAAGTAGGTGACAATCATTGCAGCGCCAAATGAGAAAATAAAACCCCATTGTAGGATTTCATTAATATCAGTTTCGGCAAGGGCAATAAATAAAATAGCGGGGAAGGCAACATAATAAACATATTCATTAAGTGTAAAATCGGTGTCATGTGGCAATAGTTTTAGCTTTTGCACAACAAAGCCTAAAAGCATAATACCGAATACTGCTATAAGAGGGGTAAGAATACTGGACATCCCTCATTCCTTCCTTAATTAATTAAGTGATCAGTATAGGCGAATTTCGAGTGTTAATTCTATTGAAAACTTGTCAGCGCCTCATGTTAACTTAATCTACGCCATGCACGATCAAAAACGATAATTGGCAGAATGAACACAAAAGACATGGTGGCTATTTTGCGTAGTTTTGGATTACTAAAATGAGGGTTTTACGTTTTACTTAAGAGTATGGCGTATGAGTTGTTAATTGAGGCCTTAATGCCTTTAAAGTGAAGGGAGCGTCTAATGCATGACTGAAGCATAATTAAATCATGGCCATAGCGACTCCCTTTGATAACACGCAAATGACTAATAACGAATACGTTATTAGTCATTTGGTTGTAAATTATTGCTGAATACTAATCCCAATATTGGATACGCCAGCATCGACGATTTCTTTACGTAACTCTTTAATGAACTCAGTAGTTAGTTTTGGGTTATCTTCTATGATATCCAATAACATGCCTTGCAGTTCTTTCTCTTCTTGCATCACAGGGTGATTGAAAACAAATTCTTCAACCACTTCTTCGTTCAACTCGTCTTGAAGTTGTTCAACACTGATAGCTTCAATGTAATTGGCAACAGTGCTTGAAGAAAGCTTACTGATATTAGTAATGTCTTCTTCGATTTTTCCTTGAATGCCACCTAATAGAGTGGTTAATGCAACGGCTGCATCCATTGCTGGGTAAACACCGTAAGCTTCAAAGTCACTTGGCTCAGGAGTATTATCCTCAAGACGTTGTAAATGGATATCGTAATTGAACTTAAGCTTCTTGTCGTACTGAGATTGCCAAAGCAAGTCTAAGACTGTGCTTAACATTTTTGGCTCGCCAAACTCACACACTTCTGAAAATAATTGGTAGTTAGGCAGCATACGCTGACAAAGTGCGGTCGCAAATAATTGCTTTTGAGGTAAAGATAACGCTTTTAAGCGTTTAAAAAAGCCGGGTTTATTACTCATTGGGAACATCCGCTGATAACTGTGATATCACTTGATTTGCTGCTGATTCTACCTTAGTTAGCTCATCAAGTAACTCTAGTATTTCCGGTTCTAGATCATCAAGGCTGATTTTTTTCTTCAATGCTGATTCTATCTCTTGGCAAAGCTTTTGAGTATTGGGTACTCCGCAGTAGCAACTGGCGCCATGTAGTTTATGAACTGTTTGCAGCATTAGCTCATTATTGCCATCTTTTAAAGCGGTCTCGATGTCATTAACACTATCGGGTAAAGAGTCGACTAGCATTTGTAGCATCTCGATAGCCAAATCAGGCTTTTGATTCGTTTGCGCTAAGCACAGCTCCCAATTAAGGGTATGTATATCGAAATGGGTAAACTTAGGTTTATTGATCCAACGGTCTATGACGCCTTTAAGTGCGGCTTCATCAATCGGTTTTGGTAAGTAACCATCCATACCACTGCCTAAAATCAATTCTCGTTCTTCAGCAATGGCGTGAGCCGTGACCGCAATAATAGGTGTATTACGATTTAGGGATTCTTGGCGAATAAATTTGGTTGCGGTAATGCCATCGGTGCCAGGCATTTGAATGTCCATAAAGATGACATCGAATGCCTGCTGCTTAGCGTGCTTAACCGCATCATCCCCATTGTTGACAGATATTACGTTGACAACGATTTCTTTTAATAAAGTATCGATTAGCTTTAAGTTTGCAAGGTTGTCGTCAACCGCCAGCACGCTTAAGTTTTTACGTTCATAAACCACGCCTTGAGTTTGCTCTGTTAACAGTGCTTTTTGAGTTGGTGGATGGATCAGCTGGTTTGCCAAATCATAGTCACTGGTTGGCATACTCATTAAAATATCTGAGTTTGGACGCAGTGCTTGATTGAGTATTTCTTGTTGCTCGATGCAATCATGCAGTAACACTAAGCAGGATGTCTTTTGTCTGGCAGCTTTTAAAACTGTCATTAGCTGTTCGATATTCTCAAAGCCGTGACAACTGATCAGAATATAATCATAGTGTACTTGGCTAGATGATAGCGTTGATTCTAAATGATTTACTTGGCCCACTGATGTTAAGTGCAATCCCCAAGCTTCAAAGCGGCGATTGAAGGTATCACGAGTTAATTCACGAGATTCAAATAAAAGTAGCGTTTTATCGCGTAAAGTTTCTAAGTGCAGTACTTCCCCAATATGGAATTGACTCAAGTCTAACGGCAGCATAAACCAAAAAGTTGAGCCTTTATTGGGCGAAGAGGTAAAGCCTATTTGACCGCCCATCTGGTTGATCAAACGTTTAGTGATCACCAGTCCGAGTCCTGTGCCGCCAAACCGTCTTGAAATTGAGGAGTCTGCTTGGCCAAATGCTTGGAATAAATATTCTTGCTGGCTTTCATCAATGCCAATCCCCGTATCTATGACTTCACAGCGTAGGGTGATGTTTTCATCTTTTTGGCCAACCAGATGAATTTTTAATACCACGCTACCGTGGTCGGTAAACTTAATCGCATTACCGATAAGGTTTGTCATGATTTGACCGACACGCATGGCATCACCGCTGACGCTTTCTGGCACGTTATCATCGATATCTATAACTAGCTCAATACCCTTTTGTTGAGCGCTTCCAGATACAATACTGACGGTTTCTGAGATGGTTTCTCTCAGTGCGAATGGCATTTTTTCAAGCACCATTTTACCCGCTTCAAGCTTTGAAAAATCAAGGATGTCATTAATAATGCCAAGTAAGTTACTGGCGCTTCTTTCAATTGTTTTGATGTAATCAAGCTGACTTGAATGCAAAGGGGTTTTGATAAGCTGTCTTGAGAAGCCAATCACACCATTCAGCGGGGTTCTTAATTCATGGGACATATTGGCTAAAAATTCAGATTTAATTCGACTGGCTTCTAATGCCCGCTTTTTGGCTAAATCTAATTCAACATTTTGAATTTCGATTTGTTCTAAGGTCTCTCGTAAATCAGAGGTGGCTTGGTCAATATTTTGCTGCATTTCATCATGGTATTCAGATAATGAACTTGCCATGGCATTGATACCACGCTTCAATAAATCAAGTTCACCAATGAGTTGACCATCCAAGCGAGTATCGAGCTTACCCTCACGGATTTTCGCCACCACCCTAACCATTTCAGTAATAGGGTAGTTAACGTGTTTTACTAATCTAAATGTGAAAAATAAGTTTAATTGCACACCAATCAATACGATGACAAAAGCTGCAATAGCAGCGCGGTGTTGTTCAAGCAGTGCATTTTCTTTATTAAGCAGTATCGCAATATAGCCAAGTATCTGCTGACCTTCAGCATTTGTAATCGTGGGTGTTACCGTTTGGCCAGGAGAAGCGGTAGCCGTGTAATTGTTATTTTGTTGATTTACACCAGTATTAGAAATAATGGGGACGCGGATCACCATAGTGTCGTCTATGGTTTCATATTGACTGGCGATTAATGACTCAAGGGCTCTGGTATAACGCATGCTCTCAAAATCTTTGTGATAATGAGAGGTAACAAATAGCTGGTTATCGATATCAAATAAGGCAATGGAATGTATCAAAGAGGAGTTATTAAGTTGGGAAGCAGCTAATAAGCGTTTGCTGGCTTCTCGGTCTTCTGTGACTAAGCCAAATTCACTTGCAATGGCTAAAGGTTCGACAATACTTCTGCCTTGGGCGATTAAGGTTTCTTCAAGTTCATAAAAACGGTTTATGGTGAAGTAACTTCCAAGTAGAATACCCACCATTACAGTAGGCGCTAACGCAAGTACCAGCACCCATGAACGGAGGCTGTATTTGGTCATGTTGTTAGCTTTATTCATCGTGAAGTTGTTATTCCTAAAGACTTTTATCAATTATGTTGTCTAGATTGCCAGAAATGCAGCACTCTTGACCAGTAATTTATTCAAAACCAGAGGCCAAAATGGCGCAATTTTTTAAAGCAAAACCAAACAAGACTAAGCAGTTATCAGCAAAGTTGAGTTTAACGGTATCACAACTCGATCATCTCGGTGCTGGTATTGCACAACATAACGGGAAAGTCGTGTTTGTACCGGGTGCGCTACCTGGTGAAACCGTTACAGCTCAGTTAACCGAGCAAAAGAAAAAATATGCTAAAGCTAAGTTGATAAAAGTTGAGAAACCGACCCCCAAGCGTGTCGATGCACAGTGTCCGCATTATCAGCAGTGTGGCGGCTGCGATTTACAACATATGAGCATTGAAGCTCAGCGTGAACACAAGCAATCTGCATTAACTAATTTAATCAGCAAGCTGGCTATCAAAGTTGATTCATCTATGGTGACTGAAGCTGTTATTGGTGAAGCTTGGCATTACCGTCGCCGCGCGCGCTTAGCCACCTTATTTGATAAAAAATCTAAAACCTTACAACTAGGCTTTCGTGCTGCTAATAGCAGCGATATCGTGCAAATCAAGCAATGTGATGTGTTAGCTAAACCCTTATCGGTATTAATAGCGCCATTTACTGAGTTACTCAACCAACTGCAGGCTAAAACTACTTTAGGGCATTTAGAGCTTACTGAAGCAGATAATGGCTTGTTTGCTGTATTGCGACTTACTAAAGATTTAAAAGATGCTGATAAACAACTGTTAGTGAGCTTTGCTCAAACTCATCAGATTAATTTGTTAGTTCAAGACAATGAAAGTGCGATTCATTCACTATATTCTGAGGTTGTCTCTAGTCATCAAGCTGAGCTAGAGTTGCCTCAATACAGTTTAGCTGATGGTAAAGTTGATTGCCGATTTAGCCCTGGTAACTTTGTGCAGGTTAATGCAGATATCAATCAACGTATGGTTGCCCAGGCAATTGAATGGCTTGAGCCACAAGCGAACGAGCGTATTTTAGATTTATTTTGTGGAGTCGGTAACTTTAGTTTGCCACTCGCAACACAAGCCGCAGATGTTATTGGGGTTGAGGGAGTGCCTGAAATGGTGGCTCAGGCTAAGCAAAACGCCCAAGACAATAACTTAACTAACTTAAGTTTCTTTCACGCCGATCTCAGTGCTGATTTATCTGAAGCATCATGGCTTGGTCGCATCGATAAATTATTACTTGACCCTGCCAGAGCGGGCGCTTTTGAAAGTTTGCAATGGCTTTCTAAAATGAAACCCAAAAAAGTGGTTTACGTATCTTGTAACCCAGCGAGTTTAGCGCGAGACAGCCAAGTTTTGATTGAGCAAGGCTATAAATTGAAAAAAATTACCATGCTAGATATGTTTCCTCAAACTCACCATATTGAAGCAATGGCGTTATTTGAGACAAAATGAAGCAGGCTAAGATAGCTTGAGTGTTGCCAGGGGAACATTCGTTAGCAATCTGATGCTTTATTATTGAAAGCAGATGAATATAAATCTTATTTAAGCTAGAAATTGATGGAAAATTAAACCTTTTTCGTTTTTTTAAGTAAGAATTTGTAAAGTGATTAATATTAATTTGACATAGATTACTGAACATTCAAGATGATTCTTTTGTCATACTGCAGAGCGCGTCTGCAATAGACGGTTTATTGAAAATAAACAGGTTTGTTTTACTGGTAGTTAATAAGTACCAATAAGGAAGTTAATTATGGTCTCAGTCCGAGAAGCACATTTTAATTCAGCCGATTTTAATATCGACGAATGGGTGATGCGTTATTTAGATAATGCCGAAGAAGCCCAAATGTTGCTGGATCTTATTAAACAGTTAGATGCGCTGCCGACTCCATCCCCAGATATTCATCGCGAACTATTAGACCGTGCTCGTGAAATGGTTGAAATCCTTGCTCCACTGAATATGGACATTGAAACCCTGCAAGCATCCCTATTATTTATCATTCATGATGCAGGCATTCTTTCGATTGAAGACATCGAAGAAAAGTTTGGTAAAAGTTTAAGTCAGTTGGTGGCAAGTGTTGTCACGATGGAAGCCATTGGCGCTTTAAAAGTTAGTCAAGATTCACGCACCGCAGAACCGCAAATTGATAATATTCGTAAAATGTTATTGGCGATGGTGGAAGATGTCCGCGCTGTCGTGATCAAGCTTGCTGAGCGATTACGCCTACTACGTGAAATTAAAAACGTCGATGAAGAGACTCGCGTGTTAGTTGCGCGTGAAGTTGCCGATATTTATGCGCCATTAGCCAATAGATTAGGTATCGGTCAGCTTAAATGGGAATTAGAAGATATTTCATTCAGATACCTTCATCCAGTTGTCTATAAAGACATTGCTAAACAATTAGACGGCAAGCGTGTCGATAGAGAAGTGTTTGTCGAAAAGTTTGTAACCCAGCTGCAAGAACGTTTAGATGCCGATCAAATACGTGCAAAAGTCTATGGTCGCCCAAAACACATCTATAGCATCTGGCGCAAAATGAAGGGCAAAGATCTTAAGTTCGATGAACTGTTTGATGTCCGCGCAGTGCGTATTGTCACTGACCGCCTTCAAGATTGTTATGGTGCATTAGGTGTCGTCCATACCCTTTGGCATCATATTCCACGTGAATTTGATGACTATGTGGCAAATCCTAAACCTAACGGCTACCAATCAATCCATACCGTCGTTGTAGGGCCCGAAGGTAAAACTGTTGAGATCCAAATTCGTACCGAAGCGATGCATCAAGATGCAGAGCTAGGTGTGGCTGCGCACTGGAAGTACAAAGAAGGTACGGCTGGTGGAAAACAAAGTGGTTATGAAGAAAAGATTAACTGGCTACGTAAGATCTTACTTTGGCAAGAAGATGTGGCCGAAACAGGCAACCTAGTTGAAGAAGTGCGCAGTCAGGTTTTCGAAGACCGAGCATATGTATTTACCCCTAACGGCGAAGTGGTTGATTTGCCACTGGGTTCAACTGTACTGGACTTTGCTTACTACATTCACTCGCATGTGGGTCATAAATGTATTGGTGCAAAAGTGGATGGACGTATTGTGCCATTTACTTATCAAGTTGAAACCGGTGAGCGGATTGAGATTATTACCTCAAAGCATCCAAATCCAAAAAGAGACTGGTTGAACCCGAATTTAGGCTATATCAAGTCGTCTCGCTCACGCTCTAAAATTCAACATTGGTTTAAGCAACAAGACCGCGATAAAAACATGGTTGCCGGTAAAGAGTTACTGGAAGCTGAACTCACACGGATATCATTAAAAATTAAAGACGCGCAAGTGGCTGTTGAGCGATTTAACATGAACTCAATGGATGACATGTTAGCTGCTATTGGCGGCGGCGATCTTCGCCTTAACCAAGTGGTTAATTATATCGAAACCAGCCTGCGTAAAGAGCCGAGTTCAGAGCAAGAAATTGTTGAAGAGATCATAAAGCGTTCGCACACTAAACCAGCCCGTAAAGGGAAAGGTCAAGTTGAAGTTAATGGCGTGGGTAACTTACTGAGCCATATTGCCAGTTGTTGTAAACCTGTTCCGGGTGATGAAATTTTTGGTTACATTACTATGGGGCGAGGGGTTTCAGTACATCGCAGTGACTGTGCTCAAGTTAAAGAATTAATGCGTGCTCATCCTGAGCGTAATGTAGAAGTCGTGTGGGGTGAAAATTACTCTGGTGGATATCGCATTAAAGTACAAGTAAATGCTCATGATAGAAGCGGGTTATTAAGAGACGTCACCACAGTACTTGCGGCAGAAAAGTCGAATGTGATGGCAATGAGCTCAACATCAGATGAAAAGAACCAAACTGCGGCGGTTGATCTTGAATTAGAGCTTTATAACCTTGATGGCTTATCGCGTATCTTAGCGAAATTGGGCCAAATTGAAGGCGTCATTGAAGCAAGGCGCTTATAATACGCAAATACGTAAGTTAATGTGAATTAATAGAGGTGGTAAATCGTTAGGTTTACCACTTTTTTGTTTAGTCCTAATTATTTGGATATTTTCCATGTCTAAAGAGTCATCTCAAACTCATAATATTATTCAACCATTATTAACGATTATGGAGAAGTTACGCGATCCTGAAACCGGTTGTCCTTGGGATAAACAACAAACATTTGCGACGATTGTGCCATTTACGCTCGAAGAAGCTTATGAAGTAGCGGATGCAATAGAACAAGCTGATTTTGAATCGCTGCCTGATGAACTAGGTGATCTACTGTTTCAGGTGGTGTTTTATTGTCAGTTGGCGAGTGAGCAGGGCATGTTTGACTTTGCTGTTGTGGTTGAGAAAATTTGTGACAAGCTGACGCGGCGTCATCCCCATGTGTTTACCGTTAAGGGGAGTGGCACCAGTTCGCCACGTGCCAATGCGGAAAAAGTTAAACAATCCTGGGATGCAATTAAACAAACGGAGCGCGAGCAAAAACAGCAGTTTTCATTACTCGATGATATTCCTGTGGCTCTGCCTGCATTAAATCGTTCGATAAAAATTCAAAAAAGAGTCGCTAAGGTAGGGTTTGATTGGCCTGATTTAGCGCCAGTTGTGGCTAAAGTCCATGAAGAAATCGATGAAGTGATGGAAGAGGCACAACACCTTAAAACTCAGCCAGAGATTTATCATGAACGTGTGGTTGATGAAATGGGCGATTTGTTATTTGCAGTTGCTAATATGGCAAGACATTTGGGCGTTGAACCTGAGCAAGCCTTAAGACAAGCAAACCAAAAGTTTGAACGACGTTTCCGTGGTGTAGAGCACTTTGCTAAGCAAAGCGGAAAGTCGATTAATGAACACTCTTTAGATGAGTTAGACGCATATTGGGATCAAGTTAAACAACAGGAAAGGCTTTAAAAATTTAGGCTTAAATCAGCGTGAGTCAATGTATAAGTGACGGCAACCTGCCTTAGTACTCATTGCTTTGATGGCCTAAAAAACACATAGAATGAGGCTGTTGGCTTATTAAACATTATTATCGCAATTTAATGAGTTTATTGTTTGTTGTTATCGAGCAATTTTGGTAGAATGTCGCCCCGTCCTAGTGCTTTCTTACAAGCACGTATTTTTCAAACTCACATTCTCAGGTTCAGCATGACTACAAGGTATATCTTCGTAACTGGTGGCGTTGTTTCTTCACTAGGTAAAGGCATTGCAGCAGCATCTCTAGCAGCAATTTTAGAGGCGCGTGGCCTCAATGTAACCATTATGAAACTGGACCCATACATTAACGTCGATCCAGGTACCATGAGCCCAACTCAGCATGGTGAAGTATTCGTTACTGAAGATGGTGCTGAAACTGATTTAGATTTAGGTCATTACGAACGTTTTATTCGTACCAAAATGAACCGTCGTAATAACTTCACTACTGGTCGTATTTACGAGCAAGTGCTACGTAAAGAACGTCGTGGTGACTATTTAGGCGCAACTATTCAGGTCATTCCGCATATTACTAATGCGATTAAAGAAAAAGTACTTGAAGGTGGCGAAGGCCATGATGTTGCTATCGTAGAAATCGGTGGCACAGTAGGTGATATCGAATCACTGCCATTCTTAGAATCAATTCGTCAATTAAGTGCTGAGCTAGGACGTGACCGCACTTTATTCATGCATTTGACGTTAGTGCCATTCTTAGGCGCTGCAGGCGAAATTAAAACTAAACCAACACAGCACTCTGTAAAAGAGCTTCGCTCAATTGGTATCGCGCCAGACGTATTAGTTTGTCGTGGTGACCGCGCAATTCCTGCAAACGAAAAAGCGAAAATCTCGCTGTTCTGTAATGTAGAAGAAAAAGCGGTTATCTCGTTAAAAGACGTAGATAGTATTTACAAAATCCCAGCTTTACTTCGTTCACAAGGCCTTGATGAGTTAGTTATCAAGCGTTTTGGTATTGATTGTAAAGAAGCTGATTTATCTGAATGGGAAAATGTTATTTATCAAGAAGCTAACCCAACTGGTGAAATCACTATTGGTATGGTGGGTAAATACATTGAATTACCAGATGCATATAAGTCAGTAAATGAAGCATTAAAACATGCAGGCCTTAAAAACCGCGTGACAGTGAACATTCAATATGTTGATTCACAAACTGTTGAAGCAAAAGGCGCTGAAGTATTAACTGGCTTAGACGGCATTTTAGTTCCTGGCGGTTTCGGTGAACGTGGTGTTGAAGGTAAGATTTTTGCGGCTCAATACGCACGTGAAAACAACATCCCTTATTTCGGTATCTGTTTAGGTATGCAAGTGGCTCTTATTGAGTTTGCTCGTAACGTAGCTAAGCTTGCTGATGCACATTCAACTGAGTTCAATTCTAAGACTGATCATCCTGTGATTGGTTTGATCACTGAGTGGATCAATGAAGAAGGTAATGTTGAAACTCGCCATGAAGAATCTGATTTAGGTGGCACAATGCGTTTAGGTGCTCAGCTATGTCATTTAGCTGATGGTACTAAAGCTGCTGCTGCTTACAATTCTAATACTTGTGTTGAGCGTCATCGCCATCGTTTTGAAGTGAACAACAACTATGTTGAGCGCTTAGAGAAAGCAGGCTTAGTATTCAGTGGTCTATCATCTGACCGCAAATTAGTTGAAATGATTGAGCTGCCAAATCACCCTTGGTTTGTTGCTGGTCAATTCCACCCTGAGTTCACCTCAACACCGCGTGATGGTCACCCTCTTTTTGAAGGGTTTGTAGCCGCTGCTGCTGCTCATCAAAAAGGTGAAGCTAGCTAGATAACGAAAGCCATTGATGAGTTCATCAATGGCTTTTTTTTCATGGTGTATTCCAAGTTGTCACTTTGATAGTTGAAGCGTCAGGATAATAGGTCTATGCTATGCTTCTAGTTGACAATTAATTACCAAACTGAAAGTGAAATACCAATAATCAATCTTCAATTATAGAAATGTTGCTGATTACTGGTATTGATTTTCTATTTTAATTTTATATTACATTTATCGAGGAAGTTATGGCTAACATTATTAATGTCATTGGTCGCGAAATCATGGATTCACGCGGTAACCCAACAGTTGAAGCTGAAGTCCATCTTGCTGATGGTTCTTTCGGTATGGCTGCTGCTCCTTCAGGTGCTTCTACTGGTTCACGTGAAGCATTAGAATTACGTGACGGCGACAAAGCTCGTTACTTAGGTAAAGGTGTATTAAAAGCGGTTGAAGCTGTTAATGGTCCAATCGCGCAGGCGTTAAAAGGTAAAGATGCATTGGCTCAAGCTGAACTTGACCAAATCATGATTGACCTAGATGGCACTGAAAACAAAGCTAAGTTTGGCGCAAACGCAATCTTGGCAGTTTCTTTAGCAGCAGCAAAAGCGGCAGCGGCTTCAAAGAAAGTACCTTTATATACGCACATCGCTGACTTAAACGGTACTCCTGGTGTTTACTCTATGCCTCTACCAATGATGAACATCATCAATGGTGGTGAGCATGCTGACAACAGTGTTGATATCCAAGAGTTTATGATCCAACCAGTTGGCGCTGCTAACTTCCGTGAAGGCCTAAGAATGGGCGCTGAAGTTTTCCATAGCCTAGCAAAAGTACTTAAAGCTGACGGCCATTCAACTGCAGTAGGTGATGAAGGTGGTTTCGCACCAAACCTTCCATCAAATGCTTCTGCTTTAGCTGCGATTAAAGTGGCTGTGGCGAATGCAGGTTACGAGTTAGGTAAAGACATCACTTTAGCGATGGATTGTGCTGCTTCTGAATTCTTTGATAAAGAAGCCAACATCTACGATCTTAAAGGTGAAGGTAAGAAATTCACTTCTGAAGAGTTTAACTACTTCTTACAAGATCTTACTAAAGAATATCCAATCGTTTCTATCGAAGATGGTCTTGATGAATCAGATTGGGAAGGTTTTGCACATCAAACTAAATTGATGGGTGACAAAATTCAATTGGTTGGTGATGACTTATTCGTAACTAACACTAAGATTTTGAAGCGTGGTATCGATAATGGTATTGCTAACTCTATCTTAATCAAGTTCAACCAAATTGGTTCATTAACTGAAACTTTAGCTGCGATAAAAATGGCTAAAGATGCTGGTTTTACCGTTGTAATTTCTCACCGTAGTGGTGAAACTGAAGATGCAACCATTGCTGATCTAGCCGTTGGTACTGCAGCAGGCCAAATTAAAACGGGTTCTTTAAGCCGTTCTGATCGTGTTGCTAAGTACAACCAACTGCTTCGTATCGAAGAAGCATTAGGTGAAAAAGCACCTTACAACGGTCTTAAAGAAGTGAAAGGCCAAGCTTAATCTTTACTAAATCTTAAAAAGGCCACCACTCGGTGGCCTTTTTTGTTGTACTATAACGTAACAATTACTAATAAATATCGCTGATAACCGATTTATGAAACGACTTTTACTATTACTGATTATCTTAGTAGGCTTGTTGCAGTATCGACTTTGGTTAGGCGAGAACAATCTTTCCCAGTATATGAATCTGCAAAAGCAGATTGCCAGCCAACAAGAAAGTAATAACAAACTGATCGCCCGTAACCAAGTGCTAATTGCTGAAATCGTAGATTTAAAAAGTGGCACAGAAGCCATCGAAGAGCGTGCGCGTAATGAGTTGGGTATGGTCAAAGAAGGTGAAACTTTCTATCGTGTTGTTGGTAATAATCCCCGAAATAATTCTACATTTGGTCAGTAAACATTATGAAGTCTGCAAAGCAATCTGTTGTCGCTATTGTGCCAGCTGCTGGCATTGGTGCCAGAATGGGCGCGTCTATTCCTAAGCAATACTTAATGCTTGGCGAACAAACCATATTAGCGCATACCTTGGATAGTTTAATTTCACATCCTGACATCAGCAAAGTGATTGTGGCATTGCACCCTGAAGATGACTTTTTTGCAAAACTAACACAAGCCAATCATGAAAAAGTTTTGACAGTAATAGGCGGCAACGAGCGTGCTGACTCAGTTCTTGCTGCATTGAATAGCTTAGATGATGAAACCAATGATGTAACTACTGATATTACGAGTGAGCACTCGACTTGGTCACTGGTCCATGATGCAGCTAGACCTTGTTTAACTCAAACTGATATCGATAAGTTACTCGAGTCTCGTGCTGTGCATAGCCAAGGGGCAATTTTAGCTATGCCAGTGAGAGACACAATGAAGAGAAGTATTGTTGCTAATGCTGCGGACAAAGCTGTAAGTAAAGTTGAAATAGCTGAAACAGTTTGCCGTGATAATTTGTGGCATGCGTTAACTCCACAATTGTTCCCTAGTCAGCAACTAAAACAAAATTTATCTGCAGCCCTTGAACAAGGCGTTAATATCACCGATGAAGCGAGCGCAATGGAATGGGCAGGCGTGAATCCTGGGTTAGTATCAGGTAGGGCTGATAATATTAAAGTCACTCATCCAGATGATTTACAATTAGCTAAGCTATTTTTAGCCAACATTGAGTCGCTTTAATGGTATAACTCAGGTTAAAAAGTGTTAATCATCAAAATATATAGCAATAACAGTCATATAATAAATGGTAATCGAAAATAATGAATATACGAATTGGGCATGGATTTGACGTACATAAATTCGGTGGTGACAAGCCGTTAATATTAGGTGGTGTTACCGTACCTTATGAAACAGGTCTGATTGCTCACTCTGATGGTGATGTGGTCTTACATGCTATTTCAGATGCGATTCTAGGTTCTATGGCTTTAGGTGATATAGGTAAGCATTTTCCAGATACTGATTCAGAGTTTGCAGGCGCTGACAGTAGAGTACTTTTAAGGCATTGTTATAAATTAGCCAAGCAAAAGCAGTTTGTTATCGGTAATCTTGATGTCACAATTATTGCTCAGGCACCTAAAATGCTCCCGCATATTCAAGCGATAAGAGAATGCTTAGCGCAAGATTTAGAAACAGCCATTGATAACATTAATGTGAAAGCGACCACGACTGAAAAATTAGGTTTTACCGGACGTAAAGAAGGCATTGCGGTTGAATCTGTTGTTTTGATGTCCAAAGCATTATAAAACTATAAAAGTTAGTTAGCCGTTAGCCACAATAAACCTAATATTTTGAGAACATGACATGAGCTCGTTACATTACCTTTTTGATAAACCTACCTGCACCGCTGATTTACGCACTTTCAATAGCGACTTTATCGTGAAGGAAATGCTGCCTTTTAGTCCTACAGGGGAAGGTGAGCATCATATGATCCATGTTCGTAAAGAGGGCTTGAACACCAATCAAGTGGCTGAGATGCTGGCTAAGTTTGCAAAGGTACATCAAAAAGAAGTGACTTACGCAGGTCAAAAAGACAAAAATGCGGTCACCGAACAATGGTTCGGTGTGCGAATTCCTGGTAAAGAAACCCCTGATTGGCAATCCTTAACAACGCCAAATACAGAAGCATCTGCAGATACTTCAAGTAGAGGTAATGACACTAACCAAGCTCGTTTGACTATTTTATCGAGCCAGCGTCATAGTAAAAAATTACGTATTGGCGCGTTATTAGGTAATCGCTTTGAGCTGACATTACGAAATGTGTCAGATAAAGATGCTGTTGAAAAACGTATCCAACAGGTCATTGAAACAGGTGTACCAAATTACTTTGGTGAACAACGTTTTGGTCATCAAGGCAAGAATTTAATTTACGGCCAACAAATGTTGGCTGGTAAAAAAGTAAAAGATCGCAAAAAACGTAGCATGTATCTGTCAGCTGTTCGTTCAAATGTATTTAATCAGGTTGTCTCATACCGATTACACCATCATAGTGTCGCACCATTAACGGGCGATTGCGTAATGCTTGCAGGTAGTAAGAGCTTTTTTGTCACTGAAAAATGGGATCCTGCTACGCTAAAACGTTTGTCTGATAACGACATTCAATTATCTGCGCCGTTATGGGGTCGAGGCGCAATGCTTCCTCAAGCTGATGCAGCGTCTGTAGAGCAAGCAGCTTTAGCCGAATTAACTCAAGATCTTGCAGGACTTGAACAAGCTGGGCTAGAACAAGAGCGTCGTCCTTTATTGCTTAAGCCACAAGCGATGAAATATCGACTTGAACAAAATAACTTAATTATTGAATTCATTTTACCGGCAGGCAGTTATGCAACGTCAGTTCTTAGAGAGTTACTGGATTATCAAGACGTGCAAGAGGTGAAACGCCAACAAATGGTGGCCGAGCAAAATGCTGCAGCTCAACAACAAGCGCTTGCCAAAGCTTCAGCCTCACTTTCTAAACAAGAGTCTGAACAAGAACTTAAACAAGAACTTAAACAAGAGCCAACAGCGTGATTAATATACTCGTTAGCAATGATGATGGCGTAACCGCTGCTGGCATAAAAGCGCTAGCTGAAGAATTAAGCCAAATTGCGAAAGTAAAAGTTGTTGCTCCAGATCGTAATTGCTCAGCAGCAAGTAACTCTTTGACCTTGACTAACCCATTAAGAATTAATAACTTAGATAATGGTTATACTTCGGTCAATGGCACGCCATCTGATTGCGTTCATTTAGCCATAAGAGAATTATGTGAAACTGAGCCCAATATTGTAGTTTCTGGTATTAATGCTGGAGCGAACATGGGCGATGATACCTTGTATTCTGGCACTGTTGCGGCTGCGACTGAAGGGCGATTCTTAGGGTTACCTGCTATTGCGGTTTCTCTAGTGGGTAAAGAGTTAATACACTATAAAACTGCGGCAGTTTACGCTGTCAAAATTGTGCAAGGTTTGCTTGAACATCCAATCAATAGCGATCAAATTTTAAATGTAAATGTTCCGGATTTGCCTTTAGAGCAAATTAAAGGAATGAAGGTGACTCGCTTAGGTTCAAGGCATAAAGCCGAGGGTATGATTAAGTCTCAAGACCCTGCTGGGCGCGATATATATTGGCTTGGCCCGCCAGGAAAAGAACAAGATGCCGGTGCGGATACTGACTTTGGTACAGTTGAACAAGGTTATGTTTCAATCACGCCGCTAACGGTCGATTTAACAGCATATAACCAGCTTGCTGGTTTAGAGAACTGGGTAAAAAAACTATGAGTCAGATAGCCTCAACTGTTGCTATCAATTTAGCGAGAAAACTACAGGAAGCTGGCATTTGTAATAGTGCGGTTTTAGAAGCCGTTTCTAATACACCTAGAGAGTTATTCTTAGACGGTGCACTTGCTCATAAAGCGTATGAAAATACTGCATTGCCTATCGGGCAAGGACAAACGATATCTCAGCCTTATATTGTAGCGCGTATGACTGAACTATTATTGCAACATAATCCCGCTAAAGTGTTAGAAATTGGTACGGGTTCGGGTTATCAAGCTGCAATCTTAGCTCAGTTGGTACCACAACTATGCACAATTGAACGAATCAAAGCTTTGCAAATCCAAGCAAGGCAAAGATTGAAACGTTTAGATCTACACAATGTGTCATTTAAATATGGCGACGGATGGAAAGGTTGGCAAAATAAAGCCCCCTTTGATGCGATTATGGTCACCGCTGCTGCATCTTCAGTACCAGAGGCATTATTAAGCCAACTCTCCGAAGGTGGAGTATTAGTCATTCCCGTAGGCGAAGACTCACAACAACTGTTAAAAATAACTCGAAATAATAATGAATTTAAATCGCAAATCATTGAAGCAGTTAAATTTGTACCGTTGGTTAATGGCGAACTTGCTTAACTAGGATGATATTTCCTGTTTTAGCTGGAGAGAATGCTTGAAGTATCACAATTGGCTTTGCATTATTTTTTTGATAATTTTTTTATCAGGCTGTAGCTTTCAAGCTCATAGCCCTGCACCTGTACAAAGCATTTCATCATCTGCTGGTCCTAAATATAATAAAGGGTCAATAACCGCCGGAAGCTACAAAGTTAAGCGCGGTGATACCTTGTATTCAATTTCATGGGGAGCAGGCAAGGACTTCAGTGATATTGCTGCTTACAATAAGCTAAAAGCGCCATATACAATTTATCCTGGTCAGACCTTAAAATTATATAAACCTGCAGCCACTAAAACTGTTTCTAAACCGGTTGCTATAGCGAACACCAAACCCACGCCCGTAAAGAAAACACAGCCAAAACAGACTACAGTGCCAAAACAAGCTAGTACGTCAGCTAGCAAAAATAGTACAAAAAAAGAGCTTGATCACAAAGCTAAGCCTGCGTATTCTGTAAAAACTACCCCAGAAAAAACGGTTCAAGTAGCTAAAAATCCTGTTCAGGGCTTACCGAAGAAAGTAAGTAAGTGGAACTGGCCAAATAAAGGCAGAATAATAGGATATTTCTCTACAACTCAGCAGGGCAATCAAGGAATTAAGGTTGCAGGTTCTCGTGGCGATATTATTAAAGCCGCTGCTGATGGAAGAGTTGTTTATGCAGGTAATGCACTTCGTGGTTATGGTAATTTGGTTATTATCAAACATAACGATGACTATTTAAGTGCATATGCCCATGCAGATTCAATATTGGTCAAAGAAAAGCAATATGTAAATGCTGGACAGACAGTAGCGAAAATGGGTAGCACAGGGGCAAACCAAGTGATGTTACATTTTGAAATACGTCTACATGGTAAGTCTGTTAACCCATTAAATTACTTACCTAAACGCTAATTGTTTAGTTCACATTAAAACGGAGGATAGGCAAGTGCACTAGTTTAATTAAATTTACCAGGTTTGGGAGAGCACCATATGAGCCAAAAACAAAACGCTGCAGTCGCAGTAGAGCTTATGGATTTAGCTACACAACCACAAGAGGTTGCGCCGAAGGCAGGAAAAGCCAAAGAAGGGCAGCAATCCGATATTGATCAACAAGTTCAAGATGATC
Source organism: Shewanella sp. KT0246 (assembly GCF_019654955.1). GTDB lineage: Bacteria > Pseudomonadota > Gammaproteobacteria > Enterobacterales > Shewanellaceae > Shewanella > Shewanella goraebulensis. Next base: position 43,989 of record NZ_BPEV01000007.1, on the reverse strand, counting down.
TGCAAAAGAATCTTGACGCCACTCAGCTATATCTAGGTGAGATCGGTTTTTCCCCTTTGCTTAGTGCAGAAGAAGAAGTCTTCTTTTCACGTAAAGCACTCAAAGGCTGCGAGAAGTCTCGTAACCGCATGATAGAAAGTAATTTACGCTTGGTTGTTAAAATTGCCAGAAGGTATAACAACCGAGGTTTAGCGTTACTTGATCTTATTGAAGAAGGCAATCTAGGGCTTATTCGCGCGGTCGAAAAATTTGACCCAGAGCGAGGATTCCGTTTTTCAACTTATGCGACTTGGTGGATTAGACAAACCATCGAGAGAGCTATCATGAATCAAACCCGTACTATTCGTTTACCTATTCATGTCGTTAAAGAGCTTAATGTGTACTTACGTACAGCAAGACAGCTAGCTCAAAAACTAGATCATGAGCCAACGGCTGAAGAAATCGCTGACACTCTTGATGTCTCTACCAGCGATGTAAGCCGCATGTTAAAGCTAAACGAAAAAATCACCTCAGTTGATACCCCTTTAGGTGGTGATAACGATAAAGCCTTACTTGATGTGATTGCTGATGATGATTCTGTTGGGCCAGATTATAAAGTACAAGATGAAGACTTATCTAATTCAATAGTAGGATGGCTAAATGAGTTAAATACCAAACAACGTGAAGTGCTAGCAAGACGTTTTGGTTTACTCGGTTATGAACCATCTACATTAGAAAATGTTGGTGCTGAAATTGGATTAACACGTGAACGTGTTCGCCAAATTCAAGTAGAAGCATTGAAACGATTGAAAGATGTTTTAGGTGCTCAAGGCTTGTCTGTTGAAGCATTATTTAGAAGTTAACACTTTTAAAATTTCAAAGTAAACAGGGCATTTATGCCCTTTTTTATTATTTATTGATTCTGTCATATGAGGTTTTTTATGAATAAAAAAATCGTTTTAATCTTATTACCACTAAGCTTATTTATTATTTCTGCTTGTCAAAGTACTCGCGATAGTATGATTGAGCAAGGTTATCCTTTGGCCTATGCTGATGGTTTTCAAGATGGTTGTGATAGTGGTAATAAAGCGGGTGGCAGTTTGTTTGATGAATTCAAAAAAGACGTTAAACGTTTTAATGAAGAAGCTGATTATGCTCAAGGTTGGAGTGATGGTTTCAGGCAGTGCGAAACAGAGCAAGAGTCAATTCAACGACAAGTCAGAATGAGTATTGAGCAGCAAAAACTACAACAACAAAAGAAAAGTAATGACTTAGCTGCGCAACATGCATTAGAGCGTGAAGTGATGAAAGATGTTGATACTGATGCATTAAAATCCCTTGAAAAGTAGGTCTTTTAACTCCGAGTTAATGACAGCAAAAAGCCGCTAAAGTTTATCGTAGCGGCTTTTTTGTTTCACTTGGAAAGTAACCTTATTTACAAACTGGCTAGTCTTTTAAGCTCGTAAAGCATGTCTAGTGCTTGTTTAGGGCTGTAATCATCTGGATTAATTTGGCTGAGCTTTTCGGTGGCTGCTGATGATTGTGGCTCTGGCATTGTCAGATTAAGGGCTTCTTGAATGGGGACTTGGTGAGTGTTTGCCAAGTCTCTGCTTTCAAGCATATGCAGTTTTTGTTTAGCGGCTTTAATCACATGAGCTGGAACACCTGCTAAAGATGCGACTTGTAAGCCGTAGCTTTTACTCGCAGCACCTTCTTGAACAGCATGCATAAAGGCAATCGTGTCATCATGTTCAACAGCATCTAAATGTACGTTGGCAGCACCTATCATCTGTTCAGGTAATTGGGTTAATTCGAAGTAGTGGGTTGCGAACAACGTTAATGCTGCCACTTTTTCGGCTAAGTATTCCGCTGCTGACCAAGCAAGAGATAATCCATCATAGGTTGATGTTCCGCGGCCAATTTCATCCATTAACACTAAACTTTTTGACGTCGCATTATGAAGAATATTGGCTGTCTCAGTCATTTCTACCATGAAGGTTGAGCGACCAGAGGCAAGATCGTCAGATGCGCCAATACGGGTAAATATGCGATCAATAGGACCAATAACCGCTTTTTGTGCAGGAACAAAGCTGCCAATATGAGCCATTAAGGTGATTAGTGCAACTTGTCTCATGTAAGTCGATTTACCACCCATATTCGGACCAGTAACAATCAACATACGTCGCTCTGGTGCTAACACAACCGGGTTAGCAATGAACGGTGCTTGGCTGACTAATTCGACAACAGGGTGACGACCTGCTTCAATATTAATTCCGATGTCATTGCTGATTTGAGGGCAATGATAACCTAAGGTTTCAGCTCGTTCTGCAAAGTTGCTCAGTACATCTAATTCTGAAGCCGCTTGAGCAAATTGCTGTAATTCGTGTAATTTAGGTAAGAGTAGATCGAATAACTCTTCCCAAAGTTGTTTTTCAATTGCCAGAGCCTTACCTTGGCTTGAAAGGACTTTTTCTTCGTACTCTTTAAGCTCTGGAGTGATATAGCGTTCAGTATTTTTTAGGGTTTGGCGACGTTGATAACTCAGTGGCACTTGATCTGATTGTAACCGACTTACTTCAATGTAATAACCGTGGACGCGGTTATAGCCGACTTTTAAGGTGTTTATCCCGGTTTGCTCTTTTTCACGGGCTTCCATTTGCACTAAATAATCATTAGCACCTTCACTAAGACCACGCCATTCATCGAGCTGTGCATTATAGCCAGTGCGAATAACGCCGCCGTCACGAATAAGCATAGGTGGGCTATCTACAATGGCCGCTTCTAATAGCTGTTGTTGTTCAGGGAATTCACCAAGTAACCCAGCTAATCGCTTTACTTCATCTTGATTGCAATGGCTTAAGGTTTGTTGAATCTCAGGTAATAATGCTAATGCTTGGCGTAGTCGTGCAAAATCTCGAGGACGTGCACTGCGTATCGCCAAACGAGCCATGATACGTTCAATGTCGCCAAGGGCTTTTAATTGCTGGTGTAAATCGGCGTATAAACCTGTTTCAATCAATTCTGCAACGGCTTGTTGGCGTTGGCTGATATGCTGTTGATCTCGAAGGGGTTGATGGATCCAGCGTTGCAGCATTCGACTGCCCATCGGTGTAGCCGTTTTATCTAATACCCATGCAAGTGTGTTATCCCGAGATCCTGACAAGTTAACTGTTAACTCAAGATTACGTCTTGTGGCAGCATCTAGAATAATAGTATCAGCTTGATTAAACATGGTGATGCTATTGATATGTGGTAAAGCCGTTTTTTGGGTGTCTTTGACGTATTGCATCAAACAGCCAGCAGCTTGCAGCGACAGCCTTGCGTTTGTTATGCCAAAACCGTGTAGGTCTTTAGTACCAAACTGCTCTAGCAATAACTGAATACTAGTATCGTAATCAAATTCCCATTCAGGTCTGCGTCTTATTCCTTTAAGGTTTTCGATTAAGTGACGATCAGCCAAGTCTTCGCTGTAAAGTAGTTCTGCTGGACTTGTGCGCTGTAATTCAGCTTCCAACGTTTCTGCATTTTCAAGTTCAACAACCACAAAGCGACCTGATGACACATCTAAGGTCGCATAGCCGTAGCCAGTTTTACCTTGATAAACAGCAGCAAGTAAATTGTCTTGTCTTTCTTGTAGCAGAGCTTCATCGGTTAAGGTCCCCGGCGTTACGATTCGTACAACTTTACGTTCTACTGGGCCTTTACTCGTTGCAGGATCGCCAACCTGCTCACAAATGGCGACAGACTGTCCTATTTGAACCAGTTTTGCGAGGTAACCTTCAACTGCATGATAGGGTAAGCCTGCCATCGGAATCGCATTACCACCACTTTTACCTCGTGCTGTAAGTGAAATCCCAAGTAATTCAGAAGCCAGCTTGGCATCTTCATAAAATAATTCATAAAAGTCCCCCATACGATAAAACAACAACATCTCAGGATGCTGTGCTTTTAGCGTTAAATATTGACGCATCATTGGGGTATGCTTTTCTAAACTTGGGTCTTCATTTACGGTCATTAAGTCGTTGCTCTTAATCTGGCTTTAACACGGAATTGTTTACGGCGCTCATCTTAACAATAATTAGTTTGATTCCCAATAAGCTATCTTCATACCGTCGTGTTTAAAGGGTTAACTAGTGGAATTTTAAACAAGTTAAATAGTTTATATCTCAGATGTTTACAGTATCCTCTACCTGTATATACAGTGGTTTTTTGTGAGTGAGTTTTGATGGTAAAAATTTATATCTACATCTAACCATTGATTTTTAAGGTTTTATTTTATTGTGGCTCAATTAATGTCAAAAAAGTATACAGTAACTATTGATACTGTATGATTATACAGTATACTGAGCTCATATTGTTAGACAGACAAATTTATTCGTTACCAAGTTCGCATGCTGAACTGAGTCACCTTAAAGGGATAAAGAGAATGAAAGCAGATCCAAATAAAGAGAAAGCGCTAAACGCCGTACTAGGTCAAATTGAAAAGCAATTTGGTAAAGGTTCAATCATGAAATTGGGCGCTGATCGCACAATGGATGTTGAAACTATTTCTACTGGTTCGCTTTCATTGGATGTTGCATTAGGTGCTGGTGGTTTACCTATGGGTCGTATCGTAGAAATTTACGGTCCAGAATCTTCAGGTAAAACAACCTTAACACTTGAAGTGATTGCTGCAGCGCAACGCCAAGGTAAAACTTGCGCCTTTATCGATGCCGAACATGCTCTTGATCCTATCTATGCTAAGAATTTAGGTGTAGATATTGATAACCTTTTATGTTCTCAGCCAGATACTGGAGAGCAAGCGCTTGAGATTTGTGATGCATTAACTCGCTCTGGCGCGGTTGACGTTATCATTGTCGATTCAGTTGCTGCATTGACTCCTAAAGCTGAAATTGAAGGTGAAATTGGTGATTCACATATGGGCCTAGCGGCACGTATGATGAGCCAAGCAATGCGTAAGCTGGCAGGTAACCTTAAGCAATCAAATACTTTGCTTATCTTTATTAACCAAATCCGTATGAAAATCGGTGTAATGTTTGGTAACCCAGAAACCACAACAGGTGGTAACGCACTTAAGTTTTATGCTTCTGTTCGTTTAGACATCCGTCGTACTGGTGCAATTAAAGATGGCGATGCTGTAGTGGGTAACGAAACCCGCGTTAAAGTGGTTAAGAACAAAATTGCTGCGCCATTTAGACAAGCTGAATTCCAAATCCTTTACGGAAAAGGTATTAACCGTACAGGTGAATTAGTTGATTTAGGTGTAGCACATAAGCTTGTTGAAAAAGCAGGTGCATGGTACAGCTACCAAGGCAATAAAATTGGTCAGGGCCGTGCGAATGCAGGTAAGTATTTAGTTGAGAACCCAGCAATTGCTGAAGAGATTGAAGCTAACTTACGTCAAATGCTACTAAGCAAAGAAAAAGATGCAGCTCCTGCTGAGTCTGATGAAAACATTGACTTAGAAACTGGTGAAGTGTTTTAAGTTTAGTTTAACTTAAGTTTTCTAAACTTTGGTTAAAGGCGAATTGCTAGCCACTTGATGCAAATATCTTAATCGCGATAGGCACATGCCCATCGCGATTTTTTATGGTCTTTATTAAGCAAAACTGGATATGAAGTGTCGTCTAAATTGAATACCAGTATTTGGAAACACTAATATGGGCCCAGCTAATATGAGTCAGCCTAGTATAAATCAGACTCATACGATCCAAGCCAGTACGAGCTACGCTAGTACTAATCAGCCTAGTACTAATCTGCCTAGTACATAGTATTGTTATTTTTAGACTCACTCGGAATTTGCTGAATTGAATCCCAATGTTCAACAATTTTTCCGAGCTCATCAAACCGGAAGAAGTCCATAGTGATATATTGATCATTTCCAGGCCAAGTTTGGTGGGTATGTAATGCAACCAAATCACCTTCAGCGATGGCTCTAACAAAACGAATGCTCTTACCCTGATACTCTGCCATTTCAGTGAAATAATCGATAAAAGCTTGTTTGCCATCACCAACAGCCGGATTATGCTGGATGTAGTTATCTCCTACATATAAATCTACGGCTTTTGTTGGTTCACCTAAATACGCCATCTCATAGAATGCGATCGCATTTTGTTTATTGCGATGAGTATCATGTGGAGCTCTATATGAAGTGTCATTTGCCATCATTATTATCCTATTAAAGTCGTCATTGATTCGTTGTAGCTTTAAAATCGTCTTTGACTAATAATCCCAAAATAAAGCTTATCCAACTGTTTTGTACTTACTGAAATAAAGCTATTTCTGCACTTGCCAAAGAGAATCAATGAAGTAGTCCTTGCTATCACTAAAATGTCTAATGACTTCAAATCCGGTTTTTTGACTGATGAAGTCAATGTCAGTTTTTAAAAACTTAAATGAAAACTCTAAGTGAATAGGCTCGAATGCTTCAAAGTGGAAATGGCGCTTTAACTCGCCGATATAAACACTTTGCGCTTCAGTGGCGATGACATAGCTTTCCATAGCACCGAGTAACGGGCTGTAAACGCCGAAATGCTGAAATTTACTTACATCAAAGTCACCGCCAAGTTCATTATTGATTCGTGTTAGTAAATTTAAATTAAAGTCACTTGTCAGTCCGCTAGAGTCGTTATATGCCTTAGTTAACACATCGACATCCTTCTTTAAGTCAAATCCCACTAGTAAGTAATCATTGTTATCCATGTTCATCCATAGACGTCGCAGAAAACCTTGGTTTTGGACTCGGTCAAAATTACCGATATTTGACCCTAGAAATAATACTAACTGTCGATTCTTAGATGTTTCCCTAACCTGACGCAAACCTTCGAAATATTCAGCGACTATGCCATGACACTCAACAAATGGGTGAGGACTAATGGTTTCTTTTAGCATTAACATCGCTTCTTCTGAGATATCGATGGGGTAGTAATTCACTCTACAATTATTATCGGTAAAACCATTGATGATCAGCTGAGTTTTATGTCCATCTCCTGCACCTAGCTCAATGATGTCTATTTCTGATTCATTGATAAGATCTGCAAGTTGGTGTTTAACGCTGTCTAATATTTCGTACTCTGTTTTTGTCGGATAATAGTCAGGATGCTGAGTGATTTTTTGAAATATCTTACTGCCAGTATCGTCATAAAAATATTTGGCCTGCAGTGATTTTGGAGATGCGCCCAGACCAGTGAGCACATCGATAGCAAATTGCTCTTTATTCATTGCCTCAACAGCTTTTTTACTATTATCAATTTTAGATATTTTCACTTTTCCCCCTAATTCCTTTAATCTTTAGCAAGCCTGATGCCTGAAAACATCCATTGTTGGTGTGGTTGATAAAAGTTTCGATATGTATGGCGGTAATGACTAGATGGTGTCGTTATGCAACCTCCTCGAAGTACGAATTGATTACACATAAATTTACCATTGTATTCTTCAAGTTTTCCTTCAAATGGTTTGTAGCCGGGATAAGCTGAATAATGGCTTTGAGTCCAACACCAAACTTGATGGGTTTGAGCATCGGCTTTATTGGGGTGATAGACATTAGCCTGTAGAGCTGTGAGGGTATTTTGGTGATGGCGCAAATAGTGCTCAAATTCTTGCTCTGTCGGTAAACGGCATTGTCGCCATTGCGCAAATGCTGTTGCTTCAAAATAGCTGACATGAACCACCGGAGCATTGAAATCTAATGGGGCTAGTCCGTGGAGGGTATATTCATACCATTGCCCATTAACCTGTCGCCAATATAGTGGTGATATTATGTTATTTTCGCACACCCAATCCCAGCCCATACTCAGCCAATATTTCGCTTGCTGATAACCCTTATCTTCAATGAATTGTAGATACTCTCTATTGGTGGCAAGGGTTTCTGATATTGAAAACTTAGTTAAATAGCTTTTATGCTGAGGACACTCATTATCAAAAGCATACCCATCTCCTTGATGACCAATTTCTGTTAATTGGCTATCAAAGCTTTGCCATGATGGGGTTACTTCTTTAGATGCTGGCAGTGGCTGCTGAATATATGGAGGCGTTGATGGGTTGCAATGGAGGATATATTTGATATCCATATAAAGTAATTCTTGATGTTGCTGCTCATGATGAATTCCAATTTCAATTAGCTTTGCTACTTCACTACTCTGTTGGCTATCTAACAATTCACTATCTAACAAATCTATATGAATAAGTAGCTTTGCTATTAATTGATCTGTTCGCTCTCTGTATTGATAAATTTCAGTCACGGTCGGCCTAGAAAGATGGCCACGGTTTTGCTGAGTCCAATGCAATCCTGCAGCTTTATAGTAGGAATTAAATATTAGGCTGAATTGTTCACCAAATCTTTCATAGCCTGTTAAAAAGGGAACTAGAATAAGCTCTTCAAAAAACCAAGTAGTGTGGCCTAAATGCCATTTGGGTGGGCTGACTTCAGCGCAAGGCTGTATACAAAAATCTTCTATTTCTAAACGACGACAAATTTGACTCGTTTCAGCTCTGGTTGCTTTATAGCGCTCAAGTAACAATAGGAGTTTTGATAAATTAGGCGACGAGCTTATCTCCATATACACTTCCTTTTCTTTTCAATTCCAGTTTGATTTCGCACTTAATAAAGATTATTACCTATACATCATCCAGCTTAGTCTTTATTTACCATTCAAAGACTAAATAGTTACAGTTTCTTGCTATATAGTTAAATGCATAAAAGTATTTTTGCCATTGCATTTTATTCTTGGCATTTAAATAATCAGCATAACATTGCCAAATAGTCATGAATTATGACTCACTAATGATGACTGTTTTATGAAAGACTATGCAGGAAAACTTTGGTTAAATTGCGCATTAGCACTAAGGGTAAACTTAATCAGAGCTTGAATTAAGTATTCATTGGAGTCGCTATGACAGAAAAGTCTTTATTCAATCAATTTATTCGCCAAGTATTTAGTGGTGATACTCAAGCTGGTAACCCTGCCGCAGTAGAAATTTGTAGCTCAAGAGTGGTTTTTGAAAATGAATCATTGATGCAGAAACGGGCTGCAGAAAACCGATTGCCAATCAGTGCGTTTATTTTTAAAGAGAGCATTCATACTGAGCTCGGTTATCATATTCGTTGGTTTTCACCTGAAACTGAAGTGATCCTATGTGGTCATGGCACCTTAGCTGCTGCAGATGTCATTATCAGTGAGCTCAATACTGACATTAACCTTTCACAATGCTCATTTCTAAACAAGCATATTACAGTTAAATCTAGCCCAAATAGTTCATATACTCTTGAGCTGGCTCCCGTTGAACTTATAGCATCAAGATTATCATCGGATTTAGCCGAAGTTATCGCTAATCATATTTGTTTAGATGCAATGACAAAGTATGAAGTCGTTGTTGATAATCTGACGCTGCTTGATAAAGCGAAACAAACCACTAGTTTTAATGGTTATTTGATTGTTCCATTAGCTAGCAAAGAAGCAGTGGTGAATTTTGATTTTGATGAGAAAAAGTTTAGTGAGTTAACTCAACAAGCCCTGATTGTCACTTATCAAGCAGCCAATAAAAATGAGATGTTTTTTCGATACTTTTCGCCGCAATATGGAGCCAAAGAGGATAGTGCTACCGGCTCCGCTGCGCCCGTAATTGCCGAATTCTGGCAATTTGAATATGGCGTTAAGTATACTTGCGTGCAACTGTCTCTATTTGGTGGGATTTATCAGGTTATCCGCAATACTAACAAAATAAGTGTCATCGCTAAGGTTTGTTAAAGCTAGGCGGATAAATGACAAGTTTTAGCGCTTCAACTCAGTAAAATGAATTGTCGATTGGCGTAATCGCTATTCAATGCAAGAAAATCACTAATCTAAGCCGCTAGATTCTCGCACCTTCAGTTTGTTTAAGTATATAATGTTGCCAATATTCGAGCTGATATACAGCTTCATGATAAATAGAATTTATCCATTTAGGGCGATTTCATGTTTCAGACCACCACAGAATTAAGAAGCGCATTTTTAGCGTATTTTGGTAACAACGGACACCAAGTTGTCGATAGTAGCTCTTTAGTGCCTCATAACGACCCAACGTTATTATTCACTAATGCTGGTATGAACCAGTTTAAAGAAGCTTTTCTTGGCTTAGAAAACCGTGGTTACACACGTGCGACAACGTCACAACGCTGTGTTCGTGCTGGTGGTAAACATAATGATTTAGACAATGTGGGTTATACCGCTCGTCACCATACGTTCTTCGAAATGTTAGGTAACTTCAGCTTCGGTGATTACTTTAAAGAAGAAGCGATTTCTTACGCATGGAACTTCCTAACTGAAACATTGAAATTACCTACAGAGAAGTTATGCGTCACTATCTATGATACAGATGATGAAGCATTTGAAATCTGGAATAAAAAGATTGGTGTTGCTGCTGAAAATATTATCCGTATTGGCGACAATAAAGGTGCACCATATGCATCAGATAATTTCTGGCAGATGGGTGATACAGGCCCTTGTGGTCCATGTTCTGAAATCTTCTACGATCACGGCGAACACATTTGGGGCGGCCGTCCAGGCACGCCTGAAGAAGATGGCGATCGCTTTATTGAGATTTGGAACATCGTATTCATGCAGTATAACCGTCAAGCTGACGGTGAAATGAAGCCGCTACCAAAACCATCTGTTGATACTGGTATGGGTATCGAGCGTATTGCTGCAATTATGCAAGGCGTTCATTCAAACTACGAAATTGATATTTTCCAAGCGTTAATTAAAAAAGCGGCAGAGATCATTGGCGTTGAAGATTTAGAGAATAAATCATTACGTGTAATTGCTGATCACATTCGTTCTTGTTCTTTCCTTATCGCTGATGGTGTTATGCCATCGAATGAAGGCCGTGGTTATGTTCTGCGTCGTATCATTCGCCGTGCAGTACGTCACGGAAACAAGCTTGGTGCCAATGACACTTTCTTCTATAAGTTACTTCCAACACTGATTGAAGTGATGGGTGATGCAGGTAAGGGTCTTGTTGAAGCGCAAGCGATAATTGAAAAATCTTTAAAAGCAGAAGAAGAGCAATTTGCTAGAACGCTAGAACGTGGTTTAGGCATTTTAGATACCGCATTAAATCAGTTAAGCACCAAGGTGCTTGATGGCGAAACTGCGTTCAAACTATACGACACTTATGGTTTCCCTGTGGATTTAACTGCAGATGTTTGCCGTGAGCGTGATATTACCGTTGATGAAACAGGTTTCGAAGCAGCAATGGCTGAACAAAGAAGCCGTGCACAAGCAGCTGGTAACTTTGGTACTGATTATAATAGTGGCCTGAAAATCGAAGGTGAGACTGAATTCTGTGGTTATACCGAATTAAATGGTCAAGGTGCTGTAACTGCAATTTACGTTGAAGGTGTTGCTGTAGAGTCACTTAGCGCAGGACAAGAAGCTGTTATCGTACTAGATAATACGCCGTTCTACGCAGAATCAGGCGGCCAAGTTGGTGATAAAGGTCAACTGACTATTGATGAGAATGTTTTCAAAGTTGCTGATACTCAAATATTTGGTCAAGCCTTCGGTCATGAAGGTAAGTTAACCTCAGGTACTTTAACTGTTGGCCAAACTGTTACGGCAGAAGTGGATAAGAAATTACGTCACCGCACGCAATTAAATCACTCAGTAACCCACTTATTACATTCTGCTCTTCGCAATGTATTAGGTACTCATGTAAATCAAAAAGGTTCTTTGGTTAACCCTGAACGTTTACGTTTTGACTTTGCTCATTTTGAAGCTGTTACCGCTGCAGAGCTTAAGCAAGTTGAAGATATGGTAAATACTCAAATTCGTCGTAATCATCAGTTAAAAACTGCGGTTATGGGAATTGATGAAGCCAAAGAGCAGGGCGCAATGGCCTTGTTTGGTGAAAAGTATGACAGTGAAGTACGTGTGGTCACAATGGGAGATTTCTCTATTGAGCTATGTGGTGGTACTCACGTAGGCCGTACTGGTGATATTGGTTTATTCAAAATCACTTCTGAAGGTGGTATTGCTGCAGGTATTCGTCGTATTGAAGCAGTTACAGGTGCTGCTGCGATGGCGTATGTCGCTGAACAACAAGCGCAACTTGATAAAGCGGCCTCACTATTAAAGTCAGATTCGGCTTCAGTGGTTGTTAAACTAAAAGCTCAGCTTGATAAAGTGAAACAACTTGAAAAAGAAATGTCGCAGTTAAAAGATAAGCTGGCTGCTGCTGCAAGTGCTGATATTGCTGGCGAAGCGATTGAGCTTAACGGCGTTAAAGTATTAGTTAAAAAGCTTGAGGGTGTTGATCCTAAATCATTACGTGGGTTGCAAGATGAGCTGAAGCAAAAGCTTAACTCGGCAATTATCGTATTAGGTATAGCAAACGAAGGCAAAGTGAACTTAATTGCCGGTGTGAGTAAAGATTTAGTCGGTAAAGTTAAAGCTGGTGAGCTAGTTGCTATGGTTGCACAGCAGGTTGGCGGTAAGGGCGGTGGACGTCCAGATATGGCACAAGCTGGTGGTACTCAGCCAGAGAAGCTCGATGATGCTTTAGCATTGGTTCAACCTTGGTTAAGTGAACGCTTAAGCTAATTAAACATAGATAAAAACTCTAAAGCGATATTGCCAAGCAAAGATTGATGAAATAACTAAGTTAAGCGTTATTAATGAAATGAGATTATTAAAGTGATTTGAGTTACGTTATTTCATCAACAATTAAAGTCTGTTGCTTTATGGCTTGAGGGATTGTTGAAGGTTTGGCATAGTATAAATATCGATGTTGATTAACGAGTTATGAGACATCGTTTTTTATTAAAATCTGGTTCAAAGCACTGTAAATTAATTGAGTATAGTTTTTTATGCTTTTTTGTTTATGAAAGCATCAACTTGTTTTGAAGGTTCTGTTTTAGCTTTGTCTAAAGAATGGTCTGCAAATGTTAACAGCTTGATACAAGTAGACCTGTAAATTGCCAAATATCGTCGATTTTCGATTTTTTACGCTAAAAAGCTTAAAATTTTTATTGATTTAGTGTCGTCACTAATGATTTGTATTAAGCTAACACTATTAAAACGCGCATATTACGGATAGAAGCTGGTGTATGCTGATTGGACTAAAGGAGCAATCGAATGCTGATTTTGACTCGTCGTGTAGGCGAAACATTAATGATAGGTGATGAAGTTACTGTTACTGTGCTGGGTGTTAAAGGTAACCAAGTGCGTATCGGTGTGAATGCACCTAAAGAAGTATCAGTTCACCGTGAAGAAATTTACCAACGTATTCAGTCTGAAAAATCTGGAAACACTGCACCTGAGGGTGGCAATTTCTGATAAATCAGAATTGTGAAGCGTTATACTATTAAAGCCAGTGCAAGCTGGTTTTTTTGTACCTAAAATTTAATGCTTTATTTTAAACCTGCTTATTACTTTCATAGTGCAGTTTAGTTATCTAAATTCTTCAAGGTATCTTCTTCTGGAGACTTCCAATTCTTCTCTTTTAGTCTCAACATTCTCAACTTTAGGGCTTCACTCATTAATAATGATGCTAATTACGGCTGTTTTCTAAACTCATTGTATTGCTAGTCTTATTTGTAGTTGTGTATAAATCAAATAATCACTAGAAATGGATATAAAGATTTTAAACGAACCTTTTTCCTGCGAGCGTTAAAACTAGATTTAATTGTTTTAATCATAAAACACAAAAATCGGCACGGTGAATTGACAATATTTGTGGCTTAAGTCGGCAATATGATTAAAAACAGTTCAAATGAATATATGTTTCTGAAAAAGGGTTTGACTTATTTTCTTCAAACAGTAATATACCGCCCAAGAAACGGAGAGGTGGCCGAGTGGCCGAAGGCGCTCCCCTGCTAAGGGAGTATGGGCTTTAAATCCCATCGAGGGTTCGAATCCCTCCCTCTCCGCCATTTCTTAAAAAATAGTAAGCGATGCGGATGTAGCTCAGCTGGATAGAGTACCTGGCTACGAACCAGGCGGTCGGAGGTTCGAATCCTCCCATCCGCACCATTGCTATTTTTGTGTTTGAGTTATTTAATGAGCGGATGTAGCTCAGCTGGATAGAGTACCTGGCTACGAACCAGGCGGTCGGAGGTTCGAATCCTCCCATCCGCACCATTAAATTATTCAAAAGCTTTACCATTTTATATATGCGGATGTAGCTCAGCTGGATAGAGTACCTGGCTACGAACCAGGCGGTCGGAGGTTCGAATCCTCCCATCCGCACCATATAAAATTCATACCAAATTATGCGGATGTAGCTCAGCTGGATAGAGTACCTGGCTACGAACCAGGCGGTCGGAGGTTCGAATCCTCCCATCCGCACCATAATTCGGAGAGGTGGCCGAGTGGCCGAAGGCGCTCCCCTGCTAAGGGAGTATGGGCTTTAACTCCCATCGAGGGTTCGAATCCCTCCCTCTCCGCCATTATTTGCATATATTGAATATGCAACTAAGCTCAATTAGCACTGAGTATGAAGTGATAGTAAAAAATTTGCGGATGTAGCTCAGCTGGATAGAGTACCTGGCTACGAACCAGGCGGTCGGAGGTTCGAATCCTCCCATCCGCACCATGTTTAAGAAAATACCCTGTAGATCACTACAGGGTATTTTTTTACCTGAAATTCACGCCTTCCAGATCTTTTTATAATTCCCCTCAATGCTTATCTGTTACAAACACGTCTTATATATAAGTCGTTCCGACTGAATACGCTTTAGATTTCCTCTCTACTAAATTAAAGCCATAAAGAGAAAGTTAGTACCATTAGTCATAGTGGCCAGAATACTTCACTAGTTTGCATCCCATTCAAGCGTTCTTTTTCATATTTAGTCATCTTCGAGCGATAAAAATGACATATTTATGCTTTTTAGCATGGCTGCACAGGTTTGGGGCGATTGGTTGTTCTTATTCTTGATATCTCTTTTTATAGCTAACTCGTCATAATCTTGTCATTTTTTGAATAAAACCTACAAATTTGAATAATCCTCAGTGTAGTCGCAATATTTTTATTGAATTATCATATAGTGTGGTTGAATATTGTTATTTTTGGTCTGACCAATTTACAAGGTGTTGGAAAAATTGTTATAGATTGGTTATATTTTTCGTCGGTGAAAATTTTAATATAACCAAACCTAATAGTTTAAACAGTTTTATATAATCTGAAATTGGTTAATATGGACTGAATAATTATTCTAAGTGGCGTTAACCCAATACTTGATGCTTAAAAATGGTGCATCGTTTATTGACCTAAAAGACTTCATCGGCTTTACGCAGTATAAATGGATCCTATGTGCAATCGCTGATTGAACATTAAGACAAGAGAGGATGTATGACTTCAATATCTGAGCAATTATTTAACGCCCTAGGCGTGATGATAATGGGGATGAGCTTAGTATTCATATTTTTAAGTATGCTAATTGTCGGCATTAAAATTGTCGCCAGATTATGCAAGTCAGAGAATCAACCTGCCGTTGCTCATGTGCCAGCACCTGTCGCAGCATCAGCAACACTTGATCCTAAGTTAATAGCGGCAATTACTTCTGCTATTCATCAGTATCGTGCAAAAGATTAAAGTTTAGGAGTTTTTATGAGCAAGCCTTTAGCGTTAACCGACGTAGTACTACGAGACGCCCATCAGTCTATTTTGGCAACCCGCCTTCGTTTAGACGATATGTTACCTATCGCTCCTTTACTGGATAAAGTTGGTTTTTGGTCTTTAGAGTCATGGGGTGGTGCAACGTTTGATTCTTGTATTCGTTATTTAGGTGAAGATCCTTGGGATCGTATTCGCGAACTTAAAAAAGTTATGCCAAATACACCACAGCAAATGTTATTGCGTGGTCAGAATTTATTAGGTTACCGCCACTACGCTGATGACGTAGTGACTCGCTTTGTTGAACGCGCCCACACAAACGGTGTTGACGTGTTCCGTGTGTTTGACGCCATGAACGATGTACGTAATCTCGAAACCGCTGTTAAAGCTGTTAAACAGGTTGGTGGTCATGCACAAGGCACGATTTCATTTACCACTAGCCCAGTTCACACGGTTGATACTTGGGTTTCAATGGCTAAAAATCTTGAAGACTTAGGTTGTGATTCGCTTTGTATTAAAGATATGGCTGGTTTACTTAAGCCAATGGAAGCCTACGACCTTATTAGCCGTTTAAAGTCGCAAACTGATTTAACTGTGTCTATGCATTGTCATGCGACAACTGGCTTGAGCACTGCAACTTACCAAAAAGCCATTGAGGCGGGTATTGATGTGCTTGATACGGCCATTTCATCTATGAGCCAAACCTATGGTCACTCAGCCACTGAGACATTGGTAGCGATGGCGGAAGATAATGGCCGCTCTACTGGTTATGACATGGCAACGCTCGAAGAGATAGCCGCTTACTTCAGAGAAGTACGTAAAAAGTATGCGCGCTTTGAAGGTGCACTAAAAGGTATTGATTCACGCATTCTCCGCGCTCAAGTTCCAGGTGGCATGTTAACCAACATGGAAAACCAACTGAAAGAGCAAAGCGCGGCAGACAAAATGGATGCTGTGCTTGAAGAAATTCCACGTGTTCGTGAAGATTTAGGCTTTTTACCCCTAGTGACCCCAACATCTCAAATTGTGGGTACCCAATCAGTTATCAATGTATTAATGGGCGAACGTTATAAAACTCTGGCCAAAGAAACTGAAGGCGTACTAAAAGGCGAATACGGCGCTACACCAGCTCCAGTTAATGCAGAGCTACAAGCTCGTGTATTAGATGGCGCAGAAGCTATTACATGCCGCCCAGCAGACCTTATTGAGCCAGAGTTAGATAAACTTCGTGCAGAGCTAACTGACATCGCTAAGAAAGACAACTTTGCCTTAGCTGCTGAATCTGATGACGATGTAATGACTTACGCATTGTTTAATCAAATTGGTCTACAGTTCTTATCAAATCGTGGTAATCCTGATGCATTTGAGCCTGTACCAAGTGCTGATGACATGGCCGTACCAGCTGCAAAAGCTGAGAAAGGTCCAGAGACTTACACCGTAAATGTACAAGGTCAAAACTTTGTAGTTGAAGTTAGTGAAGGCGGTGATATTAGTCAAATTGTTCCGACCGCAGCAGAATCTGCCGGTTCACAAGCTCCAGCGCCACTTGCGCCACACGCACCTGTAAGTAATGAAATCAAAACCACGATGAATGCGCCACTTTCAGGCAATATCTTCAAAGTCTTGGTTAAGGATGGCGATCAAGTTAATGAAGGTGATGTGATCATCATTTTAGAAGCGATGAAAATGGAAACCGAAGTTCGTGCTGCAACTACTGGTGTTATTCGTAATGTATCAGTTAAACAAGGTGATGCTGTGACAGTTGGCTCGCCACTGTTGGCATTAGCGTAGGAGATAGCATGGAAGGATTAATGGCCTTTTGGTCTGAGACGGGTATTGCTAACTTCGCACCTGATCAATTATTCATGATGGCGATAGGGGGGGGATTACTTTATCTCGCTATCGCTAAAGGATTTGAACCGTTACTTTTAGTGCCTATTGGTTTTGGTGCAATTCTGGCGAACATTCCTAATGCAGGTTTTACCGACGAAGGTGGCTTACTTTGGTATGCCTACTACGTGGGCATTGAAACTGGGATTTTCCCATTGTTGATTTTCATGGGCGTTGGCGCACTAACTGACTTTGGTGCACTGATTGCAAACCCTAAAACATTGTTACTGGGTGCTGCTGCGCAGTTTGGTATTTTTGCCACTTTACTTGGTGCTATTGCCCTTAACTTAGTACCTGGTTTTGAATTTAGCATGCAAGATGCTGCTGCTATTGCGATTATTGGTGGTGCTGACGGACCTACGGCAATATTCTTAGCCTCTAAACTTGCCCCTGATTTATTGGGTGCGATTGCGGTCGCTGCCTATTCATATATGGCATTAGTACCGCTGATCCAGCCTCCGATTATGCGTCTTCTTACAAACGAGTCAGAGCGTAGCATCAAGATGGAACAGCTGCGTGAAGTCAGTAAGAAAGAGAAAATCATCTTCCCGTTGATGGTTGTTGGTATGACTATTTTGTTTTTACCAGCAGCCACACCGCTGGTAGGGATGTTTTGTTTAGGCAACTTAATGCGTGAGTCTGGCGTAGTTGATAGATTATCAAGTACTGCACAAAATGAGTTGATCAATATTGTGACTATCTTCTTAGGTTTGGCTGTAGGTTCTAAACTACAGGCTGAAGAGTTCTTACGTATTGAGACTTTAGGTATTCTGGTATTAGGTGCTGTTGCGTTTAGTATTGGTACCGCTGCTGGTGTGACGATGGCAAAAATTATGTCTAAGGTATCAGGCGGCAAGATTAACCCATTGATTGGTGCTGCAGGAGTCTCAGCAGTGCCTATGGCTGCACGAGTTGTAAATAAGGTTGGTTTAGAGTCCAATCAGCAAAACTTCTTATTGATGCATGCTATGGGACCTAACGTTGCTGGTGTACTTGGTAGTGCGGTTGCTGCGGGGGTATTACTGGCAGTGTTAGGCTAGTTATATCGGCAGAGCTATTGTTAACATTGATTTAAGTTTTAAAGCCACTCATTGAGTGGCTTTTTTATTGGCCGATTTACCGCCCTGTAACTATTGGTCTTCTAACTCAATAGTGTTTTATTTCAACAGCGTTCGATTTCAAGGATTGGCGAATTACCACAACATCAAACACTTCAGCTTGAATCTGCTCTTAAACAAAGTTCTTAAACATAGTTCTTAAACAAAGCTCTTAAATTAAGTTTGGGGTAAAGCTCTTGAGACAATAATCCAACTTAGTTTTATTAAATACTTTGATTGCACCTCTTTAGGGTAGGCTGTTGTATTAAGACTACCCATTTAGGTGCGGTAGGATCGGGTTCGCACTAAATTGGTACTACTCTTTATAGGTACTACCTTGCTGTAAAATTATATTTCTATTTAAAACAAAGGCTTGTTAAGTTGGCACGGTTGCTGAATAGTAAAGTACAGCTATTAAATAAATTAATGTCTCTTGTTAGTCACGATTAATGTCGATTATTTAGCCGTATTTCGTGATTTATGAGAACAAAAACCAGATAACACATTTAAGCAAAGGCGCTTAATTATTCCTAAAGGAGTAATTGAGCGCCTTTTTTGTTTTGCCTATTTAAAACTTAACTTTTTAAATTTAACAAGGATATAAAGATGAATTGGAAAAAAGCACTTAAACATACCTTATTGACGGTATCGTTTGCCACGGTGATGCCTGTGATGGCAGAAGTCGGCTTTCCTGAAAAAGAAGAGTTAACTTTCGGTTTTATCAAGCTTACTGATATGGCGCCGATTGCGATTGCTTATGAAAATGGTTACTTCGAGGAAGAAGGTTTGTACGTCACCATCGAAGCTCAAGCAAATTGGAAAGTGTTATTAGATGGGGTCATTGATGGACGTTTAGATGGCGCACATATGTTAGCGGGTCAACCTATTGCAGCTACCATTGGTTATGGCACTAAAGCACATATCATCACGCCGTTTTCTATGGACTTAAATGGTAATGCGATTACTGTATCGAACGATATCTGGAAGAAAATGAAGCCAAATATTGCTAAAGATAGCGAAGGTAAACCAGTTCATCCGATTAAAGCTGATGCATTAAAGCCTGTCGTTGAGCAGTTCACTGAAGCAGGTAAGCCTTTTAAAATGGGCATGGTATTCCCAGTATCAACTCATAACTATGAACTACGTTATTGGTTAGCGGCTGGTGGTATTCACCCTGGCTATTATGCGCCACATAAAGGTGATACTTCAGGCCAGCTAGATGCTGAAGCTTTCTTATCTGTAACACCTCCACCGCAAATGCCTTCAACACTTGAAGCTGGCACTATTTACGGTTACTGCGTGGGTGAACCTTGGAACCAACAAGCAGTATTTAAAGGGATTGGAGTACCGGTTGTAACTGATTATGAAATTTGGAAAGATAATCCAGAGAAAGTGTTCGGCATTACAGCAGAGTTTGCTGAAAAATACCCTAACACCACAATACGTTTAACCCGTGCGCTAATTAAAGCCGCTAAATGGTTAGATGATAATGACAATGCTAACCGTCCTGCAGCCGTAAAAATCCTATCTCAATCTAACTATGTTGGCGCTGATTACGATGTAATCGCAAACAGCATGACAGGTACCTTTGAATACGAAAAAGGTGATAAACGAGCAGTACCTGATTTTAATGTTTTCTTCCGCTACAACGCGACATATCCATATTACTCAGATGCTATTTGGTACTTAACTCAAATGCGTCGTTGGGGGCAAATTTCTGATGACAAGCCTGATGCTTGGTACAAAGAAATTGCTGCAAAAGTGTATCGTCCTGATATTTACGCTAAAGCAGCGCAATCATTGATTGATGATAAAACCATCGATGCTAAACACTTCCCTGACTTCGCGACAGAGACTGGTTTCAAAAAGCCACAACAGCACTTCATTGACGACATCGTTTATGACGGCAGTGCACCAAATGATTATTTAAGCAAGTTCGCTATTGGTTTAAAGCAAGGCGACAAACTATAAGCGTTTATTCGTAAGCAGCATGATTAACCATGTTGTTTACGATTAATGTTAAGTCGTTAAGGAAAACATTATGACAACCATTACACGGTTAACAGATCGATTAATGATAGATAAAAGTAAGGTGACTTCTTTTTTATCTTTAATGAGTCAAGCCAGCAAAGCGTTATTGCTGCCTGTTATTGGTATCACTGTCTTTTTAGTGATTTGGTCAATTGCAGCAAACAGTATTAATACTTCGCTAGGTAAATTCCCCGGACCTGTTGCCGTGGCGGGGCAGTTTGGCGCTTTATATCAAGAGCACAATGCAGAAAGAGTAAAAGCGGAAGCTTTTTATGAACGCCAAGACAAGCGAAATGCAGCAAGGCTCGAAACTGATCCGAGCTATGTAGTAAAAATTAGAGCTTACACAGGTAAAGAAACCTTTGTAGACCAGATTTTTACCAGTTTAGTGACTGTGATGTCAGGATTTATTTTGGCTGCAGCTATTGCGATACCAATGGGAATTTGGATGGGGTTGAGTCCAACGTTAAATGCTGCACTGAATCCCATAGTGCAGATTTTTAAACCTGTATCACCATTAGCTTGGTTACCTTTGGTGACAATGGTTGTCAGTGCGCTTTATGTATCGCCGGATCCTTTGGTGTCTAAGTCATTCATTAATTCGCTGCTGACCGTCACCTTATGTAGTTTATGGCCAATGATGATTAACACATCACTGGGTGTTGCTAACATTGATTCCGATTTAGTTAATGTGAGCAGAGTTCTGCGTCTATCCCCTTTGACACATGTGCAAAAAATCGTCTTACCTGCATCAATTCCACTGATATTTACTGGCATGCGTTTATCGCTTGGTGTGGCTTGGATGGTATTGATTGCCGCAGAAATGCTCGCCCAAAACCCAGGTTTAGGTAAGTTTGTTTGGGATGAATTCCAAAACGGTAGTTCTGAATCATTAGCACGCATTATGGCTGCTGTGGTGGTTATTGGTTTGATTGGTTTTTTACTCGACCGAGGCGTATTAGCTCTACAACGCTGGTTCTCGTGGGATAAAAGCAAATAGCCTTTGAAAGTCGTGGTTCAAATAAAGTAGTCATTGAAAGAGGACAGTCAAATGAGCACCTTTTTAGATATAAGTAACATTGATATGGATTTTCCCACTCCAAGTGGGCCATTTAAAGCGCTTAAGGAAGTGAATCTTAAAATCAATAAAGGTGAGTTTGTCTCACTAATTGGTCACTCCGGTTGTGGTAAATCAACCGTATTGAATATTGTCGCGGGTTTATATCAAGCGACCAAAGGCGGGGTGATTTTAAATAGTACTGAAGTCACCGAGCCAGGCCCTGAACGAGCGGTGGTATTTCAAAACCATTCGTTGCTGCCATGGTTAACTGCTTATCAAAATGTGGAGTTAGCGGTTAAGCAGGTGTTTCAGAAAAAAATGAACAAAGCTGAAATGAAGCAATGGATTGAGCATAACCTTAAGTTAGTGCACATGGATCATGCGATGCATAAACGTCCTAGTGAAATTTCTGGCGGCATGAAGCAGCGTGTAGGTATTGCACGTGCATTAGCGATGCAGCCTGATGTGTTATTGATGGATGAACCATTTGGTGCTCTCGATGCGTTAACACGAGCCCATATGCAGGACTCCTTGATGGAGATCCAGAATGAGTTGAACAACACCGTCATTATGATCACCCATGATGTTGATGAAGCGGTGTTGTTGTCAGATAAAATTGTGATGATGACAAATGGCCCAGCAGCAACAGTCGGTGAGATTTTAGAGGTTAACTTGCCACGTCCAAGAGCACGGTTAGCATTGGCTGAGGACAAAGAATATAACCGTCTAAGAGCTGAGGTATTGAAGTTCTTGTATGAGAAACAACGTAAAGTTGAGAATATTAATATTAGCAAATCATCAATTAGCAGTAGTGAAACTGCCAAAGTAAGCTAAGATTTTTGTGATGGACTTGTTTTAAAAACAAAGGGAAATATGATGAAGAAGACTCAACTTGCAGCCTTTATTAAGGAAATGTGTTTTACAAACAAGTGGGCTAAACCAGCATTAAGTGTGCTGGTACCAGTATCGATAGCACTGGTAACAACCACAAACGTACATGCTGCTGAAGCGAATAGTATTGCTGAAGCGGTAACCGAAGGTAAAGTTAACTTAGACATGAACCTTCGTTACGAAATGGTAGAGCAAGACAATGCGCTTAAGGACGCAGATGCATTTACATTACGAACTCGACTGACTTACGCCACAGCTGATTACTATGGCTTTTCATCACTAGTTGAATTTGAAGATTCACGTGTTGTTGCAGGCGTTGATGATTACAACGATACCTTAGGTAAAAACCCTGATTACTCTGTAATTGCGGATCCTGAAACCACTGAGCTTGACCAATTATTCCTTAAATACAATTTTAAGGGCTTTAGTGTTAAGGGCGGTCGTCAAGTGATTACCTTTGATAACCAGCGCTTCGTTGGTCATGTGGGTTGGCGTCAAGACAGACAAACCTTTGATGGCGTCATGCTTGAGTATCAGTTCAATGATGTTTTCAAAATTGATTACGGCTACATCACTCAACGTAATCGTATCTTTGCTGAAGAAAAAGATGTCGATTCAAAAGATAACTTGATTAATGCTTCACTTAAAACAGGTTTCGGTACCTTAAGTGGTTACGGTTATTTACTTGAAGTAGATAATGACATTGAAAACGGCTTGGACACATATGGTCTTCGTTTTGCTGGTAGTACTGATATAGCCGATATTAAGGTTTTGTACTCCGCAGAATATGCAACTCAGGACTCAGATAACGCTGATCAGTCTTATTCCGCTGATTACATGAGCCTTGAGGGGGGAATAGGGCTGTCAGCAGTTACCTTTAAAGTGGGATATGAATTGCTGGGTTCAGATGATGGCGACTATGGTTTCTCGACCCCGCTGGCTACATTACATGGTTTTAATGGTTGGACGGATCAGTTTTTAACCACGCCGAGTCAAGGTTTAGCTGATTTGTATGCCTCTATTGGCGGTAAAGTGTTAGGTGGTAAGTGGGCTGTGGCATATCATGAATTTGATGCTGATGAATCGAGCGACAATGTCGATGATTTAGGTTCAGAGGTTAATGCTGTATTTAGTGTACCTGTGTATGACCACTACACATTAGGTGTTAAGTATGCGTCTTACTCTGCTGGCGATGTTGCTGCGGGTAAAGTGGATACGGATAAAGTGTGGTTATGGGCCAATGCTAAGTTTTAGTTCTAGCTAATAAAAATGGCAGATGATTTCATCTGCCATTTTTAGTTAAATCTTAACTGCGCTTTATCGGTTAAGCGGCTTGCTCGATCACTTTATCATTTGAATTGAATTGCGCTTCATCAAACTGACCTTCGCTTTTACCAATTACAACAGCAGTCATCATATCACCCGTCACATTGGTTGCTGTGCGGATCATGTCAATCACGCGGTCAATAGCGGCAATGAAAGCAATACCTTCTAGTGGTAAGCCTACAACGCCTAATGTCACAGTTAACATCACCATTGCACTACCAGGAACGCCTGCTGTACCAACAGATGCCACCGTTGCAGTCACTGCAATTAACATGTAATCAGTCATATCTAACGGGATACCGTAGATTTGGGCAATAAAGATAGCGGCAATCGCTGGGTAAATACCACCACAACCGTCCATATTCATGGTTGCGCCGAGTGGCAAAACAAATGCGCTATAACGTTTCGATACGCCCATTGATTCAGTACATTTGCTGCTCGCTGGTAATGTGCCAAAGCTTGAAGCGGTACTGAAAGCCACTAACTGAGCAGGCATCGCTTTACGGAAAAACTGCACAGGACTTAATTTCGCCACAAACTTTATTAATCCGCCATAAACAAAAATAATATGGATTAAGGCTGCAACGTAAATCGCTAAAATGAACTTACCTAGTGGCAATAACGTCGATAAACCATATTCACCTACAACCCATGCCATTAAACCAAAGACACCGATTGGAGTGAGCTTTAATACCATGCGCGTTAATTCGAACATCACTTCAGCGCCGGCGCTAATGGTGTTTTTTAACGGTGCTGCTTTTTCACCAACAGCGTTAATTGCAATACCCACTAAAGCTGCAAATACGATGATCTGTAATACTTTGCCTTCAGCTAATGACGCAAATGGGTTTTCTGGGATCATGTTAAGTAGTACTTGGGCAAAGCCTGGGATATCACGGTCACGGACTTCAGATGTGGCCAGTTCGATACTGCCGCCCATATCAAATGAGCTACCAATAGCAAGCCCAATAAATGATGCTGCTGTGCCTGTTAGCATAAATAGCCCCAAGGTTTTTAAGCTGAGTCGTTTGAGGTTAGCTTGGGTACCTAAAGAAGTGATACTGACAACGATGGCACAAAATACCAAAGGCGCAACCAGCATTTTAATGGCACTAATGAACAAGTCGCCAAGAGGCTTAAGCATTACGGCACTATCGCCAAGGGCGATACCCGCTAATATACCGAGCCCAAAACCTGCCAGCACTTTTTGCCAAAAAGGAATACGTTTCAAGGTTTGAAAAATCATTTCAATTCCAACTATTTATTATACTTGCTCTTTAAAGTAAGCAAGGGGATTATTATTTCAATAACCTAACACAATCACACATAAAGGCCATTGATAGTCATTGTTGATTTGTTTGTAAGAAAGTAGCAATACGCCGATAAGCAACATGATGTTCAGCTTATTTTAATATTGCTTAACTACAGTCTTTAGCTGAACAATTTTCGAATTGTATTGAGTGTTCCAAGATGGAACAAACCGTTTTTGATATAACTTATATCATTTACATAATATGTTAAATGCACTTTAAAATTCAACAACTTGCTAACTTTGTCGAGTTGCTTGTTTAAAGTGTTTAAAACTCTATAGATATCATTGGGTAAAGTGAATGACTGCGTTATGGTTAATGTTTAGTGGGGCTTTTTTAGCGGCAACTTTGTTACCTGGAGGTTCAGAAGTTTTACTTGTGGCCTTATTAACAGATGCCCCCGAAACTTGGTTGTCTTTGTTAGTGGTGGCCAGCGTAGGTAACTCGTTAGGGGCTGTTACGAGTTACTATTTAGGCTATTTGGGCCGCTTTGCTAAGACACCTGACGACTTTGCCTCTAAAAAATACCAACATGGATTAAAATTAATCGAAAAATATGGTTACTGGGCATTATTACTTTCTTGGCTGCCATTAATAGGTGATATTTTGTGTTTAATTGCAGGTTGGTTAAAACTACCCATAGTGCCATCAACCATTATGATTCTGATTGGTAAAACAATTCGATACTCTTTAATAGTAGCGGCCTTTATATGGGCGTGGTAAAAATGAAATCATGATATTGAAAGGTGTCGTCAATAATAAAAAACGCAATGTTTAATGAGGTTTTTTTCAGCGGTTGAATCAATGGGGAATTTAAAATTGAACCCCTATTCAGGCTGTGTTGTCAGACATCAATCTAACAAACCTCATTGAGCTTTTATTCAAGGAGAATAAAGTGAAAAAATGGATCTTGGCAGCGGCAGTTTCTATCGCTATTAGTGGTTGTGCCCATGAAGTGACAACGACATCAGCATTACCTGAAGGCATCACATTACTTGAAACCGTTCAAGTATCAGATGCGATAGGCATCCCTTATAAAAAATACCAACTTGAGAATGGCCTAACGGTCATTTTGCATCAAGATAGCTCCGATCCATTAGTGCATGTCGATGTCACCTACCATGTGGGATCAGCCCGTGAAGTTGCTGGCCGCAGTGGTTTTGCTCATTTATTCGAACACATGATGTTCCAAGGCTCACAAAATGTCGGCGACGAACAGCATTTCAAAGTCATCACCGAAGCGGGTGGCACGCTCAACGGCACCACTAATACCGATCGTACGAACTACTTTGAAACCGTACCCAGCAACCAGTTAGAAAAAATGTTGTGGTTAGAGTCAGATCGTATGGGCTTCTTACTTCCTGCTCTGACGAGTGAAAAATTCGAAGTCCAACGTGAAACGGTTAAAAATGAACGAGCACAACGAATTGATAATCAACCTTATGGCCGCTTAAATGAGCGTTTTAATCAGGCTATGTTCCCAGCAGGGCACCCATATTCTTGGCCTGTAATTGGTTGGCCTGAAGATTTAGAACGTGCAACCGTTGATGATGTTAGAAACTTCTTTAAGCGTTGGTATGGTCCTAATAATGCGACGTTGACCATAGGTGGCGACTTTGATGAAGTACAAACCCTTGCGATGGTGAATAAGTATTTTGGTGAGTTAGCGCGCGGGCCTGAAGTGAAAGCTGATCCTAAAACGCCAGTAGTTTTAGATAAATCTCGTTATATCTCTATGGAAGATAAAGTGCATTTACCGCTTATCTATATGGGATTTCCAACAGTGTATGCACGTCACGAAGATGAAGCAGCGTTGGACTTGTTGGCCAACATTTTAGGTGGTGGCAAAACCTCACTGTTTTATAAAAACTTAGTCAAAGATGGCTTTGCTGTACAAGCGTCTGTTGGGCATCCGTGCCAAGAGTTGTCGTGCCGGTTAACTTTATATGCGTTAGCAAACCCAGCTAGCGGGGCAAACCTTGCCGATCTTGAGCAAAAAATGAATGATTCAATTGCTGAGTTTGAGCTGCGTGGGGTGACTGATGATGATTTACAAAAAGTAAAAGTACAATTTGAATCTGATACTATTTACGGTATGCAAAGCGTTAAGGGTAAGGTGTCGACACTGGCTTACAACCAAACCTTCTTTGATGACCCGAACATGATTGCACGTGACCTTGAGCGTTATGCTAATGTCACCAAAGAAGATGTAATGCGTGTATTTAACACTTACATCAAAAACAAGCCTATGGTGGTGATGAGCGTTGTACCAGAAGGTGCCCAGCAATTAATTGCCAAGCCAGATAACTTCACCCCGACCATGTTACCTATTGCTGAAACGGCTGTAACAGGTACTGAGAATGTTCGTCAAATCACCTCAAGTTTTGATCGCAGTGTGATGCCTAAAGTCGGTGAAGCGCCAGTACTTAAAGTACCAGAATTGTGGACTGCAAAATTAGATAACGGCATTGAGGTCATGGGCACTGAAAGTGATGAAACGCCTACCGTTGCGTTATTAATTTATCTTGAAGGCGGTAACCGATTACCTGAAATGGATAAAGCTGGCTTAGCGTCAATTACTGCGTCAATGTTAAATGAATCAAGTGAAAAACGTTCCACTGAAGAATTAGCGGGAGCACTTGAAATGCTAGGCAGTAGTATCTCATTTGGTGCTTCAGCGACCCAAAGCTTTATTCAAGTATCTAGCTTAACGGAAAACCTAACCCCTACTTTAGCTATTTTACAAGAAAAGCTATTTACCCCAGGGTTTGTTGAGGCTGACTTTGAGCGTTTAAAGCAGCAAGAAATTCAGGGCTTACAGCATCAAGAGTCAGATCCTAACTATTTAGCCAGCCGCGGTTTTTCAAGCTTACTTTATGGTGATGACAGCCATTTAAGCGCTAATGCAGGCGGGACACTTGAAACTGTATCTGCGCTAACACTTGATGACGTTAAACAGTTTTATCAGCAGCAATATAAAGCAGGTAATGCGCAAATGGTCGTGGTGTCAGATTTGAACCAAAAAGAGATTATGCCGTCGTTATCTGTTTTTGAACAATGGCAAGGAAAAGCCAATGATTCAATGACGTTACCTGCACTGCCTGAACTTGCTGGTGGCACCATTTATATCATTGATAAACCTGATGCGGCTCAGTCTGTGATAAAAATTGGTAAACGTGCTCTGCCATATGATGCAACTGGTGAATATTTCAAATCGTTCTTAATGAATTACCCATTGGGCGGTGCGTTTAACAGTCGCATAAATCTGAACCTTCGTGAAGATAAAGGCTACACCTATGGCGCACGTACAGGGTTTAATGGTAATGATTTAACCGGGCGTTTTGAAGCATCTGCAAGTGTTAGAAGTGATGTTACTGCTGAGTCAGTTACTGAGTTTGTCAATGAAATAGAGCACTTTCAGAAAGAAGGCATGACGGAAAAAGAGTTGGCCTTTATGCGCAGTTCTATTTCTCAAGGTAAGGCGCTAGATTATGAAACGCCTTATCAAAAAGCTGGCTTTATGCGTATTATCCAACGCTACCAATTGGCCGATGATTTTACCGATCAGCAAGCTGAGATAGTGGAAAATATAACTGCGGCTGAGTTAAATAAGTTAGCGGCAGAACAGCTTAAATTATCTGAAATGATCATGGTAATTGTGGGTGATAAAAAAGCGATTTATCCAAAACTAGAAGCATTAGGCTATCCTATTAAAGAGATTAAATAAGCTTAGCTATTGCATTTGAAACTATCGACCCTATATAGGCTTTATAGGGTCTGATACAATAAAGACATATGAATAACGGTGACAATATCAATGTTACCGTTTTTTCTTTATTTGACGTATGTTAAATGACCTTTATTCAGAGATATTTGTTAAGTGATGAAACGTAAATTTGCTCATTAATTGTATTTATTTATGCAATCTGAGAAATAATGTCGTTTAATATCGGGTCTAGCAGTTTGAATGTCGCGAATGAGTGCGACGAATACGAGCAACAATAAGAGAACAGCAAATTGAATTCATTCAATGAAATAATCAATCTTCTTTCTAACGGCGAAGGCCGTGATTCTTTACTTGGTATGCAACGCGGCATTGAGCGTGAAGCATTACGTATCGATGATTCTGGTCAATTAGCAAAAGATGGTCATCCAGAAAAGCTAGGCTCTGCATTAACTCATTCTCGTATTACCACTGATTACAGTGAGTCATTGCTTGAGTTCATAACCCCTGTAAATACTAATATTGATACCTTATTAGAAGGCCTGACTAAAACTCACGCCTACAGTGTAAAAAACATGAACGGTCAGTCGCTATGGCCTGTCAGTATGCCGTGTTATGTCGGCGATGAAAAAGATATCCCAATTGCGCGTTATGGCAGCTCAAATAACGGCAAGATGAAAACCCTATATCGTAAAGGCTTAACCCATCGATACGGTCCACTAATGCAAATCATTGCAGGTGTGCACTTTAATTTTTCGGTTTCAGAACAATTATGGGATACCTTGTATGAGAACAGCGATAAAAGCTTATCTCGACAAGATTTTATTTC
This sequence comes from Shewanella sp. KT0246, assembly GCF_019654955.1. Classification (GTDB taxonomy): domain Bacteria; phylum Pseudomonadota; class Gammaproteobacteria; order Enterobacterales; family Shewanellaceae; genus Shewanella; species Shewanella goraebulensis. The sequence continues at coordinate 14,261 of NZ_BPEV01000007.1, read as the reverse complement.
AGAATCTTACTTTGGCATGATCCGTAATTATCGACGCCTTGTATGGGTGTTGCCGTATTTCTTTGGCTCATCTCCTGCGTTATGTAGCTCGTTTGTGAAAGGCCAAGATGTCGGTTTTGACTTTAAGAAAACTGGTAAAGGTACCTTATACCTTCCATATGCAACATCACTTCGTATGAGTGATTTAGGTTATACCAACAAAGAGCAAGAACAACTTAATATCAGTTACAATTCATTACCTGAATACTTAACTGGTGTGGGGGAAGCTATTAGAATGCCTTCAGCAAGTTTTGCTGAAATTGGTGTAAAAGTTGACGGCGAATATCGTCAGCTTAATAGCAATGTGCTGCAAATTGAAAATGAGTTTTACTCGCCTATCCGTGCTAAACGAGTAGCTAAATCAGGTGAAAAACCATCTGAGGCGCTAGCAAGAGCTGGGGTTGAATATATCGAAGTGCGTGCATTAGATGTTAATCCATATAGCCCTATCGGCATTGATGCGAGTCAGGTTAAGTTCCTCGATTTATTTTTGCTGTACTGCTTACTCTTATCGTCTGAAAAAACGGATGATTTAGCTGAGGCTGAAATAGCAACTAATCTTAAAGCGGTTGTTGCCGAAGGTCGTAAGCCTGGTCTTGAGCTTAGCCGTAATGGGGAAAAAGTAGCATTAAGTGAATGGCTTAATGATATTTTCGAACCAATGAGCCGTATTGCAAAACTGCTTGATGGTGAGGGTAGCCAATATCAAGATGCACTGACGCAATGGCATGAAGCAATTAGTGATCCAAGTAAAACGTTATCGGGTCGCGTGCTTGAAGATGTAGTTAATCAAGGTATTGATCATGGTGTGTGGGTGAAGCAGTTATCTCAGCAATACCACCAATACCTAGCAAATTATCCTCTTTCAGAAACTGCGACGGCTAGTTATGAAGCCGAAGCCAAGCTATCACTACAGCAACAGCAAGATGTTGAAGCGCAAGTTACCGTTAGTTTTGACGAGTTTCTAGCGGATTATTTTGCTGATTTAGCTGAACCTGCTGCCGTAAACCAATGAACAAAGCTGCGTTTTTAACAGTAAAGATTGCACTAACTTTAACAACCGTTGTGCTGCTGCAAAGCTGCGCAACATCAAACGAAGATGAGTTTACCTGTGGCTCGGTAGCGAGTTATATTACGCCGCCGACAGCAGACAGCTTATATCGTGTTGTTGTCACCCACCTTGATGGCAAACCAGTGATTTCTCGCCCTTATTACAAATTAGCTGCTGGTAGTCATGAGTTTACTGTTGCAGAATTAATTGAGTCAGCTGATCTCAAGGTTAAACTAGCCGCAAGGCAAACTAAAACTATCACGGTGGAAGTTGAACGTGAACAGCGTTACCATTTAGCTGCAGAGTTTAAACAAGATAAAGTTTACAGCGGTCTAAATACTGACTACTGGCTGCCTGTTGTATGGAAACAAGAGTTTCATGAGTGCGCCTTTGCTAACCCAATGGAGTAACTTTTTGTAAGCTTTTCTTTTCTAACCTTCAAATGCATTATTCATCTGTTGATGTTTACCTCATATATTTATTACTCTTTTTACAAAATAGTGTCATTTTCCCCCTTAGATGAGTCGCCTTATTAATCAATAAGCGCAAAAGCTAATTTTATGCCAATCTCGATTGCATCTACATTCTATAGATGTGAAAATCGATCCAATATATTGAATATGCATTCAATTGATTTAATTTGTTTATAAGGGTTTTTATGAAGTGGTTTTTCCGTGCTTTTAGCACCGTTATTCTTCTGCAACTTGCAGGTTGTGCAACGCCACCACCCAAAGAACCTGATAACTTATGTTCTATATTCCAAGAGAACCGTTCTTGGTACAAAGCTGCGGTAAATACCCGTGATAAATGGGGGGTGCCAGTGCATGTCCCATTAGCTATGATGTATCAAGAAAGCTCCTTTAAACATAATGCTGCACCGCCAATGGAGTACTTTTTAGGATTTATTCCTACAGGGCGCGCAAGTGATGCTTATGGATATGCGCAAGCCAAAACCATGACATGGGACGACTACGTGCGTGAAACGGGGAACTCTTGGTCGAGCCGAAGTAACTTTGACGATGCGATGGACTTTATGGGCTGGTTCATTTATAAAACCCATAAAATTAATGGCGTTTCAAAATGGGATGCTAAAAATCAATATTTGAATTATCACGAAGGTTGGGGCGGGTATAAACGCGGCTCCTATAAAGCTAAAGCTTGGTTAGTTCCTGTGGCAAACCGCGTAGATGCGCGTTCTAAAACCTATGCAGCTCAGTACCGAACCTGTAAAGAGGATTTAGATTCATCATGGCTATGGCGCTTATTCTTCGGGTAAGTTAACCTTTTAAATCAGCCCCGTCATATCGGGGCTTTTTTATGTGATAATTTCAACTTAAACCCACAATAAATCTAAACTTTCCTCAGCTGCTTCCGATAACAAATGTAGCTATTGTGTTAATTATGCTTTTCGCTTGGTAATTGACCAAAGAATTTGTATGTCTCTCAAATAATAAGAACGATTATGTTCATATAATAAAATTATTCTCGGAACTCTATATGCAAAATTATAATGATAATAAATTGCAGACGAAGTTACTTTTACCGTTGCTTTCGTTAGTGCTGCTGGCTGTTGTTGTAACCCTATTTTTGCCAGAACCAATATCAAAGACTCAAATTGTATGTATGCTCATCAGCTTAGGTGTGGCTCAACTCATCGTCGGTGTGTATCTGTTTAAGCAACAGATACAGCAAAGATTGAATAAATTAGGCGATTATTTAAGTCTAGTGATAAGCACTGAAACTGCGCCAGATAAGCCATTAAAAGACAGCAATGATGATCAAATTGCGGCTATTACTAATAACCTCAGTGATTTTATTGAGGATTTAAAATCTGTTATCGATAATATTCGCACTGACGCAAATAATGTGCGAACTGGCTCTTATGAGCTCGCATCACAAATGGAGGCAGCAGAATCTTCAGTGAATAAAAGTACAGATGAGAATGAACACATTACGACATCTCTGTCTGAAATTGTGCACACTGCTGATGAGCTTTCTAACAATGCCGATGAGTTAAAGTCGACTTCTGTTCAGGTTAAAGAGCGACTAGAACAAGGGACTGTTGATGCCCAAAATAACCAAAGTTCAATGACGACTTTTGCTGATGGTATTGAGAGTATGGTGTCTGATTTAGACTTGCTGAATATCGACAGTCAGAAAATCGGTAATGTTCTTGAAGTGATTAAAAGTATTGCAGAGCAAACAAACTTGTTAGCGCTGAATGCGGCTATTGAAGCCGCTCGAGCTGGTGAACAAGGTCGAGGTTTTGCGGTAGTTGCTGATGAAGTACGTGCGCTTGCCCACCGCACTCAAGAGTCTACGGTAGAAATCCAATCAATCGTATTAGAATTACAAGCTAAAGCAGGTAATGCGGTGAGTGCGATTGGTGAAAGCCAGCGTGTTACCCAAGAAAGCTTGCAGCAATGTCAGCGAGTGAATCAAGCATTTACAGATATCGGCATCGCATTCCAACAGCTTGATAGTGTCGCAGGTAACATGACCTATAGTATTCAAGGTCAGCAAACATCAACTGGCAGTATCAATAATCGTGCAATAGAAATCTCACGCTTAAGCCATGAGGTTCAACTTAATCTAAAAGCGATTTCTGATAGAGCGCAGCAGCAAAAAGCCAGTTCTGAAAATCTTGAGCAAGTGCTGACAAGGGTATGTATCTAGGAGTGCTTCTTGTTGCTTAGGCGTTTGTGTGAAGGATTGTTGTATTTAACATGATCAAAAAAGGAGCCGATGGCTCCTTTTTTATAATTAATCAGTAATGATAATCAAGAGAGTTAGTCATTAAACTCTTCTAAAATCCACGCTAATGGTGCTTGATATTGCGTTGGCATCCATTGTTGCAGTTGACCAATACTGTCATTGACCATGTCTTTACTGTGAGCAGAAAGGTTTAAATGACCGACTTTACGACCGACGCGTACTTCTTTGTTGTACCAAAATAACTCTGCGTTAGTCAGGCTTAACCAGCGGTCATCTTTATCGACACCGATTAAATTTACCATCACACACTGGAAGTTAACTTGTGGCTTATGGATAGGTAATCCACAAAGTGCACGAAGGTGTAATTCAAACTGGTTAATGTGACAACCTGATTGAGTCCAATGACCAGAGTTATGTACCCGTGGTGCTAACTCGTTTACCAATAAGTCTTCACCGACTCTAAAGCACTCCATCGCCATCACACCAACATATTCAAGCTCATCCATTACACAAGTAAGCATGGCTTCAGCTTGGGCTTGTAGATGTTCTAGACGGGCTAATGGCGCAATAGAGGCCATTAAAATACCATCTTGATGTAAATTAAGCGTTAGCGGGTAAAAAACACATTCACCAGTTTTGGTTCTGACACCAACAATAGAGACTTCTTCATCAAAGTTAATCGCTTGTTCTGCAATTGCTTCATTTCGCCAATCAGCAGGGATTTCTGTTGCTTCAGCCTGCTTAAGCCAATGCTGGCCTTTACCATCGTAGCCACCAGTGCGGCGCTTTAGTAATACTCGATCACCGTATTGCTGATGTAAGGCGCCAGTTTGAGTATTGTCATCAACTAACTCCCAAGGAGAAGTTGGTACAGATAACTCATCTAATAAACTTTTTTGAGTAAAACGATCAGCTAGGCGACCAAACACAGGGCCATTAATAAAGTGCGGGTGCTCGCTGAGTTGTAAACTCAAGTTTGATTCTGGCCATTGCTCACGCTCAGCTGTAATCACATCGGTATCTTTGAGTGGTAAGCGCTCATCAGATGGGGTCATGATATCAACAGGACGAACATTAATTGCTAGAGGTTGACCTGCATGAGAAAGCATTGCCCCCAATTGGCCATCACCTAAAACCCAGACATTATGCTGTTTAGCGGATTGCTTAAGATCTTGCTGAGGCATTAAGCTTCCCTCGGATCTGGATTTTCAAGAATAGTATTAGTTTGATCTTCGCGGAACGCATCCAAACGACTTGCAAGTTCAGCATCTGTCACAGCCAAAATTTGGCTGGCTAATAAACCTGCGTTAAATGCGCCAGCGGTGCCAATGGCTAATGTTCCAACGGCAATACCTTTAGGCATTTGAACAATTGAAAGTAGACTATCCATACCTGAAAGGGCCTTACTTTGAACTGGAACACCTAGTACTGGTAAGCGGGTTTTTGATGCGATCATACCCGGTAAATGTGCTGCGCCACCAGCGCCACCGATAATGACTTTATAGCCTTTATTTGCTGCTGTGCTAGCAAAGTCCATTAGTTTGTCAGGAGTGCGATGTGCTGAGACAACTTCAACATGATACGGCACCTGAAGCTTGTCCATAATTTCTGCGGCGGCTTCCATGGTCGGCCAATCACTCTTAGATCCCATTACTACGGCAACAAGGGCTTGCATGATAACTCCTTAACACACTTATATTATTAGGTTATTTATACTTCTTCCCTGTGTAGGGTACAGGGTTTATATCAGGGAAATACCCCGCTATAAAAAAGGGGCTAGATAATATCATGTTGGCTTTATTTTGGCTGCTTTTCAGTGTTTTGTGCGGCTGAAACTCAGTTTCTGATTGCGAATGCTAAAAGTCTCCTCTAATGTTAGGTGCATAGGCTTTAAACTCGGAGGCAATCTATGTCATTCCAAAGGTTAAAGACTAAGGGACTAGTTTTTTACATTTCAATTATTTTTATTTTGTTAAATCAACCTGCTTATGCCGAAGTGCGTGCGGTTATGTTGACTGAGGTTGATGAAAATATTGTGTCTATTTCCGGTAATGAGGAGATGGAAGCAATTTCGCTATTAACGGAGTTTAGCGATAATCAGCTGACATTTGAGCAACAGCAAGTGAGTATGACCCGTGGTTGGTTAGAATTGTCTAAACAACAAAATAGTTGCATGTTCAATAAAATAAAAACACCTGCGCGACTCGATGTAGCGACCTTTTCCCGTTATCCCATCAGCATTTATCCACCATTACGTTTGATTGTATTGACTAAAAACCAGCATATTTTTGCTAATCAGTTGGATTTAGCCCAATTACCTGAAAATACCCAAGGAGAAATAGGTGTAGTGAAAGACAGGGCTTATGGTGAATATATCGACAACCAAATCGCGAAAAATCCCCATGAGTTTTATGTCCGAGGTGGTGTAAGTTCTTCAAGCAAACTCATTGAAATGTTAAATGCACAACGGGTTTTAGGAATTATTGAATATAGCGAAGTCGTTGATGCTTACTTGCGGGACAACGACAAGACTCTTGATTATGTTTCAATTCCCATTCGTCATGTTGAACAGGCTATTTATGGTTATATTGCTTGCTCAAAAGGAGCTAAAGGTGACAAAGTTATTGCTGAAATAGACCATGTGATGAGTCAACAAAGCTTTCAAGAAGCGTTTATTCGGATGCATGATGATTTCTTCGGTGAAGCAGAAAAATCCATTTTAATACCTGAGTTAGAAACACTGTTTAACTTGAGATAATACGTACAACTTCAATATGGGGTATAGAGTTAAGCTAACAGTGTATGGATTCATGCTTAACTGCAATGGGTGAGTTAAATTGCCCTAGGTGAAACATTTCGAAAATAAATAACCCTTTTGGGCTCTGTTTACGTTATTACTAATAAGGTTGATATCAATCAACGACTTGGTAATGAGGTTAAACATGACAAAGCAAACTAAAAATGGAATTCAACATCCACTTTATCTCGGGTTATTTACCCTAGTTATTGGGGCTTGCACATTTGTTAACGCTGCAGACATTGACTCCTTTGAACAAAGCCAACTTGAAACCCAAACAGTTCCTGCTACTGAAGGAGCAAAACGTGTGCAAGCCATTCCTCCTGAGCCATTGTCTTTTCCGAAAAAACCACTTTATCCACCGGTAAAACCTGGTTATTACCAAGGGGATCTTGTCATCAGTGGTCATGGCGGGAATATGGTGACTGGAGAAACGCCTGTCTCGCAATTCAGCTTTGTATCGAGTCAAGCCGATTATAATGCGTTGCAGCAAGCCGTGAGTCATGATGATTTACCACAACGTAATAGCATTAATAGCCATCAATTACTCAATCGCTTTGATTATCAGTTTTATAATACTGCAGCGGTTTCAACTAACTATGCCATTGCGACAGAACTTGCTCCATCACCTTACAATCAAGGTACTCAAATACTGTTAGTGAATGTTGAGCTTACAAAAGATGCAAGTGACAAAGCGGCACTTGGTTTTAATTGGTTGCGAGCTAAAGTTAAGTTTAACCCACGATTGGTGTCAGAGTACCGCTTAATTGGGTTTGAAAATGCTTATCAAACTTCGTCACGTAAAAGACAAGTCACTGTCGGTAATTCGCGTCAATATATTGCTTTATATGAGCTCAGATTTAATGAAAAAGCTGAATATGCAACAACTAAAAACGTTCAGCCAGCCAACAACTCAATACATGCCAGATACAGTGCCAAAGATCTTGCAGTTATTTCGTTATCTGATGGGCGTTCAAGCTCAGAACAGCAATTTATTTATCAATATCCGATTGATATAGGTCAGCAACAAAAGTTTTTTGAGCAATCGAGTGATGATTTTAAGTTCGCAGCCGCTGTTGCAGGTTTGGGACAACTGATTAATCAGAATAATTATGTCCATGACTTTAATTACAACAAATTAATTGAGATTGCCATCGAAGCAACCGAAGGGAGCCTTGACGCGATGCGTTCAGAATTTATTGCACTGGCTAAATCAGCGGCAGTTATTGCAGCAACTAAAGCAAATGATGCTTCAGGTCAAAGAACTGGAACACCAGTGCACAAGCAAGAGCCTTATCCAATGCCGCAGCCAATAAAAACCAAACCGATTGGCCAACTTCCTGAAGGTAAACAGCAATTAATCGTACCTGTTGTGCCAATTCCTCAACCTAAACCGGTAAATAAACATATTTAGTAGACAATAACACCTGCGCTGGGCACACTGGTTTAATGCAATTAAAACAGCACATAAACGAGTGTTTAACCCAAGGTAGCCTGAGTGACTGAGACAGAGTTAAGTAACAATGCGATGACAGCTTCAAGCATGTCAGATGAGCAATTAATGTTGAACTATCAACAAGGTGATACAAGTGCTTTTGAGTTGTTATACAGCAAACATAAAGGTCCCTTGTATCGCTATTTTGTGCGCCAATTAAGTAATCATCCGCTTGCTGAAGACTTATATCAAGATACATGGGGCAAAGTGATTAACGCTGCTGGCAATTATCAAGTGACAGCCAAATTCACCACTTGGTTATATCGCATCGCCCATAACCTACTCATAGACCATGTTAGAGCTGTAAAGCCTTTAGATAAAGTCGAAGAGTTGGGAGATGAGGGTATGGATAATTTTGATGCCAATATCACAAATGAACACGCACACGGTCGCCCAGATGAACAACTCGAAGATGTGCAAAAAGCCAAGTTACTTAAATCATGTATTGCCAATTTGCCTGCAGTGCAAAAAGAAGCTTTTCTACTCAATATTGAATTAGGACTTACAGCTGCTGCCATCAGTGATATTGCTGATGTGACATTAGAAGCCACAAAAAGCCGTATTCGTTATGCTTATCAAAGCATTAAGCAATGTGTTGCAACCAAATGGCAAGGGGTGACTCATGAGTGATAATGATAAGCCTCAGTCTGGGGCGCAAACAGATGCTGTCAACATGACCGACGAAGCATTTAATGCATTGCAACAAGACATTAAAGCTTTATATCAGCAGCAAGATCTTGAAAGACCATCAGCTGCGATAGATGCGGCGATTTTATTGCAAGCCAAAGCCGTTAAAGGTGCTGGCGGGGATAAAACCGAGCAATTACATACCAATGTTGTGCCCATAAGCTTTTGGAAAAAGCATCGCTTACCTTTATCAAGCGCAGCGTCTGTGATGCTAATCGTATCTGTTATGTTACTTAACCCTGATTTTAGCCAACATGCTAAAACTGAACTTGATGATAGTGTGCCAGTCATGGCAGACACTGCTGTACCTACCCCAACACCTGCAATGATGCGCAGTGGGCCGCTTTCTAATGAACAGCCAAGCACTCAGTCAAGTGCACAGCTAGATATTCAACCAAGTATTCAGAGTAGTAATCAATCTACTAATGAGCCAAGCAACACAGTTGACGTTATTAAGCAGGAGCAAACGCTCACTAACAGTACCCAACCTAAATCGGCTCAACAACTTGCTTCACAAGCACAAACTAAAGATCAAACTCAGGCAAAAGTACAAGCATTTGATATGCAAATACCTAACGATAATGCGATTAATAACGAGCGTGCTGGTATTGAAATGAACCAAGCCGAATTACAAGTTATTGAAGAGTTTGCATCGAAAGAACAACAGTCTTTGACAGCCCCAGTTATGCAAAATGACTCAGCAACTAAGGCGATAGGTAGGCTTAATGAATTGGTAAAAAACAAAGACTATGTAGAGGCAGAGCGCTATATGCTCACTATCGAGCAGCGTTTTCCTGATATTGTTAATCCAACGCACCCACAACATAAACAATATGCTGAGTTAAAGCAGCTATTAACCACTCAGTAATGCTTGTTTTTGTCTAATGATGTTAACGGCTTCTAAAATTAGAGAGCCCTTTTTATAGAGAAAGGGCTTTTAGGTATTCTAACGCTCATTTAGTTACAATTTCTTGTCATTAAATTGGCCTTTAAAGAGCAATTGATACTGCTAAGTTGCAATTAATTTGCTAATTTGAGTCCTTGAAAATAATAATATTTACAAGGACTTTTCTGGCTATGAAACTTCGTCACTCTGTTACTGCTTGTTTATTGGCATTAGGCTTGAGTAGTACATCAGCTTTTGCGCAGAATATCGATAATCAAGGTTATTACCGCGCGCCTGCATTACATGATCAAACTGTGGTATTTACTGCCGAAGGTGACCTATGGGCCAGCCAGTTAAATCAAACCAATGCCAAGCGTATTACCACACAAGCGGCGGAAGAGTTAGATGCTGCGATATCTAAAGATGGTCAATGGATAGCGTATACTGCTAATTACGAAGGCGCGACAGAAGTTTATGTTATGCCAATAGACGGTGGCGTTGCCAAACGGGTAAGTTTTGAAAATAGTCGAGTCCGTCTTCAAGGTTGGACGGCATCAGGTGAAGTCCTTTATTCAACCGACAATGCCCATGGCCCTGCAAACTACTGGGTGCTTAAAACCGTAAACCCAACCTCGTTAGTCATCACCAATTTACCCTTAGCTGATGCCATCGAAGGCACGATTGATGAGCAAGGTAGATATGTCTATTTTACCCAATTTGGTCTGCAAGCCAGTGGCGATAACGCCAAGGTTTATCGCGGTGGCGCTTTAGGTGAAATTTGGCGTTTTGAACTTGGTAGTAATAATGAAGCGCAAAAGTTAACGACATCTCACGAAGGTTCAGTAAGACAGCCCATGCTTTGGCAAGATAGGTTGTACTTTGTCAGTGACCAATCAGGTAATGATAATATTTGGTCGATGCAACTTAATGGGACTGACATCAAGCAACACACCCAGTTTGACGAGTGGCAAGTTCGCGATGCGACGTTAAATCAAGGCCGCGTTATTTTTCAGCATGGCGCAGATTTAAAAGTGTTTGATATTGCAGCGGCTGATTCGTCAACTCTCGATATTAATCTGACATCTGATTTCCCTCATCGACGTGAACACTGGGTTAACGACCCAATGGAATACGCAACGTCAGTAGAGTTTGCTGCTACAGGTGACAAGGCGGTCATTACAGCTCGAAGCCATGTGGCGATAGCAAGCCATGATGGTCGACGTTTAGTCCAGATCCAAAGTCCTGCAGAGTCGCGTATCCGAGATGGTATTTTAAGCATTGATGAAAAATGGGTATATGGCATCAGTGATGCTTCTGGCCATCAAGAAATATGGCAGTTTCCAGCCGATGGAACCGAAGGGGCTAAACAATTAACCAAAGATGGCACTAGTTTACGCACCAGCTTACATTTATCTCCTGATGGGCGTTATATCGCCCATGATGATTATGATGGCAATGTGTGGCTATTAGATTTAAAGAAAGGCAAAAACCAAAAGATTATCACTAATGGTGAAGGACTTGGCGAATACCCTAATATCGTCTGGTCTGCTAACAGTCAATTCATCGCAGTCACTAAAGCTGAGGTCGGTAAGCAGCGCCCGCAAATCGTGCTGTATTCTTTGTCAGAAGAGAAGTCAAAATCCCTCACCAGTGACAAGTATGAATCTTTCTCACCAAGCTTTAGCCCTGATGGCCAATGGCTGTATTTTTTATCAAATCGTCATTTTGATGCCACGCCAGGTTCTCCTTGGGGAGACAGAAATATGGGGCCGATATTCGATAAAAGGACTCAAGTTTTTGCTATTGCGCTTAAGGAAAAAGCGGTTTTTCCATTTGTGAAACCAACAGAGCTTAATGTAAGTCAATTGGCTGAACAATCTGATGACACAGATTTTGCCACTAAAAAAATTAGAATTGATTGGCAAGGGATTAATCAGAGACTTTGGCAAGTTCCAATTGCATCAGGTAATTATGATCAATTAACCGTGCTAAAAGATAAATTCTATTTACTGGATACTCAGGCCAATAAAACCAGTTTGAAATTGGTTAAGTTTGATCATTTATCTCCTGAGTTGAACGAGTTTGGCGCTGATATAGCTGCTTACAAGGTGTCAGCAGATGGCGAAAAACTACTCATTACTAAACAGTCAAATCCTAGCGAACTTCATATTGTTGCAGTTGGCGATAAACTGCCAGCGGAGCTTAAAAATACCAAAGTCGATACCGCACAATGGCAATTAGCGATTTCGCCAATGCAAGAGTGGCAACAGATATTTGAAGATGCCTGGTTAATGCATCGTGATTCATTTTACGACAAAAATATGCGGGGTAAGAACTGGGCTGAAATTAAGAAAAAGTACCAGCCTTTACTCGCAAGGCTGACTGATAGAAATGAACTGAATGACATATTCAAGCAAATGATGGGTGAGCTAGATGCGCTCCATTCGCAGGTTAGAGGAGGCGATATTGCTAAAAATGACACTGCTGCTGGGGCAAGTTTAGGCGCTAGGTTATCACAAACTTCAAAAGGGATTGTGATTAGTCATATTTATCAAAACGATCCAGAACTTCCAAGTCAAGCGTCGCCATTAGCGCGGATTGAAGTGGATGCAAAGGTAGGCGATATTATTCTAGCCATTAACGGCAAGCCGGTGACAAATATTGCAGAAGTGACTCAAGGTCTTAGAAATCAAGCTAAAAAGCAGGTGTTACTTGATATCAAACGTGGCAAAAACAGTCATAGCACGATTGTGGTTCCGCACGAAAACGCAACGGATGCCAAATTACGTTATTTAGACTGGGTGAATAATAATGCCAATAAAGTTGCTGAGGCCAGCAACGGAGAAATGGGTTACTTACACCTGTATGCAATGGGTTCTGGCGATATAGAAAGCTTTGCACGTGAGTTCTATACCAATTATGACAAAGCGGGTTTGATCATTGATGTTCGCCGTAACCGAGGTGGTAATATTGATAGCTGGATTATTGAAAAGCTACTGCGCCGCGCTTGGGCATTTTGGCAACCAACAACTGGCTCAGCCAATGCCAATATGCAGCAAACCTTTAGAGGTCACTTAGTGGTGTTAGCCGACCAAATGACATATTCAGATGGCGAAACCTTTTCTGCAGGCATAAAAGCACTTGGAATTGCGCCAGTTATTGGTAAGCAAACTGCGGGTGCAGGAGTGTGGTTAACAGGTCGAAACCGCCTCACCGATAAAGGGATGGCACGGGTGGCTGAATTTCCTCAGTATGCAATGGATGGCCGTTGGATTATCGAAGGTTTTGGCGTAACACCTGATATTGAGATTGATAACTTACCTCATGCCACGTTTAACGGTGTGGATGCTCAGCTTAATAAAGCGATTAGTTACCTTAAAGATGAAATGATTCAAACGCCTATTTTACCCTTAAAGGCACAACCGATCCCAACAAGTGGGGCTGCAGCGGATATTTTGCCGAACTAATTATAATCTCCGCTTGAGTTTTAAAGCCGCTATCGAGTAATCGCGTTAGCGGCTTTTTATCTAAACTTGATTATTTTGTGTACAAAAAGTAATCGACAGGTGTTTGTTTATTAGGTAGTTTAAATGCTAATTATGGCAGGTAAGCCAAATGAGTGAATAGTTTTTAAATCAGATCTAAGGATGGATGTGAGTGATATGAGTGACTTCAGTTATACAAAACAAGCAAAACTTGAGACATTAATTAATGCTGGAAAGTGGCGATTTGTCATAGTACATGGCGTTTTGGGGTGGGGGATTTCTACCGCCTTTTTTATCTATCTTATCGATCATTTTGTTATGAATACTCAACTTATAAACTCTTTTACTCAAGCATTAATGATCTATCCACCAGCAGGGTTTATTTTCGGCTTAGTGATGTGGGCTATGATTAAAAATGAGCACAATAAAATGTTTGCTGACTTGAGCCATCATAATCCTCAGCAGTAGGTTAATTATTTATTGCGTTCTAATTCAAGACGGTAAAATTAGAGACAAAAAAGCCACTCATTGAGTGGCTTTTTTAGTGTTATTTAATCGCTCAATAGCGTATCTGTTTAGAATTAAAGATTAATCTCTACTTCAGAGTTGATGCTATTTGCGATAAAACAATTTGCATGGGCTTTATCGTGTATTTTTTGAAGGACTTCTTGGCTAACTTCCACGCCATCGGCAAATATCACTTGTGGGTTTAAGCTCATTTTAGTGACGGCGAGTTTGCCGGATTCATTCTTGCCTAATTCGGCTACAGCATTGTCAGTATAACTGGTGACGGTTAGCCGCTTTAAATGTGCTATCGCTAAAAACGTTAACATATGACATGAAGATAGTGCTGCTAATAAACTCTCTTCTGGATTCACCTTTGCCTCGTTGCCTTTGAACTCTGGGGCAGAAGAAGCATTAATTACTTGGCCGGTACCAAACTCTATTTGATGATCTCGGTTAAACTCTGGCGCAGTATGCTCAAAATGATCTGCTTGCCACTTTACCGTTAACTTAAAACCCATCTAAAAATCCTTTATTAACAATATCAAATGTTTAGATAGGCTTGGTTTGAGTTTAACTCAAATAATTTCAAGCAATTATCT
>NZ_BPEV01000006.1 GCF_019654955.1 Shewanella sp. KT0246 | reverse complement strand
AGTGCCAGTGCCAGTGCCAGTGCCAGTGCCAGTGCCAGTGCCAGTGCCAGTGCCAGTGCCAGTGCCAGTGCCAGTGCCAGTGCCAGTGCCAGTGCCAGTGCCAGTGCCAGTGCCAGTGCCAGTGCCATTGCCAGTGCCAGTAGCTGTCATCGTTGATATTTGATGGTCTACCGAGCTGATTAAAAATGATGGCGTAGTATGGTGATTTGCTAAACTTATTTGTGGCGTTCTAAATTGGCTAATATCTTGTGTTTGAGTGTGGCCGCCTTGAAAAAGACTATTTGAAGTTATTCCAGTGGTCTCTGTAGAGCCGCTTTCTTTGATAGGGGAAGGTGGCTTTGTTGCAGCGGTTTCTAATGTGGTATCGACTTGTGAACTTGGTTCGTGGCTCTGCGCTTGTTTGCCTGTGCTATCCGAATCATTTTCAGTCGTAGCTGCGAGTTCTGAGCCTTGTAGTTGTGCAGTTTTAGCACTTTCAGTTTGAGTAGTTGGTGCTTCTGCTTGATTCGCTAATAAGGTAGAGGACGATTTATCTGCCACTAAGTCTTGATTGAGTGAGCCTGAAATTTTTGTCGCATCTCTGGCTTCTTTGGCTTTTATTTTTTCCGCTTCAGCAGTGATTTTTTTAACTGCTGTCTTCGCTTTGTTATCGCGCTTTTTTTGTTCACTTTCTTGTGCAGTTATTTTGACATTTGACTCGTTGTTATTGTGTTTGTCCTTACTCATGCTGGGACTCCTATCTTTCGCCAAATGCTTCGTTAATATTGGTAAATACGGGTTTCCATAGGTATTGGAAAACACTCTTCTCACCCGTGACAATATCAGCTTCACCTGTCATGCCTGGTATGAGTTCAAACTGGCTGGGGTTATCTAAGAAATAAGGCTTATCTATGGATAGTTGCACCTTGTAGAATACGCCGCCTTTTTCATCGGAGTCAGTACTGGGTGAAATACGCTTTACTACACCGTCAAGTGCGCCATAACGGCTGTAATCAAATGCATCAATTTTAATTCGTGCACTTTGTCCAACGTGAACAAAGCCTATGTCTCGGGGTGATAGTTTAATTTCCATTAGACCTGTTTTTGTCATAGGCACAATAACAGCCACAGTACCTCCCGGTTGAATGACACTGCCAGTTGAACTTGTTGGAATGGATTGAATAATGCCATCAACTGGGGCGGTGACAGTATTTTGGGAGACTAAAGAGTCAGAAGATTTAAGCCTTGCGACCACTCCGAGCAATTCTGCCTGGGTATCAGTACGTCTCTCGCCGACTTCTTTAAATAGCGATGCCTGTTTTTGCTTAAGCTGTCGCTCTAAATTGATGAGGTTTTTAGACAGCACTTGCTGCTTACTTTCCATTGATTTGAGTTCACGCATGTAGGAATCAAGTTTTTGTTGAGACTCTAAAATGCGTAACTTAGAGACCGCTTGTTCTGCTGTGACTGACAGCATCATTTTCAGGGTTTGTTCAGCAGTTTGTATTTGATCGCTCAGTGGCGGGATTTCTGCTTTGAGACCATCAAGTTCTGCTTGGGTTTTGGCTATATCGGATTCTGATAATTGTTCCATTGCTATACGCTCTTCATTCATTCGTCTTAAAGCGGAAGTATGAAGTCGGAGTAGCTCAGGGTACTCGATGGCAAATTCGCTAAAGTCAGCCTCTCTTTGTTCAGCAAAGGCGTCATAACGCTCGATTCGCATGATAAGGTTGGCACGTTTACTGGTTAACTCTTCTTCAGCTGATAAGCTGTCGATAGACACAAAGCTTGCTAAAATATCGCCTTTTTTAACCACATCACCTTCTTCTACCACTACTGACGCAATGGTGCCACCTGCACGGCTTTGGATCACTTGTCGATGACCTAATGGCACGACTTGTCCTTTAGACTTTGATATTTCTTCTACATCAGTAAAAACAGACCAAATCAGCATACATAAAATTGATCCAGTGATGATTAAAATGACATTGCGAATCATTTTTCGTTCTGCTGGTGCTTCAATGGCCTCTGCAAATTCATGTTCAGGCCACACTCTGTTAGCTAGTTGACGATTATCCATTAGTTGGAGACTCCTGCATGGCTTGGTCTGAAGGTGATGTTGTTGAAGCTTGGGGAGATTCAGAAGCTTTATCTGGAATAGGCCCAGCGTATACAACAGCGCCTTTATCTAGAATGACGACTTTATCAGCATGTTTAATTAAATCTTGATCGTGACTAGTAAACAATACGGTGGATTTACCTTTGAGGTTTAGTAAGGTTTCAATCAATTTAGCCTTAGACGCAGGGTTACGGTGAGGCAAGGGTTCATCTAATAATATGAATGGCGATTGCTTTATGAAGGCTCTGGCTAAATTGATATAACTGCCTTCAATGGCTGAGAGCATGGCATTATTCTCGCCCAATAAGTCGACGGTTAAGTCATTATTGATACTTTTAAAAAAGCTTTCGCCGCCAGCATTGACCAGCGCTGCAATGATTTGTTCATCGCTAGCGCCGGGTTTAGCAATTCTGATATTTTCGGCTAATGAACCCGGGAATATGTCAGGTTGTGATGGGCTGTAAGCTGCCCAGTGACGAAACTGCTCAGTATCGTACTGTTTTAGGTTCTTGCCATTTAAGGTCACAAAGCCTGCTTGGGCTTCAAGTACGCCAAGCGCGCTGAGTAATAGTGTTGATTTACCACAGGCATTGGGGCCAATAATCGCAACCAGTTCGCCCGGTTCAACATCAAATGTCACACCTGATAATGCTGCCTCCCCCTCAGCTTTATAGCGCAAAGTGAGATGCTGAAACGCTATCGAAGGAGCCTTGGCATTATCGGGCGTATCTAGTCTTAACTCTGACTGTTCAGTGCTTGCTTGCATGAAACGATCAAACTGTTTCACAGCAATGTCCATCATGGTGAACTTTTGCTTAGATGAAAACGCTAATTGTGCAGGACCAGTAATGCGCCAAATCATCATCACGCAAGCAATTAGTGCACCTGGCGATATTGTTTGATCTAACACTAAAAAGATACCTGTAAAAACGGTTATCAACGCAGTAAATAGACTCAAAGAGTGAGCCACAGCGGCATTAAGACCATTGCGTTTTGCATAAAGGAAGTTTTGGCGACTGTTTTCTTGGCTTTGGCGAATGAATTTTGTTTGCCAAGCTTCAGTGTCGCCCGCGGCTTTTAGTTGCAGTAAATTTTTTGATAATTCACTCATGGCATTTTGATACTCGCCACTGATGGTGGGTGATGCTGCTTGCACATAACGGCTCAATACTTTCATGACCAAGTAATACAGAATCAACATGCCAATTGGCACTAACACTAACCAGCCACTTAAAAACATAATGGCGAATAACGCAATGAGGGTGAAAGGTAGGTCGACCAATCCACCACCACCCGGGCCTGATAACAGCATTCTGACTTTTTCCGCATTTCGCATGCGGGCAATATGGTTGGATATACCCACTCTAGATAACACCATGAGCGGCATATGCAGTAGTCGATAAAAGGTAATTTCTGATAGGTCTCTGGCAAATCGATTACTGGTGGTTGCTAATATTTGTGCGCGAGCAAGTCGAGTACTAACGAGTATGCCTACGGCTAATAATCCACCCAAGGCAATACTGGGTAAAATGGCAGGAGTTTGCCCTCCAATAACACGGTCATATACTGCCATTGTGAAAAGAGGTACGGCTAATCCAGTTAAACTTGCCAATAAACTTAACCAAAATACAGGACGATACCACTTCGTTCGCTTACTCATATGTGCTGCGAAAGCTTGAACATTTTTCTTCGTTGTCGGCAATGACTCGATTAAGAATATATATGCAGAGTCATCTATTTGCGTTAGATCGAATCGCTGCCATTGGTTATCTTGAAATTTCTCGAAAACGTTCGCTTGTCTTCTAACAATAAAGCCAGCCTTATCTTGTGGAATGACCAAGAATGGGTGAATCGAGAGATGAAGATGCTTGGCTGAATTATTGGTGACAGTGAAATCAATTTGATGCTTTTTAAGTAAGCGTGATAACCCAAGGGTATTAAGTTGAATGGTATTGTTATCGCTGGAAATATTACTGGCCTGAGTATAAAGACCTAATTGCTTAAACAGCTCAACAATAAGTGGTTTAAGTTCTACATCAGAAGTGCTCATGAGTTCACCTCTTGATTCGATTTAAGTTCATTTTTTGTGTCGGGGGCATTGTGTGCATGGCCCATGATTTCAATATTACTATCACTAATATTTGCCAGTTCGAGGAAGTGAGATGCAGTGATAATGGTCATTTGCTGTTTTAGTTTTTCGAGCAAATTAAGTAATCGACTTTGGGCATCAGCATCTAGCGATATCATAGGTTCGTCTAGCAATAATATTGAAGGTGATTGCACAACAGCCCGAACAATCGCAATGATTTTGATTGCCCCCTTATTGAGCATTTGACTATCACTGTCACCGACCAGGGTTTGATAACCATTGGGGAGTTCGGCAATTTTACTGGTCAGCCCTAATGCATCGGCAATAGCCATTGCTTGAGGTTCGTATTCAGCTCTAAACATGGTCATGTTTTCTAATAAGCTGCCGGCAAAGAGTGTAGGCCAGGGGGCAACATAGGTTATTGATTGTCTGAATTCCTTGCCATCGTGTTCTTCAATTGCAATATCATCAATGCAGACTTGGCCTGAAGATACTTTCTGGAACCCTGCAATAATGCTGAGCACATGGCTTGCGTGGCTTAAAGGATTAGACTGTAAATTGACTAAGCTATTGGGTTGGATGGATTGAGTGAAATTATTGATGGTTGTGCCAAGATTATTACTAGTGACATTCTCAAATGTAATTGGGCCTAAAGGGAGCTTTTGGTGATAAACCTTTGTGGCTTTAAACGACTCAGCTGGAACTTGGGTAAGGTCGTTAACATGGGACATTGCAGTTTTAGCGCTGACTAATCTTGAACGCAGGCTGATAATTGCACTTAATGGTGCAACGGCGCGGCCTGCCAAAATTGAACAAGCGGCAAGTCCACCTGTTGTTAGTGAGCCATTTAATACTTCGAGACAACCCAGCATGACTAAAATGAGAGTCGTACCTTGGGATGCCCCTTGAATCACTTCTTGTAATTTTGCCGATAGCCAATCGACTTGCTGCTGCTTATCAAGACGCTGGTAATTGATATTGTTATAAATGCCCGATAAACGATCTTCAAGTGATAAGGCTTTCGCGGTTGTTAAACCAGATAAAACCAGTATCAGCATTCTAGTTCGCTCGGCATCAGACAGTGCCAGTGCATGAGTCGCAACTGCAAGTTTTTTCCCAATAAAATAGACTAATGCGCCGACAACTAACCATACTGCAATTGGAATAAACACCAGTGGACCACCAATATAGGCCACTAAAGCAAGAAAAATCAGTACAAAAGGAAAGTCCATCAAAGCTACAATGGCTTGTCCTGAATAGAGTTCTCTCATATTCGCAATGCTGGCCAATCCATTGGCTATTTTACCTGTCCCCATTGCTTCGACATGGTGGTAATCAGCTAGCATTAATTTATTGACCACATCTTTGGTAGTGTTTAATTCGAAGTTGGCTGCAGATGCTGCAAGGATCCAGCTTCTGCCATACCTAAGCAGCAATTCAAGCAAAATAGCGATGGCGACACCAGATACTAAAATAGTTGCAGTTCCATAACCTTGGTTAGGTAAAATTCGGTCATAAATTTGCAGCATGGTAAAAGGCAAGGCAAGCGACAATAAATTAATAAATGTCGACGATAAAAAAAGCTCTGGAAAGGCTTTATTTTTGGAAAGTAAACTGAAGTTTTCCCGCATTTATTCAACTTCCTTTTAAACACTGATTGTTATCCATAAAGCGTAGTTCACTTTGGGTGAATTACATCTAAGTTAAATGCTAAAGGTTATTAATTCAATCATTAATGCTCGTTTTAGCTACAAAACAAAACGGGGGATTAGAGGGGGCGGGTTATCATCCATTTTGCTTGTTTGAACATTTTTTATAGCGATATAGATAGAAGAGAAAGGCAAATACTTATAGCTTTGATATAAAAAACTGCCCTCTTTGCATTGGGCAGTTTTCAAGTTTATACCTTCTTTTATCTCAAATCGGGCTGGTTAGTCTGTTGTTGCATGTTTCTTTATCGACTTATTTTTCATTGGATCGCCTTCATAGCCTAATGCTTTCCAATTCATACGAGTGCCTTTATTGTGACAATCATTACAGTTTAAAGCCTGCTCTGTTGGGGCAACCATATGATTGATACGCCACCACATTTCAGTCTCAGCAAAACCATATTCGCCACTGTATTTTATGCCTTTATCTAGCATCGCTTGATTGGCCTGCATGCCAAGTTTAGCGGCTTTATTCCAATCAAATGTTTTCCAATAACCGCCTTTACCAAAGACCTTAGCTGTGATGAAAATGTTTTGTTTGCTGTCATAAATTTGCTTACCAGTATGCACTTTAAATGGATATATCTTGGCTTTTTTATCATTGATATCACCGAGAGGGTAAGTCAATTTAGTGACCACTTTTGGATCCATTTTATCGCCAGCCATATAGGCATCAGCCTTACCGTTATACCAAGCATATTGAGGTTGAACATTTTTAGCCCAAACAAAGTTACCTTTCTTTTTCATGTAGGTATGTTTGCCGAACTCATCTTTGGTTTGCTCAATATCTTGTCCTGCCGTTGACCAATCCCAGCTCATTTTAGTGGGTTCATTTTTAGCAAATTCAGGAATATGACAGGTTTGACATGCGATGCTGCTGGTATGGCTATTGAGTCGTTTATTGTCATGTGGAGCGGCTTCATGGCAATTTTCACAACCAATATCACTTATGCCTCCTGGTGATACTCCCATGGCATTACCTGTGATTTGATGACTCTCAGTTGTATGACAAGTTTGGCATTGGAAGTCATTTCCATCAGTATCCATATGCACATCAGTGACTTTATCAGGGTAAGACATAGAAGAGTCTAAATCGCCATGTTTAACCCCATCGCCACCGCCGCCATAGAAGTGACAACTACCGCAATTATCTCGAACTGGGGCACCGACATTTTGGGCCACTCGTTCAAGATTAACTTTGGCGAGCACTTCGCCTGCACCTGCAGGATCTTTAACATAAGTACCTGTTGTGTCGTGACAAATTAAACAGTCTACTTTGGTCATGTCATTGAAATCAAAGCTGTCATCTTTCCAGCCGTAACCAGCATGACAACTAGTACATCGAGGCTCATTGCCTGAGACGGCGATACAAAAGTTATTAATGGCATTTTTTTTGCCACGTTTGACGGTGCGCCCTGGCAGTTGTTGCTCAAGCTCCCATGTCCAATGAGAAGATTTCATCACGTCTTTAGCATGATCTTCATGACATTCGATACATTGACTTGTGACTTCACTGCCTTGAGTAAAAGGCCCTTCTATATAGTCTTTATGTGGATTAGCTGCACTGGCAAATAAGCTAAAGCAACATAATCCACCTGAAATTAAGCTGATTAAGAGTGTTTTCATATAGGACTCCAACCCTCAGCGATCGCTGAGGGAAGTTATTAGCATTAGAAATTAATAGTAAGAGATGCATTAACGTCGTAAGCGGTATCGACGACTGGCAGCATTGAGTAGGCTGTGCCTGCAACAACATCATCCACTTTTTGTGGTTTGCCAACAGGCGTGCCGCTGCCTGTATATTCAAAGTCGTAATAGAGCCCTGCGAGTTTAATAAACATTCTCGGATTGATATCAAACATGTAATAGGCTTCAGCCACATGTCCTCTGGTAGCCAGTTTGCTGCCAATAGGGTCATCTTGAGCTTGGGTGAAAGGAGTCCAATATTCAGAACCATAGTTATATTCAAGGCCAACTTTACCGTAAGGTGCTGGGATTTGTACGCCGACATAAATTCCGTAGCCGTCTTTGGCATCATTTTCTTCAGCGGCTGAAGGCATCATGATAATTTCACTAGAATCTGCATTTAATTGAGCTTCAAAAACAGCATCAGTTAGCATGCCGCCAAACATACCTGCATTGCCATTACCATCGGCGCGGGTCCATCCTCCAGATACGAACCACTTCACGTCATTATCTTCTTCGCGAGCAAAGCCAATACCACCTAAGAACATATCGCCAATGACATCGCTAGGCTGCACTCGAGTGACGAAGTTGAAGTCCTCAAACTTTTGCATGTCTTGATACATGGTTGGAGCAAATATTTCAGCCAATTGAGTTGGAAAAGCCATAGTGCCTTTAAAGCCATCATTGACATCTTTTGCGCCAAACAAGGTGAGTTGAAGGAAGTTTTTACCGTCGTTAACAACATCAATATTAAAGCCACCTAAGTGAGTGTCTTTAGTGACGATATCGCCAAACATTTCGCCATTTCCCCATTGGGATTCGAATCCTTGACCGTAACAAAAGCGAACCACTTGGCCTTCAACACCAGTGATATCACTTAGGTGATAACCCATAGTGGCGCCATCAAAATTAAAGTTAACTAAATGACCAGAAGGTGTGCCGCCGCGTTTTTCATTTTCCCGGTACTGGGTTGGTGGGCCATAAGTTGAAGGTCGACGTCCTATGGATAAATACAGTGGTGAACCATTAATATTTTTCCAATCAAAATAGGCGCGTTCAACTCTTAGCCAGTCGCCGCTTGGGTTGCCGCTATTGGTGCCATCCATAGTAAACGACCGCCAAGAGTCAAACACTTGTACTCCTGTTGAATCTCCCCAGTTCTTAAACATACTCAGACGACCAGCAAAGCTGACGTTGTCCCATACTTTGGCTTTAAGGTTCAGTCTTAAACGAGTGGTGTAATATAGGTCGTTATCAATATCTTGTACGGACTTGGGCGACAATACGTAAGGCATGTTGCCTTGAAGCTGTCCATTTTGAAAAGCCGTCGCTAAGTTGGGGTTAGCCGCCATCATTTTTGCCAATGGTGAGTTAGCATCATCGGGCATTCCAAACTCGCCTGCCATCGCCTTGGCACCAAAATCGTTAAAGTCGACATTAATAGCAGGGTTCCAAGTGACATCTTGGTAGTGAAGTGAATGAACTTTAGTTCTAAAGTCGCCAGTGATTTCTATTCTATCTAATGCTGTGTGACGCTCATTTTTATCGACTCGGTTGTTGATATCATCAAGTTCATCATTGATATCGACAAGCTGTTGTTTAAGCTCTGCTATTTTTTGTGCATCGGTTTTATTAAGGCTATCTCTTTGTATATCAACATCATTAGCATAAGTGCTTGCTGATAACATCAAAGCATTAGCAACTAATAGTGAAATTAGAGTACGCATAACATCTCTCCTTTCGAATGAGCAGCTCTTACATAAACTGCCTTCGATTGATGTTGGAAATCCTCAGTTTTGCTAAATTTAGGCAGCATGAAGCCCTGAGATAATTCCCATTTTTTCATTAATTTATTGAATTAGAAGTGTTTTACAGTCTAACTGGGTTACCTAACCACAGGTTTGTGGTTGGTCTGAATCCGCTGCATGGTCATATAGGAACTGTTGGATATCTAATAGTTCTTGTTCATCCAAGGCATTGAATACTTCAGCTTTTGCTTTGTGTTTATTACGCTTAAAAAAACGGTCCCATTGGCTCATAGTCTTGCTCATTGGGGTTATCTCTCCACCTTCATCGCCTACGCCATGACAAGCCTTGCACTCTTTTTTATAGAGGTGTTTGCCTTTTTTAGGATTACCTCCATCAGCAGCTTGAACTTGTGATCCAAAACATAAAGCGAGGGTGACACATACGAGTATTTTATTTATTTTTTTCATCATCATTTCCTTTGTCTTACTTTGTACTGAGTTAATGGGCTTAGATATTTATGTATCTGGCTTGTTATTAAATTTAACAGTTGTCAAAAAAGGAATTGTTGAGTTTGATCAAGTAAATTATAAAAATCTAATTGATAAAAATATCATTAATAAAAATCTAATACTTTGGGGTCTGTGTATTTTTGTTGTTGATAAATAAAGGGTATTTTCTTTTTTATTAAGAGGGGGGAGTATTGTTTCATGCTTGCTATCGCTTTTAAAGGCAGGTTTTAGATCACACTTTTAATATTTAACTATCTCTAAAGTGATACTTGGTGGTTGCATAAAAGTAAATGTGGGGAAGGATGCAGCAGAAAGTGTGCACTGTTTTAGTTACAGTGCACATTGATTAATGTGTCTATTGATGCTGTCGGTAAGCTCTTATGGTTGCTGACGAGTTGGAGCTAAAACGATTTCACGAACACAAACATTTTGTGGCATTTCGTAAGCAAATACAGCTGTCTCAGCAATATGTTCAGCAGCTAATACACCGCCCATTACTTCTTTCCAGTCTGCGTAACCATCTTTAATGTCTTGGTTGGTGGTATGGCTCAATAGCTCTGTTTCAACTGCACCAGGAGCGATAGTGACCATACGTACATCATCCATTGCGACTTCTTCGCGAATGTTCTCAGTTAGTGCGTGTACTGCAAATTTTGTCGCACAGTATGCTGCGTGATTCGGGAACGTTTTACGACCTGCAATAGAGCTTACATTGATAATTGTACCTGTTTTGCGGGCTTTCATATCAGCAAGTACACAGTGAATACCATTCAAAACGCCCATCACATTGACGTTGAGCATTTGGCTCCATTCAGCAGGTTCTTGAACATCAGCTTGGCCTAGTAACATCACACCAGCATTGTTAATTAAGCAGCCCACTGGTCCAAATTTTTCTTCTGCAGTGGCAATAGCTTGCTTCATTGCTGTAGCGTCAGTCACATCAACACTGATTGATAAGCTGTTTTCTAGTTGTAGCGCCTGCATTGGTTCAATGCGACGTGCCAGCAATAATAGAGGGTGGCCTTTTGTACTAAATGCTTTAGCCATTGCTGCACCAATACCTGAAGATGCGCCTGTAATTACGATAAGTTGTTTCATTATGTCGACCTCTGTTTGTAAGTTGCGAGAATTATAGTGAGCTTTTTATTGTTGATATATAATCAATAAAGAACATAATTGTTTACGTATGACTTCTAATGGGCCAGCGTTAGCGGTGAGTCATTGACGTATATAGACGATGGATACAGCAGAACTGTTACCGTCTTACCTGCAAATGGATATTGAGTGTTAAATGAATACAGAAATAAATTTAGTAGATATCCGTGCTTTTGTGGTGATTGCAGAGCAAGGTAACTTTACTCAAGCTGCAGAAGTATTGGGCTGTTCACGCTCGCACTTATCTAAACAATTATTGAGTTTAGAAACATTTCTAGGTGTCAGTCTGATTATTCGCACCACCAGAACGCAACGATTGACAGATCAGGGCGAGCTATTTTTACAACAATGTCAGCAAGCGTTACATCAAATTGAGCAAGCTGTGGCTACCACAGTAGATAGTGCGGAACGTCTTAAAGGCAATATTTATATTAATTGTGTGGGAGGGATTTTAGGCGAAGAAATTATCGTTAAGTTGGTCAATGACTTTATCCAACTCTATCCTGATATCACTATCGACTTGGACTTTAGCAGTCAACGAGTGGATTTGATTGAAGATCATTTTGATGCGGTGTTTAGAATGGGCGAATTGGCAGACTCGGGCCTTATTGCCAGAAAGTTGATGGATATAAAAAACTGCACCTTAGCATCACCTGCATATCTTGGAAAATACGGACAGCCGACACACCCGAACCAACTCAATAAGCATGCTTGTATCGTAGGTTCAATAAATCACTGGCGTTTTGAGCAACTAAGCTCAAACAAAGACGGCGTAGAAGTAGCGATTAAAGGTAGCTTTAGATGTAAAAATGGCCGCGCGATGAAAATCAGTGCGTTAGCGGGTAACGGCATAGTTAGGTTGCCGTATTTGTATTGCTCTGAAGAAATTCGAACCAATGAATTAGTCGAGGTATTTAGTGATTGGCACATACCAGATACGCCGTTTTATGTGCTTTATCATAAAGATAAATTTCAACCTGAACGTTTAAAAAAATTTATACAATTTACCCATGAAAAATTTAAAACTTATCTGCCTGATTTATAGATAGATCTTTTTAGAGACAGACAAAAGACTCTGTTTTACTGGTTTGCTGCTAAGTGATTAACATCACATTTTTTAATATTTCTACTATCTTTATATAACAATAAAAATAGGGAAATGATGGATGCTAAAAAGGCTAGCGCTACCTTTCTGTTTGTTCATGCTTGCCAGTAATGTGCAAGCTAGCGGGCTTTATTTTGAAGCTCGCAGCGACAGTATGGGTGGTACTGGTGTTGCAGCATCTAACCGGGTTGGCGCAAGTTTTATTAACCCTGCTTTATTGGCCATTCTTACTCCGCATGCCACCTATACCAATGAAGAAATAAAGAAGACGCAAGCGTTTTCTTTATTGCTGCCAGCCGTTGGCGCCGAAGGTGCTGATAGCGATAATATGATTGATAAATTTGATTCGCTGCAAGACTCTTATGATGGTCTTGAAGCTGCAATTAATAGCGGTGATTCCAGTGACGTTGAAACCTTTCGAGATGACTTAGTTGTTGATTTGGAGTCACTAAAAGGCAATACCGCCAATGTATCTGCTGGCATTGGCGCAGCTTTTGTTATCCCTAATGAGTATCTGCCTATGGCGGTGTTTTATAAAAGCTACCTAGATGCTGTTGGGGTTGCGGATATTGCTCAATCAGATATAGATACCTTGAGTACACTTGACCCGCTTAATCCGCCAACGGAAATCACTGACTTAGACTCTCAAGGCGTGGTGCTGGCGGGTGGAGTCACTGACTTTGGCGTGGCATTAAGTTTCCCATTATCGATCGTAAATATGCCAGTAAGAGTGGGGATTTCACCTAAGTTTCAGCGTATAGATACGTACCACTACTCTGTCAATGCCAATAACTTTGATGCCGATGATTTTGACGATGATAAATATCGCAATGATGAGAATTTATTTAATCTCGACATTGGTGTCGCTTTTGAGCCAATGGATGCTTTGACCGTTGGGTTATCTGCGCGAAATGTATTCAGTAAATCCGTTAAAACAGTTGAGTCACAAGGGCGTGAATTTCATTATCAAGTTGAGCCGCTTATAACAGCTGGAGCCGCATATGATTGGGCGTCAGTGACCCTAACCACAGATATTGATTTGGTAGACCAGACTCGTTTTAAAGAACTTGATGCGGTGCAATATTGGCGCGTTGGCGGTGAAGTAAAAGCAACAAATTGGTTGTCTTTGCGTATGGGGTATCGTCATGACCTAAAAGATAATAATGTTGATATTTACTCTTTTGGTACTGGTTTTGCCATTGGTCAGGCTTTTAAGCTTGATATGAGTGGTAGCTATGGCGAAGATGATGCCATAGGCGCTGTGCTTCAAACCTCTTATCATTTCTAGCCATTTTCTAGCATCTGTTTTGGCGTAATATCTTTGTGATTGTATTAACCTCTGCTTACTTCAATGTCGCTAAATCAACTAAATCAACTAAATCAACTAAATCAACTTTTACGCTTTACATTTAATCTATACGATTTACTCAATTTTTGCGGCTTACTCAATTTAAAGGTTATCGTTTTAGCTCGCAAAGAGTTCGATTAATGATTTTATGGTTAACACTAAGGCGCTCAATCCACATAATACAAGCGTTGCCATGCGCGTTTTCTGTTTGTCGACTTTATTGCTAAGTTTTCCTGCCACGTAGCTGCCTAAAAATACCGATGGTAATAGCATTAATGACAGCCAAACATGTTTGGTTTCAACCAAGCCAACAATGACCAGGATCACCATAGCTATCATCGAACTGAATACAAAGAAAATAGACAATGCTGCGCGAAATTGTGGCGCGTCTTTTCCAGCTAATAGAATAGCCAATGGTGGACCACCAATTGCGGCTATATTGCCAAAAACCCCCGATAGCACTCCAGCAATAAATAAGGTTATACGATTAACGGGGGCGGTAATTTTGTAAAAACTGAGAATGACTGCTGAAGCAACAATAAAGGCAATGGCGAGACCTAATACTGATTGCGGGGCAAATACCAGTAAGGCAGCGCCGAGAAACCCACCTGGAATACGCCCAATCAAAGCATATTGCAGACCATTAAATTGTAGCGAAGTGCGTTCCCGTAGCAAGGTCAAAAAGGCAATGGAAAACCCACAGGCAATAACTGGTACTGGGACGAGTTGAGGGTCAATAATATAAAGCAGGGGACTTGCAACAACCGCTAAACCAAAGCCGATAAGGCCTTGGGTTAATGCGCCAAGAAATATAATAACCGATGCAAGCATCAAGGTTTGCGGATCGATAAATGCCATATACTTCTCTATGAGTACGAGGTGACTCAGAAATCGCCATATTACATTGGGTAATATGGCGATGTGGGTGAACTAAACTAATGGGGCTTACATCGGAACATAAGCTCAAGATTCATTTAGTTACAGCTTAACTTAGTCGTCTAAGTCTTCCCATTCAATACCCATTTGATCCATTAATGCTTTTGCTTCACTAGGGATGCTGTCAGGGCCTTCTTTAGATAAGTCATCATCATTTGGCAGTGGCTGACCAGTGTATGCGTGTAAAAATGCTTCACATAAAAGCTCACTGTTGGTCGCATGACGCAAGTTATTCACCTGACGGCGAGTACGCTCATCGGTCAATACTTTTAATACTTTTAAAGGAATCGATACCGTGATTTTTTTAACTTGTTCATTTTTTTTGCCATGTTCGGCATATGGGCTGATATAGTCGCCATTCCATTCAGTCATTAACTCACCTTTATACGATAGATTCGTGGCAGATTTTAACTGCTTATTTATTACAGTCAAATTATTGCTGCTATTCTATAACGAAAGCAAATAGATTTCTTTATGTTTAGACGTCTAAACGTCTAATTTGTGTTGACGATCAGATTTAGCTTAGGTACATTTAGCCATCTAGACATCTCTTTGCTGTTTTATTTTAGTGTGTCAATCTTTAGGAGCTTATTATGACCAAACATCGTGCTGCTACACTTGCCGTTCGCCAAGGTATCGAATCAGATACTCAATATGGCGCAGTAGTCCCGCCGATTTATCTTTCGACCAATTACTCGTTCGATGGACACACAAACCCAAGAGAGTTTGACTATAGCCGTTCTGGCAACCCAACTCGTTGCGTGTTAGGTGAGGCAATTGCCAAGCTTGAACATGGTGCGACTGGTGTAGTGACATGCACAGGTATGGCGGCGATAACCTTAGTTACCAGTTTATTGGGGCCAGAAGATTTAATTGTGGTTCCCCACGATTGTTACGGTGGCAGTTACCGACTGTTCACTAATCTTGCCAGCAAAGGTCAATTTAAATTAGTCGTTGTTGATCAAACAGACGAAAAAGCACTGGCTGATGCCATTGCTAAAAAGCCAAAAATGGTTTGGTTAGAAACACCTTCCAACCCTTTATTAAGAGTGGTAGACATTGAAGCAATTGTGGCTGCAAGCCATGAGGTTGATGCGCTAGTAGTGGTTGATAACACGTTCCTTTCACCTATATTACAGCAGCCATTAGAACTAGGCGCAGACATTGTGATGCATTCAACCACTAAATACATTAATGGTCACAGCGATGTGGTTGGTGGCGCAGTGGTTGCTAAAGATGCAGAGCTTGGCGAATTACTGCATTGGTGGTCTAACACATTAGGCCTGACCGGTTCAGCTTTTGATAGTTACTTAACCCTACGCGGTATTCGCACCCTTGCAGTGCGTATTCGTGAGCATCAAACTAATGCTCAACGGGTGATTGAAGTACTACAAGCTAGTAATGTTGTTGAGAAAGTCTATTACCCAGGCTTAAAAGACCACCCAGGTCACGATATTGCAGCCAAACAACAAAAAGGCTTTGGCGCTATGTTAAGTTTTGAACTTAAAGGTGGCGAAGCTGAAGTGGTGGCATTTTTAGATGCCTTGTCGATTTTCAGTGTTGCTGAAAGCTTAGGCGGAGTGGAAAGCTTAGTTGCCGTACCTGCAACCATGACCCATAGAGCAATGGTGCCAGAAGCCCGCTATGAAGCTGGTATTAAAGATACATTATTGAGACTATCTGTCGGTATTGAAGATGCTGAAGATTTGGTTACCGATATTCAAGCTGGGTTAGCTGCTGTAGCAGAACTTTAGTCGAGAGCGTCGTTAAACAGTCTTAAGTTGAACAAGTAAGATTTGGTTACCGATATTCAAGCTGGGTTAGCTGCTGAAGCAGTATTTTAGTCGAGAGCGTCGTTAAACAGTCTTAAGTTGAACAAGTAAGATTTGGTTACCGATATTCAAGCTGGGTTAGCTGCTGTAGCAGCATCTTAGGCGAGAGAGTCGTTAAACAGTCTTAAGTTGAACAAGTAAGATTTGGTTACCGATATTCAAGC
Source organism: Shewanella sp. KT0246 (assembly GCF_019654955.1). GTDB lineage: Bacteria > Pseudomonadota > Gammaproteobacteria > Enterobacterales > Shewanellaceae > Shewanella > Shewanella goraebulensis. The sequence goes on along the minus strand of NZ_BPEV01000006.1, from coordinate 121,347 downwards.
TGGGTTAGCTGCTGTAGCAGTATTTTAGGCGAGAGAATCGTTAAACAGTCTTAAGTTGACAAGTAAGATTTTATTGCCGCCATGCTAAGTTTGCGTGGTAGTTTGAAGTGGTTTAAGGAGTTACAAATGACCCGCAGTCATTTACATAAGTTTGGTGGTTCAAGTTTAGCTGATGCTGATTGCTATCGCCGCGTCGCACATATTTTGCTGACTCATGGCAATTGTGATGATTTAGTCGTTGTGTCAGCTGCGGGTAAAAGTACTAACTTTTTGTATAAGTTATTGTCGCTAAGAGAAGCAGGCGAACTTTGGCAAGAAGAACTGCAAGTGCTGGTAAGTTATCAGCAAAACCTTATTGAACAGTTACTTTCCAATGAGCAAGCTCGGGATTTACGCGAACGCTTGTCAACGGATAAATCACAACTCATCAGCTTGCTATCTTTAGAGCAGCGAAACGAATTTCAGCTTAACCATGTACTGAGTTTTGGCGAGCGTTGGTCAGCAAGGTTGATGGCGGCGCTTTTGCGTGAGTCAGGAGTAGCAGCAATCAATGTTGATGCCTGCTCGATTCTTGTGGCTGACGAAGGTGTTGTGCCTAATATTCGCATTGAAGAGTCCCGTCAAAGAGTGCAAACACTTCTTGAAGCACACCCTGATGAGCGTTTGGTTATAACCGGCTTTATTTGTGCTAATGAGCACAATGAAACCTTGTTACTTGGCCGCAATGGTTCTGATTACAGCGCCACCCTTATTGCGAGCTTAGCGGATATTGAACGGGTGACGATTTGGACGGATGTTGAAGGGGTATTTAACGCTGATCCCAATAAAATCAGTGATGCAAAATTATTAAATAGCATGTCACTTGTTGAAGCTGATCGTCTTGCTCATCTGGGCTCTCCAGTGCTGCATAACCGCACTTTACAACCATTATTTGATACCAATGTCAGCTTAGCAGTACGTTCAAGCTATGCATCACACACAGACTTTACTTTAATCGCGCCACAAAGCTCATCGGCCAGTGCGCCAGTGGTGACTAACCTTAATGAAGTGGTGTTGTTTCGAATTAAGCAGCTGTCTCAAGCTCAAGATTTAATTGCCGTATTAGCTCAAGAAGGCATTGCGCCATTAGCTTACTGGACTTCTGCCCACCATAAGGTGGAATTAGCCTTTACGCTTGAAAATCAGAAGCAGGTTCATAGTTTACTCGAATTACATGCTGAAGCGTTGGCAATCAGTGATATTCGTGTGAATAACGATTTAGGTTTAGTGGCACTCGTTAGCGCTGACGCTGAGCACTATCGTCGCAGTTTTGCTCGTCTGCTAAGTCGTGACGCTAAGCCGTTATATCAAGATGGATTGAGCTTGGTGACATTAGTGCCTAAAGCTCAAGTTAATTTACTGACTCAAAAAGTGCATCGCCGCTGCGCAGGCCCGCGTATGCGAATTGGAGTGTTGCTGTTAGGTGTGGGTAATATTGGTGAGGCCTGGATTGATTTATTCCAGCGCTCATCAACTGCGCTAAACCGTGAGCTAGAAGCTACCGTGCAGTTAGTTGGCTTACTTAGTTCAAGAGAAGCGCTAATTTGTCCACAAGGTATTGATATTAATAACTGGCAAGACAGTTTCGATACCACAGCTCAAAAGTGGGACTACCCGAGCTTATTTGAGCAGCTAGAACAACTTGATTGTGATGAGTTAGTGGCATTAGATATCAGCGCAAGTGCGAGCTTAACGCTGCAGTATCCTGAGTTATTTGCTCGTGGCATTCATATGGTGAGTGCCAATAAACTTGCAGGCTCCGGACCATTGCCGTTTTATCGCGAGTTAAAGCAACAACTCAGTAATCGCCGCTTGTTTTGGCGTTATAATGCCAGTTGTGGTGCGGGACTGCCGATTCAGCATGCGTTAAACGACTTGCGTAATAGTGGTGATGCGATTGAGGCTGTAGGTGGTATTTTCTCTGGTACCTTATGTTGGTTGTTTGAACATTATGATGGCCAAAAATCGTTTTCAGAATTAGTGGTTGAAGCACGAGGGTTGGGGATAACAGAGCCCGATCCTCGAGACGATCTTTCAGGAAGAGACATGCAGCGCAAGTTGCTGATCTTAGCCCGAGAGATTGGCTTTGATATTGAGCTTGAAGATATTGTTTTAAACTCGTTAGTGCCTGCAGAATTAGCCGATTTATCTCTGGATGACTTTCTTGTCCGTATTAGCGAATTAGATCAAAGTATGTTGCAACAATTTACTGCGGCTTCTGAACAGAACAAAGTACTGCGTTATGTAGCATCACTGGATAAAGTGGATGGCAAGATGCATGCTGAAGTGGGTATTCAATGGGTTGATTCCAATCATCCTTATGCCAACTTAACTCCTGGTGATAATGTGTTTGTTATCCGTAGTGCATTTTATCAAGGCAATCCGCTCATTATCCGAGGACCTGGCGCTGGCAGAGAAGTGACGGCAGCGGCGGTGCAATCTGACTTAGTGCAGATTTGCAAAGACTTACTGCAAGAGTAAATCGTGCTGTAGTTCAGTTTTACATTAATTATTAAAGGCTTATTCCTAATAGGAGTAAGCCTTTTTTTGTGACTAAAAACTTGAGATAAAACGATTATATAACGCTCAACACATCTGTACGAAAAACAATCTATTTAAGCATGTCATTTTTGTTTATAGTGGTATTAAGTCGGAGATGGATTTCAACAAGAGGCTGATAAATGAATAAAAATAATCGTTTAAAGGATGACTGTTTGACGAGTGTAAATTCTGCCGTTTGGGCTAGTATCTTTTTAAGCAGTGTCATGAGTTTTAGTGCGATGGCTAATATTCCTGATGAATCACCCAAAGAGTTATTACAAAAGGTGCCAGCAGCTGCCCAAGTTTGTCTTAGCTGTCATGGTGTCAATGGTGAAGGGCTCGGAGTTGCAGGGCCTCGTCTAGCTGGGTTATCCAGCGAGTATATTGCCACGCAAGTGAGCCATTTTCAGACTGGTTCACGTCAAAACCCAACAATGATGGCTATGGCGATGACAGTCCAAGGCGATAACATCAAAGTAGTGTCGGACTTTTTTGCATTAAAACCTGTTACAGCTATTAAGTTGCAATATCGCGGTGATAAAGTGGTTATCGACGATATTGGCGAGAAACTGGCATATCAAGGTGATTGGCAACGGGATATTCCTGCTTGTACCAGTTGTCATGGTCCGTCAGGTATTGGCGCGGGTCAATTCCCCCGATTAGCTGGTCAAGAACCCACCTACTTTAAAAATCAATTATTGGCATGGCAAACAGGCACCCGTACTGGGGATGCTGACAACATGATGGGCAATATTGCTAAAAAGCTCACCGCTGCAGAAATTGATGCATTAACCCAATACTTTTCGGCTCAGAAATAAGGACATACTATGAAGCTATATTACTTTTCAGTGGCTGGTGTGTTCCTAAGTTTGGGATTATCAGCAACAGAGTTACCTGATAGACAAGCGCAACTTCCTTCTGTTGCAAAAGATGCTAATGCACAATATTTAACGCCAAGTGAACTATCTACTATTCCCAAGGGCGAATTTGGTGACAAAGTCAGAAAGGGTTATCAGTTATTTGTGAATAGTCAGCAAATGCGCGATACCTACGTGGGTAACGAATTAAACTGTGTTAATTGCCATATGAATGCAGGTAATAAGGCAAATGCTTCACCGCTTTGGGGCGCTTATTTGGCTTATCCTGCATATCGTAAGAAAAACGATAAAGTAAACTCTTATGAAGAACGTATTCAAGGCTGTTTTACTTATTCAATGAATGGTAAAGCGCCAGAATCTGGCAGTGAGTCTTTGGTGGCCATTTCAGCTTATTCTTATTGGTTAGCCATGAGTGGATTAATGAATCAGTTTGGCATTACTGGCCCAGTACCTGAAATGACTGATGGAGAGCTGCTTAAGGGCGGTAATAGAGAAGATTTTCCTTTACCTGATGCGGTCACTTCAAAGCTCGATCAAAAAGCGCTCACCATGTTACCTGGGCGAGGTTTTCCAAAGTTAGCTAAGCCTGAGTTGGCTTATTCAGTACAGCGCGGTGAGGTCGTTTATCAAGCCCATTGTCAGGCATGTCATGGTGATGATGGCCAAGGCTTGAAGATGGCTGAAGTTAGTTCATTACCACCATTGTGGGGACCACAAAGTTATAACTGGGGGGCTGGTATGCACCGAGTTAATACTGCAGCTAATTTTATATATGAAAATATGCCGTTGGGTAAAAGCATGCAGCTAACGGTGCAGCAAGCTTGGGATGTCGCAGCGTTTGTTAATGCTCATGAACGTCCACAAGACCCAAGGTTTAAAGGTCATATCGCTGAAACTCAAGCCAGTTTTCATCAGCATGATGGTTTTTATGGCAAGCCAAGCCCAATAGATGCAAGTGTCACCTTAGGCGTAGAAGCTTTCCCAATATTCCCAGCATCGCAATAAACGAAAACTTTTAGTTAGTAAATTTTTGTTAGTAAGCTTTTGTTAGTAAAGAATCGGTGCTTTTGCACCGATTTTTTGTTTTATACTCTGGGCTCATAATTAAGCGCAGTTAAGTAAAGTTAACCAATCTAAACTCATACTCTATGGGTTTGAAATGAGGAGAGCCTCAATGGCACAAGTCCCCCCAGTACAGGTATTTCAACCAAATGATAAAGCAGTTGACTTGAAAGAGGTGAGTGAATCATTAATTTGTCCAATATGCTTTAAACAAAATCAGTGTGCGGTAACAGCGGGTTTATCGATTGAAAGTTGCTGGTGTTTGACTCAGTCAGCTGAAAAAAAAGTGGATCCGAAATTATTATCTGACTTATCAGGCAAAGCCTGTGTTTGCCAAGACTGCTATAAAAAATTAACTCAATAGACGAGCAACAAACGCATGTAACTTGGGTCTTTTGCGGCCAAATGAATTAGCCGATGATTGTCATGTTGGTGTTGGTGTTGGTGTTGGTGTAGATGTTGATGAACTTTGAAACCGCCATATAGTAATGACTTACAAGCAGGGCTGATAACTTGCAGATGATACTTAATAAATAATTTTCCCCTTCTGCTTTGCTCGTAAGCCATACAGCTTTGCCTTGTTAATAAGCCTGCTTTGAAAGCGGCAATATTAAAACTATTGCAAAAGGCACTATCATATTAGAAGTGCCTTTTTTAATAATTTAATCCAATCAATCTGCTGATTTAATACAGTTAATGAGTTAATTTTAGATGATTATCGCGTTGGTGTTTCCAATTTGTGTGTAATGCAGGTAATCTGAATTCTCTTCTTTTTTGCTTGATGCAAATACGGGACATAGTTGCTGATTAAAACTTAAGTGATAACAACAACTAACAATAATGAAAATAACAATAAATACTTAACTCATTATGAGGTTTTAGATGGAACAGGTTACAGCATTTGTAAACACGGTTAACGGCATCGTATGGGGCGTTCCCATGTTGGTGATGATTTTAGGAGTGGGATTATTTTTATCCATTGGATTGAAATTAATGCCAATCCTAAAATTAGGCACAGGTTTTAAGCTGTTATGGTCAGGACGCGGTGAGTCAGGTAAAGATGAAAAAGGCGAAATTAGCCCTTTCAATGCATTAATGACCTCACTATCAGCAACCATTGGTACAGGTAATATTGCAGGTGTGGCAACAGCCATATTCTTGGGTGGCCCAGGCGCACTATTTTGGATGTGGTGTACAGCGTTAGTCGGTATGGCAACTAAGTTTGCTGAAGCCGTATTAGCGGTAAAGTTCCGTGAAAAAGACGGTAACGGTAATCATGTCGGCGGGCCGATGTATTACATAAAAAATGGTCTTGGCAGTAAGTGGGCTTGGTTAGGTACAGCATTTGCCGTTCTAGGTTCACTTGCTGGTTTCGGTATTGGTAATACGGTGCAAACTAACTCTGTAGCTGATGCGATGAGCAGTAATTTTGGTGTACCCAATTGGGTCACAGGTTTAGTGTTAATGGTATTAGTTGGTGCTGTACTAATGGGCGGTATTAAGCGTATTGCAGATGTTGCAGGTAAATTAGTACCGTTAATGACTTTATTCTATATCACGGCAGGCTTAGCGGTATTAGTGGTCTATGCAGACCAAATTCCGGCTGCATTTCAATTAATTGTTCACAGTGCTTTTAACCCCGTTGCTGCTCAAGGTGGTTTTGCAGGTGCGGCTGTTTGGGCTGCGATTCGTTTTGGTGTCGCCCGTGGTGTATTTTCAAATGAAGCTGGCTTAGGTAGTGCGCCTATCGCCCATGCCGCAGCACAAACTAATGAACCTGTTAAACAGGGGTTAGTTGCAATGCTAGGTACATTCATTGATACCATCATTGTCTGTTCTATTACAGGCTTGGCAATTATCGTTTCTGGCGCTTGGACATCAGGCGAAAATGGCGCGGCATTAACATCATTTGCCTTTTCTCATGCATTGCCTATGGGTAATTATATTGTTGCTATCGCTCTGGCTGTATTTGCATTTACCACTATCCTAGGCTGGAGTTTTTACAGTGAAAAATGTATGCAGTACTTGTTTGGTGACAAGGTAGTAAAACCGTTTAGATTAGTGTGGACTCTCGTCGTACCTATTGGCGCAGTGAGCTCTCTTGAATTTATCTGGTTATTGGCGGACACGCTGAACGCTATGATGGCAATTCCAAACTTGATTGCGCTCGCATTATTGAGCCCTGTGGTATTTGCCCTAACACGTGAGTACTTTGCTAAGCAAAAAGCGCAAGCTTTAGAAAACTAATTAACCTCTAGCTAGTTTGATGTTATGGCATACACAGGGGAGTGTATGCCTTTACTTTTAAAGGGATATTAAATGATAAAACTCAATAGAAAAGCGATACAAACCTTCAGCGGATTACTTATTGGAGCAGCACTTCTAAGTGGTTGCAATGGCGTGTCATTTAGAACCAATGCAGATCAATATATTACCTATCAAGCAGTAGCCTCTACTGTTGAGGTATATCAACCGAGCGAACTTTATAACCACGACAACGAACCATTAGGTGAAGTGGTGACAACATTTTGCGCCAGCACCCGCGAACAAATAGAATTTGGTGCGCCTAGTTTGAATACTTTGCAAAAAGAACTGAAAGTTCAAACGAAAGAAAGAGGCGGTAATGCGCTTATTATTGCTGACTGCGGTGAAATGATTTATCCAGCTTGTTCTATTTATTTAGAATGCAGTGGACTTGCTTATTTTTTAAAATCGTAATGATTAAAAGTGCAGCTAGCTTAATTAACTCACTTATAAAAATCTCGAGCAATAAGTGAGTTAATTGATTCAAAAAAACTCATCATCAAGATTTTTTCGTAATTCTGCCTGTTCTAAATAATCATCTAGACGTCGTTTAACCTGCCTTTTACGTTCAATTATTTCTGCTGAACGTTTGTTTCTAGGCGTGACCATAGCTTCAATTTCAGTGTCATTGGGAATGGTTTCAGTAATATTGGCCATCATTCTACCCTCTATGTCATTGTTAACTGACGATGCTGAGCCTGTGCTCAAACAAGTGTGAAAAGCGAAAGGTAAATCTGCCCTGAGTGTCACAGGTTACTTGGTGCCAGCAACGTCAATGTTTAGTAAAACGATAAAGTTGGGCTAATAGACATAAGCGAAAACATCAAATTAGCGACATAATTTGAATGTAGCAGCTATTTAAATATTTGCTTAGTTGTAGAATTGAAAACTTTTATTTTTGTCATTAAAAACGCCACTCAAATGAGTGGCGTTTTTTGTGCTTAACATGCTTAAATCAAGCTTTCATAATTTTGAAAGCGTTAATTAAGTCTTATAATCCAAAGCTATATGAGTAACCTAGTACAATTTTAGCATCATCTTCGTCTAAGTCAGTATCTGATGCAGTAAATGAAACTGTACCGTAATCAGTATCTGCACTGAGTGAAACATTGTATTCTGAGTAGCTATCTGTACCGAACCAGCTTGTGATGACATCACCATCTGAGTAACCGTAATGCACGCCCAGTGATAACTTTTCAGTTAATGGGAAGGTTAGGTTAGCTTGCGCATACATCATGTCTTTTGAATCTAATGGTTCAGCAGCGATATCATCTCCGCCATTCACTGTATGAGAGTATGAAACATCTAACCATTTCCATGCTAGACCAACAGTCACTTCACCAAAATCTACGCTACCAGGAGAGTCTGGGTATGCGTAATAAAGATAATTGATGTCATAGCTTAAGTCTTCTGTGATATTGCCACCGTAACCTGCGTAAATATCCAGCTCGTATGAGGTGCCGTCACCAAAGTCGACATTTGAAGCCCAACCGCCAACATAAAAACCAGAGTCTGCAGCATAATCAATGCCACCTTGAACTGCAGCGCCATTATCTGTTTGGCTCACACCACGCCATAGGTAGTTAGATGTCGCACCAATATTACCTGTAACTTCAGCTAATGCTGATCCACTGAGTAATAAACCTGTTGATAGCGCAATAGCTTTATATAACGATTTTTTCATTTTTCATTCCCTCAAGTTTTTCTTATTCATTGCACCTATTGCTTGCTCATCGGGCAGCTTGGTTCAATGTTGATTTTATCTGTATGAGGTGTTGCTAATGGTGTGCCATGTTTAAAAATTCATTAATATCATGAGGTTGGTGTATTTTGCACCGACTTGTAGCAAAAATGTTGCATTAAAATGAGGCGGAGGCGCACTTTTGTTGTGCGTTATTACAGCAGGATTCAGTAGGTAGCATTAAGTTTGAGGCATAAAAAAACCTCCAAGTAGGAGGTTTTATAATTCAAGCTGTTAAATTAATTAACGCTATCTTTTAGTGTTTTACCAGCTTTGAATTTTGGTACAGTCGCTTCAGCGATTTGAATTTCTTTGCCGGTCTGTGGGTTACGGCCAGTACGTGCTGCACGAACTGAGGTTTCAAAAGAACCAAAACCTACGATAGAAATTTTGTCACCACTTTTCATGGCTTCAGTAACAGCTTCTTCAAAAGACTTTAGTGCGCGACCAGCTTCAGCTTTAGTTAACTCAGCATTTTCTGCAATTTTTGCAATTAATTCACTTTTGTTCATGTTGATATTCTCTGCTTTCCATAGATGTGTTTATTTAAAACTAGATTAACATGCCATAAGCCATGGGGCTTTGAAAGCCTTTTATCTGATAAATGTGTAGCTATAAGGCATTTAAACGACATTTTAGGGATAAATTACCTGATTGAGCTACTTCAAAGGCGTATATGACTAGTCAATTATGTCAGTCAGCTTAAATAGCTAAAGCTAAATATTATTCCTCTAACAGTTGATACAAGAGTTGTTTAACAAGTTTGGGTTCAAAAGGCTTATCACACAAAGCGTTAACTCCGGCACTAGAGACATTGCTTAAATGAGTATCATTGGCCTCAGAGGAAACCATTAAAATGGGAATATGTGATTGCTGACTTTCGTTGCGAATGTATTGTGTCAAGGCTAAACCATCAACACTTGGCATATTGTAATCGGTGATGACCAAATCGAACATTTGCTGTTGCATTAATTCAATAGCCTGAGCGCCATCTTCTGCTTCACTGATAACTCTGATACCTAAGTTACCAATGGTACGTTTAATGACGTTACGGGCCATGCGGCTATCATCAACCACCAAAGTACGAATATCTTGGACATCAAAATGGCTCAAATCCAGCTCATCATTACTGATTAAGTCAATGGTTGAGTTCAGTGCGGTAGCGAGATGATCAGCATCAAAGGGTTTGGGTAAGATTGCAACGACACCTGATTGTCTAAATATCTCTAATTGTTCACGGCGGCATTCGCTAGAAACCAGCATAAATTGAATATCTTGGTAAGCTTTATTCTGTTTAATGAAGCTTAAAAGTTCGGTTGCTTCACCGTCTTCAAAATGTAATGCACTGACAATGAGATCTGGCGTATGGCGGGCGATAATCTCTTTTGCTTCAGTAATACTCGAAGCGGTTTGAATGCTATTAACGCCTTCTTGATTTAATCTGGCTGTGATAATTTTACGTTGAACATCAGAAGGTTCTAACAGCAAAATGGATAACTCACTGGGTGATAAATGGCTCATTTTTATTACTTCTTATTATTTGAATTGAGTCTTATAACGCCTATTTTAACTTAAGCTTGGTCCTGAATACACATCTGCGCAGTTTTCCACTAACAAACTTGCTGCAAGTATTCTTTGGTTTTTTTACTTAATGCGACCCAATACTGAAACCCAAGAATGATAAAGACTGACAATGCAATTGCTGAAATGGGAATGTTGATGCCATTAAATTCAACTTTTACATCCTCTGGGGTAATTTGATAGGCGATGACAGCAGTGGTTGTTAACGCTAATGCGGCAAGGGTTTGGATTCCAAGATAAATTTTAAATACCATTCCCGCCCAGTGACTACGTTTTATTAGCCCAAAAAGGACAGGAATAACACCAATAGTAAATAGGTCTATACCTTGAATGGAGTAAGAACGCAGTAACGCTAAAATAGAAAGCAATACGTAAAATGCCATCAAAATGATAAGCCTGCGCGGCGGTTTAATGCTGATTGTGCTGAGTTTATTCATAACGATTAGATATAGGCTGTAAGGTTTTAGATTTTATGTGGTGTAGAATAGCGCGAGTAGACTCTGTTTTGTGAGTTGTTTGAAAAGAATTTAGGAAAATTAAAATGACAGACGCAGAATTTTGGTCTCTAGTGACTCGAAGTGCACCACAACAATCCGAGCAAGAGTGCCACGATGCCTTAAAAGAGAAACTGGCTTTGCTTGATGATGAGTCATTGGCGGCATTTGATAAAATGTTTGGTCAACAGATGCGCCGCAGTTACAGTTGGGCAATCTGGGGGGCTGCATACATCATAACTGGTTGTGATTCAGATTATGCCTTTGCTGAGTTTAGAGGGTTCATACTGTCATTAGGTGAGCAGTGGTACAACAAAATCATTGCTGAACCTGACACTTTAGGTGAGTTAGCTTTGTGGCCAACTAAAGACGGCTCTGCTTACCCGTTTATTGAAGATTATGATTTAGTTGCAGGTCAGCTTTATGAAGATAGAACAGGTGATGAATTACCGTTTGTTCCTTCTGGTCAGCATACTCCTCAAGGTAAAAAGTTTAGTACCAAGAAAAAGGATTTGAGAAAAAACTATCCTAAATTAAGTGATCGTTTTCCGTTTTAGTGAACGATTGCTAAAGAATCATCTTTAATGAAGCATCTCTTATGAGTCAGCCTTAATGATTTACCCATAAAAAATGCAGCCACTGCTTAATCAGTGACTGCATTTTTTATGGTATTTGTATTCTATCTGATTAGCCTTCGCAAACCTCAGATTGGCTATCAAAGTCCATTCCACGTTGTTCGCATTTCTGGTCTAAAAACTTACTTTCAGCCGTTTTCATTTGCTTGTCGAAGTCTTGATTCAGTTCTGCAGAGTATTCTTGCTCTGCTGAAGCCATATGTTGCTCCATTAACTGGTGATGTTCTTTAATCGCTTGCTCGCCTTGAGCATCAACATCAAATTGATAAGCGAAACTTGAAGATGAAACGACTAGGGCAACGAAGAAGGTCGCGGCTAAAGAAAGTTTTTTAGTCATGCCGGCAGTAGAAAAAGTCTTTTGAGTTGCGATGTTGTTCATATTATTACTCCAGTAGTACACGTAGGTTAGTATTTGCGCTAATTCCTTGAGCGATAATGTGCAGTGACGCTAACAGATTTTTGTTTATCTGCTGCCTTGTTTGGCTCTGTGCGTTTGCTTGGGATGTATATTAGCGAAAGCTTGCTGAATAGAAACTGAACAGGTATTGGTGTTATTTCAACCATTAATTGTTTACCTTGCATGTAAATGGGGCGATTTCCTACAGCAAACCTAAACACTTTACGTTAAGCTGATATACAGGTTAGGGTTTTATACTAATGGCATAAATTAGGTTTGAGTTATATACAGCCAGGAGACGACATATGAAAATTAAACATCTACTTATTGCAGGCGCATTAATGTGTAATGTAGCGATTGCAGACGAAGAAGTGGTCCCAAATCCAGTCACTGAGGAAGGGGTAGTTAAAGTCGAATGGCAAGAGCCTAAAAATTATCGAGACTTGAAAACTGCGACAGAAGTTAAGTCGCGTTTTCAGCAGCGCTTTTTTGATACCATCACTGAAAATTTGAATAAAGAAGCTGAAAAGTTTCTTAAACCGAATCAGAAGCTTGAGATGCAAGTTTCGGATGTTGATTTAGCGGGGGATTTACGTCCTACATTTGGCGCAACAACGGCTAACGAGCTTCGTATCGTGAAGGATTTATATCCGCCAAGAATGACTTTTACCTACAGCATCACTGAAGGTGATAAAGTGATTATGGCAGGTGACGAGAAGTTAGTTGATATGAACTTTATGTATGGAACTAGCTCAAAGCGAAATCAAAAGCCATTTCAGTATGAGTCAGACATGCTAAAAGACTGGTTAAAGAAAACGGTTGAACCAAAGCTTTAACAGCTAACTCTTAGGCTTATCTATTTGATGGTTCAAGCGTTAAGCATTAAGCATTAAGTTCATCGTAGCAACAACACCTAAACGGCTTATTCATTAAGCCGTTTTTTGTTGGCTATGATTTAAGGCGTAAAAGCCATTTTTAGCAAACTTTGCTTGTTTCTTCGCTTCAGCGCTAAGCATTGATAACTCATGATCCGTTGTATTCACAGTGACTTCAGGTGATAAAACGCCAACACAAAGGGATATCAGTGGATGGTCAACCATATTGTCTTGTCGATCTTTGGCATGTATCGTTTGTGCTAGCCAATGTTCTTCACTGTAAAATGCGCGTTTACTATGCTCAAATTGTTCAATAATTGCTTGGCTATGATTTATTGCCTCAAAGCAGGTACAAATCATCACAAAATCATCCCCGCCCACATGCCCAACGAAGCAGCGTTCATGCTGATGTTGAGTTAATAGATTCGCCACTTCCATTATGACTTCATCACCACGTGAAAAACCGTAAATATCGTTATAAGGTTTAAAATGACATAAGTCGAAGTAAGCTAAGTAGAAGGATTTTTTCTGGGCTCGTAAGCGTTTTAACTCTTCTTGAATTGGCACGTTTCCAGGTAGGTTGCTGAGGGGATTGGCATGCCTTGCGACTTTAATTCGGTGTTCAGTAATACGTTGCAATAGGTCTTTGGTATGTCCTATTCCTATCAATTTATCATGGCGCAAAATAATAAATTGCTGCGCTACAGTGGTTGAATGCTCTGATGTCAGTAACTGGCTGACAGTCGATAACGGCTCACAGGCATCAATTTGTAGTACTTGTTTATCCATTACCGCATTTGCAGGGTGGTTTTCATGTAGTGCTCTGCCGTAGGGAGTACTAAATAATTCCAAGATATGATTTCGGCTGACAATACCTTGAGCTTGTCCGTTATCAGCAATAACAATGGCTTGTAACGCTGGCTGGTTAATAAATTGCTCACTAAGTTGCTTTAGTTTCGTATCTGGTGTGGCAATATTGGCTGGGACGCATAAGCTCTCAGCTGTTTCGCAGTATCGATTTTGCGGAGCCATCGGAATGGAAACCAATTCTGAATCCATATAGGTATTAGGTTTTGCATTGGGACGCCCCAGTAAGTAGCCTTGGCAATATGTGACACCGAGTTGCTTAAGCATCGTCAGTTCTGCTGGGGTTTCGATGCCTTCGGCAATAACTTTGCAGGTTAAATTTTGGCATAACTCGACGATTGAGCGGACAAACTCTTGCTTGACTGCGGTGCTATCAATTTGATGAATGAAGTGACGATCAATTTTGACATAATCCGGTGATAATTCTGACCATAAACGTAAACCTGAATAGCCAGCGCCTAAGTCATCAATTGCAGTTAAAAACCCCTGATTTCGATAATGATTTAAGCAATCTTTGAGTAAATCGATATCGTCAGCAGGGTATTGCTCAGACAACTCAATTACGACATCTTCTGGTCGCAACCCCATTTGATTTATCAGCTGTAAGGTTAAGCCTTTTGGATGCTCAGGGTCGAGTAATGCTTTTGGAGAAATATTGATAAAAAGCTTACCGTTAAGCTTACTGGTTTTAAAAGCATTGATAGAAATGCTGCGACAAAGGGTTTCTAACTCGCTGAGTTTTCCATGATGCTCTGCGGTTTTGAATAATGGAACGGGTGAATAAAGTGTGCTGTGTTCAGGGCCGCGGCTTAAAGCTTCAAAGCCATGAACCTTTTGATTGCCAATATTAAAAATAGGCTGAAAAATGGCTTTAATAGATTGCTTATTTATAATCTTAGTCAGTTCTTTTTCTAGATCTATAACGCTCATTCTATCAATCCCATCAAAAAGTAATTGGGTCAGTCTATTGCAGAAAAATGACAGAATTATGTCGGCTATGCTGAGTAAGTTATTAAAATCAGAGTATTAACTTGAAAAGTGTTCATGGTGAAATAAAGTCTTCAAGTGTGAATATGGGCGACTAAAAGTTTTTGAGTGTTTTGTATGAGTGATTTGTGCGGAGTATTTTGTTTCAGATGATAAAGCTGTCGATAAAACTAAAACGCAGCCAGAAGGCTGCGTTACGTGAATATGCTTAGTTGGCTTATTTAGTATTTTGCTTAAACAAATGCAGGGTTTGCAGTAAAGCACCAATTTTTTTCACGTGGGCTTCCAGCGCTTCAGGTGGAATATGGGTTAGGCCTTGTAGCTCTTCTAACTCATTCGCAAGTTCCTGAACATAGGGTAAAAAGCGGTTGCTTTTTTGGCTAAAGCCTTGTTCTTCTGTGAAAATTGCCACAAACTTGCCATGGCCAGCTTGACGCAACTCATCGAGTCTTTTATCGGCATCAATGGCTTGGCGGTATCCTGTTTGTAGACTTTCTTTTAATTGATGGATAACTTGGGTATACGGCATGATAGCCTCATTTAACATCATAATATTAAGCTAAATTATAAGGGGCTGGCATGGTACTAACAAGTCAAATACCGTTAAAAATCGCAATGATGCTGCAGTTTTACAGCAAAAAAGTATCCGCACTGGTGGTTTTATCATTGTTAGTTGGTGGTAGTGTCTTTGCCGCAGATTCAGATAAACCACCATTTTTTAAAGCAAACTACCAAGGCAAAGAAGTCTACTTATTAGGTTCTATTCATATTGGTAAAGCTGATTTTTATCCTTTACCACTGCAGATTGAGCAAGCTTTTGTGGAGTCTGATGCCTTAGTGATTGAAGCGGATGTGACTAGAGCTAATGTGCAACAGCTTCTGCAAGAGTATGGTTTTGCCAAAGCAAAACAGCCAGATATTGCCCGCTTATATCCAGTGTTTTGTGGCCAGAATCAAACCATGTGTGATGGATTAAAGCCTTTAGCTACTTGGCTACAAGCAAATCAAATTGGGGTATGGCGATTTGCTGCTTTAGGCTTAACACCTGAAGCGGGGGTCGATGTGACTTTTATAGCTCGGGATCCTGCAAAACCATTACTTGAACTAGAAAGCGTGGAATTTCAGTTTGACCTCATTTCTTCTTTTTCAGATAAAACCCAAGCGCAATTATTGGATGAAGCGATCAATGCAACCGATGACGAAATGCTAAAACTTGTTTCGGCGTGGCGTAGCGGCGACCATCAAGCCATTGCAGATATTATGGAGCACCAAGCAGAAGATTCTGATGAGTTACTCGACAAATTACTTTGGCAGCGAAACCATACTATGACGCAGCGAATTGTTGATATGTTAGCCCAAACCGATTACCAAAAACTGTTTGTGATCGTCGGTGCTGGCCATGTTGTTGGTCAGCAAGCCCTGCCAGAGTTGTTACAAAAATCAGGGCTAAGCGTGGTTGATTGTTGGGAAATGAGGTGTAATGCGTATTAGGAATGTGAATTTAATTCTTGATTAATTAGCAATGTTAGTCATTTTTTGACTGATGTTACCAATCTAGATGTATAATAATGCCAATGAAACAATTTATGACGCAGTGTTTAGGTTAGCTAAATACTGCGTTTTCCGTTATTTACAGAAAAGGTAACTCATTTGAGTAACGATTACGCTATAGAATTAGCTTCGATGCCATCTTTGTTGTCATTATATCGAAAGATATTACTGACCCGTAAGCCCGGTTGGGATGAACAACCTTTGCCGAATGTGAAAGTACAGGCTAAAGGGATTGAAGTCGCTGGCAAGAAAATCAACCAGTATGCTGAAGTGTGCGAGTTTGATTTTGACGGTAAAATTCTGCCGCCAACCTTCTTGTATGTGCTTGCATTTAGATTGCACGCCACGATTTTTACCGATAAAGCGATTACCTTTCCGCTGCTCGGAATGATCCATTTAAAGAACAGTATCAGCTTATATCGCCCAATTGGTGCAGATGAAGTGTTTGATGTGCATTGTGAGCTGACTTCAAGTCAAACGACAGATGCCGGTCTTGAATTCGAACTTGTTTCTAAAATTTATGTTGGTGATGAACTCGTTTGGGAAGCGTTATCAACTTACCTTTATCGTATCGAGTCAAAAGGGCGTAGAGCAAGACCACCACGGGCATCTGATATGGCATGGGAAGATGTCCAAACGTGGACATTACCGGAAGACTTAGGCCGTAAATATGCCAAAGCATCTGGAGATTATAATTTAATCCACTTACATCCTGTAGTGTCTAAACGTTTTGGGTTTGAACGTGTGTTGGCTCATGGCATGTGGTCTAAAGCACGATCGCTAGCGGCACTCATGCAATTTATTGGTCATCGTCCTTTCAAAGTCGAGGTTGAATTTAAATTGCCGGTATTTATGCCTTCGCAAGTGACATTTGCTTTTGAAAGTATGGAAAATGGTAAGCGCTTTGAAATGCGCGATATCAAAGGTCGTCGCCCACACTTACTCGGTAACATGACTTACCTTGATTAGTTGAAAGCGATTAACTGGCAAGAGTTAAATAAAACTAATTAAAAAGCCCGAGTGAATTCACTCGGGCTTTTTGTTGCAGTAGTCAAAATATTTATAAGACTAGTTACAGAGCTAGTCCGCTGCTTTCTCGTGGTAAATATGTACATCGCGCTGTGGGAATGGAATGCTCACACCTTGTGCGTCAAACTGCATTTTCACTTCGCGAGTAATGTCCCAATAAACGTCCCAATAATCGATTGGGTCTGCCCAAGGGCGAACAATAAAGTCAACTGATGACTCACCTAGTAGGTGTAACTTTATCATCGGCTCAGGGAATTGCTTCACTTTAGGGTGGGCCATAACAATATCAGTAAGAATCTTTTCAGCTTTAGGAATATCATCACCGTAACCAATCCCAAATGTCATATCCACACGGCGTTCTCGCTCTACGGTGATATTATTAATGGTATCACCCCAAATTTTGTTGTTTGGAACAATTAATCGTTGATTATCTAAGGTTTTAACTGTGGTTGACACTAAGCTCATGTGACTTACTCGTCCTGTGACACCCGCAGCATTTATCAAGTCGCCGACATCGAAAGGACGGTAGACTAAGATCATCATGCCAGACGCAAAGTTTGATAAGGTGTCTTGCAATGCAAAACCAATAATTACACCAGCAATACCGAAACCAGCCAATAATGGTGCTAACTCAAACCCAAGCTGTGATAGCGCAATCAGCAAACCCAGCACATAAATAACGTTACCTGAGATTGAGGTAAAGAAATCTTGCAGTAGCATACTGAAATTTAATTTAGATGAATTAACGGCTTTGCGAACGACCTTACGAACTAGCTTAGCGACTAAGCTTGCTAAAAATAAAATGATTAAAAAGATGATCACTTTAAACGTAATACCTGCGCCATTCTCTAATGCTTGGTTTTTAGCAATAGTCATCCATTCTTCAATTAGGCTTGACGCTACATCAAAATTAAGTACATCTTGAGTGATATCTCCTGAAACACTAAATAGGGTTTGTTTAATCTGCGTGGTATCTTCGCCTAATGATTCCATCATATTAACAGCAACATTTAAGCTTTCTGTGTGCATGGCTAGGCGATCTTTAAGCAAATTGACTTCACTTTTTTGCTCTGCGGTAATATCGGCTCCTGCATCAGATGCATCGGCTATGGCAATTTTTAACTGTGCCTGAGTATAGGTTACTAAACTTTCAAAATAATCAGCGCGGAGTAGTACTTCTGCTTTCAATGCAGCTTCAGCATTGTCGACATTAATGTTAAGGGTCTTGCCCCAATTAATGGTTTCGAGTTCAGCTTCAAGAAAATGATCGCGGTCTTCTTCTCGCTTGATGATTTTCTGCATAATTGACGCATCATTATCACCGCCTAATTGAAGCTTTAATTCATTGACTCTTTCGTCAAGGTACTGACCAACTTTATCAAGAAACACCAATTGTTTGTTTACCTGTGGTACTAGGTATCCAACATCTGGATCAGGTTGATTTACGAGGGTCGCCAATTCTTCACGTAATAAATTGGTTTTGTTTCGGATACGATATTCGCTGACGTCTTTTAATTCACCTTTAGCGGTTTTGAGCCAGATAATATCGGTATCAATCTTTTGTTGTAATTGTTGAATTTTATTATCGGTTGCTGGGCTGACTTCAGCTGCATAACTGGCACCAGAAAAGCTAATTACACTGAAAAAACAGCAAATAATAAACAGAATTCTTGGCATGGTAAAACTTCCTGTCAATATAGTAGAAATCTAATGATAAGTTATTGCGGGAAGTTTGACGATAATTTGCTAGACTTACGCACTTTTTATTTTTCGGTAGATTTAATATGGCTGTTTTGCAATGCGCTCATTGTCACAAACCCATTTCAGTGACTAAAATTACAGGAACTCGTGGCAAAGGGTTTTCTGCGCATATACAGTGTTACCACTGTCAGGCATGGTTAGGGCGCCACGGAATATTAACAGTGCTAAAAGTGATAGGGTTTTATACGGCTTTGATTGCAGCTATTACAGGATATTTTGTGGCAGGACTTGCTAATATCATTACCCCTGTGATTATGCTATCGCTGATATTAACAGGGGTAACGCATTTGATGGATCATCTTCTTGTGATAGAAGCACCTGAGGAAGATGCTTAAATCAAAAGGGCTTAAATAACAGACCCATCAATTGAATATTAGTCAACAACTTGTACTTGGTTTTCTAAAGCTGCTTCAACGTAATAAATACCGCCAAGTACAACAACACCAATGATCACCATGGTTAAAATAATACCGATGTTGTCTTTGAGCAAATTCATCATAGTTAAATCCTCTATTTAGGCTGTATAAGTTGCTATATATGGCTAATATTTTAGCTTTTTCAGCTTAAGCTAATCTTAAATAGCATAATCTTGTTCGGCTTAAGTTGCTATTGTAAGTCACAAATTTTTGTAAAAAGTGATTTGTAACATTCTATTGGTTGCTTTTTTTTAAATATTTTTTAATATAAGCACGATTTTTAAAACTAATTGAGATGTGTGCATTGATTAATTCGACGCGAATAAGACAAGGAATAGCAGTTTGGCTTTCAGCCATGCTGGTGCTTTTGTCGTTTGCGGTATCTGCACATGACTCAAGCCATCATGATGAAGGGGCAAGTACACACTGTACTTTATGCTTTCATCAACATCAGTTAAATAAAACACTTCCTAGTACTGAATTCAAACTTGCAGTAGCTAAACAAACCTTTGAGTCTGAAGTTGAGTTTATTGTTGTTTCATACAGCGTACATCAGGTCGTTTATCACAGTCGCGCCCCTCCTGTTTTCTCCTAATCAACATATTTTTAATAATTATTATGCTCATTAAACACGGCCGTTTATTGGTTTACGTGTGAGCAATTGATTCGACTATCAAAATGGATAGCCGAATACTTGTTGTATTTTGGAGATAAAATGTCTTATTTAAACAAACGCCTTTCATTGGTTGCCGCTGCGTGCGCTATCGTTTCATCACATGCGATTGCAGAAGATTCAAGTTTAACTAACCCTAATATCAGTGCTGTGCTTGATGGTTTTTATCAATCTGGCGATCGTGGCTTAGGCGGCCGTGAAGAAGGATTTGGTTTAGGTGAAACTGAACTGGCCATCAGTGCCAATATAGATGACATGTTTTACGGTAAAGTGACCGCAATATTAGAAAGCCACGATGGCGAAACTGAAATTGAACTTGAAGAAGCCTTTATTCAAACCATGGGTCTACCAGCTGGTTTAGGTATTCGTGCAGGTCGTTTCTTATCTGATGTGGGTTACTTAAATAACCAGCATTTACACACAGATGCATTCGTAGACCGTCCCGGTGCTTACCGTGCCTTTATGGGTGGCCATTATTTTGATGACGGTGTGCGTTTAACTTATGTTGCGCCAACTGATCTATATTGGACAATGGGTGTTGAAGCGTTCAAAGGTGACAAGATGCGCGCCGAAGATGAGCATGGCGAGCGCGATTTCGACACGGTAGGTGTTTATTCAGCTTTCACTAAATTTGGTGGTGATATTGGCTTATCAAGTTCATGGCAGGTGGGCTTAAGCTACTTACGTAACTCAAATGGTCAAGGTGTTGTAGAAGGCGAAGATGAGCACGAAGAACATACTGATGACGACCACGATCATGAAGGTCATACTCATAGTGCATCCTACACGGGTGAAAACACTTACATCGCCGACTTCGTCTACAAATGGGCTCCAAATGGTAACTATAAATACCAACACTTAACAGTGAGCGGTGAGTACTTCCGTGTGAATGATATCTTCTCATTTGAAGAGGAACATGATCATGAAGAGCATGATGCTCACGGTGAAGAAAGTAATAATGACTACCATGAAGGTTGGTACTTAAGCAGTGTTTACCAGTTCTCTCCTAATTGGTCAGCGGGTTTACGTTACGGTGAAGTTGATACATTCGAAGCTCATGGCGATCATTTAGATGCGCAAAAGCTTAAAGAAACCGAGCTTAGTTTAGCGTGGCATCACAGTCACTTCTCAACAGTACGTCTACAATATACTAATCAGAAGGGTACCAACTTTGATGGTTTTGAAGACGATAACATCGTCACTCTTCAGTATGTTATGACATTAGGAGCTCACGGTGCGCATCAATTCTAAGAAACTTATCGCCATAGGTGCTTTATGCAGTGCCTTTTTGGCAGGCTCTGCAAATGCAAAATTAAATGTGTTTGCATGTGAGCCTGAGTACGCTGCGTTAGCACAAGAGCTAGCACCCGATGCGAAAGTGTATTCGGCGACGAGTGCTCTACAAGACCCGCATCAAGTACAAGCTAGACCAAGCTTGATTGCCAAAATGCGTCAAGCAGACCTTGTTGTTTGTGCTGGTGCAGACCTTGAAGTAGGTTGGCTGCCGATGCTGCAAATGAAAGCATCGAATAATAAGGTGCGTTCAACAGATGCTGGTTTGTTTTATGCGGCAGAACACATTGAAACACTCGATCAACTTGAGCAAGTTGATCGCTCAATGGGGGATGTGCACGCTAAAGGTAATCCACACTTGCATTTTGATCCTCGAAGACTCTTGCAAGTCGCAGGTGCGTTATCGGCCAAGATGAGTCAACTCGATCCCGATTCGGCGGCGAGTTATCAAGCAAACCTTGCTGCATTTACTGAAAAGTGGCAAAAAGCGATTCCTCTGTGGGAAGAAAAAGCAGCAGGGCTTAAAGGTAAGAAAGTGATTGCTTACCACTCAAGCTTTCGTTACTTGTTTAACTGGCTAGGAATGGAGCAAGTTGCTGATTTAGAACCTAAACCTGGGATCCCACCTAGCAGTAGCCATTTAGCTAAGCTTGTTAGCCGTAGCCAAGAAGGTGATGTGATGGCGATATTATACACTTCATATCAAGATGAGCGCGGAGCAAATTGGCTTGGTGAAAGAACTGATTTGCCTGTGTTGATGTTACCGATGTCTGTGGGCGGTAATGATGATAGCAAGGATCTATTTAGCCTCTATGATAGCGTGCTTACGTTACTCACTGAGGTGAAATAGCTTATGCTAGATCTTGAGCTGCTTCCAATACTGTTCCCCGCATTTGTTGCGGGGATACTGGTGCTGTCTACGCATGTGGTATTAGGCCGTCAAGTGCTCAAGCGCGGAATAATCTTCATCGATTTAGCGATAGCACAAGTGGCGGCTTT
The DNA here is from genome assembly GCF_019654955.1 of Shewanella sp. KT0246. Lineage (GTDB taxonomy): Bacteria > Pseudomonadota > Gammaproteobacteria > Enterobacterales > Shewanellaceae > Shewanella > Shewanella goraebulensis. The sequence continues at coordinate 99,224 of NZ_BPEV01000006.1, read as the reverse complement.
AGGCGCGATTGTATCGCATATGGATCATAGCATTGAGGAGTTACCTTTCTCGCATGTATGGATGCCAGCATTGTTCGCTATAGCGGGAGCTGGCTTTATTGCTTGGCTTTCAAAACGCTTTGCTGATGAGCTTGAAGCGATCATTGGTTGCTTTTATGTGCTTAGTGCTGTGGCAGCTATGCTGCTGCTGTCAAATGATCCTCATGGAGCAGAGTTATTAAAGCAATTAATGTCGGGTCAAATATTATGGGTTAATTGGTCTCAGCTTGTGTTGCCAGCCATAGTCTCTGCTGCGATATTGCTACTTGTGGTGTTTAGACCACAAGTACTTGATGGTTCTGGGTTCTACTTCTTGTTCGCGATAGTGATTACACTATCAGTTGAGCTTGTTGGTGTGTATTTAGTCTTTAGTACTTTGATATTGCCAGCGCTTGCATTGAACAAGTATTTAGGCAAAGGGCAACTTGCTCTTGCTTATGTGGTTGGATTTGTTGGATACCTTGCAGGGCTTATACTCTCGGCCAGTTATGATCTGCCTAGCGGTGCGGCCATTGTGGCAGCGTTAGCTTTCAGTGCCATTACTATGCGGACAATTTTGTCATTTAATCAGTCTAAAGCGGTTGATTAATGGCTTATTGCAAAGCGTAGTGGTGTCGTGTTGAGCGGCCAGGTTACAGAATTAATGGTGCGTTAATGTTAACGCACCATTCTTTTATCTGGGCTAGTGTATAATATTTTAAGCTTACAAATGTAAACTGAAATTAAACAAACCATTGAGTCCAGCAACTGTGCTGGCTATACTGTCGCCACTTTCTTCGCAGGAGTCTGCTTGTGCTGTTAATTGCTCGTTCAATTATTCTTGCAGTGTTATTAACACTGGCGTTTTTTTTCGCAATAATTCTTTGTCTTGTTAGACCTATGCATCGTGATAATGTCCATGTTATCGCTAGAATTTTTTCTTCAGTTGCACCCATTCTTGGCATAAAGGTGATCACCCGTCATGCCACTGAAGAAACTCAAAAAGAACCAAAAATATATTTAGCTAACCATCAAAACAACTTTGATTTGTTTACTCATACATCTGCAGTGCCTAAAGCAACGGTGAGCCTAGGTAAGAAAAGTTTGGCGTGGATGCCGCTGTTTGGGCAAATATATTGGCTGTCGGGTAATATTTTAATCGACCGTAAAAATCGCCATAGTGCTTTTGATACGATGGCTAAAACCGTTGAAAAAATGAAAAATAAGTTACTTTCAGTGTGGATTTTCCCTGAAGGAACACGTTCTAGAGGGCGTGGCTTATTACCTTTTAAAGTCGGCGCTTTTCATACTGCTATTGCTGCCAAGGCATCTATTGTTCCTGTGCTGGCCTCTTGTCAAAATCACATTAAATTAAATCGTTGGAATAACGGTGTGGTGATTGTGGAAATGATGGCACCAATGTCTACTGAAAATGTTGATAAAGCGGATGTTAAAAAGCTCTGTGCAAAAGTGCATGAAGCCATGTCAGCACGTTTGGCGGAATTAAATCAAGAAGCATCGGCATTAATGGCTAAACCTCAGTAGATTTATCACGTATAATTAGCGATTAGCCGCATTATTTTGTTAACGGAGTTACTCCATGTCTATTGAAGGTCTATTAAAAGAGCAGTTTGCTGAGAATCGTGAAATTATTCAAGCTTTGCTTGATGATGGTTCGCAAGCCGATGCCGAATACACTATTGAGCATCACTTTTCTTCGACTAATTTTGACCGTTTAGAAAAAGCGGCGGTTGATGCATTTAAACTTGGTTTTGAAGTGAATGATGCCGAAGAAATGGAGCTCGAAGATGGCTCAATTATTTTCTGTTTTGATGCGATTGCTAACCATGCGCTTGAAGCTGACTTATTAGATAAAGCTTGTGAGCAATTAATGATTTTAGCGCAAAAGCAAAAAGTGGATTATGACGGTTGGGGGACATTCTTTGTCGGTGATGAAGAAGACCTTGATGACGAAGAAGGTGAAGAAGAGGAGTTTTAAGCGACTCTCTTAGCACCTCATCTCAAAAGATAATAAAAAGCCCACTCATATGAGTGGGCTTTTTATTTCTGCACAGGGCCATTTCATATTGTTTAGCACTAATCTTTGTATATCGACGTTTGGTTACGACCATTCTCTTTTGAAAGGTACAAGGCCTTGTCAGCACCAGATAACCAACTCGAACTTGTTTTGACGTCCTCAGTTAAGGCATTGACTCCAATACTAATCGTCACCTTAATTATTTGATTCTTGTATACCACTTGAGAAGCTTCGATTTTTTTACGTAAGCGCTCAGTAAAGTATTTTGATTCGTCAGCGTTTGTATTGGTCAGCACTACCGCAAACTCTTCACCGCCATAACGGCCAGCAAAGTCGGTTTCACGTAATGATTGCTTTAATATGTGGGCAATACTCTGAATCACTTTATCGCCTGCTGGATGACCGTATTTATCATTAACTTGTTTGAAATTATCGATATCAATCATGATCATGCTGCCGCTTTCCCCATAACGCGCAAAGCGTTCGTACTCTTTCTCAAAGCACTCTTGCCAGTGGCGACGATTGAACAGTTGAGTCAGGCTATCGGTTTGGCTGAGCTTTTCTAATTGCTCATTAGCAGCTTTTAGTTGGAGTTTGTTGATGGCGACATCTGTGACGTCATAAACAATGATGCTGATATGTGTAATATTGCCAGTGAGCGAAGCCAGTGGCAGCAAAGTGATGTTTTGGTACATGTGATCTGCACGGCCAGTAATTGGACGATAGTTTTTAAACTCGAACACATTGGGCCGTTGTTCCCAGCTGATGAATGAGCGGTTTCTAAGTAAGAAAACCGACTCCATTTTTTGGGTAAGCCACTCATTAGGTAAATCAGGAAAGGTTTCAAACAGGTTTTTACCCTTAATGGTGTTAGGCGACACACCACTGTGGTTTTCCATGAACCCGTTCCATAGTTGGATGTTGTAATTACGATCTAATACGACCAGCCCAACTTCTATGGTTTGCACCATATCAATCAGCCAGTGAAGTTCGTTCATTGCATTTTGATCAGTAGACATGAGTAACATCCAACATTTTTATTATTTTAATTATTTGCGAATTTTCGCTAATAAGTGTGATTAATCGAGTAAGTAACCCAGCTTAAAATTAAGCGTTGGTATTGAGTCTTCAGTAAATAGCAGTAATAAATCACACTGAACATCATGGTTTTCAATTTGGTAATTGATCTCCATTGCTAAGGTGCGCTGCCATTTTTCAGAGTTATCATGAATGAGTTCATTAACTGTGCAGTGACGCCCTAAAACCACAGGGTGCCCTTGGCTAAACTTCATGTCTAGTTGCTCAGAAATACCATTTAGAAACGCGCCGATAAGTACATTACCGGTGTCGATTAACACTTCAATTTCATTGTTAGCATCTTTTGGGTTTTTATGGCCCATTAGTTTTGCCATGTCTTCAAAGCTTGAATCATGGAATAACAGTAATGCTTCACCAGCCACTCCTGCACCGATAAAGCCTTGGCATAAAGCTGATATTTTTGAGCTTTCTTCGGTCGCTTTTAGCGCCATAGTGAGCTCACTCACTTCGAGGACGTTAACATTAGGGATAGGCAGCATGACAAACACATCTAATAGAGTCGCTAATAAGTCTGCGGCTCGTCCCATTGCAACGTTGGCTATTTCTTGGCAAGCATCACGTAAATCGACTTCAAACATTGGGGTGTCATTACTTGCATCTTTCAACGCTAATGTGAGAATGCCGTATTCTTCGAGGATATTACTAATGGATTCTGCACTAACAGGCTTTTGTATAAAGTCGAGTGCACCTAGAGCTTTGACTCGCTCATGGGCTTTAATTTGAATATCACCAGACACCACGATGACCAGCGCGGGTAAGTCTTCTTTTTGAATGGCTTCTAATACTTCATAACCGTCCATAACAGGCATATTAAGGTCGAGAAATACTATCTCGCCTTTACCTGCTCGAATAACCTCGAGTCCTTCAGCGCCATTGGTGGCATAACTGATATCAACGTCCCATTCTTTGGGCAAGGTTCGGGCCATTTGCTTTCTGGCTAATCCTGAGTCATCGCATATCAAAATAGGAATAGTCATAGAGACTGATGATCCTTTTACAGGGTTATTATTATTGAGTGTAGTCGACAAATTTATTAATCGAACATATTTCATTAAGCAACAGTGAGTTAGCTATTGAAATGGTCACTTTAGTGCATCCTACATTTATTAAACAATATTTTACAACTTATTGCTGACAATTAGCATTAAAATTCGACAGTTTTTTGGCGTTTGTCGTTATTTTGTATCTTTTATGGCAGTTTTTTATGTTGTGGTGGTTACATCTGTTTGGGGGTGGTGTTTTTTGTTGTTTGATTTGGTTAAATTTTTTATGGATTTAATAATGGTTAACTATTCGCCAAATTGCCTATGTGTGATAACTTGCAATCTGGACTGACCAGTAAAGGATGAACCATGGATAATAAACTCGTTGAGTTAAAGGTTGAAAATGGCATTGCCCATGTCATGTTAAATAGGCCTGATAAATACAATGCATTAAATATTGAATTATTTCAGGCTATAGATAAAACCATCAACAAACTACATAAGAATAAATCAGTAAAAGTGGTTATTTTATCGGGTGCTGAAGGTAATTTTAGTTCAGGTTTGGATGTGAAAAGTGTGTCTAAATCGATTATGCCAGCGTTGAAATTATTATTTAAGTGGTTACCAGGTAATGCTAATTTGGCTCAAAGGGTATCATTGGGTTGGCAAAAATTGCCTATCCCTGTTATCGCGGTTATCGAAGGTTTTTGTTATGGCGGCGGGGTACAAATTGCCCTAGGTGCAGACTTTAGATTTGCGAGTAAAGATGCGCAGTTATCTATAATGGAATCTAAATGGGGACTATTACCTGACATGGCGGGGCTTGCAGGGTTAAGGCAAATCATGCCTAAAGATAAGGCGCTACAGCTGACGTATACCGCAGATATTATTAGTGCCGATAAAGCCTTAGAGTTTGGTTTGGTTACCAAAGTGTATGAAAACCCGCATCAGCAAGCCTTGTTATTTGCCGAAAAGCTCATGCAACGTTCGCCTGATACCAATGCCGCTGTAAAGCTGAGTATTAACAATAACTGGTCGGGGACGTTACGCAGTTTATTAAGCCGTGAATCTTTGAGCCAAATTCGCTTACTTGTGGGAAAAAATCGTAGTATTGCTGGGCATAGAGAAATCAAAAAATCTGACAAACCTTATCAAAATAGGCAGTCAGGCTGGTAGCTAGATTCAGGATTTAAGATTTAAACTACAATTTTGAGGTAACTTCAATCGCTATAGATATATTTTAATGTTTTGAGTATTTAGCGAGTTTAAAGAATTTATGCTGGTGCAATAATTCCTTGCTAAGATCATGGCTAATACCTATATATTTTATGAGATAGAGACATGCGTGGTTTTTTTGAGAAGTTATTGTGGAGTAGCCGGCTTTCAGTAACCGTTGGAGTGGTAGCCTGTGTTGTCGGGGCTTTGGTTATTTTTGCTGTTGGCATAAAAGATGTTGTCCATTTACTCGAGTTACTTTGGAACTATCTCATTAGCGGCAGTCATGAAATTCGCAATGACATCATTATGGTGGTGGTCGAGATATTGGATACCTTCTTACTGGGATCGGTGATGCTGATTTTTGCTTTTGGCCTTTACGAGCTATTTATTAGTGATTTAAAAAATGCCAATGACACTAATAGTGGTGGTCGAATTTTAGTGATTAGCAGTATCGACTCCCTAAAAAGTAAATTAGGTAAAGTGATATTGATGATGTTGATTATAAAGGTTTTTTCTTACTTTACTGAGATGAAGCCTGAGTCGATGTTAGATTTATTGTATATGGGTATCATTGTGGTACTTGTTGCACTGTCACTGATGCTGAGCAAAGATAAAAAAGAGTAAAAACCACCGAAGTGAGATGTTGGCTGCACTAGCGGCCAACAATTTTACGGGCAAATCCTTCAATATATTCCATTGCTTCTTCCCAGCCCCCTAGATTATTCAGATCTAACTGCATAATGTATTGACGGTAAAGTTGACTCGACTTGATTTCATTTTGCTGCTTTCGGTCTTTAGCTTCAGAAATTGACACTTGGTTGGCATTCGCTGACTGTAAATCCAAAACTGGAATATCGAGTTCCTTTAACTGCATAGCAATGGACAAGTCACGGCTTTGTTCATCAACTAATTGTTCGAATTCTCGGTAAGGGTTAATCACTACCAGCAAATCAGGTTTAGCTAGCTTGTCTTGGTGAAGAAGGTTAACCACCATTCCTGCACTATCGTCAGTTGCGATTAAAATGCGTTTTCCTGGGAATTGTGCACCAATATCATCCAGCTCGGCTAAGCACTCGTTCATTATATTTTGTTGAAAGTTTCTCAATTCTAAAAGCTGACTAGAACTGTATTTAGGAGTCACTTGGTGAGGATCTAATGCAATTTGTTTTTCACCTGCTTTAGTTACTTGATCAACAGAGGTAGCAAAATTGGGACGATATAACCCTTCTGTGGGTTTTAAGCTGATACTTGCCCAGCCTTTTGCTGGAATCTCTTGCCGTAAATAACGGACAAAACCTCGACCACTGGCTTGAGTGTCGGAAGGTCCAACGACAACGACTGCGCCGCGCTGTTTTTTACCTTGCCATGGTTTAACTAATATTTCGATGGTTTTATCTTGGACGGTTATTTGTTGCTTTTCGCTGTTACTGATTGGGGTAAAAATACTTTCGGATAATAAGCTGACACTCACTAAGCTTGTACTGATTAAACGATTACTAATTAAAGCTGAACTGTGGGCATTGAATGATACTAAGCTCAGCAATATAAGTAAGCCGATAACAATCAACGTGTTGGATTGAGAGTGAAAAGGCTGCCTAGTGATTTTAGCTAGCTCAGTTAGCTGAATTAGCTTTGTTAGTCGAATTAGTCTCATCGCGATAACTTATACAAAACCTGTAGGATAAATACAAAAAAGCCCTGTACTGCATAAGAAGTACAGGGCTTTTTACTTCGTGTTAGCAGTGTATTATACGTGGCTAACTAATACCATTCTAATAGCATCTAGCTGGTATTGGCTGTCATCAATATAGCCATTCAGTTCCGCCATTTGATTACGAATGTAATCTAGCTCTGAGTCGCGAATGTTCGGGTTAACCGCTTTAAGTGCTTCTAAACGTGATAATTCGCCATTGAGTTGCAGGGTCATTTTTTCACGTGCTTGTGTCACTAATTCAGCTAAAGCCGCTTGTGCTTGTGCTTCACCTTTGGCAAGCAACGGATGCAAGATAGGCTGCGATGCGTTAACAAGTTTACTGGCAATATGACGATTCACAGCGCTAAGTTGTTTATCAAAGCTTGCATAGTCGACCTTGTCGGCAAGGTTTAAACCATTTTTATCCAATAACACGCGAATAGGTGTTGGCGGCATATAACGGTATAGCTGCGATGATTTAGGGGCTGTCACATCTGCCATATAAATCAGTTCTAAGAACAAGGTGCCAGCAGGTAATGCTTTGTTTTTAAGCACAGCTACACTGGTGGTGCCAGTTTCAGAGTCAGTGATTAAATCTAATGCAGTTTGCACCAACGGATGCTCTTGAGAGATAAAAGCAATATCATCACGAGAAAGAGCGGTTTCACGGTCAAAGGTCACTGACACACCATCTTCAGGTAACCCTGGGTAAGATGGGAATAGCATGTGTTCACTTGGGCGTAAAACGATTGAGTTCTCACCGCGATCTTCTTGATCTACACCGATAATGTCCCATAAACGGATAACAGAGCCGATTAAGTGAGTATCTGAATCTCGCTCAGCTAAACGCTCAACTAACTTTTTAGACTGCTCGCCGCCATGAGAATTGATTTCTAGTAACTTATCACGCCCTTGCTCCATCGCCTGTTTAAGCTCTTGGTAACGGCTTTGAGTGTGATTAAGCAATTGTGTCATTAATTCTGGGTCAGAATCATTAAGCACTGCAGTTAACTCATCAGCAAATTCTGAGTAAAGCACATGCCCACTTGGACAAGTGAGTTCGAATGAATTTAGACCTTGGTGATACCAATTCATTAAACGCTCTTGCGCCGTGTCCTTTAAGTAAGGCAGGTGAATTTGAATATCATTTTGCTGACCGATACGGTCTAAGCGACCGATGCGTTGTTCCAGTAAGTCTGGGTTTAATGGCAAATCGAATAACACAAGGTGACTGGCAAACTGGAAGTTACGACCTTCAGATCCAATTTCAGAACAAATTAATGCCTGAGCGCCGCCTTCTTCTTGAGCAAAATAAGCACCGGCTTTGTCACGTTCGATAATGGACATGCCTTCATGGAATACGGTTGCTTGAATACCTTCACGAGTACGCAAAGCTTCTTCAAGGCTTAAAGCTGTTTCGGCTTGGCTAGCAATAATCAGCACTTTTTTGCTGCGATGTTCTTTTAAGAAATCGATTAACCAATCAACGCGCGGATCAAACTTCCACCAACTGGCACTGTCACTTTCAAACGCTTGGTATAGCTTTTCAGGACTCAGTGATTGCTTGGCTTGATCTTGAGGTGACTTTTTAGAGCCCATCATGGCATTAACACGCTCAGCAGTAACATACTCCTGCGGCATCGCTAATGGATGTGGGTTAAAGAACCTTTGCGGGAAACCACTGACAGATGCGCGGCTATTACGATACAAAATACGGCCCGTACCATGACGGTCGAGTAATTCTTGCAATAACTCTTCGCGAGCGGTCTGTTTAACGTCATCAGCAACATCTTCAGCTTGAATTACATTGATGCTAGGCATAATGTCTTTTTCGCTAAGAAGCTCAGTTAAGCTATTTATGGCACTATCAGCTAGTTTAGTGTTGGCGGTAAGCGCTTCTGCGGCTTCAGCCACACTTTGGTAGCTTTTCTCTTCTTCAAGAAATGCTTCGTAATCGTAGAAACGATCAGGGTCGAGTAAACGTAAACGGGCAAAGTGACTTTGATGGCCGAGCTGATCTGGGGTCGCGGTTAATAGTAAGACACCTGGCACTTCTTCACTTAAGGCTTCAACGATTTGATAAGCGCGACTTGGGGCAGTTTCGCTCCACTCAAGGTGATGGGCTTCATCAACCACCATTAAGTCCCAATCAGCATCGATAGCTTGTTCTAAACGACGTTTTTTACGTAATAGCTCAAGCGAACAAATGACTAATTGTTCTGTATAAAACGGGTTGTCATTATCGGCGTAAGCTTCAACACAGCGGTCTTCATCAAAGATTGAAAACTTTAAGTTAAAGCGGCGTAGCATTTCGACCAACCACTGATGGCGTAATGTGTCAGGCACAATCACTAAAATACGCTCAGCGCGGCCAGTAAGTAGTTGCTGGTGAATAATCAAACCTGCTTCAATGGTTTTACCCAAACCAACTTCATCGGCCAGTAAAACACGTGGAGCATAACGACGACCGACTTCGTGAGCAATCCACTGCTGGTGCGGGATTAAACCGACACGAGGACCTTGCTGACCCAGTAAATCAGAGGTGGCTAATTTATGGCGTAAAAGCTGGCTTTGATAGCGAATACCAAAACGTTCTAAACGGTCAATTTGGCCTGCAAATAAGCGGTCTTGTGGCTTATTAAAACGAATATTGTGGTTCAACAAGGTTTCACGTAAACGAACACTTTCATTTGTTTCACTGTGAATGCCGATATAGGTCACTAAACCATCTTTTTCTTCGACTTCATTGACGGTAAGTTTCCAGCCTTCATGGCTTTCAATTGAGTCACCTGGATTAAAAATAACACGAGTTAATGGAGCTTCATCGCGTGAAAACAGACGGTTTTCATCAGCGGCAGCAAACAGTACTGTAACCATGCGTCCTTCGACTGCGACTACGGTACCTAAACCAAGTTCTGACTCGGTATCACTAATCCAACGTTGACCTAAAGCAAACGGCATTTTTTACTCTCATTCGGAACAGATATATACAAAGGGCGCGTATGTTATAACAAACGCTACTAGATTTAAATTCTAGCAGCGATTTAAATATTCATGATGGGCAATTTTATTTAGCTAGAGCTGAATTTGACACATTATTGTCATCTCAATGACATCTTTACCCCCCTAAACTGACCCTGTATACATCCGATTAACTATTGAGAGTTAGTAAATTTGCTGGCATAGTTTAATTGTGCACTGATGGAGATTATCTATCGTTGTAAGTTTATTATGTATTTAATATCAGGAGTTTAAATTGGATTAATCCCTTAGTTACCCCTATGCATTGAGCACTCTGGAGGCGCCATGGAACATAACGACAGAAAGTTGTTTGTACTGGATACCAATGTGTTACTGCATGAACCTTTAGCGATATATTCGTTTAAGGAACATGACGTAATCATCCCAATGACAGTGTTAGAAGAGTTAGACAATATTAAGGACAGAAAGCACGACATTAGTCGTGACGCGCGAGTCGCCATTAGGGCGTTAGAAGATATTCTCGGAGGGAAAACTTCACCAGAACAAATTCTTAACGGTGTTTCACTCCCCAGCCGCGAAGGCCATTTAGACGTTTCAGGCAGCTTATCCATTTTTCCAGACCATCAAATCGACTTTACAACTGGCACCTTACCCGGTGATAACAACGATAACCGCATCATTAATACCGCACTTCACCTCCAAAAATTACATCATCCAAGGCAGGTTGTACTCGTTACTAAAGACATTAATATGCGTCTTAAAGCGAAAGGTGCAGGTATTGAGAGGGTGGAAGACTATCGCACCGATCAGTTAATTGATGACATTCGCTTTCTTGCCAAAGGTTTTTATCAGTTCGACGGTGATTTTTGGGGCAATGTCGATAAAGTCTCAACCGATCGTGTTGGTGGTAAAACCGTTCACCAAGTGAATATTGATGAAGTGGGTAACGAGCCTTTTTACAAAAACCAGTATTTGATTGATGAAGATACCGAGTTTTGCGGTAAGGTTGCTAGTCGCACTGAAACACACCTTAATATTATTGATTATGGCCGTGATCGCTTAGAGCACTTGCAAGCTTGGGGAATTAAACCGAAAAATATCTATCAAGGTATGGCGTTAAATGCCTTACTTGACCCTGAAATCGACTTGGTAATTCTCACAGGTCCAGCAGGTTGTGGTAAAACCTTAATCGCGATGGCTGCAGCACTTGAGTTAGTGGTTGAGAAGAAGCAATACGAAAAGGTCATTGTGACCCGTAATACCCCTGAAATTGCCGAATCCATAGGTTTTTTACCCGGCACCGAAGAAGAGAAAATGGCACCATGGTTGGCTGCAATTACCGATACGCTAGAGGTACTACATAAAAACGATGTAAACCCTCAAGGCAGCATGAATTACATCATGGAAAAGGCCAATGTGCAGTTTAAGTCGATAAACTTTATGCGCGGACGCTCTATACAAAACTCGGTGGTGATTTTAGATGAATGCCAAAATCTTACGGCATCTCAAATAAAAACCATGATTACGCGTATGGGGGAGGGGACGAAGTTAGTTTGTTGCGGCAATTTATCCCAGATTGACTCCACTTACTTAACGGCAGTAACCTCAGGACTCACTTATATTGTTGAGCGTTTTAAAGATTTTGACGGTAGCGCTAATATTTATCTTAATGGAGTAGTTCGTTCACGCTTGGCTGAGTTTGCTGAGGAGCATTTATAGTCTTAGTTCTAAGCATAAGGATAAACCACAGTCTCGAAGACTGATGATATGAATCTATAGTCGCTTCAGTATTAAGCCATCTAGCTTGTAGGTGGCTTTTTTATCGCTTTTGAATCAGGGTTTAAACAATAATCGTGAGTTGGTATTACAGGCACAAAAAAACACTGACGTCCGAGCATGCATCAAGAACGGTCAGTGTTGAGTTGCCTACTGATGATTTAAGGCAAGTGCTGATCAAACAGCTTTTTTTTGTTGTTAATTTTTACATCAGCATTAACGTTTATCGCACTGAATCATCAGTGATTAAGCGACGTGAGCCACTGCTTCTTTAACTAAGCGACCAATTTCATCCCATTGACCATCAGCAATCATTTTTGGCGGTAACATCCAAGTGCCACCACAAGCCAGTACCGCAGGAATAGCAAGGTACTTATCAACATTGGCTAAGCTCACGCCGCCTGTTGGCATAAACGATACTGGATATACGGCAGTTAACGCCTTTAGCATTGGAATGCCGCCAGATGGTTCAGCTGGGAAGAACTTAACTGTTTTTAAGCCCATCTCCATAGCTTGCTCAACTAAGCTTGGGTTATTAACTCCAGGAATAATTGGAATGTTTTTATCTAAACAGTACTGAACAATTTTTGGATTAAATCCAGGGCTAACAATAAAATCTACGCCCGAATCGATAGCATCATCCACTTGTTCAGTAGTTAGAATAGTACCAGCACCAATCAACATATCAGGAAAGGCTTCACGCATATTACGAATCGCTTGTGAGGCACAAGCTGTTCTGTAGGTCACTTCAGCGCAATTCATGCCGTTTTCAACTAATGCTTTACCTAGTGGAATTGCATCATCCGCTTTTTCAATCGCGATAACTGGAATGACTTTTAATTGAGATAACTTTTCATTTAATGTTGGCACAATACTTCTCACTTATTACTTGAATTCAAAAGGCTTAACTTAGACCTAACTTAGGCATAGCTTGCGGGCTAATAATTGCGCCTGCATGCTGAATGACGGTTCCTGCTAGTAAATGTCCGGCTTTTGCTGCAGCTTCAGTGCTGCCGCCCGTCAGTCTTTTAGCTAGATAACCTGCGCTAAAAGAATCACCAGCTGCGGTAGTATCAACCACTTTGTCTACTAAAGTGGCTGCTACGCTGATACGTTCATCTGGGGTTATGACTAAACAAGGTTCACTACCAAGTTTGACTACGATCTCAGTGGCACCAAGTGCTTGAGTGCGCGAAATACATTGCTCAATATCGGTATCACCGTATAACGCTTGTTCGTCCTCAAAGGTTAAACATGCAATATCGGTAAATTCCAACATGGTTTTATAGCTTGCTATAGCTTGGGACTTGTCTTGCCATAATTGCGGACGGTAATTATTGTCAAAAATGACTTTGCCGCCTTTTTGTTTGAACTGTTTCAATACATTGAATAATACGGCAAGGCTTTCTGGGGTCAGAATCGCTATTGAAATACCACTTAAATAAATGGCATCAAACTTCAGTAGTGATTTCGCGAGTTGATTACTGTCAGCTTGTTCAAATAAATACTTGGCGGCAGCTTCATTTCGCCAGTAAAAGAATGAGCGCTCGCCATTATCATCAGTCTCAATGTAATACAAACCTGGCTGCTTACCTTCGACATGTAAAACATGCTCGGTATTGATCCCTTCGGCTTGCCAAGTTGATTTCATTGAACTGCTGAAAGGGTCATGGCCTAATGCCGTAACATAATAGGTCTCTAAATCGGCATCTTGGGTTAGTCGCGCTAAATACAGTGCGGTATTTAATGTGTCTCCACCAAAGTTTTGCGTTAGCATCTCGCCTGATGGCCTTAGCTCAACCATGCATTCGCCAATTATCGCAATTTTTTGATTTTTCATATTCAAGTGCCTATTTAGGATTATCTGTTACTTAAGAAAGTCTTCTCTAGAAGGCGAGAATACATCGACCAGTACACTGTCTTGTTCTAAAGCTACGGCACCATGTTCAAAGTGCTTACGCGCAATGAACGCATCGCCAGGATTCAAAATTTGTTTTTCGCCGTTTATTTGTGCTTCAAATTTACCTTGAACAACATAGCCAATTTGATCGTGGATTTCATGAGTGTGGGGAGTGCCAACAGCACCTTTATCAAAACACACATGAACAACCATTAGATCATCGGTAAAACCAACAATCTTTCTCTTGATCCCTTCTTCAATGACTTCCCATGGATGTTCATCAGCTTTAAAAAATACGTTCATCTTGTTGCTCCAAAGGGTGTTAAAAACATTGCTTATCATCAATATTTGTTTATCATAATGCTTACTTTTGATTTGTAATACAATATGTTTTTATTTGTGTGAGCTAAATCAAGTATTATTTATCGACTGAAAAGTCAGATATTCATCTGTAAAACGTTGTATACCTTGAATGTTGGGCTAGTGGTTGCGAATGTGATCAAGTTCATTTTTTTGATAGGATTAGATACAACAATAACGCATATTGTATTACTTTATGTCTAGCTCTTAAATTTCATGACTGTTAAAAGGTGACTAAACTTATGGCAACGCAACCTATATTGCTAACTGAAGCCGAGATTTCACTGTTAAGTAAAGAAGTCGGTCGTTCAAGCCTGATGGGCAAAACCATTGCGGCTAACAAGAAAGATGTCGATGCATTTATGCAACTGCCAATTGATATACCAGGGCATGGTGAAGCGGGCGGATATGAGCATAATCGCCATAAGCAAAATTACACCTATATGAATTTAGCGAGTCGATTATTTCTGATCACTAAAGAGCAGAAGTATGCAGACTTTGTTATTGCTGTATTAGAGCAGTATGCAGATAAGTACCTGACATTTGATTTCCACGTTCAAAAAAATACCAACCCAACAGGGCGTTTATTCCATCAAATTTTGAACGAGCATTGCTGGTTGTTTTACACCAGTATTGCCTATTCTTGTGTGGCTTCACAAATGAGCGAAGCACAACAAGAACGCATTAAAGCGCGAATTTTTGAACCTATGCTAGATATGTTCACTGTTAAATATGCCCATGATTTTGACCGCATTCATAATCATGGCATATGGGCGGTAGCCGCAGTGGGCATATGTGGCTTAGCCATTGGTAAACGTGAGTATTTAGAGCACGCTGTTTATGGTTTAGACCGTGATGATACTGGCGGTTTCCTTGCGCAAATATCACAGTTATTTGCCCCGTCGGGTTATTACATGGAAGGCCCGTACTACCACCGATATGCCATTCGTCCAACGTGTGTGTTTGCTGAAGTCTTGCATCGTCACATGCCAGAAGTTGATATCTATAAATACAAAGATGGCGTTATTGGCAATACCGTTCAAGCGCTATTATCTACTGCTTATCCTAATGGTGAATTCCCTGCATTGAATGATGCTTCTCGCACTATGGGTATTACCGATATGGGCGTGCAAGTCGCAGTCAGTGTTTACAGCAAACACTACGGCTTAGATGACAACTTACTAGGCATGGCAAAAATTCAAGATGCAGTATGGATGCACCCATGTGGTTTAGCCTTATCGCAAGCATTTGAAAAAGCCAGTGAAAAACGTGAAATTGGCATGCCATTTTGGCCAAGTGTTGAGCTTAATGAAGGCCCTGAAGGCCAAAGTGGTGCACAAGGTTTTATCCGTATGCAGGATAAAAAACAAGACGTATTCCAACTGGTGATGAACTACGGTCAACACGGTATGGGTCATGGTAACTTCGATACTTTGGGTATTACTTACTTTAACCGTGGCCAAGAAGTATTACGTGAATATGGCTTTGGACGCTGGGTGAACGTAGAGCCAAAATTTGGCGGTCGTTACTTAGATGAAAACAAATCATATGCTCGTCAAACTATCGCACATAACTTAGTGACGATTGATGAAACCTGCCAAAACTACTTTGATGTAGCCCGTGCTGATGGCGTGCATGGTATTCCTCACTTTTTCGCAGTCGACAGTGACAGCATTAAAGGAATGAGTGCTTTTGCTAATGACCATTACGATGGATTCACCATGCAGCGCAGTGTGTTTATGCTAAACATCGAAGAGTTAGAAGCGCCATTACTGTTAGACCTTTACCGCTTAAATGGCGAAGGTGAGCACCAGTACGATTACTCGCACCAATACGACGGCCAAATTATTCGTACCAACTTTGATTACACCACCCATAAAGAACTCGATACTTTAGGTGACAAAGATGGTTACCAACATTTATGGCATGTGGCAGACGGTAAAGTGAATGACACTGCATTAGTGAGCTGGCTGCAAAATAACAATTACTACACTTGGTTAGGCACAAGCTCTAACGATAATGATGAAGTTATCTTTACCCGTACAGGTGCTAACGACCCAAGCTTTAATTTACGTAGCGAGCCAGCATTCACGCTTCGTAGCAAAGGCGGCAATACTTTATTCGCCTCAGTGTTAGAAACGCATGGCTATTTTAATGAAGAGTTTGAGCAGTCAGTTAATGCGCGTGGTCAAGTTAAAAACATTAAGGTGATTGGTCACAACGAAGTGGGATCAGTCGTCGAAATTGAAACGGCTAACACTGTGGTAACAGTGATGATAAGCAACCAAGCGGATGCGACTAACAGCACTGAACATCATATTGACTTTAACGGTCAAACTTATACTTGGACAGGCTTCTATGCTGTTTCAAGTACAGCAATCTCAGCTACAGCGCAGGAGAAGTAAGATGAGCTATCAACCATTATTAATTAGCTTTGATGAAGCCATCGAGCTGCGTAAAGAGTTAGGCAAAGAAACATTATTAGGTAATGCCTTAAGCCGTGACATTAAACAAACCGATACCTACATGGCTGAAGTTGGCATTGAAGTGCCGGGCCATGGCGAAGGCGGCGGTTATGAGCATAACCGTCATAAGCAAAACTATATCCATATGGATCTTGCTGGCCGTTTGTTCTTAATAACTGAAGAAACTAAGTACCGTGATTACATTGTCGACATGCTTACGGCATACGCGACAGTTTACCCAACACTTGAAAGCAACGTCAGTAAGGACTCTAATCCACCGGGTAAGTTGTTCCACCAAACGTTGAATGAAAACATGTGGATGCTTTACGCCTCTTGCGCATATAGCTGTATTTACCACACCTTAAGTGACGATCAAAAACGTTTGATCGAAGATGATTTATTAAAGCAAATGATCGAAATGTTTGTGGTGACTTATGCCCATGACTTTGACATTGTGCATAACCATGGCTTATGGGCGGTTGCGGCAGTAGGTATTTGTGGTTATGCCATTAATGACCAAGAATCAGTAGATAAAGCACTATACGGCTTAAAGCTTGATAAAGTGAGTGGTGGTTTCTTGGCTCAATTAGACCAATTGTTTTCGCCTGATGGCTATTACATGGAAGGTCCTTACTATCACCGTTTTTCACTGCGCCCAATTTACTTGTTTGCAGAAGCCATTGAGCGTCGCCAACCTGATATCGGTATTTACCAGTTCAATGACTCAGTGATTAAAACCACATCTTATGCTGTATTTAAAACCGCATTTCCAGACGGCTCTTTACCTGCATTAAACGATTCATCGAAAACGATTTCGATCAATGATGAAGGTGTAATCATGGCAACATCAGTATGTTTCCATCGTTACGAGCAAACTGAAACCTTGCTTGGTATGGCTAACCATCAACAAGATGTGTGGGTTCATTCTTCAGGTCAAACATTATCAACAGCAGTAGCCAATGCAGACAATATTAAACCCTTTAACTGGGGTAGCTTGTTTGTGACCGATGGGCCAGAAGGCGAGAAGGGCGGCGTGAGTATTTTACGTCACCGTGATGCGCAAGACGACGACACCATGGCGCTGATTTGGTTTGGTCAGCATGGTAGTGATCATCAGTACCATTCAGCGTTAGATCATGGTCATTATGATGGTTTGCATTTAAGCGTGTTTAATCGCGGCCATGAAGTGTTAAACGATTATGGGTTTGGTCGCTGGGTTAACGTTGAGCCGAAGTTTGGCGGCCGTTATATTCCAGAAAACAAGTCATACTGTAAGCAAACAGTTGCCCATAATACGGTAACCGTTGATCAGAAAACGCAAAACAAATTTGATACAGCAACTGCAGAGTCTAAGTTTGGTCAAAAGCACTTCTTTGTAGCAGATAACCCAGCACTGCAAGGTATGAGTGGCGTTATCAGCGATTACTATGATGGCATTACTATGCAGCGCAGCGTGATATTGGCTGAGCTTGAAGAGTTTGAAAAACCATTAGTGATTGATGTTTATTTAATTGAAGCCGATGCCGAACATCAATATGACTTGCCTGTACATTACTCTGGCCAAATCATTCGCACTGACTTTGACTACCAAGTTGAAAGCAAGCTACGCCCATTAGGCGAAGACAATGGTTATGAGCATTTATGGAATGTCGGTAGCGGTAAAGTGGAAGCCAGTGCTTTAGTGACTTGGTTACACGACAGCAGTTACTACAGCTTAGTGACGAGCGCAGTTGAAAATAGCGAAGTGATATTTGCTCGCACAGGCGCAAATGATCCAGATTTTAATATGCGCAGCGAGCCTGCATTTATTATGCGTCAGTCAGGTAAAAACCATGTGTTTGCCTCAGTACTTGAAACTCACGGCTACTTTAACGAGTCTACCGAAGCATCACTAAATGCTCGCGGTGAAGTGAAGTCAGTTAATGTAATGGGCCATGACGACATTGGTACGGTTATCCGTATTGAAACAGTTAAAGGTAACGACTATTACTTTGCTATTTCAAACGAACAAGAAGCAAAACATGCTGAAACTCGCACAGTGAAGTTTGACTCGCACTACTACACTTGGACAGGCGCATTTGCTCAAATTGAGCCTACGGATGTAGAGCCTGAATAAACTGATCCAGCTTAAATAGATAATAAACTTGATACTAAAATGGGAAGCAATCGCTTCCCATTTTTTATGGATAAAATGTAGTTTTATCACTAACTATTAATCTGACATCCCAAAGGTTTTGCGAATGGATTGTGTGATCAAATCTCGAAACCATTTATGGGGCTGACTACTCAGCGTTCTTTTGTGTTCAATCAGATAAATATTGGTGATGTAAGGCTGGTGGTTAAACGATTTTATCGCTTTAAAGTTAGCCTCGTCCGTTGCATCTTGTTCAAGTAAATGCCCAGCAATCATCAACCTATCGGTTCCGTGAATTGATTCCACTAAGGTGGAAAGCTGTCCCGATTTCAAGGCCACATTCCGGCTCTTCCCTTGGGTCATGAGCTCAACATCTAAGGTGTTAAGATATTCGCCAGTAGAGCGGATATCTAAAGACAAATCGACAAATGCATACTTAAGGCAGTCATCGATACTCACGCTCTGCATTTGCAATAATGGATGATCTGCAGCGCCGTAAATTACTGGATAAGTATGACCGACCTTTTCAGAGTAGTATTCATCAGCAATGACAGTATCAGTGACATGGATAGAAAAATCTACCGAGCCTTCTTTGAGCAATAAACTGGGATCAATCGCTGAAGGATATTCTTCGAGAGTCACTTTAGGCGCAGCTGCATTTATTGCTTTAACAATAAGCGGTGTCATGAGCTTGCTCATCAACGGCGGCGTTGAGATCCTAAAGGTCTTTTCACACAATGCTGGTGAAAAGTTTGAGCTATTAACTAGGCTGTCGATGGAAAATAGGATGCTATCTAACTGACCTTCAAGCTCTAAGGTTTTAGCGGTGGGCTGCAGGCCATTAGATTCTCGATAAAACAGTGGATCATCAAAAACATCCCTTAGGCGTGCCAGTATTCGACTCATTGCAGGTTGTGATAAGTACAGTTTTTCAGCCGCTCGTGACACATTTCTTTCTTTAATCAACACACTTAACGACACTAATAAGTTTAAATCGATTCGTGAGAGTTCTTGTTCCAGTGTTTTCATTATCTTCCTTAATGCTGTGTCGGAGTAGAGATACCGCAATGCTCATCACTCGCTATTAAGCGGGGCTTCAATAGTGAAATTCATATCGTTTAAAGATATTACCTATAAGTATATCAGGTATTAAATTTTATGATTTCTGTAGATATCATTTTTTGGCTATTATTCATCCAAGCTTGAAAACAGCATCTAATTAAACAACTTCACTGGAGCTACACCATGAAACTATCACCAATTACTCGCGGTATTTTATTCAGTGCAATTGCGACTGTTAGCTTTGCTTCTGCAGCGCAAATAGCATCATCAACTACAGAAAACCTGAATGGCTTTTTTGCCGAAGATGGCAGCATAGTGACACCTGATACTTACCCTACACATGAGACTTCTCATCAACTTCTAAAAAACCAAGATTTGGTTGGAGTGAACAAGTTTTTACATAAGCGTCAGCTAACGCCAACCAATGAGCAACCCGTGGTACGCATGAACCGCGACACATACTATTCAATGGCTGTCGTTGATATTTCAAAAGGGGCAACAGTGACAATGCCTGAGCTTCCTGAAGGTAAATACATTTCAGTGCAGCCGATTACAGAAGACCATCGCATTCAACCAATGTATTACGGTGCGGGTACCTTTAACCTATCAACTCATATTGGAGAGCACTTATATTTAGTTGTGCGACTTGATGCCACCTTCACTGAAGCTGAAGCGGCTATGTATCAAGGCCAAATGAGCATTAGTGCCAATAGCGCTAATAAGTTTACCTCTGAAACGGTAGATAAAGCCTCTTTCAAACGTGTCGAAGATGAGCTTAAAGCTAAAATGCCGATGATTAATCAGCGCGATGGTAGTGACGCCCTGCAAGGTATGTTTACTGATGTTGATGATGAATCAAACCAGATATTTACCCAAGAGAAGTATGAAGTGGGCGCAGCGATAGGTTGGGGGGGAGCGCAAGCGAAAGATAACATTTACGAAGTGTCAGGTAATTTCCCTACTCAAACGTGTCATCAGGCTACTTTTGCAGACCCTAACAACCGCGCATTTTGGTCTATCACCGTATATAACAAGTCTGGATTTATGTTTAACGATGTCGCCAATGTTAGCTCTAATACCGCAAAGGTTAACAGTGATGGCACTTATACTGTGAGCTTTGGCTGCGGCGCAGATGCGATAAATAATATTGCTACGGACAATGGCTCAGGTGTGTTTAACATTGGTATCCGTCATTATCAGCCAAGCGATAAAGTAAAAGTGGATGGATTTCGTATCCTACCACTTGTACAAGCTCAGTAATAAGAGATATTGATTAAGGGCTAAGTAGTAAAATCTGACGAATCTTAAGCCTAAAATGGGAAGCAATAGCTTCCCATTTTTATAGCTGTAAGTTACACCCATATCTGTAAGTCTTTTAATTTGCTTGAAGCGATATATGGTTCAATAAATTTAAATTATCAAAATTATAAAATCTAATAATTTTTATTTATTTATTTGTGAGCTTAATATTACCTCATCGAAACAGAACACGAACTAATTAACACAATATTTGAGGTAAGTTATGAAAATGAATCACGTAGGTATCATGGTTGGCGACATGAACAAAGCTGTAGAGTTTTACACTAAAGCACTTGATATGAAAGTGGTTATGGGCAATACCAAAGTGACAGAAGAGCGTGAAACTGCCATTGGTAGAATGTGTATTGCGGTATTTGGTGAAGGCTTTAAAGGCTTTAACATCGCTCACTTACTTACTTCTGATGGCATCGGCTTTGAACTGTTTGAAATGAAAGAGCGTCAAGAGCGTCATGAAGTAGACTTTTCTCGCATTGGCATCTTCCATTTCTGTCTACAAACAGATGACTTTCATGGGGTAATTAAACGCACCCAAGAAATGGGCGGTAAAGTGCGCATGGACATTATGCGATACCACCCAGAAAGTGATAATAACACTGCGCAAATGGTGTATTTAGAAGACCCATTTGGAAACCTGTTTGAGCTTTACTCTCACACATATGAAGAAACATACGCTGCAGAATACGAGTAAAAGCCGCAATAAATAACAAAGGCCAACGCTTATACTAAGAACGAGAATTCGTGTTAGTGAGCGTTGGCCTTTCATTTTTCAGCTAAATAATTAGCTAGTTTTCGCATCAAATGAAGCAATCGCTTGCTTGAGTTTATCGATATTAGAATCACATAAGAATGGTTTCATGGCTGCAAATTTATCAGTCGTCCATTCATAAATATTGAATGATAATAATGCTTCAATCACTTGCGGCTCGAAACGATATTTAACCCGTTTAGCTGGTGAGCCTGCGACGACGGAATAAGGTTCTACATCTTTTGTAACGACACTATTTGCCGCAATGACAGCACCTTCTCCAATAGTGATACCTGGCATTACCATGGCTCTCATGCCTAGCCAAGCTCCATCGTCAATATGAGTATCCCCTTTGCCAATATACGCATCCTCAATCACATCCATAAATGGATATAAGCAGAACCAATCGGCTCGATGGGTATGATTGCCTCCCATTAATATAATGACTTCGGCTCCGATACAGACGTAATCACCAATAAACAGTTTATCTATAGTCCAGCGAGGTTCCCAATGGCGACTGATTTCGTCTCCGTGTAAATACCTGACTACTGATTCTTCAAACCCTTTATCCCAGCAGTCACTGTAGTAGCTGTGCTCGCCTTTAACGATAATATTATCGTTAGTCACAACTTCATGCAGTAATTGAAATTTTGACCAGTGTTTTTTTTGCATAACTCACCTCTAACTCGAATTAAATGTTGATAAAAATGCTCGAAGTTAGCAGAGTCAATGGATTCTTGGTTGCTTTAAAAGAGGGATGAGTTTCTTCATATTGAGGGCTTGTCGTAAACTAAATTAGAAAGAATCTTTAAAATGATAGCACAGAACAACTTTATATAGGCAATGCCATGGGATTTGGTTTGTATTACATTCTATGTGCTTTACAGCTTTTATTGAAACGATTGAAGGCCAATTAGTGACCAGTTACTATCCGCTTGTTCTTAACTACTGAACACTTAAACTCGTCGCTGAATGTTAAGAGTTGATATCAATAACTCAGCTTCTCGGCATCATGGTGACTGAACTCTTTAACCGCTTTACGAGCTAAGAACCTAAAAGGAAATGCTTTGATAATTTCTTCGAAAGGTTGAATCGCAAATGCCCAGAATATTGATGCATCAAAATACAAAATAAGTAGGGCGCATAAGGGAATTGATATTACCCACTGCCCAGTGAAGTTGATTTTAAATACTGCAGTAGTGTGTCCCATGGCTCTGAGTACATGACCATGAACTGTGTTGTAACCTCGCACGAGTGGCAAGATGATATAAATAGGCGCGATGATGGCTAGTGCTTGGTAAGTTTCGTCTGCCATATCTGGATAAATATCTGCAATCCAAAAACTTAACACGAAGAAAAAACCCATGGTAATCAGTGATATTGCCATAGCCAATCTGATGCTGATATTAACGTTTTCTTCTAAATCATGGAGCTTTTTAGAACCAATTGCTTGGCTTATTGAAATCGCTGAAGAGTGGGCCCAAGCCGTTATAAACTGCCCGCCAGCTCGCATCCAAGGTAAAACAAGGGTAATGGCAACATAAGCATTAATCGATAATTGTGAGTAGAGCAGCTGATAAACACTGACGCCAATAGAGAGCATGGTGACATTGGCGGCCACAGGGAAAATCTCAATAAAATGCTTACGCATATTAATGAGCCCTTCTTGCGGGTTTACTGCCAGTTTAAGGTTGATGTTATCAAGGGTCGATATGCACAAAGCGAGATAAATAAAGCGCACAAAAATAGCGACTAAACTACCTACTGCAGCGCCTACCACACCTAGTTCAGGGGTAATGTTAGTGCCATTTATTGCGATACCGTAAATAAAGGCATAGGACAAGGCGGCGTTGATTGGTAGCTCGATTAAATAGCCTTTGAAGGCGATTTTTGTTTTCCCTAAGCTATTAAATAAGGCAATACAAACTTGGGTGATGGCATTAAATAACACCACATATTTAGCGACACTTAAGTAGCGAAGCACCTCAGCTTGCAAGGCCGTATCGCTGGTGATGAGTTCAACAATTGATTGTTCAAACAGTAATAGTATCGACCAAAAAAGCAATGCCACAGAAAAGTTGATGCTCATGCCTGACCAGCATGATTTTGTCAGTGCGAGGGAATTTTTCGAACCTACTGCGCGGCTCATGACTAATTGAGAACCATTCGCCAACGCCATTTGAATACCCATGATAAAAGCAACGATGGTTGTCGCAATGCCCATGGCGGCTAATGGAATTTCACCGAGTGGTGAGACTAGCAAGGTGTCAATCATTAACATTGACTGCATCAGTAATGCGTTTAGCGCTAACGGCCACGCTAAAGCAATATTGTTACGTACGTATTGGTTGCGAATATAATGATTAATGAGTTGCATGTTCACCTAAATTTAGTAAAGGTTTCATCATGAATTCTTCCTTGAATTTAAGCTTCGATTGAGTCGATTATGCAATCGAAGCTTGTAACGTCAGTAATTAAGCGGCAGGCACTTCAGAGAACCTTTGATTGTCATCTTTTAATAATTGCTGACAGTAGCTGCGCGCTTGGTCGGCATCACCTGACATAATGGAATCATATATGCCTTTATGTTCATTAATACAAAAGCGGCCGCCTTCGGCTGAATGGTCAATAAACAGCTTAAAGATGGTGGTTAATATATTGCCGAACGGAATATAAAACTGGTTGTCAGTCGATAAATAGATCGTTTGATGGAATAAATGATCGTTAATGGTCCACTGTTCATAATCGAACTCTTCAGCAGCTTTTATCATGTTCTGCATTAAAACCGAGAGCTGTTTACGTTGTTCGATAGTGGCAAAGGTTGCTGCGAGGGCACAAGCTTCAGGTTCAATTGCTTTGCGTAAGCCTAAAAACTTGCTTAAAAACACTTCAGTATTTTCAAGTCCTTGGATCCAGTCTAGTAATTGTGGATCTAAAAAGTGCCAGTTAGCGCGTGCTCTGACTGTGGTGCCCACTTTAGGTCGTGACTCAATTAAGCCTTTTGCTGATAATAACTTCGTTGATTCACGTAATGCCGTTCGGCTTACACCAAACATTTCACATAATTCCATTTCACAAGGAAGCCTTTGCAAAGGTTCGATTTCACCAGACAGTATTTTACGAGCAATTTGTCTAGCGACTTGCACATGGACTCGTCTGCTTGAATCTTCTACTTGTATGAACATGATCTCTCGATCCTTTTAAATATGAAAACGGGTTCAAAAATATCGATATGCTCAGAACATTGGTTAACAAAAACGCGCCTAGCGCAGTTGATTGATGTCAGTGTCCATCACAGATAGTGATAAAAGTGGTATTTCTTGTTGGCGGCAATAAATCTATATGGATTTACTGCTTAAAAGGTTGTTATAGATCGGGGTATTGATGAATTTGAAACATATCAATTCATATTTATACCGTAACAATAGCGTGAGCATAAAACGCCTAGCATCTAGATTACTGGTGTAACGCGGTACTAAAAGGCTAACCTTGTACCGAAATATGGACCTATAACGCTCATCTTTTTCTGTTGTATTATACTACAATATGTGAGGGTTTTAGAAAACCCGTTTATGTTATCAAGGGGTATTAAAAGTTGTTGTAACTCACATATATTAATAATATTTGTATTTTTATTGATTTTTTAAAGCGTTTTTTAATTATTTTTTAATCGATAAAATTGACGATAATAGCACTATATTGTCGTACAAATTAGTTGGGTTTGGGAGCCTAATCGATGAAGATTTGCTAAGTTATTCAGTTATAACAAGTTTGTTTGGCTTGTGCTATTTAACATTCCGAAGTTACCAATTGATTAAAATTTGTAAAGTTATGATTGTTATGAAAAAGAATAAATTACTTTGGGCTGAAGCGCGTTAGTTTCATATTCTATATTGTCTTTAGCTATTTCATCTCTTAATGAACTTGCTTTTATTTGTATGATTTATGCTGGTCAACTGTGATTAAACTTGTTATAAATCAGCCGTAAAGTGCAAATCGATAGCATTTTAGTCTCATATTTATCATGCTATATTACGTCAATAATTCTTAAAATCAGCGTTGTGAAAACAAAATGTCGAATGGCTTCAATTCAATATCAGGGGCTAAACGTAGCTTGCATTTACACGTTGCCCGCGAAATCGCCCGTGCCATCCTTTCTGGCGAACTTGCTCAAGGCAGCATTATTCCAAGCGAGATGGTGCTGTGTGAACAATTTGGTATCAGCCGAACTGCACTAAGAGAAGCAGTAAAACTGCTGACATCCAAAGGCTTACTACAATCACGTCCTAAAATCGGTACTCGAGTTGTTGAAAAGAGCAACTGGAATTTTTTAGACCCTCAGTTAATTGAGTGGATGGATGGATTGACTGATATTAATGACTTTTGCAATCAGTTCTTGGGCTTTCGCCGCGCTATCGAGCCTGAAGCCTGTGCTTTAGCAGCTCAAAATGCCACGGTAGAGCAGCGCAAAGAGTTGTCGTCAGTATTCCAACAAATGAGTGAATTAAACTCAGCTCCGGAGCTGGATACTGAAGCGTGGATTAAAATTGATATTCAATTTCATCGAATTATTTTCTTTTCAACAGGTAATGATTTTTACCTGCCGTTTGGCAATATCCTTACGACCATGTTTGAGCACTTTATTGCGCATTCATCTGAAGAAGGTGGCACCTGCTTTAATGAGCATAAATTGATTTATGAAGCGATTATGATTGGGGATGCCGCTAAAGCGCGTGAGATGTCTCAAGATCATTTACAGTCGATTAATCATCGAATCGATGACTAAGTTGTAATTGTTTTACTGTTAAACATACAAAATATATGCAATAAAAAACGCAGACTAAGGTCTGCGTTTTTTTATGGCTAAGCATTATATTGGATTAACTCACTTATTACTTATTGCCTGTGAGTTAATCTTATGTCGCTTAATCTTATTTCGCTTCAGCTTCTGCTGCTGCTTCATCCTCGATTTTGCTATCAACCGCATTGACCAATAACAAGCCAACAGAGAGCACAATCGCACCACATAATACGAATATCATGCGAGACCAGAATGGATTAGGCAGAAGGAACATTGCCATAACAAAGATACCTGCTACTGCAATTAGGGTACCTAACATACGACGTTGCTTGTTATCCAATTGCTTCTGAGCGTTACCTTCAGATACTAGCGGTGTGGCTAAGTTTTCGAAGAACTTATCAACATTCTTTTGACGCTCTTCAGTCAAAGGTTTGTAGAATAAAGTTGAAGCAACAAAGAAACCAGCAGTGAACACAACGTGGGCCATCAGACCAATTGCTACCGTTAAGTCAGACCATTCACGCCCAGTTAATGCGTGCTCAAGACCCAGTGCGTTTTCAACCATTTCAGCAGTAATAACGAAACCGACAATGTAAGAAACAAAACCACCCACAACGAGCGTTCCCCAAGCTGCCCAATCAGGTGTTTTCTTAATAAAGAAACCACAGAATGCTGGAATTGTCATTGGGAAGCCGATTAAGGCACCTACATACATCATGGTATCAAATAGGCTTAACCCTTTAAGTGAGTTAATAAATAACGATACTAAGATAATGGCAATACCAAAGAAGGTTGAAGTCAGTTTAGACACTAACATCAATTCTTTTTCACTGGCATGTGGACGAACCACTGGCTCGTAGAAGTTTTTAACAAAAATGCCTGAGTTACGGTTAAGACCCGAATCCATAGACGACATGGTTGCTGCAAACATGGCAGCAATCAATAGCCCTACCATACCCACTGGCATATATTCTTGAACAAAGTATAGGTATGCGAAGTCTGCTGCTTTGCTACCCGCTTCAGGGTATATCGCTGCTAAATCGACACCAGAACCTGCTAAGTACCAGCTTGGTAGGAACCAGATAACTGGACCAATACTCATTAGAATACAGGCAAGTAATGCCGCTTTTCGTGCATTTTTAGAATCTTTTGCTGCAAGGTAACGGTACGAATTCAGCATGTTGTTGGTAATACTGAATTGCTTTAAGAAGATAAATACAGCCCAAACACCAAAGATACTTAGGTAATTTAAATCACCGCCAGAGACAAATGAATCTGTCGGGAAGTTATCAATAATATTGGTGATACCACCGCCATGAACATAAGCCATTACCGCACAGGTAATTGTCACCGCCATGATGATAACCATTTGCATAAAGTCAGATGCGATGACCGCCCATGAGCCACCAGTTACTGACATGACTAATACAACCAAGCCAGTTAGTACTATGGTGGTGGTCATATCAAAGCCGAAGATACCTGAAGCAATAATTGCCAGACCATTCAACCAAATACCAGCAGTGATGACGCTGTTAGGCATGCCTGTCCAAGTAAAAACTTGTTCATTGGCATTACCGAATCGCATACGAATCGCTTCAATTACCGTTACAACGCGGAGTTGGCGGAATTTAGGTGCGAAGTAAACGTAATTCATTAAGTAACCAAAGGCATTGGCTAAGAAAAGAATCGCGACACTAAAGCCGTCTGTGTAGGCTTTACCGGCAGCGCCTGTAAATGTCCATGCGCTGAATTGGGTCATAAAGGCAGTTGCCCCTACCATCCACCACAACATACTTCCGCCCCCACGGAAATAGTCACTAGTATTGCTTGTAAATGTCCGGAACATCCATCCTATCGCAATTAAGAATAGAAAATAGATACCTACAATGATTGTATTTAGCTCCATTTTTATAACCTTTTCTAAGAGTAAATCTATGGGAACCAACTTCAGCAGCAATGCTGAAAAACAAGTCTTTATTACCGTGCAAACTAATCATTGTGTAAATTAGTCACTATGTAATCAGACTGACTTTATTAAAAACGTTAATAACTCTTTTTGTATGAATGGCTCAATTGCCGTTCAAAAAACTGATAGCAACCGCTTACTCATTGCGTCAGTGGCTAACTTCAGTTAGACCTTTTATCAATTTTGTTAGTAAAAGGTGCTTACTCATTTGTTAGCGATAAAAGCATTAATAAGACTTAATTCATCATGTCCACTGGAACCCTATCGGCTAAACAAGGTAAGGACTGTTAACTGAATTCTCACTAAATTAATAAAATGATACTAACATAATACAATATCAATTGTGAGATGCGGGTCATATTTCATTGCAGTATTTATCAAATTAGAACGTCATTTTCTTTAAGTTGCTGTTATTTATGATTTAATGTTTTATTTTTGAATTATGGATTGTGATTTTTCATGATCGAAATCACTGAATTGCTTTTACCTTGTGCTATATTTGTATTACTTAATAGTTGGAGGTAGCAAATGAAAGTCCCAAAATCTTTATGTGCAGTCGCCTTAATGGGCGTTTTTGCCAATAGTTCTGCATGGGCTGCAAATTTTGTTTTTTTAGACGAGGCCACATTGGCGACTAATCGTGCTTTATTACAGTCAGATAATGCGCCAAAAGCTATGCAACACAGTTATCAGCAATTAATAGAAGAAGCGGAAATTGGTAAGCAAGTAGGCATTTTTAGTGTTGCACATAAAGGGTTCACTCCTCCTAGCGGTGATAAAAATGACTATATGAGTATTAGTCCTTATTGGTGGCCTGATGAAACTAAAGTGGATGGCCTGCCTTGGATACGTTTTGATGGGAAAACGAATCCTGCGTCTAAATCTGACGAAACGGATTCAGTGCGTATTGGTACTTTTACTCGTACTGTGCGTGCGTTAGCGTTGGCTTATTACTTCAGTGAAGATGAGGCTTATGCCAATAAAGCTATTGAGCTAGTTCGAGCTTGGTATATAGATGATGCGACTCGGATGAATCCGAATGTTAATTTCGGTCAAGGTGTTCCTGGTGTTGCCGATGGAAGACGCAGTGGCTTGATTGATACCCGAACGCTGGTTGAACGAAACTTAGATGCGATAGCTATTTTATCTCAATCCCCTGCTTGGACAGACAAAGATGAGCAAGGGATTAACCAATGGTATAGCGATTATCTTGATTGGTTGATTGAAGATGACTTAAGCGGCGGACCAAAAGGTGAAGCTTATGCCCCTAATAATCATGGCACTTGGTACGATTATCAAATGGCAGGTATTGCTTATTTCCTTGGGAATGCACATTTAACTAAGCAAATGGTACAAAAAGGTAAGGTGCGAGTTGATACTCAGTTTGCTGAAGATGGCTCGCAGCCCCATGAGGCCCAGCGTACTCGTTCGTATCACTATCATTACTTTAGCTTAGATCCACTAGTGGGCATTGCTCAGCTTGGCGATAAAGTGGGGGTTGATTTATGGCACTATGAAAATCAACAAGGAGTGTCATTATCAAAAGGCATCGATTTTATGGCGAAGTATAACGACCCTCAAGCAAAGTGGCCGTTTCCTGAAAAAGATAGCCGCAGGATCGCGCGTATGTCGCCAATATACTTAAAAGCGGGTCAGGTATTAGATAATAATCAGTGGATTAAGTTAGCTAAAGACACTGACTTTAGCCAATATACTGTGAGTAAAAACTTGGCAGAAGTATGGGCTCAACGTGAAATTGAATTGTTGTATCGTGCTGAGTAGTTGCTAATAACAGTTTTAAGCGAGTTTAATAAGCCTCTTAATCAAAGTTCAGGTTAAATAAAAAAGCGAATACCTAGGAGTTGAATTCAGGGGGTATTCGCTTTTTGTTATTTGCTCTTTTGGTTGTCAGCCATTTGTCATGTCTAACTTTTACATACTTCTATTTACGTTGACTGAGCCTATATAAGCGGGCAAAGCTATCACGACTGCCTCTTGATAGTCTTTTTTGTTGAGCTAATAACAATTCTGCTGCGCCGAGGGCATCGACTAAGGCATTGTGGCTATTATATTCAGGTAATCCGTAGCGTTTTCGGGTTCCAGCTAATGTTAAGTCGACATCTGAATAATGATCGATTGCAGTAGCAAAGTGCTTTTCTAAGCATAAGGTGTCGAGCCAAAGTAAGGGTAGGGTTGGTAGTTGCCAATATTTTTTTGCGTAGTAATTGATAAATTCAGCTTCAATCACCGAACCGTGAGCCACTAACACCTTGTCGCTAAGATGAGTGAAGAAGTAACTCATGGCTTCATGAAGCGATACTCCGTTAGCCAACATTTGCGGCGTGATATGGTTAATCACTGCTGACTCAGGTTTTACCTTATCAAAATGCTTTATATAAACATGCTGGCTATTGGCTAAATCAATTTGTTGATTTTTTATCACTACCCAGCCCATGCTGAGTATTTCATCTTCGACAGGATCAAACCCTGTGGTTTCAATATCAAGTACCACGTAACTCTGTTCACTGCACAAGGCGTTAAGCTCAGGTAATGGCGCTGAGGTTGGCTCGACTAAACTACTAATTAAGCTGTCTTTAATCTTAAAATTTTCACGCTGCCTTTTTAAAGCTGACAGGGGATGAAAGTAATCTAAAAGACTCATTAGATATTTCCAAAGCGCAATTTAGCCGCATCTTGTTGATCTGCAATGATCCTAAAGGCATCTTTTAAATGTTTACGCTCGAAGCTGCCAAAGGTGTCTGGATTAATGTGATTGTCTGGAACTTTGCCTTCTTTTAAAGCGGTTAATTGATGGCTATATCTGAACGATAAAATAAACCGATAAGCCCCCATGATATTTTTAAAGGCGTCATCGCTTAACACTCCAGCTTTATTGGCAGCCTCAAATCTAGCCTCGGTTTGTAACGCATCACTGCCCACAGCTAAAGCGTAAATCCGCGCTAAATCGATAATTAAATTAATCGCGTATTTCTTAATATTGAGGGTTTTATTGTTCTCACCACTTTTTTCTAAAACCAAGGAATTAAAAATACCGAGTGGTGGACTCGTGTTGGTGGCATCTTTTACCAAAATACCCAAGAACTCGGCATTGTTGCGAATGTGGCTATGCATTGACTGATGCAGTTCTTGCTCATAGGTTGGGTTACCAAATACAGTTCTGATTTCTAAAAAGACACTGATATTTAATAGGCGTTCGTATTCAGGATTAGCGACCCACTTCTTATAATACTGTTTCCACATTAATAAAGGTTGGCGCCACTTCTCGGTAGTCGGCATGTAATGACCAGTACATAATGGGAAGTCACAGCGATCAAGCCCTTGAGTGACAAAGTCAGCCAAATGTTTAAAGTAAATACGATCATTATCGGTGGCATTGTCTGCTAAAACGATCGCGCTATCTTGGTCTGTTAAACAATGAACCTCATTACGGGCGTGGGAACCTGCGACAATCCAGGCAAAATCACAAGGCGGCGCACCAAGTTGATCAATCATAATATTGATTAACCTTCGCGTGTAAGCATCAAAAATCATTGCCATCACTTTACCTATGGTTTCAGGAACGACTTTTCCTTCAACTAAGGCTTCGAAAATAGCTTGGCGCTCAGGGTTTAACTCGGCTAATTCTTTAACGCTGACGGCATACTTAATCTTTTCTATTAGGAAGATTGCCTGCATGCGGTGATTTTGCACCAAGTGAGTGGTGGTTAATAAGCCCACTACTTTATTGTTTTCAACTACAGGTAGGTTTCGCACATTGTATTGCATCATAAGTGATGCAGCTTGCAACACAAGATCGTCTGGGGTGACCGTTAACGGGTTTGACGTCATCACATCTTTAATAGGGTTATCAATTGGATAGCCTTCAACGATGACGCGTTTGGTCATGTCTCGATCGGTAATCAAACCAACAATTTTTTCATTCTCATAAATCACCGCGCATGAGGTGCGCTTAATCATACGCATTTCATGGGCAACAGCCTGAATGCTCATATCTGCGGTAACCACCGCGATACGGCCACTGGCCACATCTTTAACTTTACGTATAAAGAGCCCTTTTTCCTTATTCGACCATACAACATCTAATGCTGAGTTTAAGCGTACCTGAGCTTGAGATGCGAAATGCTCGGCATATTCTGGGGTCTTAGTGAATAAGGATTGAAGCGCAGAGTGTGGGATTAGATACAGTAAGCAAGGTTCAATGGCGGTGGCTTGATATCCTTGATCATCATCAACATCAGAATCTAGAAAGGTAAAACCGAATAAGTCTTCAGCTTCTAAACGGGCGCGAAGTACGCCACTTTTTTTACGTTGCTCCATGGCACCTGAACGAACAATATAAAGGTGCTTTTCTTCATTATCAGCAGATAAGTCGACCACTTCGCCTTGGGCTACATAGATAATTTTTACCACTTCAGCGAGATCGCGCACCACGGTTTTAGGCAGTTTATCAAATGGATCGATTTGTCCAATAAATTGGATGACATTAGGAAGTAAAGATTCGTCCATTTCTGTACCTTAAATATTAAATAACTAATGATCTAACCTAGCTTAAACTCTATTTTCTCAAGCTGCATGAAAATTTAAGCAGCCTGAGCAGTTACGGCTATAGCCTAACTATGGAGCATGAGTCACCTTGAGTTCGGTAAAGCCAACTTCAAAAATTTGTCCAGCATAATCTGATGAAGTGACAATTTGCGGATAAATACCGGCTTTAAAGTAATATTCTTCATTAAGCCAAGCTGTATCTAAAGTGTACTCTTTACCATCGTTAGCAATGACGGGCTCGCCCCACTTTAATAATTTCTGAGTGCTAATGCCTGAAATTATCGTTGTCAGTGTTATGCCAGCAGTATCGACTTCAATTGCATATTGCCAATCTTCGTAAGCTTTAGCTGTACCAAGCTCAATACTAAATGGTTGGCAGCTATCACAAGTTTGATTATCGGGTTTAAAACTATCATTTAAGATCACCCTGACAGGCTTCTCGCTACCTTCCCATAGGACTTTAACTAATGCTTGTTTGATATCTTTACCATGTACTTGGCCGACGATGACTTTAGGACTAACCGACGTTATCTGTGGGTACTGGATAATATTAAGCGAAGACTCTAATTGGTGTTTACCGCTGATCGCCCAATTCTGATTGGTCGCAGAACAAGGGTTTTCTGTATCAAATCGATAAAGCTCTCGTAATTCTGAGCGAACATATTGAGTATTAGGCGTGGTCGCGCCATCCATTCCTAAATCAACATTAAACACCATTTGCTGTGGACTTTTCTCAGTCCAGAAATAGGCAATGTCGGTATCGTTAGATAAGGTTTGATTATTACTGCATGTGGAGGGTTTGAGTTCTGCTGCGCTTGTCCCCCCTGAACCATAAAAGCTGTCTTTACTCTCAGGAATAGTCAACTTCCATTGCTCAATGGTCCAATTACACGTTTCGCAAGGAGGCTCTTCAGGAGGCGTTTCAGGAGGCATTTCAGGAGGCATTTCAGGTGAATCAGAAGAACCTGAACAACCTAAAAGGAGTATAAGTAATACATTAGAGATGAATATACGCATTAACATAACGACAACCTTCCTTATTTGTAAGACAATATATCTTACTTTTTAAAACAAATTTGTGGGAGAAATTTTTAATATTATACTCAATTAGTAATCAATTAATGAGATTATTGTTAATTTCTGTGGTTAAAGTTTACCCTGAAAGCTCTGTTGTTAAGGTTTTTTTCGCTTGGGTGACAAAAGATAATCAATTTTATACTCCTAATTAGTTAGTTTATGAACAATCTCACAGTTTTTCCTACCAAAAGATTAATAATACAAATAAGCTTGTGTTAAATAATACAAATGGGAAAGGGGAAAGTATGAAAAAGCGTATTATCGCTTCAGCTATTTCTTTGGTATTGCTGGCAGGTTGTGCAGCTACCGAGCCTGCGGTTGATGTTGTGGGGACAGCAACAATCACAGGACCAATGGTTGAGCAAAATAATAAAAGTGCTATTGATGCGACATCTTTGCAAACAGCAGATGCTGCCGCATTAAAAGATAAATTGCTCACACTCCAAGATGGCGAAACACTCGTCATTGATGCTGGCAAATATGCCAACCTTGGTAAGTTTGATATCAAAGCAAACAATGTCACCATTAAAGCGGCGAATCCTGGCGAAGTTTGGTTTACAGGGTTAGTGCAATTTAATTTACGTGGAAATAACATTACTTTAGACGGTGTCGTATTTACCGACGGTGGCCCAGCTGAAAGAATGGGCGGTGTGGTTTTCCGTGGTGATAATAATACGCTGACCAACTCTACTTTCTACTTCTTCAACGACGATTACCTTTATCAGCCAGACGATAAACGCGCTGAATACCCTAAATACTTGTGGATTTCTTTATATGGCAAGCACAACAGCCTAATTAACAATACTTTTGAAGGTAAGCATAAACGTGGCACCCTGATTGGCGTGCAGAAAAAGAAAGGTGATACCACGCCTGATCACCACACCATCAAAGGTAACCTTTTTTATAATCAGCAACATAACCAGTTTAATGAGTTCGATAACCCTGATGCGGTGCGTTATAACTCAAACAGCTGGGAAGCTATTCGTTTAGGTGATTCAAAGAGTTCTATTTATGCTTCGAAAACCTTAATTGAAGACAACTTATTCCTCAAGTGTGACGGCGAAACTGAGTTAGTTTCTCTTAAATCTGGTGGCAATACATTAAGAGGCAATACCTTCGTTGATAACGCTTCGATGATTTCTTTGCGCCACGGTACTAATAACGTTGTCGAAGATAATGTGATTTTAGGTAATAACAAAAAGCAGTCAGGCGGTATCCGCTTTTACGATGCAGGCCATATCATTCGAAATAACTATATTGAGCGAGTCATGGGGACTGGTGACGTCCGTGGTGGCATTGCGGTAAATACAGGTATTACCGATGTCGAAAATGGCGAGACCTTAAATAACGATGTCAAAGGGAAAGAGCTAAATAAGCAAGCTACGCCTTATAAGGTCAGCATCGAAAACAACACCATTGTCGACTCTCGTCAAAACATTCTTTACTCCACCAAAACTCATCGTGTCAGCCTATATGACAACGCTAAAGTCAGCACCATATTTGCAGGGACTGATATCAGTTTTAAGAACAATTTGTCTTATGCCAAAGCGTCTAGAACACTGACGTTAAAAGGCAACGATAGTGTGGCGCCGCTCATAAATCCTACCTACGAGAATGACTTATATTTTGGCCCAGTGTCAGGTATTGAGCTTCCATGGGATGGCGTAATTTACCGAAATCCTAAGCTACAACGTGCTGAAAATGGCTTGCTAGAAGCGACCAATTTTGATGGTGGCGCAAAAGGCTTAAAAGTTTTAACCACTCAAGATACAGGCGCTAGTTACCGTATCAAATAATAACAAGATGAACATTAAACTCATTAATGGGGCAGTAAAATGAGAATTAAAAAACTATCGGCTTTAGTGGCCATTGCTTTATCTACAAGTTTATTAGCAGGTTGTGATTTTTATGATGAACCACCAGGAGACGGCGGTACTGATCCTGGGTTACCACCAGTAGAAACACCAGATGTGGCTGATGTTGTTGCATCAAGCTCTGCTGAATTATTAGCGGCCATTGATACAGCAACTGCGGGTGATGTGATTGGTTTAAACATTGCTGGCACGTTCAAAAATGTCGGCACTGTGATCATTGATAAAGCGATTACCTTAATTACCTCTGATGCAGAAGGTGCAATTGATGATCCTGTTGCTGGGGAGCAAGCTGTATTATCGGGCGCAATTTGTATTGATATTCCTACAGAAGCCGCTGAAACATTACGTGGTGGCAGCCAAGCACGCATTTCAAATATTGGCTTTGAAAACATTACCATGGACAGCTGTGGTAGCGGTGAAAGCACATCAAATTCAGTTATTAACATAGGTAAAGTCGGTAAAGATAAAACGCCGGTGATTCTTGATAATTTAACCTTTGATGGCACAGGCTTTGAAGAGTCTACAAGTGACAGCGCAGCTTGGGTTTACTCTCGTGGGTTAGTGAATATCTCTAACAGTGTTTTCAGTAATAAATCTACCGATGCACAAAGTATGCTTTACCTGAACTGTGGTAGCTCTGCATCACGCGGTGGCAGTTACGCCAATGATACTGGCTCAATAATGACGGGTAATACTTTTGCTCTCGCAGAAATTAATGCCAATGATGCAACAAAAGCCGCCACTATTGGTGTGCCAAGTAACTTAGGTCAAGAAAATAAAAACTGTGCAGCAACATTCACAGACAATACTTTTGAGAAGTTTGGTTTCTTAATAAGTGAATCAAGTGACCAATCAACTGCACTTTACGATGTGTTTGGTGATACTACTCAGTCAGATAACCTTTTACCTGATGAAGAGACGGACCCTGGCCTTCCACCTGTTGACCCAGGAGTGGTCAAAACTGTTGATGAATTAGTTGCGGCTATTGAAGCTGCAAGTTCAGGTACCACAATCAATTTAGATGTTGCAGGTGACTTTGCTAATGCTGGCACCATCGTTATAAACAAAGCGATCACTTTACAATCTACCGATGCTGAAGGTGTGGTGAGCGAAACTGAGCAAGCGGTATTCTCTGGCGCTGTTTGTATCGATATTCCTACAGAAGCTGCTGAAGAGTTACGTGGTGGTAATCAAGCCAAACTGACGAATATCGCTTTCGAAAACATCGTGATGAGTGATTGTGGTTCAGGTGAAAGTGCCTCAACCTCTATCATTAACATTGGTAAAGTCGGTAAAGACAAAACAGCGGTTATCCTTGATAACTTAGCTTTTGATGGCAGTGGTTTTGAAGAATCAACGGGTGAAAGTGATGCTTGGGTTTATTCACGTGGTTTAGTGGATATCTCTGACTCAGTATTTGCTAATAAATCTGCTGACGCGCAAAACATAGTTTACCTCAACTGTGGTAGCTCAGCCTCTCGCGGTGGTGATAACACAGACCCTCGCGGTTCAATCATTTCTGGCAGTACTTTTGGCTTAGCTGCAGAAAATACTTCAGGGATGACCATCGCTGCAACTATCGGTGTGCCAAGTAACTTAGGCCAAGAAAATAAAAACTGCGGCGCAGAGTTCTCTGAAAACACCTTTGATAATTTCAATGAGTTAATCAGTGAAACCAATGACATCTCTACTGCACTTTACGATGTGTTTGGTGACACCACTGAAACCAATAACACAGTGACTGGCGGCGGCACAGATCCAGAGCCAACATACCCAGAAAACGTTGAAGAAGTGAATGCTGCAATTCAAGCTGCAACAGCAGGCACCACCATTACTTTAGGCGCAAGCTTTGAGTATTCAACAGGCGTTATCACTATCGATAGAGCGATTACATTAACAGGTCAAGATGGGGCAGCTATTTCTGGTAGTGCTTGTATTGATGTGATTGATGGTGCTGCAGGCGCATCAATCTCTAACATCGCATTCAATAATGATTCTATTGCTAAATGCGGGATTACAGATGATGCCAAAGAAGCGGTAATTAACATTCAAAAAGTCGGTGAAGATAACATGCCGATAGTGCTCAATAACCTTTCATTTGATGCTTCAGGTATTACTGAGCAAGATCAAATTGAAAACAAAGGTGCTTGGATACGTTCATACGGTTTCATCAACTTAACAGGTAGCGAATTCCTTTCTCAAAGCCGTAACTTACAAAACGACATGGTCAAATTGACTTGTAGCTCAAGTAAAGGCCGCATGGGTACGCTAATTGACGGCAATACGTTCAGCATCATCGGTGACGGCAATAAAGAAACCGCTGCAGTTAAAATCGGTGACTCAAGTGGCGGCATTATTAAAGATGCAGACAACGAGAACACCTGTGCAGTGACGGTGAGCAATAACACCTTCACTGACTATACCCTTGAAGCAGTTAATGACGTAGGTACAGGTGAACGCGATGCAGCCATTTTTGCTCGCCTGCCAGCAGAAAGCACCAACGTATTCACTGATAACACTCACAACTAACTATTCCGAGAATTGTTAATTGATATTGAAAAGGCATGTGCTGCGCACATGCCGGGTATTTAACTACCTACAGGAAGATATTTTAAGATGAAAAAATCAATTTTAGCCTTAAGCGTATTAAGTTTAGTGAGTGGTTCAGCATTAGTCAGTGGCTCTGCATTAGCGAATAGCACCATCACAATGAAGTGGGAACATAAAGTCGTGGATGGTCGTACTGATCGTCCTAAAGTCGAATTCAGTCACCGAATGGACAATGGTTTCATGTTCGGCTTTGAACAAGTTTGGCAGTATGATCGCAGCAAATCAGAACTTGAAACAGGTTATGCACCTGAGCAGTATGAGTTCACGATCAAAACAGGTTACCGTCATCGCTGGGGCGATCGTAATGAGCATGAAGTCGGCCCTATTCTTGATTATCAAATTAAAGAAAACGCTAAGAAAATCCGTTATGGCGCATTTTATGGTTATCGTTTAACAGAAAACTTCCGCATGAAAGTACGAGCGCGTTACTCTGAAGATTTAGATCGTTTGAGCCTTAGCAGTGGCGTTTACGATGACGCTGTGGGTAAAGAGATGCGTTACGATCTTTGGTTAACTTATACGTGGAATGACTTCAGATTTGTCTGGGATGCGATTTACAAAGACAAGCTAGATGATAACGTCTTTGATAACAATGAAGGCAATGTTTGGGAGCATGAATTAAGTGCCGAATACCGTTTACCTGATGCTCGTGCCCATGCTTTTTATGGCAAGTTTAAATATAAAGCTGAATTGCTCAAAAATAGTCACTTAAACAGTGAATATGATTGGTATGGCAAGCGTGATAACGCAATAGAAATTGGTTATAAATACCGCTTCTAATCCTGTTTAGCGATATCTAAAATTATCAACCGATGATGCTTGGGCATCATCGGTTTTTTCGTTTCAAGCTAGGATCTTTTGTTCTTTACAGTTTAGATTTCGTTCTAAATAAAGGCTAGCTAAACGAGGTGAGTGGATTGCCGCCTAGTTATCTAAGCAAATTTGCTTCAAAAACAACAATGAAAGACCATCTTGCCAATGTGATTGATAAAGGCAAAGCTTGCACTCTGATGCGGGATAATTTTAAAATTTGAAGGTGAACTTGCATAAATAAGACATTCAATTTGGTGGTTTCATCTATCACGATATTAGGAATCAGATTTCTTGGTATTAAAGACTATTTGACCATGAATCTATGGCGATAATTTGCTATGTTTTAGTAGCCATGAATAAACTCAGTAAAGTGACACATTTTATAACGATTGATCTAGGTTATTCATGTGCTTAAGAATGCCTTCCTGATAACATGTATTAATCAATAAGAATTAAATAAAAATAAACTAGAGTAGCGCTTCTCCATTTTTAGAACATCGACGCTATTGAGTAAACCAAAGGGATTTCAATGAAATCGACCGAGCCAGATTTACATTTAAAATCGCTTATTCAACGAAAGTATAATCGAGCCGTTTTTTATACCTATATTGGTGTAATTGTGATGGCGCTATTATCGGCTTGGATGCTGTTTGAACGCCAAAAAACACAATTAATTAAAGAGCGTGAAGAACAGGTTTTACGCCATGTACTGCAAATCGATTTATTGCTTGAGTCTAGTATTCGCGCGGTAAAAAGCTTGCGAAATGTGGCTGTTGATAACTTACGTTTGGGAGAGCTCGTTCGTAAAGACCGCTTACCTCAATACGAAAAGTTCAATGAAGATGGTCAATTCTTTACCTTAGAACCTAGCTATGCAATCAGTGGTGAACCGTTCACTAACATGGGACGCATCACTGGAATGGGCTCGTTAGATGGTCGCAGTGACGCTTTCTATCAAGAACTAGAAATGCTATTTGAATTATCGTTATCTTTTCCGGTTGCCAAAGAAGCTGCGCCAAAAGCATCGTCAATTTATTACATCTCGAAACAGCGGATTATGTCGTCGTTCCCTTGGTCTACAAACGAATCACGCTTTAGAGAAGAACTGCTAAACAAGAAACAATTCCAACTAGCGACACCAGCGATGAACCCCCAACGCAGTGTATTTTGGCGTGAAGCCTATGTAGATTTAGCTGATCAAGGCTTGCTCACCACCCTTGGTTTGCCGGTATACCTTGAAGATGATTTTATCGGTTCAATTAATCTAGATATGACACTGGCATCCCTTGCTAAGCAAATGCGGATGTACTTTAAAATGCCTGGAACAGTGATATTGCTGGATCAATACAACAATATCCTCTCTCATAGTGATTTTGACGCTAAAGATATGAACCGTGTTTATCATATCAGTCAACGAATCCCATCAGAGCTTCATTCTCTACCTGAATCAGAGCTATTCGATGCCCACGATGGCATATTGCGCAATGGTTATTATATTCACTCAGTTGCCCTGCAAAACCCGCCTTGGCGTTTACTGTATCTACAAGATGAAGACGTGTTATTCCAAGATGCTTGGGACAAGCTAAAGCTGACCTTCTTGCTAGTGGTTTTAGCGCTGTCGGTATTGGTGACGATTGTTCACTGGCAGACCCGCCGCTCATTCGTAAACCCAGCGTCTCGTTTATTAACTCACTTAGAAGCGTGCTCTCGTGAACCCATTGCTGCACCGAAAAAAATCACTGAAGGTTGGGAGCCGTGGTTTTTATTGGTGAGTCGAATTTTTGAAGAAAACAAACAATACACTCGACACTTAGCTGAGCAAAACAAACGCTTGGATAATTTGGTGGCGCGGCGCACACAACGTTTACGTGACACCACCGAACGACGTGAACGAGAGTTTGCATTACTGCGTTCGCTGATTGATTCGATCCCAGAGGCTATTGTTTATAAAGACAAGGAAGGTAAGTATTTAGGTTGTAACAAATCTGCTGAATACATGCTGGGTTGTAAAGAAAACGACATGGTTGGCCAGATGTCATTAGCGACTACCCATGATCAAGGCGATAGGATCCGCGAGGAAGACCAAAAAGTCTTAAGCGATCGTTCATTACTGCGCTATCAAGAAAAAGTGGATATCGGCGGTAAAACCGTACTACTCGATACACTCAAGCTGCCTTTTTACAATCGTCGTGGTGAGTTATTGGGTCTGATTTCGGTATGGCGTGATGTCACCCGTGAGTACGAATCGGCCGAGCAATTACGTTTATCAGAAGAACGTTATCATTTAGCGATGGATGCGGTAGAGGATGGTTTATGGGATTGGTATTTAGACTCTGAACAATTGATCTGTAACCCTGCGTTTTACTCAATGCTGGGCTATAAACCGAATGAATTTCCTGCGCTGATATCATCAACGGATGCACTTATTCATCCTGATGATCGCATGCGAGTTGAAGAATATCGTAGTGGTTATGCTAAAAAGCCTGAAGGTACCTATGAGATCGAGTATCGAATGCGGGCTAAGTCGGGTGAATATCATTGGGTGTTATCACGTGGTCGCGCGGTAGAATTTGCTGAAGATGGCCAATCAAAACGTATGTTGGGTACCCATAAAGATATTACTCGTCAAAAGAGTAACGAAGTGGCCTTGCTAGAAGCCAAACAAGACGCTGAATTGGCGAATATGTATAAGAGTGAATTCTTAGCCAATATGAGTCATGAAATCCGCATGCCAATGAATGCCATTATCGGTATGTTGCAGTTAGCTCAGCGAACCCAGTTGACGTCGCAACAACAAGATTATTTAAATAAAGCCGGTTTCTCTGCTCAGTCATTACTGCGGATTATTAATGACATTCTCGACTTCTCCAAAATTGAGGCGGGTAAGTTAGAGCTCGAGCGAGTGTCATTCCCGCTGGATAAAGTGCTTGATCATGTCATTGATATGAACGCGCAAAAAGCCCAAGAAAAAGGGGTTGAGTTACTGCTTTATGCACCAGTGACAGCAGGATTAATTCTAAATGGCGATCCACTGCGTTTAGGCCAAGTGTTGGTGAACTTACTCTCTAACGCTGTTAAATTTACTCAAAACGGTGAAATTGAGCTGGGTTGTGAAGATGTCGGTGAGCGTGATCATCGCATTACCCTTAAATTCTGGGTCCGTGATACTGGTATTGGAATTAGCAAAGAGCAGCAAGCTAAATTGTTTGATGCCTTTTCACAAGCCGATGGTTCAACCACGCGTAAGTACGGCGGAACAGGTTTAGGCTTGTCGATTAGTAAACACTTAGTGTCGCTAATGGGCGGTACGATGGAAGTGTCATCTGAGCCGAACCAAGGCAGTACTTTTAGCTTTAATATTAGCTTCGAAATTGCCGAAGAGAATGTCGTTGCGCCATTAGTGGTCCCAGAGCAGTTGAATAATTTGACCACGTTAGTGGTCGATGATAATCCAAGTGCTTTACAAATATATTCAACCGTAATGAGCGACTTTAGCTTTGAAGTTAAGACCGCACAAAGTGGCGCTGAAGCACTTGAAGTATTAACCCATTCGTCAGTGGATTTATTGCTGCTAGATTGGATGATGCCTGAAATGGGTGGCGGTGATGTGGTGGATATCGTTGATGAAATGGTCGCAGATGGTCGACTGAAAAAACGTCCTGTTATTATCTTAATGACTGCTTACTCAGCTGAGCCTTTAGAAGCTGAGTTTGATGAAAAACGCGTGTTTGCAATATTACAGAAACCTTTTAAAGCTTCAGCCCTGTTTGATGAGATTATCGGTGCGTTTGCTGCTGAGCCTAAGCTAAACGTTGCACCAGTTGTGGAAGAAAACCCGCAGCAAACCAAAGAAGCTGGCTTAGTGTTATTAGTGGAAGATAACTTTATCAACCAACAAGTGGCGACAGAGTTACTTAAGAGCGCAGGTTATGAAGTGGTGCTAGCTGATAATGGTCAAATAGCATTAGACATCATTGACACTAAAGCTTTTGACGCTGTGTTGATGGATATTCAAATGCCAGTAATGGACGGTTTAACTGCCGCACAAGAGCTACGTAAGCGTTATTCTAGTGAACAAATGCCTATTATTGCGATGACAGCACATGCGATGTCGGGTGATCGAGAAAAGAGCTTAAAAGCGGGTATGAATGCCCATATTACTAAGCCTATTGTTTTGAATGAGTTATTTGATACGTTAGAGCATTGGATAGATTACAAGAATAGTCACAAGTCGTAATCATGCAAACAGCGTAAGCTTCGTTCTAGTTATTGTCTAGTGCCGATCTAGCTCTAGCTTAGCGCTGCTATTTGTATTAACTTGCTTAACGCTTGCACAGTTAAAACGTGAGTAACCCTGTTTTATCGAATTGGAGATAGTTGAATGATCCGCCACAGCATTGCACTTTCATTGGTATTAACCGCAATACCCGTTATGACTTACGCGGCTACACCTGCGCAAGAAGTGATAAAAAAAAGTGAGAAAGCCAGTGGGTTTATTAACTTTTACTATCAAACCCAATCTGGTGAGTTGTTTTTAGAAGCCAAAAAGCTTAATCAACCATTTTTGATGATCACCAGCTTGCCCCATGGGGTAGGCTCAAATGACATTGGTCTGGATCGTGGTCAATTAGGTGAAACTCGAATGGTACAGTTCGAGCGCCAAGGGCCATTCATTCTATTAAAGCAGTTAAACACCTTTTATCGAGCCAGTACTGATAATCCCGCCGAACGATTAGCAGTTAAAGAAGCATTCGCAGAATCAGTTTTGTGGCGCGGGAAGGTCTTAGATGGCAAAACGCCCTTAGTCTCAATCAATAATTTAGTCCTTAACGATCTTCATGGTGTAGCGCAACGTTTTGCTGATACCAAACAAGGCAACTATAGCTTAGATACCTCGCGTTCAGTAATTTTGGAACAAGGTATTAAGTCCTTTGAGAAAAATGCAGACGTGGATGTATTACTGAC
Source organism: Shewanella sp. KT0246 (assembly GCF_019654955.1). Taxonomy (GTDB): domain Bacteria; phylum Pseudomonadota; class Gammaproteobacteria; order Enterobacterales; family Shewanellaceae; genus Shewanella; species Shewanella goraebulensis. Next base: position 54,760 of record NZ_BPEV01000006.1, on the reverse strand, counting down.
ATTTACTAGCCAGAAAGAAGGCGAATACGTTCGTCAAGTGACTCCTGATGGAAAATTTGTATCGGTGCGCATGCGTTACTCGTTTGTCGATTTACCTGAAGAAGGTTATCAGCCCCGCGAATATCAACCCATGAGCGGTTATCTATCTGGTGAGTACTTTGATTACTCTGCACCGATAGACTCACCAGTGAGTAAACGTTATTTACTCAGACATCGTTTAGAAAAAGTCACTCCAGGTCTTGCACCTAGTGAAGTCGTTAAACCTATTACTTATTATCTCGACCCAGGTGTGCCAGAACCTATTCGCACAGCGTTACTTGATGGCGCTCGCTGGTGGGAAGAAGCTTTTACTGACGCAGGCTTTATTGATGGTTTTAAAGTAGAAATGCTGCCTGAAGGTGCTGACCCACAAGATATTCGTTATAACATGATTCAGTGGGTACACAGAGCGACCCGTGGTTGGTCATATGGCGCGTCAATTAAAGACCCTCGCACAGGCGAAATCATTAAAGGACATGTGACGTTAGGCAGCTTGCGAGTGAAGCAAGATCACTTAATAGCACGTGGCTTAACAGCTGGTTGGGAAGACAGAAAAGCTGCCAGTGATGCATCGATGGCATTAGCGTTAGCCCGTATTCGTCAATTATCAGCTCATGAAATAGGCCATACTATTGGGTTGGATCATAACTTCGCATCATCTACTAATGACAATGCTTCGGTGATGGATTACCCACATCCTAATGCCACATTAAATGGCGATAAAATTGATATATCGACACCTTATTCTGAGGGTATTGGTGAATGGGATAAATTTACCATTGCCTATGGTTATGGTAATGAAGCCAGCATGGCTGAGTTAGTGCGTCAGGCGAGAACTCAAGGTTTACGTTACATTGGTGAGGCTGATTCACGTTCGCCTTCATCTAGCCATGCCTATGCGAGCTTATGGGATAATGGTGCATCTGCCGCCGATGAGTTGACTCGGTTAGAAAAAGTTCGCCGTACTGCCATTGAGCAATTTAATGCCCAAGCGCTGCTTGAAGAGCAACCATTAGGTGAGTTGAGTGATGTGTTTGTACCAATCTATTTGTTAACTCGATATCAAATTGATGCAACTGCTAAGTGGATTGGTGGCAGTGACTACAGCTACCAGCAACAAGGTTCGGCGGAACGTTGGCATTACCTTTCTCCTAAGCTGCAACATTCTGCATTAGCCTCATTGCTAGATGTTATATCAGCCCAAAGCTTATCAGTTCCAGCTGAAGTGACAGAGATGCTAGTGCCTAAAGCGGGTAACTATCGCAAAACCCGCGAAAGCTTTGACTCTGGTATTGGGGTATTAACCGATCCTATTGGTATGGCGGAAGTATTGAGCCGTCAAATTGCAAACAGACTTTTGGCACCTGAGCGCCTAAATCGAGTAAATCAAGGGTTTATGGATGATTCAGAGCAGTTATCGGTTGTGAGTTTAGTGGATAAATTGCTGGCGAAAACCGTGTATCAAGACTTGCAGCGAGGCCAATTATTAGCAGTACAAATGCGGGTAAATGCAGTGGTATTGGATGAAGTATTAGCCAGTTATCATGATGATAAAACATCAGCTGAAGTCAAAGCGCAGTTACTTGCGAGACTTCACTATGCTGAAAAGCAATTAAAGCGCCGTAGTAATCGCGCCAGTAATTACCAAGCTGCTCATTTTGATTGGTTATTACAAGGACTAGCTAAAGGATTAGAGTCGAAAGAATATCGCTTTATTGCTCAGCCGCTGAAAATGCCTCCGGGCTCACCAATTTAATCGATTAAAAGCCTCATTTTAAAATGAGGCTTTTTTGTTTCTGGTCTTTAAGTCATTGTTAAAACGAATTTTTTTAAGGCTATCCCCTTAGAAGCTTGTTTTCTAGAAGCTATTAGTTATGCGCTTTTTTAGGATTTTTAGGATAAAAATGCTCAGCTTTACTGTCGATATGTGAAAACTGACGGGTATTTTTATAAGGAAGTTTCATAAACCCTGATACTCCATGGCCTTGAATCTTTGTGGCATGATGTAGAATTCGATCGAGTGAAGCGCGAAAAGCGGCCTGTTTACGCGGGTTTAATAACCGCAAATAACTGTGCACTTTTAAGTGGTTAGGAAGCGCTTCAAAGATGATACAACCGGTATGATGAATTTGGTTAATCCAGCCCAATTCGGTCATGATTTCAGTTGGCAGCTCTAAATTTTCTTCTGGATCTTTGCCGTCTTCAAAGTAAGAGTGTAATCGCGAACGCCCTTCAGATGCTGGGACATCACCGACTTCAAAACTTAACTGCGCATCATTTACCATTTGATAGGGCTCTGATGCATTTTGTCGTTCAAGGTGTAAGGTATCTTTAGCATTAAAAAAACAAGCTTTAAACACCCCGATACGCTTAATACCGCGGGCGAGGGTAACCATATTATTGACCGCTTTTATGAGTACATCTTTGGTTTCAGGGTCATAAATTGCAAGGTTTGAATCAATATAAACCCCACTTTTACGCCAATGAATCGCTAAACCTCCCACAATAGGGTACTGGGCTAATTTACCCACAGCAGCGACAAAGCCTTTTTCGGTATCGCCCATGCCGGCTAAGAAATTTCGGTAGTACTTCTCTAGTTGTACGTCGTCCATTTTGGCAATGGGATCTTGGGTGTTGTGTTCTTTTAAGAATGATTTTCGCGAGCTATAACTTACCGTTTCAACTTGTTTCTGTTTTGGCAGTAGCCACAGCGGAATATCTTCGTGAAGTGGCTGAGTTTGTAAATCAGGCAAGTGCATTTTGTGGTTATGTCGCATACTTTTTAAAAAGTAATCGCCAGCAAGGTTTTGTCTTTCGACATCATCACTGAGCATGCCATCTAGTGTGCGCGCAAGTTCAATGGGCAGCCCCAAACTACTTGCGGGGATCACTTTACTGCCAAAGCGACTGATTTGCCCTGAAGCCAATGCATATAGGGTTGCAGCTACACCTTGCTCATCAAACCGCGGGCTGGACAGTGCGCCGTTAAGTTGTTCAGAACCAATAAAGTATACGTCGCCCATTCTGGCATTGGTATGGTGTTGATCGCTCGACATCAAAGACATCACGTTATCTTCAACGGCCTTATTATGTTCATCACGTTGAGCAAAGACTGCTGATCCCCAATCGATTAAAGACAGGTGATCATTTTTAATGTCATAGACTAAATTAGAGGGCTTAATGTCACCGTGCACAAGACACTTACCAGTGCGAAGGTAATAAAGTAGGTTGGCTAATTGGCGAGCAATACTGACAATCATTGCCACTGGCAATACGCCCAAACGATGACAAATTTTATCTAAATCTTCACCCTGTGCTCGTTCCATTACCATAATGCCTTGTTTACCGACCCGCTCAAATTTGATGCCGCTTGGTACATTAGGGTGGACTAACTGACTAAGCATAAAAGCTTCTTCTTCAAGTCGGTCTTGGACACTGCGAGGCAGGGTTATACGAGAGAACTTAAATACATGGGATTCGCCAATGTCGTTGGTGCCAGCAAACACGAAACCATAAGCACCTTTACCAATAAACTCGATATCGGCATAACCGAGCTTACTAAGCTGTTGATTACATAGTCGGATCCAAGCGCGATGTTTTCGAGCATCTTCAGCTTTTAATAAATAAACAGATTGCTCTTCATTGATATAAAAGTGTTGTAGCTGAGGTGTTTGCACTGGGTACTCCTGTTAGCTAACTCATCGGCGTAATGAATTAGAAACTCCATAAACTCATATTTCGATTTATCAGGCAAGGCCTTAGATAACTTTTTACTATTATTCATCAGTAAAAAGCAAAATGATCGATAGAACGGCCGCAATTAGGCCTAAAGTGAGTTTTATATTAGCTATTGCGGGTAAAGCTGCCTATCTCAAAAAAACGGAGTTGTAAACTTTGACATGAATCAATTTGTTTTTGGTGATAGACAGGTACTATCTAAATGAATCAACGGATTCGGTTTAATCAAGGAGTGCTTATGCCTACCATCAATAAAGCTGACTTAATTTCACTATTTTCTTTTCCGCGTCAGCGTATTTTACAGTCTATGGAAGTAACGCATTGCCCACATGCAGTGTTCTATAATGCCAGTGATGAGCAGTGCACTACGTGCCATCAAGGTGAAGAATGCATTTGGATGAATCACAATGATGAATTAGTGGCGATTGAGAAGAAATCCGTTGAAGAGCTCAAACAGCAATTGCTGATCGCGGTAGACTTTATCGATTCAAACTTAAGCCCGCACCATTTATCAAGACGCAACTGTCAATGTGATAACTGCAAATGGCTTAAAAAAGTACAACAAGTGTTAGAAGGTGAACCTGAATAGGCGATCAGCATTTTTTAGCTTAAGGTTGGCAAGTAAGTAACTTACTCATATTTACAGCTATAGTTAAAGTGAAGAAAACCTTAATAACCATCCCCTTATTTCAGATTTGTCTGAGAGAATAAGTTGTAGTGCCATATTGCATATCACAATTTTTGTGATTACAGTGAAACCCATTAGTTATTGATGATATATCACTAGGGGTTTGTAATCATGGAGCCGAGTTTTTGGCACGAAAAATGGGATTTAAAGCAAATTGGATTCCATCAACCGCAAATTAATGAATTTCTGGTTAAGTATTGGTCGCGTTTATCGTTAGCAACCTCTGCAGAAGTCTTTGTTCCATTGTGCGGTAAGTCATTAGATATGTGTTACTTAGCGGAGCAAGGGCATAACGTACTTGGCTGCGAGCTAAATCAACTAGCTGTTGAAGACTTTTTTAAAGAAAATAATCTCCCTGTTAGTCATCAAGTTAAGGGGGAACACCAAGTTTACTTAACTGAGCAAGTCTCGCTCATTCAAGGTGATATATTCACCTTACCGACAGAATCTACTCAATCAATTACTGCTTTTTATGATCGCGCTGCGCTTATTGCCTGGCCAGAAGAAATGCGCCAGCAATATGCGATAAAACTTGCGACATTAGTTCCTGCTGGCGTTAAAGGTTTACTGGTGACCTTGGATTACCCACAAGAAACCCTTAATGGCCCACCATTTGCGGTAAGTCCGCAATGGATAGAACAATACCTAGCACCTTACTTTGATGTAGAGCTTTTAGAGTGTGCTGATGTATTGGCTGAAAATCAGCGGTTTGTGAAAAAAAATGTTCCTTGGCTTAACGAAGCAGCTTACGTGCTGACTCGTAAAATATAAAATTGCAAAGATGTGAAGAATTAAACCTTATTAAAGTTTCATATCTATTTAAAAGGCAAAAAAAAGCGACCATAAGGTCGCTTTTTTGATATTAGTCGCTTGTTATTAAAGCGATTTACTCAATTAGAAATCGTAACGCATACCTACGGTAAATACGTTGTCATCTTCTAAATCGATGGTTGGGCCACCGTCAAGTTGGTAATCACCTTCGTACATAGCGTAATGGCCATATACTAGAGTAGATTTAGAGATGCGGTAATCAGCACCTACAGTGATTTGAGTAATGCTAGCATCAGTAACAACACCATCTGCTGCTTTTTGCTTAGTTAGGTAACGACCGAAACCACCTTCGTCAACACCGTACTCAGCTTTTAAGTTAACGCCGTTTAGGTTGTAAACCACGTTTAAGAAGTAAGAATCACCTTCTTGCTCAGTTGTTTGGCTTTCAGTGTTTTGGTATAAACCGCCTACTTTGAAATCGCCAAATTTAACTTGACCCACTGCACGGTATGCATCGATGCCACCGATAGTGTTGTAAGCAGCTGCTACATAGTAGTTTTGTGCTTTAAGTTTTTTATCACCAATCGTTGCACTTAATGCATATTGATCTTCATAAGACTCGTTGTCATCAGCATCGGTGTAATTATCTTCCATTAAGTAAGTCGCGTTTAATGTGATTAAATCAGCGATTTTTGGAGAGTAGTACCAGATACCGTCAGCAGAACGAGTTTGACCAGCCACTAAACGGTCGATATCAGCATTGCTGTTACCGAAAACGTCAACGCCGCCTTCAGATTGCTTAAATACTGTGTCGTTACGGCCAACTAATACAGTACCGAAGTCAGTTTTTAGACCTAGGTAAGTATTACGAGCTTTGAAAACATCTGAACTTGAAGAGGTGTTTTCAACTTGGAATTCCATTTGGTATAGCACTTCAAAAGCATCAGAAATTTTCTCACTGCCTTTAACACCTAAGTGAGAGAAGTTATTTTCGAATACAGTGCCTTCTTTACCTTCTTGGGTAGTAACACCAAGATCAGAATTAGTTACTGCTAGGTCTAAACGACCGTAGAAGTTAGGGCCATCGGCTAGCGCACCGAAAGAAGTTAAAGCAATAACTGAGGCTACAGATGCTGAGATTAGCGTCTTTTTCATCTTTTCATACTCCCGTATAGAACCGAAGTCCTATTCCCATTATTGGGTGTTATAGTGAATTTCAGTTGCAAAAAAACTAATAGAAAATGCTTTTGCATAACGAACTGATCGGAATTTTTGCAGGTTTATAGGGTATAAGTTGTGGTGTAGTTCAAAGTTTTTGGTATAACGTAATGATTTAAGGTAAAAATGTGACAAATTCGATACTTTTGAGCATTGATTAACAGCTTTTTAGCAAACTACCTATTTGTGGAGGTTCACAAGCTTTGTTAATTCGTGTAAGGCTTGACTGTATTGGCTATACGGCTAGTTAAGGTGTTGCTAAATTGTTAACTCTTAAGCGGTAAAACTGCTTGAATTATGCGGTTTTGCATAATTCAAAGGTTGAATAAAATAAAGGCTATAAAAAAAGCGACCTTTTGAGGTCGCTTTTACATTTTTAAAACAATTTACCGCAGTATATTTCGGCGGCCAATTGGTTGTTTAGAAGTCTAAACGAACACCAACAGTAAAGATGTCATCACTTAAATCTTCAACAACACCATTTAATTTCATGTCGCCATCGTATTTAGTGTAGTGACCATAAACTAAAGTGTTTGAACTTAAGCGGTAGTCAGCACCAACACTGAACTGTTGGATTTCAACATCTGATACATCTTTACGAGCATCTAAAATGTTTGCACCTTCGCTGCTTTCAAGCTGACCTGTACGACGGTCTACAATTTTACCTAGCCCAGAATCATCGTAACCGTACATAGCTTTAATTTTTAGATTACCCATTACATAAGCTGCATTGATGAAGTAGCTGTCACCTTCAAGGTGTGCTAATTCGCTTTTTAAGCTTTCAGTGTTTTGGTATAAACCGCCAACAATGAAGTTGCCGAATTTAGCTTGTACAACACCACGGTAAGCTTCGATATCTGTGATACCGTCTTGGTAAGCAGCTGCTGCGTAGAAGTTTTGTGCTTTAAGGGCTTTATCACCAATTGTTGCACTAACAGCGTACATAGAATCACTTTGTGAATCATAGTTGTCGTCCATTAGGTAAGTCGCGTTTAGCGTTACCATGTCAGCAATTTTTGGAGAGTAGTAGCTGATACCATCGCCTGAACGTGTTTGCCCTGCAGCTAGTAAATCGATGTCTGAGTTAGTGTTACCAAATAAGTCAAAACCACCTTCAGAAGCTTTGAATACAGTGTCGTTACGACCAACTAATGCAGTACCTGCATTGGTTTTTAGACCGATAAACGTGTTACGAGCTGCGAAAGTATTGCCTGAGTTATCAAAGTTGCTTACACCGAACTCCATTTGGTAGATCACTTCAAAATCATCATTGATTTTTTCTGTGCCTTTAACACCTAACCATGAGAAGTTGTTTTCAATAATAGTGCCGTCTTTTTGATTTTGAGTAGCTACACCCGCATCAGAATTGGTGAATGCAAGATCAGCACGGCCGTAGAAATTTGGGCCATCAGCTAGCGCAGTAAAAGAGGTCATTGCAGTGCAAGATAAAATTGCTGCAGTGATCAGGTTTTTTTTCATCATCTTAATCTTCCTTTGGTAAGGGCTTGATTTTGTTAGACACTCATCAGTTATGCCTAACATTGATAGAAATAGCGATGACGCATCAAATAGGGTGCGTACGCTATTTATGGAATCCTGTATCTGCGTTTGATATTGCCATAAAAACTTAATAAAAAAGTGTGACACTAGTCACTAAAGGTTGGATTTTTTCGATATGTATCATATTGATTTACAAGCATTACTGTACTGAGTAACATAATTTCTAGCTTGCTTAACTAACAATATCTCTAGTTTTCCCTATTAGCATAAACTGATAACAATTGTGTCGCTTGTGAGCTATTTTTAAATGGTCGTTATGGGCTAAAAATGCGCAGTTATTTTTCGTCACTCAGTTATTTCGATTTTGCTGAGTTTCGTATAAAATATCGCCCCCTTATTAGTGAGCACACAAGAGCGTTACATGTTGTCAGAATCTTATTTAAATCGTTTTGGTGGAATAGGCCGTTTATATGGTCAAAATGCACTACAAAACTTTGCTAACGCTCATGTGGTTGTCATAGGTATTGGCGGTGTCGGTACTTGGGTGGCCGAATCTCTAGCACGAAGTGGGATTGGGCAAATAACGCTAATTGATTTGGATGATATCTGTGTCACGAATACCAACCGTCAGTCACATGCTATTGCATCAACAATTGGTGAGTCTAAAGTAGAGGTAATGGCAAAGCGTATTCGTGATATAAACCCGGAGTGTGTGGTTAACGAGATTGAAGATTTTGTTACTGCTGACAACTTAGCTGAATACTTAGGGACTAAAAACGATCCATTATCTATTGATTATGTGGTTGATTGTATTGATGCGGTAAAACAAAAGGCAGCGCTAATTGCTTGGTGTAAACGCAACAAGTTAAAAATTGTCACCGTAGGTGGCGCTGGTGGTCAAACAGATCCCACTCAAATTCAGCTCACTGATCTGGCTAAAACAGTTCAAGACCCATTACTTGCTAAAGTTCGGGGCATTTTGCGCCGCGAATATAATTTCACTAAGAATACTCAACGACGTTTTGCTGTCGATGCTGTTTTTTCTACTCAACATCTAGTTTACCCACAAAATGATGGCAGTGTCTGCAGTACAAAAGCAACTGCAGAAGGCAGCATGCGTATGGATTGTGCATCAGGATTTGGCGCTGTAACTATGGTAACAGGTACATTTGGGTTTATTGCAGCAAGTCGTGTGTTAGCAAGGTTAGCTGAAAAATAATCGATTAATTTTAAAAGAACAATTAAGGTTTCTCATTGGCATCAAAATTGCTTTTAACGTGATAGATTCAAAAATCTGACACTTTGGAAGCGAGATGATGAAAATTAAATTTGATAACGTAAAGTTAGCCAGCGTAAAGCGTGTTTTAGTCAGTGCAATGCTTTGGTGGGTTGTTGCTTGTGCAGTGTTGTTGTTTGCTCCTTCTCATGTACTACAAACCCTGTCCCTTGATAGTTTAGTAAGCGATTATGGTCACTTTATTGGTTTAGGCTTGATTGTTGGCGCGGCCTTTTTCTTAAGTCAGTTATTCACTTTTGTTGTTGATGAATCCATTAGTCATTTACGTGAAAAGCGGGCTATAGAGACCATTGAGGCCAAGGTTAAATTGCTAGATCCCGCGGAACGTGCCTTATTGAGAGAGTTTTTCCTTCAAGGTGCCACAATTTTGGCATTACCTCAAAATGAGCTTGCAGTGAAAGGTTTGATAGCGACCAGTATCCTTGAACTTGTTGGTAATGAGCGCCATTACGCAATACAAGGCCCTACTGCGGAATACAAAATTTCGATGAAAGCTAGAGTATATTTGAACCGTGATGTTTTACGATTACCAGCTGGCGAACCAAGTAAAGAAGAGCTATCACACTTGATTAAAGCAAGACCACAGTTTATCAATGGCTTAGTTCAACCAAGAAAGCATGCAGCCTAATAGTTGATAAGCACTCTCGGAAACTATAAACGTGTTAAGGGTAAGTTGTTAGTCTGACGACTTACTTTAGGTATGAAGCGCTTAGTTATAAAAAATTTAGTACAAACAATTATAGACACAAAAATGGGGGCTAAATGCCCCCTAATTATTTGCAAAAAAAACACAAAAAACTGACTTAAATCTAAATAAGTACTACCTATTCTTTTGGAGCTGACTTCACGATAAACATCCACATCATGTACGACATGATCCCCATGGTGCAGAAGATAACAATCATTGAAAGCAAACCAATTGCATTACCAAACATTAAATCTAACCAGAATGCCATTTTATTATCTCCTTTATAGTGAAGTCATAAATAACATACTGCAAACATCTGTTAACAATTATGATCTCGATCAATTAATGCTTCAGTTATTGCTTTATCGCTAATGTATTAAATTAGGGAAATGTAAATCATGATGGTGAGTCATTGTTTAGTCACTTAGTCGAAGCGATAACATTGCGAACCTAAAGGGTTAAGCTTCATAAGCTATAGTTTGAATGAGTTTTGAGCTATTGAATTGAAAACTGAGAATATCGCGCTGAAAGGACTTGCCATTGGCCTTAGCCTAGGTATAATTCTGACTCTCGATTGAGCCTAGCTCTTTTGAGACATCAATATGATGCCGGTGTGGTGAAATTGGTATACACGACGGATTCAAAATCCGTTGCTTTCGAGCGTGGCGGTTCAAGTCCGCCCACCGGTACCATCTCCTCTTAAGAGGAATAAACCGACTTAATGTCGGTTTTTTTGTGCCTGACGTTTACTCAAATATATTGACTGTACTTTTTACTTAAGCATTTTTAATCTCAATATTCGATTATTGAGTTGGCAGTGAGGTGTTTAGACGCTGTTGTCTATCATAGCCCGCGCTGATACCCAGTTCGTAGAATGGAATTTTCCGCGCTAAAGACTCTTGTGCCAGTGAATAGTTTGTATCATCTATGGACAAGCCATCGGCAATTTTCTCGCCTTCGTACCAGCCCAAACCATAAAGAAGCACTGCTGTAATGCAGGTGTATTGGGTGAGTCCTGAAAAATATTGTCCCATTGTTGTCTCTTTATGCTGCTGATGTCTTATCGGCGAGTTATCCTCTTATCTGTCATCAAATTGATAATATAAGTATAGATAATCTCAAAAGTTATGATTGGAATAGTAAGTAATTGTGGTTACGCTTTTATGAATGTGTTTTCGTTGAGTTAATTAAAGCTATAAGCTTGATATTGAAGGTGCAGGAACTGGATGGTAATTAATTATCAGCAGAACTCTCGCTAATTTATTGTTAGATTTATTGACTGTTTAGTTTTTATATTTATGTTTTGGTTAAATAAAGTTCCTCAAACCATAGTTTAATAATTTGAGTACATTGTTTATCTATAAATAAAGGGCACTAATGTGCCCTTTATTTAAATTGAAGTAGTTTTTAATTAAAACTTATAATCAATCGCTAGATAAACTTGCTGGGTATCATTTAAAGAGAATGAACCTGTGTTTGCCCCATTACTGACATCTTTCTCATAATCTTGCTTTAGGTATTGGTAGCCTATTTCAGTAGACCATTTATCATTGATGTTATACATGAAGCCGGTTTGGCCACCCCAAACAAAATTATTCCCCGAGTCTAAGTTGGCAGTATCAATACTGGTGTGTGTCATACCAGCCGTGGCGCCTATAAACCAGTTCATGTTACTTTGACCAAGTGGTACTAGGTAGTCATAAGATAATAAGAAATTCTGCTGTTTACCAATATCTTCAGAATTGTAGCCATAAGTACCATATACACGACTATTATCGTTAATATACTTACCAACACGAAGTTGATATGCCATATCTTTTTCTTTCTCTTTAGATCCATCGACTGAAGAATCTAACTCGTAAGTATTTTTCTGATAACCAGCGGCACCACCGACAAACCAATCTGATGCCATTGCAGGTACTGACATCATAGACGTTATTACACCAGCTAAAATAAGTTGTTTAGTTTTCATAATTCACTCCAAGGTATTAATTAATCATTATTTCGTTTTGTTGGAGCCACTATAAGCTTCACTTGCTGTATAAAAACTGAATGAATTTAATTAGTGAATTTTTGAAGTAGAAAAAATTAGTAAAAACTTGTTCATGATTGGTTTCTAATAATTGAAATTAGTGATTGCTCTTTTGTTGAATATTAGACGTTAAAACAGGCTTTACATTGGTTTAATTAAGCTGATTTTAAACAAGTAAATTTACATCATTAAATACTTAAATATTGAGAGATCACAAAATTATAACTTAGGTTGAGAATTCTATGCGCGAGGTCACTGTATCGTTTGTAGCTTATATTTGCAGTTAGCTATTTGTTGTATAAACAACTTGGGGGCTAACTAAAAAGATAACGATTCAATCAGCTCTCAACGACGAATTTTAGTGTTTATTACTTGATATACAAATCCCTTATATCAACAGGGTATTAATACTAAGTTTTACTATTTTGGCTGGAGTAGCCATAGATAACTCAATGTTTGCTAAGGAGATTTAGCTAATGTTTTATATTCATATGCTGTTGTTGTTGGCCGTGATATTTGTCGGTATCCGTCATGGTGGCGTCGCTTTTGGTTTGCTAGGCGGCTTAGGTGTGTCAGTGCTTGCGTTCGTATTTGGTATTGCGCCAGGCTCTCCACCAGTCAGTGTTATGCTGATTATTCTTGCTGTAGTTGCAGCTTCTGCAACCTTAGAAGCAACTGGTGGTCTTAAATTACTGGTAAAATACGCTGAAAAGCTATTAAGAAAGCACCCAAGTCAAATTACTTTCCTTGGCCCTTTATGTACGTATTCTTTAACGGTATTAGTCGGAACAGGTCACTCAGTTTATCCATTATTACCTGTTATCTATGATGTTGCTTATAAGAAAGGTATCAGACCTGAACGTCCGCTAGCTATGGCAACTGTTGCATCGCAAATGGGGATTACAGCAAGTCCTATTGCAGCAGCTGCAGCAGTTGTGATGGCAACAGCAATGGACAATAGTCTAGATATTAGTTTAATCAATGTATTGTCTGTAACAATCCCTGCTACGTTGGTTGGTGTACTTGCTGGTTGTGCGTGGAGTTTACATCGTGGTAAAGATTTAGATAAAGATGAAGAATTTCAAGCGCGTTTACAAGATGAAGATTTTCGAAACAATCTAATTGATCCAGAAGTTGAAACAACTGACCAAGCTCATACTGATAGCATTGCTAAACGTGGTTTAGCGTTATTCTTAGCGGGTATTTTTTCAGTTATTGTATTGGCAATGTTCAGTAAAGAGTTGTTACCTGAAGGCGTGAAAATGTCGGTGGCAATTCAGTTTATGATGCTATCTGTTGGTGCGATTATTTTACTGGCGACAAAGGTGTCTCCGCAAAAAATTGTCAACAGCAATGTCTTTACAGCAGGTATGACAGCTGTGGTGATTATTTTTGGTATTGCATGGCTGAGTGACACAATTATTAGTCATCATAAAAGCTATTTAGTGAGTTCGCTTAGCGACTTAGTGAGTGCTTATCCTTGGTCTTTTGCTATTGCCATGTTCATGGCGTCTATCTTCCTGAAAAGCCAAGCTGCTGTGCTGACGATTATGTTTCCGTTAGGCTTTGCGTTAGGTATTCCTGCGCCAGTATTAATTGGTGTTATTCCAGCGTGTTATGCTTATTTCTTCTTCCCATTCTATCCAAGCGACTTAGCGGCAATTAGTTTTGATAGATCGGGTACAACTAATATCGGTAAATATGTCCTTAACCATAGCTTTATTATTCCAGGCTTTATTGGGGTAACAACGGCGACTGTTTTAGGTTATTTCATATCGACTTTGGTTATTAATCACTAATGTGATTGCTTAAAAGCTAGATATAAAAAAGCCCAGCATATGCTGGGCTTTTTGCGTTATGTTTTGATTAAACGGTTTATTTGTAGACCGATTAAGACTTCATCTTACGACGACGGAATGCCGCTAAAGGAAGAAGAAGTGTTGTTAACCAACCCATAGAGCCGCTACTAGAGTCGCCATTACTAGTCACAGCAGTGACTTCAACGGTGACTTCTGCTGGAGTGCTTTCAAGTTCTCCATCGCTAGCAATAACACTAAATGTGTAAGAGCCAATTTCGGTAGCTTCAAAGCTGAAATCTTCTGTTAATTTATAGAATTGAATATCAACAGGACCAGATTTTTGACTCCAAACATATGTTAATTCTTCAGAATCAACATCGAAACCATTAGACGCGACACTAACTGTGGCCCCTAATTCTCTATTTGAAGCTGAAGGAGAAACAGTAGGAGCGTCATTTACATTGGTTACTTCTACAACGACTTCAGTCGGAGTACTCACATTACCTGCAGCATCTGTTGCCGAGTATGTAAACATATCCTTGCCGAAGAAATCTTTATTAGGCGTATAAGTTGCTTCACCTGATTCAGTGATTACAACAGAACCATTGGCTGGTTCATCAACGACAACAACACTACCTAGATCGCCAGAAGCGGCGATATTGATAATGCGTTGAGCGTAGGCTGTTACACCGTCACCAGTCACTTTAGAACGCGCCACTTTTTGAGCTGGCATTGTATCATTTTCTAAAACATTGAATGTTACAGCTGTTTCTTCAACAGTAGTTGAACTGTCCATATAGCCAAGATCGAAATCTTCCGCAGTAGCTTTATAGTCAATTTTGACTTGTCCAGCAGCAGATGAAACAACTTGAAGGTAATCATCGTTTGTTACCGCAGTCCCTTCGCCATTGTAATGGAATGTTGTACCAATAGTACCACCGACATTCTCAGCGCCAATTGATACATTTGCAGGCATATCAGTGATGTTTAGGTAATTAAATGATACATCTTCAGTATCACCTGTTTTTATCCAAACACTAAATGAATAAGCCGTTCCAGAAGCATCAGCATAAAGTTGACCATCTTTCCACTCAACAACAATGAAAGTACTTCCATCACCCAGTGTGATAACATTTAGGCCAAGCTGTCCGCCGCCAGTATCTGTAGCAGTTCCATCACTCAAATCAAAGTCAGACCAGAATGGAGCGAGTATATTATTAGGTGCTGCACTATCTGGTAACTCTTTATTATTCCATGTACCACCAGTATTGCCGCCGCCAACGAGTACAATACCGTTATCCGAGATGGTAATTGTGTCGTAAGCTACGCCGTTATACTTGAATTCAGGCAGCCCTGAATAAGTAAATGATTTTTCATCACAGCCTTCATCACAAGCAGGTACAAATGCTAAACCAGCATCAAAGATACTTGGATAAGTACCAGTTGAAGCACCAATTGACATCTGTGATTGTTCAAGGCTTCCCACCCAAGTGATTACACCAGTATTTTCGTTAACACTAAAACCATTTTGAGAAGCATTAGTTAAAGTAACTGATACATCATCTTCAGAAGTTAACATGGAACCTTCTGGCGCCATTGCTGTGAAAGTAACAGTATTCTCGAACATGGTATTGTTCAGTACTGCTGAAATTTCCATGTCATCTGCAGTAGTCAAATCTGCATCATCAGAAATTACAGAGATCAAAGAAGAGTCGCTAGATTCTTGTGCTAATACTGCGAGTGGTAAATGAGCATCTTGCATGCCTGATGCACTTGTAAGCATAATATTACCGAATATCCACTCACCGTACTCAGCAAAAGTAGAATCTACTGTGACCATAAAGGTTGCTGAGCCACCAGCTGGAATATCCAATGTTGAAGGAGAAACCATAATACCTGCAGCATCAGAGCTTGCTGCTAATGACCAAGAAGTGTCTTCATCACTCTTATTATAAACAGTACGAGTAAAGGTACATGGGCCAACACATGAATCTGCAGCAATAGAAGGCTTATCGAAGGTTAATACCGCTTTGGCAGCAGCATCTAAATCCATACGACCCGCACCCATTGCAAACGGTGAAGCTGCAGTAGTTGCATCATCATCTAGGATTCCATCAACTGTTGAAGTTGATGTTAGTGCAGTCTTAATATCATTCGCAGACCAATCAGGATGTAATTGACGCATCATTGCTGCAGCACCTGCAACATGTGGACTTGCCATACTGGTGCCAGAAATCATATTAAAATCTTCACCGCCGTCATCAGGTGAGTAAGCTGATAAAATATTGGTTCCTGGCGCTGCTAAATCTGGTTTTAGCATGTTTTGATTACCGTTCGGGCCACGAGAGCTCGAACTATTAATCGTATCAGCAAGGCTTGGTACCATTAAACGCTTAACTTCAGAACCAATTGTTCCTTCTGTCGCGGTTTCACCCATGGCCTCAACAATTGCTTCACCATCGTCTTTAGAAATCATCACTGATGGGAAAGTAACCCCAGGCATAGACATGGTAATTGGAGCACCTGGATTACTGTTATAAACCACTAATCCTGTGGCACCGGCATTCATGGCATTTTCTGCTTTATCTGAGAATGCACACGCTCCACGTGAAATTAGCGCAATACTGTCTTTAAAGCTATCAGCTTCGAATGCTTCACAGCCTTCAAAGTTAGCTTCATCAAGGTTAATTGCAGCAACAACAGAGGCTGTAACATCCATTTCGATAACAGTATCAGAACCAGGAATGGCTAATAAATCTTCTCCGCCCGCATTAAAACTGTTGGCAAAGTAGCGGCCTGTTGTGCTGTTGGCTACAGCAATACCAGACTCGATACATGCAGGACAACCAATAGTGCTTGCGCCATTGCCATCGTTACCAGCAGCTGAAACCACTATAACACCAGCGGCTTCTGCAGCTTCAAACATGGTTTTGTATGGGCTACTTGCTGGATCTGCACCTGCACCGCCACCCCAAGAGTTGTTGATAACATCAGCACCATCATTAACAGCGTGCTCTAACGCTTCCATTAACATGATGTTAGAACCACTTCCGCCAGAACAATCAGCTTTTGAGTAAAGTGCTTTATAAGACATTAAGTAAGCTGCTGGCGCTACGCCTGATAATTCAACATCAATGTCATTAAATTGTGTAGTAACTAAGTTACCTACGGCTGTACCTGCAACGTGAGTTCCGTGACCGCCGTAACCAAGTGGGCTCATGTATTCATCTGGACAGACTTCAAAGGTAGGTTGTGACCAGCGCGCAACGATTAACTTGTTATTACAAAAAGCTTCATCAGTGGTTGAACAATAATCATCAGTTGGAAGTGCACCAGTTGGCGCTTCAAAACCTTCATCAGCAAACATTGGGTTTTCAGGACGAATACCACCATCAATAACTGCTACTCGAATACCTTTACCCGCATTCTCCATTCCGCTAACTGTATTCCACATTGCTTCAGTATTAATAACTTGAAGTGATGCATCCATGCTGATGTCATACATGGTTTCTGGATAAACAGATTTAACCCCAGGAATCGCCATTAACTGCTCTACAGTTAAGTTTTGACCCGCAACGGTTACACCGTTAAATAACGTTTTAAATTGACGTTCTACTTTGCTATTAGCTGAAACTTTATTTAACGCATTCGAGAATGCTTTTTGTTCATTAGCTAGCTGTGAAGCATAGTTTTGTACTGCAGCTGACTGAATATCCAGTTTAGTATTTTTATCTGATTTTGCTGCCGATTTACCTGATACCGCCAAAGCAGGAGATGTCAGTTCTACAATAAAACGTTGAGGGGTGTTTATGGTGGTTAATTTATTTGCTGGTTTCTTATGCTGATCGATAGACAATATTTCTAAGTTGTACTTATTGCCTGTCATTTCGGTGTTTGCAAAGCTAGCACTTGAGAGTAGCGCTGCTGATATAGCTAGAGATAATTTAGTCTTCACAACTTCTTCCTTGGTTTAAGCATTTACCACGTCCAAGCATTTGTAGGATAGAGACTAGGTCGGTGGTAATGCTGATTGTTATATTTTTGTATTAATGCCTCGGGTGCATTCTTTGATGCACTCTACGACTTTTTAACACAAATATTTAACAAAGGTAACCAAAGTTGTTACAAATATTTAAATTTAACGTAAGTAAATACTATTCCTTTAGAGGTATTGGTTGTTTAGGCTTGTTATAAGTAATAAATAAAATGCCTAAGGCTTAACGCCACGAACAATGGGGTTTTGTAAGCTTATTAGGGTTTCTGTTGATTGAATTTCATCGATAGATTGGATGCGGTTGATCAAAACATGCTGTAATCCATCGATAGACTGGCACATTACCTTTACAAAAACACTGTAATTACCAGTGGTATAATATGCCTCAACAACTTCCTCAAGGGCATTTAACTTTGATATGGCTGCAGGATAATCGCCTGCACTTTTTAAATTAATGCCAATAAAACAACAAACGTCATATCCTAAAGCTTTAGGATCGACTGTTATCCTTGCTCCAGTAATAATGCCCGCCTGTTTCATTTTTTCGACACGAACATGAATAGTGCCAGCGCTGACTGCAAATCGTTTGGCGAGTTCTGCAAATGGGGTTCTTGCTTCTTCCATTAATGCTTGAAGAATTTGGTTGTCGAGCTGGTCTCTTTGAAATGGAGTTTCCATAGTAAAATGCCTAATTTAATTATAATTAAGCATTAATTTACGATGAATGATGAATAATGGCTATCAAAAAGTTCTCATGAACAATTTTTCTCACTTATCCCATCAAGTATTAAAGTGGTATGTGAGAACTTTCAGTCTGAAATTTTAGTTAGCTTTATTGTGAGCCAACAGGCTCAATAAAAGGCACGTCTGAGGTAAATGTCATTTCTTGCTGGCCATAAGGGTGATGAATAGTAAGTTCTGCTGCATGCAATAAAAGTCGTTCAGATAAACGTTTAGCGAGCGGGTCAGCATAAAAGCCATCACCTAAAATCACATGACCGATGGCCATCATATGAATGCGTAATTGATGGGAGCGACCTGTTATAGGCGTTAGCTTCACTAAGGTTGATTGTTTGGCGTAACTGACGACTTCAACGTGAGTTAACGAAGGTTTGCCTAACTTATGATCGACTTTTTGCTTAGGACGATTAGGCCAATCACATATGAGTGGGTAATCAACTTGTTTAATCGCAGGGCTGACATAACCTGCAACTCTTGCATAATAGGTTTTGGCGGTTTCACGATCTCTAAACTGACGTTTTAATTCTCGCTCGGCATTACGGCGAAGTGCAACAACAATAACGCCTGATGTTGCCATGTCTAATCTATGGACAATTTGAGCATTGGGATATTTTTCGAGTACCCGACTATAGATACTGTCATGGTATTTGGCTTCACGCCCTGGAATCGACAATAAGCCTGAAGGTTTATTCAGAACAATAATATCTTTATCTTCATGAATAATATCAAGCCAAGGATCGGTAGGAGGAGTATAGATGAAGTCTGCCATGATAAGCCTTTTACTAGAATGCGCGGCAAAGATACCTTTCAGTTTACATTAGTGCAAGCAAACTATGATTCATGACACTTGCACATGAGTTAATGGTAGCTGTTGTAAAGGCTTAATTATCGCTTTAGAAAGACATCGATAATTAACTTTCCCTTTAATGGCGTAGCTCATTTTATCTAGGGTTAGCAACGGAACGTCATCATTAAAAAAGCTGACTAAGAAAACGCATTGCCGTTGACGTGCATAATTGTAAATGTCCAAACAACAAAGGCCAATGGCACATGTACTAAGGCATAAAAACTTTGATCCAATCGCGACATTCCTTGTGCATTCCAAATCAGATACACATGTCCAATAAGTACCAGTGGAAACAAAGATAATAAAGGGTATAACGCAAACGGGCTGGCATCAGCAAATATGCTGTGACTAAACAGTGCCCAAAAAACCATAAAACTGGTGGTTAGCGGCGGTGCAGCTAACCGGTATTGCTCTGGATAAGGAAACATCCTATTACCTTAAAAATAACAAAAGATAATACTAGATTAACCTTTAATTTCCTTTTTGCCATGTATTACTTTTCTATGGACCACCGAATAATGCCTTAATCCGGCTGGACCGTGCGACACGACTACCGATAACAGCACGATAAAAACTGTTATTTCGGGCTTCCAATCGGCCATAGGAATAAATAAACCAAGCAGTAACACTTTGAGAATTGTTAATACGCCTTTTAATTGGATTAACCAGCGCCAGTCTCTAATCACTTCCCAAGCAAATAAAGCGAGACCGGTGGTCATGGCTAAAATCCAATAGTTAAGCCACTGACTTTGTTCGATACCTAATAATAACCCACCGCCAGCGCCAACAATCCCAACAATATGCAATGCACGTAAGCTGGTTTTGCCTAATCGTTGTAGCCAAAATTGAAACTCGGATACTTCTTGGTATTGCTTTTTAGACATGAGAAGACACATTTGTTGCTTTTAATGAAGCACCAGCTTAGCAAATTCATCTTGAATGAATAGCGATCTATAGCAAAATCTAAATTATTGATATGCTAAAGGTAGAAATGAATCAATTGAAGCCGCAGATGAAATCAATATTAGGCTTCTGCTTTTTGAGTTAAGGATAGCAATATGAAAATCGGATTCTTCAGTGCCAAACATTATGATATTCAACATTTTGATGCGATGAATAAACAGTTTGGTGCCACCATTGAATACTTTGATTATCGGCTTTGTATGCAAAACGCCAAATTAGCCGTAGGGTTTGAGGTCGTGTGCGCTTTTGTGAATGATTCACTGTGTGAAGAAGTGCTAGTTGAGCTGGCCAAAGGCGGCACTAAAATCATTGCAATGCGCTGTGCAGGCTTTAACAATGTTGATTTATCGGCGGCAAAACGCCTCGGAATTACCGTGGTAAATGTACCTGCATACTCACCTGAATCTGTGGCAGAGCACACAATTGCATTGATGCTGACGTTAAATCGTAAAATTCATAAAGCTTATCAGCGAACCCGCGATGCCAACTTTGCACTCACCGGGTTAGTGGGTTTTAACATGCATGGAAAAACCGTTGGGGTAATTGGTACGGGTAAAATTGGTATTGCTACCATCAAGATTCTGCTAGGGTTTGGTTGTAAAGTAGTTGCATACGATCCTTACCCTAGCGACATAGTTAAAGGCTTAGGCGTTGAATATATCAGCTTAGAAGCGTTATACCCTCAGTGCGACATTATCAGTCTGCACTGTCCGCAAACTCCAGAGAACCATCACTTATTATGCGCTCATAGCTTTAATCAAATGAAAAAAGGCGCAATGGTGGTGAATACCAGTCGTGGCGGCTTACTTAATGCAATAGATGCAATGGAAGCATTAAAACTTGGTCAAATAGGAGCGCTAGGGCTGGATGTTTATGAAAATGAAAAAGAGTTATTTTTTCAAGATAAGTCTAATGAAATAATTCAAGATGATGTGTTTAGAAGGCTTTCTGCTTGTCACAATGTTATTTTCACTGGACATCAGGCATTTTTAACCGACGAAGCATTAAATGCGATTGCGTTAACGACCTTGAAAAATGTCACCGATTTACTTTCAGGTCAGCATTCCGCCAATGAGTTAAATTAAACCGCAACTACAACTATAAGCATAAAGAGGGAATATGATAACCACTAAGGAAGTTCATGATATTGCGACACCAACTGGTGTGATGCGCACTTATGTTTATCGCCCTGACGCACCAGGTCAGTTTGCGAGTATTATTTTTTATTCAGAGATTTTTCAGCAAACGGCGCCGATAGCACGAAGCGCAGCGATATTAGCGGGTCATGGTTTTGTGGTGTTAGTACCGGAAGTATTTCATGAGCTTAATCCAATAGGCACAGTGCTTGAGTACGATGATATTGGCAAAGATAAAGGTAATGCTGACAAGTTTACTAAAACCCTAGAGCATCATGACAGCGATACCGAAGCAATGGTTGAGTTTGCACGCAGTCAAGCGTACTGCACTAGTAAAGTTGGAGCTATGGGTGTGTGTATTGGTGGCCATTTGGCTTATCGAGCTGGGCTAAACCCTGATATCAGCGGGGCATTTTGTCTGTACCCAACCGACATTCACTCAAATACTCTACCTTGTGAAGATAATAATGACTCTTTAACCCGTACTGGCGATATTGCTGGTGAAGTGGCAATTATTTTCGGCAAGCAAGATCCTCATGTTTCTAGCGAAGGACGCAAGTTAATCTATCAAAAGCTTGAACAAGAAGAGGTTAATTTTAGCTGGCAAGAAGTCAATGCCCAACATGCCTTCATGCGTGATGAAGGTGATCGTTATGATGCAGCTCTGGCACTGCAAATGTATTTACAAGCCGTCGCCTTCTTTCAACGATTACTTAGATAAAATTTATTTGAGTGATTGAGAAGAGTGCGTGAACGAAGTTAGCTGTATTAAATAGGCCCGCTCAAACTGGCATGATGGTTAGCCTGTTTGGGCGATTTTTTGTTTAAAGTAGCAAGATTTGCAGCTCACTAGTGTGAGTTATTCATTATCCTGTAAACTAGCCAGCCAAATTTCATTCATCTATCTATGATTACGTTCGACAAAGATGAATAAGCAGAGCTAAGCAAATGTCAGATTATCAGCAGTTACACCATGTCAGTGACGATATTGGTCCTATTTTCGTATTAGAAGATAACGAGTTTAGGATTTTGTCATTTGGTGATAATGACGAGCAAAGTAAAATCCTCAAAGCTCAGCCTCATGTTCCCCAACATACATATATTCAAGCAATGCTAGCAGTGCTGCTATTTTCTAAACCTAAAAGTGCGATCATTTTAGGCTTAGGCGGTGGTGGCTTAGTGCACGCTCTGCGCCGTTATGATGCAGCTATTAAGTTGACCGCGGTTGAGCTTCGAAAAGGTGTTATTGAAATATCTAAACGTTACTTTCAACTGCCGATAGGGAAAAAACTCAATATCGTGCATCAAGATGGTGGAGATTTTCTTGCTAATGCTGAGCACAAAAGAGTAGATGTTATTTTTGCGGATATGTACATAGAGCAAGGCGTTGACGAAAAACAACTGACCACAGAGTTTATTGAAAACTGCCACAAAGGGTTAAAAGCTGATGGCTTTTTAGTGCTTAATTGCTGGAAGGAGCACAGCAAAAGTGAGCTCCTAAAGCAAACGCTATCTCAGCACTTTGCAAATGTATACGCAACACTTACAGGAGGCGGTAATTGGGTGATTTACGCAAGTAAGCAGCCTCAGTCATTTAGCGCCGCAACGAATAAACAACAGTTACAACAGCTATCCCAGCAGTTAGATTACTCAGTTTCACGATCTTTAACTCGATTCACTCAATGGGAATAACAATACCGATTTTACGAGGACTTCAGGCTTTAACAGTAGTTCTCTGTTAAGTATTTAGTGTTAGCAGCATGGCTTACCTTCTTTGTTGTCTATTACCAAAGCTTAAAACAGACTATGTGTTATCGGAAAATTCGATAGTATTTCATTATTCAAAATAAACTTTCTAAAAAACCGATTAGGGTGATAGTTTTTACCCGTTATATTTAATTCTAAGTTATCGCTATTATCTATTCCATCAAACGGATACAGCTAAACACTTAATTAAATATATCGGAGTAACACAATGACTCAATCAATTATCAATTCTACAATCAAGCCATTCTCAGCAACTGCATTTCACAATGGCGAATTTGTACCTGTGACTGAGCAAGACCTTTTAGGCAAATGGTCAGTGGTATTCTTTTACCCAGCTGATTTCACTTTTGTTTGTCCAACTGAATTAGGCGATATGGCTGACCATTACGCTAAGCTTCAAGAAATGGGCGTTGAAGTTTACTCAGTATCAACTGACACTCACTTCACTCACAAAGCATGGCATGCAAGTTCAGACACTATCGGTAAAATTAACTACCCAATGATTGGTGACCCAACTGGCGCAATCACTCGTAATTTCGGTGTGATGATTGAGGAAGACGGTCTAGCACTTCGCGGTACATTCGTAATGAACCCAGAAGGTGAAGTTAAAGTTGCTGAAATTCATGACCTAGGTATTGGTCGTAGCGCATCTGAGCTAGTACGTAAAATTCAAGCAGCTCAGTACGTTGCATCTCATGATGGCGAAGTATGTCCAGCAGCATGGCAGCCAGGTGAAGAAACACTTGCTCCATCAATTGACTTAGTTGGTAAAATCTAACAAAAGATTCATGGCTCATTCATCTCATCATCGTGAGTGAGCCATGTTCAATAGATTCACCAAAACTGTTTCAAATCATCTCCAATCAACCTTAGACCTCCCTCTGGTTTTACTCGATTCATCACCGAGTTTAACTCTCTAAGGTTGATATTTTTTTGCTCAATCATTTATTTTCTAGGAGCACACCTATGTTAGATACGAATATTAAAAATCAACTGAACACCTATCTGCAAAACCTCAAGCGCCCAGTTGAACTTGTCGTGTCAGCAGATGAAAGTGCCAAATCTCAAGAGTTATTATCGCTTGCAAAAGATGTTGAAGGATTATCAACGCTAGTCAGTTTTAAGCAGCAAACGTCGGTTAGAACGCCGTCGATGAATATTCTAAATCCGCAAAATGGCTCAAACATTACCTTTGCAGGTTTACCAATGGGGCACGAATTTACTTCTCTAGTGCTTGCATTACTTCACTCTGGTGGTCACCCGATTAAATTAGCTGACGAAGTCATCGAACAAATTAAATCACTGCCGGGTGAGTTCCATTTCGAAACTTACGTTTCGCTTAGCTGCCAAACCTGTCCTGAAGTGGTTCAGGCATTAAATATGATGGCAGCGATTAATCCAAATATTACTAACGTGATGATTGACGGTGCGTTATTTCAAGATGAAGTGAATGACCGCAATATCATGTCAGTTCCTAGCGTATACATGAATGGTGAACCGTTCTCTGTTGGGGCTATCAGTGTTGTTGAAATTTTAAATAAGCTCGATATTAATGCTGTGGCTAGAAAAGCCGAGCAAATCAACAACAAAGAAGCTTTTGATGTACTTGTCGTAGGCGGCGGCCCAGCGGGCGCATCTGCAGCAATTTATGCAGCACGTAAAGGACTTAGAACTGGTATTGTTGCTGATAAGTTTGGTGGTCAAGTCGCTGAGACCGTTGGGATTGAAAACTTTATTTCAGTATCAAAAACTGAAGGGCCAAAACTTGTGGCCAATTTAGAAGCCCACGTTAAAGACTATGATGTTGATATCATGGATAACCAGCGAGCCTTGTCATTAAAAGATGGCGGCCTATTTGAATTGGAACTTGAAAGCGGTGCTAAATTATCAAGTAAAACAGTATTACTGGCTACAGGTGCACGCTGGCGTGAAATGAATGTTCCTGGTGAGCAAGAATATCGTGGCAGCGGTGTTGCCTATTGCCCACATTGTGATGGTCCTTTATTTAAAGGAAAGCGAGTTGCTGTCATCGGTGGTGGTAATTCAGGTATCGAGGCGGCTATTGATTTAGCCAATATTGTAGAGCATGTAACGGTACTAGAATTTGATACCACATTACGTGCAGACGAAGTATTACAGCGTAAGGCACACTCAATGGGTAATATTGATATTATTACCCAAGCTATGACCACTGAAGTGGTGGGTGACGGTAAACGTGTCACTGGGCTTAGATACACTGATCGTAAAACGAATGAATCTCATGATGTTGAACTTGCAGGTATATTTGTTCAAATAGGTTTAGTACCAAACACTGAATGGT
Organism: Shewanella sp. KT0246; assembly: GCF_019654955.1. GTDB lineage: Bacteria > Pseudomonadota > Gammaproteobacteria > Enterobacterales > Shewanellaceae > Shewanella > Shewanella goraebulensis. The sequence continues at coordinate 29,222 of NZ_BPEV01000006.1, read as the reverse complement.
TAACTGATACTGTTGAGTTAACTGGCCGCGGTGAAATTATTGTCGATGCCAAAGGTCAAACGTCAATTCCAGGTGTGTTTGCTGCAGGAGATGTCACTAATTCAGCTTATAAGCAAATTATAATCGCGATGGGAAGCGGTGCAACGGCTTCATTAGGCGCATTTGATTACTTAATTCGTCATAGCGAAACTGAGCAAGTAACTGAGCAACTAACTGAGACTACTTCTGCGCAGGTTGTTGCAGCTTAAAGTTAAAGGGCTGCTTAGCCAAGTAAATTGAAGGTGAACCTCAAATCATCTAGCAGTTAACCTATATATTTAGTTCGAATACTCAGCATGTATATTCTGCAAATATAAAGCCTAGGTTAGCTGCTTTTTTATTTTCAATTTTAAAAGTGACTCAGCTAAATCAAAAGTCGGATTTCAAAATAGTTGTAAGCTGAGTGAATTAAACTCACTTTTCATGTCACAATTAGTTAAATAATCGTTATAATCAATAGATAACAGTTCAACTAAAAGCGCTAAATGCTCAAGCCGACTCCAACATTTGAACACCAATTACATATTGAAACACAGCAATACCTTGCCAAAGGGTGTCGTTGGATAAGTATATTGAGTTTTGTTTTAGGATTAGTGACATTTTTCGCCAAATTATACAATAACCCCAATCAAGATTTGATGTTTACTACGCTCAGTATTTTGCCGTTAGTTGGTGTCTCTTTTTATGGCTCAGTACATAACTTCTTACAAGCAGAAAAACCTGATGTTGGAAACTTCAACCGTTACTACAGATACATTTTTGCTCTAGTCCTATGCTGGTTGACGGTTTGTAATATGCTGGTTATGCAAGGGATTGCGGCTGAAAATCGAGTCGAAGCGATACTACACTTATTAATCTTTTCACTGTCTGTGGCCTTATTTCCAAAACGCGGTATTTTACTGTTATCTGTTTTTTTTATGGCAAGTTATATGGCTATTTTGAGGTTTTTTTACTCAGAAGAGTTATTTTTCCCTGTTGTAAAGATGCTTTGCTTTGCAGGTGTGGTTATTTCCGGTCAACAAGTAATGGAGAAGTGGTTCCGTAAAGCCGTTTTTAAAGATGTCGAGAATCAGCGATTACTTGAAGAACTCAATCAACTTGCGTTAACTGATGGGCTGACCAAAATGAGTAATCGACGCTACTTCGATATGATGCTGAAAAAAGAAATTCAACATTCAGAGCGAACAGCTCAACCAATGTCGATTATTCTCATGGACATAGATTACTTTAAAAAACTTAACGACCACTTAGGGCATCAACGGGGTGATGAGTGCTTAGTGGAATTGGCTAAATTACTAAAGGGCCTGATTAAAAGACCAAGAGATGTATGTGCCCGCTATGGTGGTGAAGAGTTTATTGTTTTGCTGCCAGAAACTGATATTGCTGGCGCGGTAGATGTGGCGCATAAGATTAAAATCAAATTAAACCAATTAGGATTTAAACACCCGGACTCGCTTGCTAGTGAGTTTGTCACCGTATCTCAAGGTGTCTCGCAATGGCGTAAAGGAATGACAGTTGAGCAATTAGTGAAACAAGCTGATGATAAACTGTATGAGGTTAAAGCAAAAAGCAGAAATAATATTGCTTTCGCACTTTAGTTCTTCGTTATATAGCCGATATACAAATTGTAACGTATTTAGGTTAATGCCTGATTAAAAGGATTTACGCGTTTCTCTCAACAAACAGCGCAATACACCATCTTAATTTTACTTAAAGTCGATGCTGTTAAAAATATACGTGTATTAAAGGTCTCGTTTTCCTTTTTTGAATGCTTTTGGGGGCAATAAATGAATTGGTTCAGCAATATGTCTATTTTTAAGAAGATCGGACTGATATTCGTATTATCAGTGATCATTTTTGCGGTTAACTTAACCATCAGTATCGTATCAATTAATAAAAACAACGATACGATGACCTTCATGCAGGACAAGGTTTCTCAACGTGTTGAGCTAGCAAACCAAAATGTGATTTATGTACAGCGTCTTGATGAACTTTATACGCAAGCGGTATCGTTTGCTGATGAAGACCTAATCGAAAATGCCAATAAAACATTTGAGTCATTAAAGAAAAACCTTAATAGCTTATCGGGGATTGACAGCGAGCAGTCAGCCAATCTATCGACGCTTAATCGCGAACTAAGCGAATACAACGATATTACCTACGATCTTGCCAAAGGTATGATTGATAACAGTCTTGATATGAGCAAGATTGGCGAGATTATCACGAGTAAAACTCAAGTTTACGACAAGTTAATGATCGGCGTTCAACGCTACCAAACCGACAAAGTCGCCGAATTTAATAATACCATTCAAGAGTCTGTAAGCCGCGCTGAAAGCAGTTTAGTGCTGACATTATCGATTGGATTAGTGCTGTTATTACTCATGGCAATTGCGACCATTTCTATTGCTAAATCATTAAGTGGCTCTGCAGGCCACCTTGCTAATTCCTTGGGCGAGCTGGCTGATGGTAAAGGTGATTTACGTCATCAGCTCGATGTCACAGGTCGTGATGAGCTGGGCCAAGTATCAACTAACTTTAATCGTTTTTTACGTCTTCTTGCTGATGCTATTCAGCAAGTGGTGAGTGTGACGGCGCCGTTATTACAAAGTGCAGAATCATTAAAAGAACGCATGGGTATTGCCACACAAGCGACTGAAAAACAAAGCTTGGACGCTAAAGCTGTGCAGCATTCAATGGAAGAAATGGGTTTATCAGTTAATGAAATTTCCCAAAGTGCCCAACAAGCTGCAGAAGCAGCCGACAGCGCGGAGCAAGAAGCTACCAACGGTTTAGCTGTGGTTGCAAGCACAATTAATATTTCTCAAGAATTGAATGCTGAAATTGAAGTAGCGTCTGAATCGATCAATGAACTTGCTAAAGATACTGAAAGTGTTAATTCTATTTTGAATGTCATCACCTCCATTGCTGAGCAAACTAACTTACTTGCATTAAATGCCGCAATTGAAGCTGCACGGGCAGGAGAACAAGGTCGAGGTTTTGCGGTTGTTGCTGACGAAGTGAGAGCACTTGCATCAAAAACAGCTGACGCGACAAAAGAAATTAGAGAAGTATTATCGCGCTTAAAAGTGGCGGCTGAGTCTTCGGTTAGCACCATGGATGTGGCAATTGGTAAAGCATCAGATAACGAAAAACATGCCCGCGAAACAGGGGATGTACTTAAGTCTATTCAAGAGCAAATCGTTAATATTAATACCATGAACACCCACATAGCTGCGGCGACTGAGCAGCAATCCGCAGTTGCTGCACAGGTGAGTAATAACGTGGTAGAAATGAATGCTTCATTTGTACAAACCTTAGATATTTTGGCAGAAGTGCAAGATGTATCTGATGGGTTACTCGATTTTTCTGATGAACTGCAAAATGCCACTTCGCAATTCAAGCTATAAGTTAGCTTAAGCTAAAAACTCACTCAGTCAATATTGGGTTCTAACTAAAAGTCAGCTCGAGTTAATAGCTATTTGGCCTTGTATAAAACCACCTTAGGGTGGTTTTTTTATGGCTGTTTTTAATTCAACAATAAATGAATCTGAATTGATATTTGGTGTCTAGTAACGCTTAAAGTTATTAAAAACTTTCCCTAAGCTTTATCAACTGCTGCTTTGTTAAGCGGTTCTTTTCACTGTGTTAGCGTATTATCTCAAACTATATAAACAGTGAAATTGCTTCATTCATCGCTTTGATTTAACTTATTACCCGTAACTAAAAATAATCAATAAAAAGCCATAAGAAAATAGCTCATACCAAACGTGTATTACCGTTTTGGCTTTCGCAGACAGTGCGTAAAAGGATCCCAATGCCAAGCTTGATAAGAATCGTGTTAATTAATACCCATCTTCCGGGTGTCGTTGAACTGCAACTCGATGGACATACCAATATTTGTGGTACCAATGCCTCAGGTAAAACAACACTTCAACGTCTTGTTCCTGTTTTTTATGGCGAGTACCCAAGTCGGGTTGTACCTTCAACACGTGATAGTTTTGAGCGTTGGTATCTTCCCCATGATTCAAGCTACATCATTTACGAATATAAAAAGAGTGATGGCAAGTTATATCAAGCGGTAATGGCGTCAGCTGGAGATGGCAAAGGGGTAAATTACCGCTTTATTGCTAAAGGTTTTGATCTTGATGATTACGTAAAAACACGTAATGGCGACACAATTATTTGTCATACCATGGCGGAGCTTGGCCGTGAAATGAAACGCGCCCAAGTCATTCACACCAATTTATTAAATACTCGCGAGTACCGCGCCATTATTCAACATGACCGTAGCTTACTCACCACAGGCGGCAATAAAGGCGAACTGCGCACTTATGGGCATCAATTCTCATTATGTGATAGCGAATACTCACTACGTCATATTGAAAAACTCGCTAAAGCGGTGCATTCCAAAGAAGGAAAGATGGAAACAGTAAAATCGATGGTGGCGGCGATTTTAGAAGAAGATGGCGTTAATCCACCGACTTCTCGTTTAAACCCTCAACGGGTTGAGAGTTGGATCCGTGAAAGCCAGTTAGTACAAGGTTTTGAACAAATTCGCCCAGAGTTTGAAAAGCTAGAGCAAGAGTTTAATCAATTACTCAGTGCTGAACTTCGTTTAGGCAGTTTAGCCAAAGGTTATCGCGCGGATGAAACCTTTGAGGCTGAAAGACAAGAGTTAAGTCAAAACGAGTCTAAAGACGCCAGCTTACAACTGCGCATGTTAGATGAAGAGTGGAAAGAAGCCCGCGATGAAATCAGCCAAGAGCTATCGTTTGCTCAAGGTGATACACGTAAATTTGAAGCTGATTTAGATGCTATTGAAGATCAATATGAAGGCTTTTTAAATTCAAATATCGAACAAGCCAAAGCAGATTTAGATAGCCTAGATAACTGGCGTAGTGACTTAGAGAATTTAACCGAACGCCACAAACTGCAAACTGAGAAACATCAGGATATTGAAGCAGCTTACAGCACACGCCGAAGTAAAATTGCTGAGCAGTTGCACCGAGAACTTGAATCGCTCCACGAAGAGCAAGATGAACTGCGTGAAAACCGAGATGCACAACGTGAAGCATCAGCAGATGACTTAGCCAAATTAGAACATTTGTGGCGTGAGAAAACCGATGCAGGCAAAGCGACATTTGCTGAGCAAGAGTATCAACTTAAATTAACTCGCGGTGAGCTAAGCCACCAAGTGGATGGCGTAACTTATACCGAGGAAGAGAAAACCACATTAGCGATTTTTGATGAGCGCATTAGCCGCGCAGATGAAGAGCAAGAAGTCTGCAATCAAAAAGTCGATCGCTTATCAATTGATGAACGTAAACTCCGTGCTAAGCGTGACCAAGTAAGTGAAGCGCTGCGCATTGCCAGTGTACGCGTTAACGAACGCTTGAGTGACGTAGATGATGTAAAAGGCATCTTATTCCCACAATCCCATACCTTGCTGGAGTTTCTTCGTAAAGAGTCTCCAGGCTGGGAGCAAAGTTTTGGTAAGGTGATTGCGCCAGAATTACTCCATCGCACTGACTTACACCCTAATGTTGCTGGCAATAGTGATGATGCTTTATTTGGCATCGGTCTTGATTTAAAAGCGATTGATGTCCCTGATTACGCTGCTTCAGAGCAGGACTTGCGTTTGCGCCTAACTAAAGCGGAAGAAGCGTTAGCCCAAGCTGAAGAGTTAAAAACTGAGCACGAAGATCAACTGGTTGCGATTAATGATGAGCTAGATAATCTCAATAAAGAGCTGACTTTCGCGCGTACGGCTTATAAAAATAGTCGTGAAGATGTACGCCGTTTATTTGATGAAAAGCGCAGTACACAAAATCAAATAAATCAAGCGCTAGCAGACAGAAAAGCCCATGCGGGTAAACGCCTAGTGCAACTTGAAACTGAGTTAAAGCAACAACACAATCATCACCTCGAATGGTTGAGTGAGCAAAAAGAGCAAGCCCTTGAAGCGAGAATGGAGAAGAATGCTTATTGGCAAGATGTGGTTGGCGCGCTTGATAATCAATTAGGGCAAATAAAAGCCAATATAGAAACACGTCGCAGTAATGCTAAGCAAGAACAAAAAGCGTGTGACACTTGGTATAAAAATGAGCTTAAATCCCGTGGTGTTGATGAAGCGGCTATTGTTGCGCTTAAAGGCAAAATTCGAGAATTAGAAACTCAAATCAGTAATGCTGAAAAACGTCGCAGTGACGTATTACGTTATGATCATTGGTATCAAAATGCTTGGCTTATTACTAAGCCTAAGCTGCAAACTGACTTATCAAAGGTTAAGCAAGCTGCGCTTGAATTAGAGCAACAACTTGCAAATAAAACCGCCGATGTTAAGCAACGTAAACTGGTACTTGAAACAAAGAAGAAAGCATCTGATGCAGCACAAGTTGATGCCTCAGAAAATCTCACCAAATTACGTGCAGTAATGCGTAAACTGGCAGAGCTTAAATTACCAAAAAGCAAAGATGAAGCCGACGGTAGTATTGGCGAGCGTTTACGCCAAGGTGAAGAGCTACTTTTACAGCGTGATTATTTGCTGGGTTCTGTAAAGCAGTATGTTGAACACTTTGACTCGGTCATCGCTAGCAAGTCTGGTTCAAGTTTAGCTGAGTTTTGGGAGCGTGCTCGTGATGAGTCAAGCTTTACCAATGACAAAGGCATCCGCTTATTAGATTATCGCAAGCTTGTGCCGCAACTTGAGCAATTATTAAATGTCATGGTGCCGCAATCGTTAATGGCGATTCGCGAGCAAGGACGGATTTTCGGTATTGATTTGACTGCTTACTATGACGTACTAGCCGATATCGATCGCCGTATTGCTTCACAAAGTGCGCGCATTACCCGTGAAGTAGGTGAGGAGTTATTCCTCGATGGTGTTTCTGAATCAGCCGTCAGAATTCGTTCGCGGATCAGTGAGCTTGAGTTCTGGCCTGAGCTTGAAGTGTTTGTAAAAGCCTTTAAACAGTGGAAAGCAGATGGCTTTAGCCAATTACCTGATGAGCATTACACCTCAAGCATGCGACGGGCCTTAGATATTATTGGCCGTTCAGCATTATCCGGTGGCATTGCTAAGTTATTGGAAATTGAACTGCGTCTAAAAGAAGGTAATAGCGATTTGATTATTCGTACCGATAGACAACTTAATGAGTCGTCAAGTCATGGTATGGCTTACTTAATTTTGTGTAAGTTCTTATTGGCATTTACCCGTTTATTACGTGGAAAAGCTGATGTGACTATTCATTGGCCTATTGATGAGTTAGGCACCTTGCACCACACCAATGTGAAGAAGATTTTTGATGCCTGTGTGAATAACAATATTAGTGTATTGGGCGCATTCCCGAACCCTGAATCAGAAGTACTTAACCTGTTTGCTAACCGCTACATCATTAATAAGCAAACCCGTAAACTGCAAGTGGTAAAACCTAAGAGTAACCCTTTGGCTGAACGCTTAAGTCAACGTGCTACTAAGGAGGCAATCTAATGTCTGAATCAAACCAAACAGCCTTCTCTTCAGGTACTAAAGCATCTTCTGAATTTAGTTCGTCTTCTGAAACTACATTAGTGGGCACAGGCATGCTTATCGAGCAGTTACTTCGAGGTGAGTTTATTTGCCGCACGACCAATGAAGATGGTTGGCGTGCACTTAAAAACAGTCAAACATTTGAGAAAGTTGAGCAATATCTTAATCAAATCAATCGTACAATTTCGTCAGCAGCGGAAGGCGATGTGTTCTTTTGCGGATACCTGCAGTTAGGCGAGCAAGAAAAGAAAGTTATTTCGAGCCAGTTTAAAGATATTTGCTCGGCATTAATTCCGCTAGTGGAATGGCTTGTGCTGGTGCAAGAAAGCAGTGGTCAAGATGCCCCTTTAAGTGAAGGAGCGCCAATTCGCTTAACTGAGCTGCAAGCCCGAATAGAAGATACGCCCGCTTTTATGGAGCAATTGGCCAAACTTAGTCAGTATCGCTTATTTGGATCAACCAGTAGCAATGTCGATAATCAGATTAAGCTAGTCTTTAAGCGTTTGGTTGAACTGGGGTACTTAGTAAAACCGAATAGCGAAAAACAAATTTACATCGCCACAGGTAAGCTTGATTACTTATATGAAGTGATTCGCTTTATCGATGAGACAGAAGGCTTAAGTCTTGAAGCGCAAGCAGAAACGGCCACTCAAAGGGATTTAGTATGAGTAATAATTTACATCAAGCCGGGGTTAAGCTGCTCAAGCAGCTTAGTCGTCATGCTGATGTGGTTATGGATGCCTATCTAGCAGGATCGGTAAATGAGCTGACTCATGATGCTGCAGTGATTGAGAAACTTAAAAAAAGTGGCATCTTATGGCGACCTGAGCCCGATGAAGAGCTACGCCTAAAACGATCTGTTCGAGCCTTACTTGAAGAGGCCTTGAGTGATGAGCGTAATCGTCAGATTGATGCCAATGTTGGTTCGGCGTTTAGCACTATTAAAACCTTAGCTGATCATTATAAAGAAGCCCGCCATAATATTGATTATGGCGCAGCTGAAGCTTACTTGGCTGATTTAAGTGAGCATGTTTATAGCTTTACCGATAGCCTACGTTATTCCATTAGGGTGTTGTGGAGCCGGATCAATAATGAATTTGGTTACGTGGGCAGTATTAGCGCTAAAATTCGCGAGAATGAGTTAGCGCAAAGCCAAGTTTCTGAGTTATTAAACGGACTGGAAATGTTCCAGTTTAGCGAGTTAAGTGAAATCGCTGGTGATATTCGCGAACTCAGAAGATTGCTTGTGACCAGTTTGCAAGAAACGTTGAGCCAATGCACTCAAGAGATCAGTGCTGTGCAGGGCAGGTTACTTGAATTACTGGGTCGCTTTAGACAAATTCAAGGCCGAACGAGATTGCTAAAAGGTTTCTTACTGCACACTGATTTACATCCAGATTACCAGCCTGATAATCATGTAGCTCATAAGTATGTGCCTAACCTGTTCAATTGCGCTGAAGCCATAATCAAACCTGCTAGTGTTGATGTGAGTAACAGTGAACATGAGCTGATTTTACTGGATACGGTATCGAAAATTAAAGCCATTAGTCGCGATCTGCTGCCTGCAAAAGTACGTGAGCAAAATGTTGAAATGACTATGAGCGAGGTTGAAGACTTTGATATACCGGACAACCCACTCAAATTAGCGGTTGATCAGTACTTCTGTGAAGTAATAGATTCTGGCGTGCGTCAATCTGCATTGGAATACTTGCAAGCGAATAAACTGGATTGGGCGGCTGAAAACTGGCTATATCAAGTGATTGGTGGCTATGAAGGCCTGCCTGATGAGCATAAAGCTTATTTTGAATTAGAACCGATTGGTGAGCCAGATCCTGTCTATAATGGTAACTTTATGATCCATGATGTGGAGCTTTGGTTAGCTTAAACAAGTTCGAGTTAGCTATAGTAGAGTCATTCGATATCAAATAAAAAAGCAGCTGAGTTAATTCAGCTGCTTTTTTATTGGCTTCAATCCTTAGGTTTATTTTCAAAAAGCAGATTTAAAGCGCGATCTAGCTAGATAGGAATGTGATTGAAGAATATGGATGTAACGGTAACGCTGAATGTTGTTGCGACTCAGTTGTGCTTGTTGAGTGATATTGTAACGTCTAGATTAAATTGATTTAGCCATATATGTTACTCGAATAGTTTTGACTGGTATCAAGCTGAAATATTGTTCATTGAATTAGATAAATTCACTGCTATAAGTTTTTTGATTGGTATATTTATCTGTTATGAGGATGTGTTTTAGCTTTCAAAGCTAGGTTTGGAGAGTTAAAGTTATATTTCAAGGGTAAGTTGTTTAAAATCAGCTGGTTAAGGTTAGCTGTAAATATCCCCTTTCAAAGTGACTGGCAACTTATTGATCTCTAACATTGAAATATGTTGCATCTTGTTTCAGTATCCTTGTCGTTAAAAATAATTAAAACAAATTTTTTGTCGTTTTTAAGCGTATGCTTTCTGAAGTCGGCTTGAACTAGGAATACAACAATCATGACTAAATCATTATCAACTCGAATTTTTATCGGGTTATTCTTAGGGGTGCTACTGGGTAGCATTGTTCAATTTGCGCTAAATGACGTGGCGTTCTTTTCGGGTACTTTGGTTGAAGCCGCCTCCGGCATAGGCAAAATGTTCGTTAATATGATCATGATGCTAGTGGTGCCGTTAGTATTTGTCAGTATTGTTTGTGGTGTGTGCGAACTTCAAGATTTAAAAAGCTTTGGTCGTCTAGGTGGAAAAACATTTAGCTTTTACATTATCAACACTTTAGTCGCTATGACTGCCGCTTTCGCTGTTGCAATGCTGATTGAGCCAGGTAAAGGCGTCGACATGTCTAGCAATGTTGATGTTGCAATTACCGCGACTGAATTGCCTAACTTAATGACTTTAATCGTTAATATCGTGCCGAATAATCCATTCTCTGCCTTTACTTCAGGCAATATGCTGCAAGTGATTTTCATGGCGTTATTACTTGGTGGTGTGATTAAGTCATTAGGTGAAGTGGCTAAGGGAGCGGTTAAAGGTTTTCAAACTGCTAATGTGATTATGATGCGCCTTATTACAGTGGTCATGAGTCTTGCGCCAATCGGTGTATTCGCCCTGATGTTTAAATTAGGTGCCACTTTAGAGCCTGAAATCTTCTTCAGTGTTGTGCAGTATCTGCTGCTGATCCTTGGTTTGTTATTAGTGTGGATTTTTGTGGTTTACCCATATGCAGTCAGCTTCTTTACTCAAGTGACTGCCAAGCAGTTCCGTGAAAAAACCCGCGAGCAAATCTTGTTCTCGCTTTCAACTGCCAGTTCAAATGCCACGATTCCGGTCACTATGCGAACCTTAACTGACAAGCTTGGTGTTAATCGTGCCGTAGCTGGTTTTGGTGTTCCGCTTGGTGCAACGATGAATATGGGCGGCGTATCGATTTATATTACTATCGCGATTTTCTTTGTGGCGAATGCCTTTGGTATGCCAATCAGTGGTGAGCAAATCCCAGCATTATTGTTCAGTGTGTTTTTACTGTCAGTGGGCGCTGGTGGCGTTCCAGGTGGCGGGATGGTAATGATTGGTGTGCTTATCCATCAGATGGGCTTACCTGTTGAAGCCTTTGCGATTGTTGCTGCTCTTGACCGTATCATTGATATGGTACTGACTTCATGTAACGTAGTGGGTGATACCGCGGTATTAACTATCGTTGATCAAACTGAGAAGCCGCATCAATTAGATGCTGAAAAAGCATAAGCTTTATAAACAACTGAAAAGAGGTCTGCATTTGCAGGCCTTTTTTGTATATGCTGATAAGGTAAATCAGTATCACTGACCAAAAGGGAGCGTTAAGTGAGATTAGCAATTGGAATATTATTAATACCATTGATGTTATTGATGGGCTGTCAGTCAACAGAGCACCACGTTGAAGCGTTGCCTCAATATACTTTTATCGCACACGATAATGATCTGCAAAGAGTTGAGTTAGCTCAGTCAAAGGCTTTAGAGCAAGGAAAGTTATTGTTAGTCGTGATGGGGGCACAGTGGTGTCATGACAGCAGAGGTCTGGCGGGTAACTTTTCAGACCAAACAATGCAGCCAATTTTAACTTCGCGTTTTGAAACCGTATTCGTCGATGTGGCATATTTTGACGATATGCATAGCTTACCGCAAAAGTATGGTTATCCCGCTTACTTTGGCACACCGACTGTGATGGTTATTGAACCGAAAACGGGGAAGTTGCTTAATGAAGTCAATTTATCAAAATGGCAAAGTGCTGACAGTGTTCCGTTAGATGAATATATTGAGTTTTTCTCAACCATCGGCACTCAGCCTGTTGAATCATTACCAACATCACCGCAACTAGATGAGTTCATTGATGCTAATGTGGCCCACTTAAAGCAAGGTTTTGATTATCTACGTCCAATATGGGCTGCGGTGCGTAACGGGACTGAAACTGACTCTAAGCAGCTTCAACAGGTTGCGACTGAGATTTGGCAATATCGCACTCAAATACAAAAAGATATTCTAGCGATGAAGTTAGTGTTAGTGGCTGAGCCGAAAGCCACACTGGCATTGCCTGAATATACTGAATTTAGCTGGCAATAAATTAATGGAAACAATTAGTCCATAATTGCGAGCTTTTGTTTTATTTTGGCTAAATCATCTAGTATGGCATTGATGGCTATGTGTATGGGTAGCAAAGCCATTAAAGGTAAAGCATGTCTAAATAAATCAGATTTCATTATGTATTCGAATGTTTGGGTATATTCTGGAGGCAGAGCATAAGAGCTGTATATATAGAATAAAAGGTTCGAAACTATATAAAAATAAGCGGTATTGAATAGTAGGTTAATGCGCTTTTTAGGAGAAGAAAAATCCATATTCTGATCGCCTTGTTATAAATAATATTCAGTTGCAAATGTTTTTGTCGATTATTAATCAACCTTTTCAGAGATTAATGTTTGAGTATGTATATTTGAAGGCGTTAAGGAAGAAAGTCGTTGCTGAGTTGCAATTTGATACACTTTCAACAAGTAAAAAAGTCAGTAAATTAATTTACTGACTTTTTGTATAAAATGATTTGGGTGCTACAGATTAATCTATATTAGGCTCATTGCTGTAATCAAGTCCATGATAGCTCAAGCAAGTATCAACTTCATTGGCACTACCTAAGATGACCGCTACACGCTGGTGAATAGCTTCTGGTTCAATGTCTAAGATATCGCCATAGCCTGTTGAAGCTTTACCACCGGCTTGTTCTACCAACAAAGCCATTGGATTAGCTTCATACATTAAGCGTAGTTTGTATGGCTTCTCAGGGTTCTTGTTGTCAGTAGGGTACATAAAGATACCGCCACGACATAATACGCGATGAACATCGCCAACCATTGCCGCAATCCAACGCATGTTGAATGACTTTTCGCGAGTGCCGATTTTACCTAGCAATAAATCGCTAATGTAAGTTTGCATCGGCGCTTCCCAAAAGCGCTGGTTTGACATATTAATAGCAAATTCAGCGGTGTCTTTGCTGATGCTAACCGATTCATCAGTCAGTAAAAACTCATTAGTCTCTGGATCGAGTGTGTATAGCTGAGTACCTTGACCAGTTGTCAGTGCCATCATGGTTGATGGGCCATAAAGTACGTAACCTGCGGCAACTTGTTTGCGCCCATTTTGTAAAAAGCTGCTTTCAGTAAACTCACCGCCTTGTGCTGGCAATACTGAGAAAATCGTGCCGACTAATGAGTTAATATCAATGTTTGATGAGCCATCTAATGGATCAAAACAAACTAGGTATTCACCTTGCTTATTAACTTCAACAACATAGTCTTCTTCTTCAGAGGCTAACCCGCGTACATTACCTTCGGCTTTAAGCGCATCTTTAAGCATGTCGTTAGTGATAACGTCGAGCTTCTTTTGGGTTTCACCTTGTACATTTTCTTGTTCTGTTGCGCCCAAAACACCCGCTAAAGCGCCATGGCGAACTGCTTGGCTGATTTCTTTTGAGCAATCAGCCAAACTTAAAATCAGTTGAGAAAGTGAAGCTGATACAGCTTGATTTGTAAGGGTTTGTGTCAAAGTTTGCATGCTTGTTCCTAAGACAATAGAGGTTAAGGTCGGTAACCAGTGGTTAATGTTCTAATTTATTGGCATAGATAATACCTTAGATCGGCTTTCATTACAGCGTGAAACAGCTGCACTTTATATGACTTCGGACTGATTTGTTATAAACTCAGGCGAAAATAAGCTTTCTCGTAGGCATCAGGGCCTGTTTATCTTTCAAGGTTGTTTTTGCTGCGAATTGTTGGCCACTTTAGCAAGATAGAGGTTTTGCTGTGTAGTTATTCTACATAAAAAACCTATAGCGCAGTTGAAAGTGGCCAACAAACGCAGCCCAAAGGGTTCGGTTAAAAACGTTTTACTCTGTGTTGCGCAAATTTAGCTTAGATTGCTAGGCTGCAATCCGCCCGCCTTGATTAAAACGCTTTTATCTCGAACAAAAGCTTACCTACAAAGATAAACAGGCCCTTGGTTAATAAATAATTAAAACAACGAAAATTTGCCTCGATTTACTACAAGGAATAACAATGATTAATACTTGGAAATTAGCTGCGCTATCTCTGGCGTCAGCGATTCCGCTAGTGTTTGCTAGCTCACTTGTTTCACCTCACGTTATGGCCACCACAATGAAAATGACTGGTAATTCAACACCACTGACAATTGAACGCATACATGCCTCTCCAGCCCTTGCTGGTGCAAGTCCTCGCGGCCTTAAGTTATCGCCAGACGGTCGCCTTGTGACCTACCTTGCTAGTCGTGAAGATAATCAGCATTTTTACGATTTGTGGCAAATGGATATCAAAACATCAAAACGCAGCATGCTGTTAAATGCTGATGATTTAGCATCGGGTGAATTGTCAGACGAAGAGAAAGCTCGCCGCGAACGTCAACGTATTTATGGTCAAGGGATCATGGAATACTTTTGGGCTGAAAACAGTCAAGCGTTATTAATCCCTGCCGCTGGCAAACTGTATTATTTTACGCTTGCGGATAATAAAACGATTGAGCTAGATACTGGCGAAGGTTTTGTCACTGATGCGCGTTTATCGCCAAACGGGAACTTTGTTTCATTTGTCCGTGAGCAAAACATTTATGTATTAGCTTTAGACTCATCGACACTGACGCAATTGACTTTTGACGGTAAAGGGCCAGTTAAAAATGGTATGGCTGAGTTTGTTGCCCAAGAAGAAATGGGCCGCATGACTGGTTACTGGTGGTCACCAGATGAGTCATCAATTGCTTTTACTCGTATTGATGAGTCAGGTGTTGAGCTAGTGACTCGTAATGAGATTTATGCCGACGGAATTAAGCTAACTGAGCAACGCTACCCTTATGCTGGCAAAACTAATGTCGAGATAGAACTGGGTGTAATTAAGCTTGCAAAGGGCAATAACAAACAAACTGTTTCTTGGATTGATTTAGGCAAAGAGAAAGACATTTATTTACCTCGAGTTAAATGGCTACCAGACAGTCAGCATTTATCTTTTCAGTGGCAAAGCCGCGATCAGCAATCCCTCGATTTACGCATTGCTGATGTGAGTGATAGTGACAAGGCTAAAACTATTGTCGCCGAGCGCAGCAAAGCGTGGATAAATTTAAATGATGACTTACAGTTTTTAAAGCAGCAAGCGTCCTTTATTTGGGCATCTGAGCGTGATGGTTTTAACCACCTATATTTGTTCGATTTAAACGGCAAAGTACTTAAGCAGTTAACCCAAGGCGACTGGGTGGTGGATGCGCTTGAACTGGTAGATGAAAAAGCAGGTTGGGTTTACTTCTCTGGTCGAAAAGATAGCGTGGTTGAGCGTCATTTATACCGAGTGCCATTAGCTGGTGGTAAAATTGAGAAGTTATCATCTCGTAGTGGCATGCATTCAGCAGTGTTTGCAGATAATAAGCCTGTGTACTTAGATTATTTTAGTAGCTTAAGTCAGCCACCACAGGTGAGTTTACATGATGAAACAGGTAAACAATTAGCTTGGGTTGAACAAAACGAAGTCACTAAAAACCATCCTCTATATGACTTTGCTGGTTTGTGGGAAATGCCTGAGTTTGGCGAGCTTAAAGCTGAAGATGGCCAAGCATTACAGTATCGCTTATTTAAGCCTGTACCATTTGATGACAGTAAAAAGTATCCGGTAGTGGTACGTGTTTATGGCGGGCCGCATGCGCAATTAGTGGTTAATAGCTGGAGCGAAGCAGACTACTTTACCCAGTATTTATTGCAGCAAGGTTTTGTAGTATTTCAGCTAGATAACCGTGGCTCTGCTCATCGTGGTACCGATTTTGAGTATGTTATTTACCAAAATATGGGCGATGCAGAAGTTAACGATCAAAAAGTCGGCGTGGACTATTTACGTAGCTTGCCTTATGTCGACGGCGATAACATAGGTATTTATGGTCACAGTTACGGTGGCTATATGGCGTTGATGACACAATTTAAAGCCCCTGACTATTTTAAAGCAGCGATATCTGGAGCACCGGTTACCGATTGGCGTTTATATGATACGCACTACACAGAACGTTACATGGGTCACCCTGAAAAAAATAAAAAAGGGTATGATGCTGGGAGTATTTTACCTTACGTGAAAAATTATCAATCGGGATTGATGATGTATCACGGCATGGCTGACGACAATGTACTTTTTGAAAACAGTACCCGTGTTTATAAAGCCTTGCAGGACGAAGGTAAGTTATTTCAGATGATGGATTATCCAGGTTCGAAACATTCAATGCGCGGCGAGAAGGTGAGAAATCACCTTTACAAGTCATTGGCTGCTTTCTTGGAAAATGAGTTGAAGTAATGGCGGTAGCGGTATTAATTGCCCTAAATATCATTGTTGGGGCATTGTGTTTGATGAGTTTGATTGAATTGTTTAAAACTAAGAAGCGTAAATAGCTTCTAAATAAAAATTTAATAGGCCCTAGTCTTGGTACATGAAAACTTTTCAGCTTTCTTTTGCTGAAAAGATAACCAGCCTCTAGGTTTTGAGTAAAAATAAAGGCCGCTTAGCGGCCTTTATTTTTGTCTAATTAATACTTAGCTTAGTATTAATTTATTATTACTCTGCTTCTTTCAAGCTTTGAGTCAGTTCAACAATGCCTTTTTTACCATCGCCGAATAACATTAGTGTGTTATCCATAGCAAATAGTGGGTTAGGTAACCCAGCAAAACCTGGGCTCAATGAACGCTTAATCACTACCACCGTTCTGGCTTTATCAACGTTAAGAATAGGCATGCCATAAATTGGACTGCCTTTATCTTCACGGGCCATAGGGTTGGTGACATCGTTAGCGCCAATCACAATTGCAACGTCAGTTTGTTCGAATTGTGGATTGATTTCGTCCATTTCGATTAACTGATCATATGGCACTTCTGCTTCAGCAAGTAGTACATTCATGTGACCCGGCATACGACCAGCAACAGGGTGAATAGCATACTTAACATCGGTGCCACGGGCTTGTAAAACATTAGCCAGTTCACGAACGGCGTGTTGTGCTTGCGCCATAGCTAAACCATAACCTGGTACGATAACAACGCGCTCTGCTGTTTCAAGCATCATCGCGATTTCATCTGGTGATGTTGATTTCACTTTACCAGCGTAAACTTCGTCAGCATCAACCTTCTCGCCGCCTTCTGCCATCACACCGAACAAGACATTGAACAGTGAGCGGTTCATCGCTTTACACATGATTTGCGTCAAGATAATACCTGATGCGCCAACCAAAGAGCCTGATACAATCAGCACTGTGTTACCTGTGATGAAACCCGTTGTCGCAGCAGCAATACCTGAGTATGAGTTAAGTAATGCAATCACCACTGGCATATCAGCGCCGCCAATAGGCACAACGAGTAACACACCTAATACGACAGCAACAGCTACTAGTGCATACATTAAGTTAGTGTTGGTCGGGTCCATTACAATTGCGATAGCGAGTGCTATCGCACTAATTAGCAAGATGGCATTTAGTGGTTTATTACCAGGAACTTTAATCGGGTTACCTGAAATAAGCTCCTGCAATTTCGCAAAAGCGACAAACGAGCCAGACAAGGTCACTGAACCAATAATGATGGTCGCACCAATAGAAATTAGCGCAACAGTATTGGTTGCAGCGGCAGGGTCAAGAAAGCTAGCTGCAGCGATCGCAAGTGAGGCTCCGCCACCAAAACCATTAAGCAGAGCGACCATTTGCGGCATATCGGTGACTTTAATTTTAGTCGCCATGACCGCACCAATAGTACCACCGAGTAGGACACCTGCGATGATCCATTCATAACTAAGAATGCTTTGATCAAACAAGGTGACAACTACTGCAATGAACATACCCATTGCCGATAATTGATTACCACGAACTGCTGTACGTGGTTTGGTTAGCCCTTTGATACCAAGAATAAATAAGACTGCGGCAACAAGGTAAGCTAAATAAATAAATGTTGTCATTGAGTCTATTTCCTTTTGAACATGGCTAGCATGCGATTAGTTACCATGTAACCGCCCACCACGTTAATGGTCGCGAGTACAACAGCAATAAAGCCAAGTACATTGACCATGATACCTGCGCCAGAACCTGCAGATAGTAGTGCGCCAACCAGTGAAATACCTGAAATCGCATTTGATCCAGACATTAATGGCGTATGAAGTGTAGGTGGTACTTTAGTAATAAGCTCAACACCTAAAAATACTGCAACCACAAACAGTGTTAGTAATAATAACAGGGTCATATCCATTAGGCTGTCTCCTCTGATGGGGCTTCAGGTGTTGCTAAAGGGGCTAAACCCAGTAAGTCACGAAGACGTGCGCTGCTGACGTCATTGCCATGAGCAACGACAGTATCGCGTACAATTTCATCTTCAAAATCTAGGACTAGCTCACCTTCTTTGTTGATAAGCAAGTTAAGTAAGTTCTCAACATTTTTACCGTACATTTGGCTAGCATGATTTGCTGCTGTGCTTGGTACATTGGAAGGTCCTAAAATCATGACGCCATTATGCATAATGATTTTATCAACTTGAGTTAACTCACAGTTACCGCCACTTTCAGCGGCTAAATCAACAATGATAGTGCCGCTTTTCATGCCATCAACCATTTCTTTGGTGATAAGCACAGGGGCTTTACGACCAGGGATCGCAGCCGTCGTAATGACGATATCTTGTTGTGCAAGTACGTTAGCCATGGCTTGTTGCTGACGTTTTAAAAAGTCATCACTTTGCTCAGTAGCGTAACCGCCTTTGGTCTCAGTGTTTTCAGCTTCAATATCAAGCTCAACAGGTTTTGCGCCTACTGAAATGATTTGCTCGCGAGCTGCAGGGCGAATGTCATAAGCTTCCACTACTGCACCTAAGCGTTTAGCTGTGGCACAAGCTTGAAGCCCTGCTACACCCACACCCATAATAAATGCGCGTGTAGGTTTTAATGTACCCGCTGCTGTCATCATCATTGGGAATAGACGAGGTGCTTTATGGGCTGCAAGTAGTACGGCTTTGTAGCCAGAAATGGTTGCCATTGAAGACAATACATCCATGCTCTGAGCACGAGTTATGCGCGGGATTAATTCAAGCGCGATTGCACTGCCACCTGTTTTGGCGATTGCTTGGGCATTTTGAGGATTAACTAGTGGATCCATCATCCCTATAACCAATTGATGTGGTTTCAAAATAGCTTGAATTTCATCGAATTGATCACCCTTACAGTTCACTACTGTAATGATATCGGCTTCAGTGAGTAGAGCTTCTCTTGAAGAAGCTATTGTGGCTCCAACCTTGACGTAATCGTCATCGGTGAAACCTGCTTGTAGTCCAGCGCCTGATTCTACGATCACTTGTAGCTGTTTTTTCATTAAAATGGTCACATTTGCAGGGATTAGCGCAACGCGTTGCTCACCTGGGTGACTCTCTTTCGGTAGACCTAATTTCAAAAGGACAACCTCTTAGTTATATGTAGGGAAGGGTCGGGTCGTTTAAGTACTTAGACAAGTCGAAAAGTTGCCATTGCTGGCGTTTACTTTACTAGACAACTTTAGTACCAATTTTTTAAAGTGCATCATTCTGGCAATTCTTAGATATGAAACAAGCAAAGAATGCATAAAACCGCATTTTTGTCGTGGTCTTACCTAAAAGTTTGCACTAGACCACACTTTTGTAGCTTAAAAAAACGTCTTTGCATATTCCTTAATGGAATAAAAAAGTAATTTTTATTATTTTTTGGTTTTAAGCATTAGGAGTAATCTGATGACATTAAACTGTTATAAGGCCATCTAATGTTGTTAAAAGAACTTTCTTCATTCGCTTCGCCATTGTCTCAAGGACAAGTCGAAAAGCTAAAACAGCTCACTTCAGAGTTATCTGCAACGCAATTAGCTTGGGTTAGCGGCTATTTAGCGGCAACGTCAAATCAAGGCCAAATTACGGTAGCGCCAGAAACAGCTGCTGCACAAACAGTAACGATTTTATTTGGTAGTCAAACTGGTAACGGTAAAGCCATTGCTAAAGAGCTAGCTGCTCAAGCAACAGCTAAAGGCTTTGCCGTTAATTTGGCATCAATGGCCGATTATAATGTGCGCCAGTTAAAGCAAGAAACAATCTTAATCGCAGTGGTTAGTACTCACGGTGAAGGTGAAGCGCCAGATGACGCTATTGAATTACATAAGTTTCTTGCATCAAAACGTGCGCCTAAACTTGAACAACTTAACTTCTCAGTATTGGCACTTGGCGATACCAGTTATGAGTTTTTCTGCCAGACAGGTAAAGACTTTAGCGAACGTTTAATAGCGCTTGGTGCTAAAGAACTATTACCGATTGCAGAGTGTGACGTTGACTATGAAGAAGCGGCTGAGCAATGGCAGCAGCAAGTAATCAAAGCAGTTGAGCCGCTTGTTCAAGCAAGTGGTGCAAGTGTGGTTTCTATCGATAGTGCAAAGTTGACATCAGAAAATGAGTTCACTAAGCAACAACCATTTGAAGCTGAAATTTTATTGAGCCAAAAGCTTACCGGTCGAGATTCAGATCGTGATGTTCGCCATGTGGAAATTGATTTAGGTGAATCAGGAATAAGTTATCAAGTAGGTGATGCATTAGGAATTTGGTTTACTAATAATGATGCATTAGTGAAAGAGGTCATCAACGGACTATCACTTGATGCAGCATCAGAAGTCACTGTGAGTAAGCAAACACTGACTCTTGAGCAAGCATTAACTGAGAAGAAAGAGCTGACTCAGCTTTATCCCGGTCTTGTAACTACATGGGCAGAACTTGCTGGTAATAAAGAATTAACAGCTATTGCGGCAGATAAAGAGCAAACTCGTCAATTTGTTTTAGGTCACCAATTAGCTGACTTAATTACTTTATATCCTGTTGCAATTGATGCAGCTAAATTAGTTGAGTTACTGAGACCACTCACACCACGTTTATATTCAATTGCATCAAGCCAAGCTGAAGTTGAAAACGAAGTGCATTTAACTGTTGCACTTGTTGAAGATGAACGAGCAGGTCAAGCACGCTTTGGTGGTGCTTCACATTTCTTAGCATCCGCTGAAGAAGGCCAATTAGTTAAGGTGTATGTTGAACCTAATAAGCACTTCCGTTTACCTGAAAATAATGACACGCCAGTCATTATGGTTGGTCCAGGTACAGGCGTTGCTCCATTTAGAGCATTCATGCAGCAACGCGCTGCTGATGGTGTGAATAGTGATAGTTGGTTATTTTTCGGCAACCCTCATTTTGAGCAAGATTTTTTATATCAAGTTGAGTGGCAGCAGTATCTTAAATCGGGAGATTTGTCTCGTTTAGATGTGGCTTTCTCACGTGACCAAGCACATAAAGTGTATGTTCAACATCGTATTGCAGAACAAGGCGAGTCTATTTGGAAGTGGCTACAAAACGGTGCTCATTTTTATATTTGTGGCGATGCTGAGCGTATGGCGAAAGATGTTCACCAAGCACTTATCGATGTTGCAATTGAGTTTGGCGGGCTAGATGAAGCTGGCGCAGAGAGCTATTTAGAAGACCTACGCAGTGCTAAACGTTACCAAAAAGACGTTTACTAAATCAATAGACATAAAAAATCGCAGTCTTCATCGCGACAATAAGAATAAAGCTTCGTTGCTCAATTTGAGCAACCAACGCAGCAAGTATTAAAGAGGCCACATGATGAGTGAGCAAAAGTTAGCCGTAAACGAATATTTAAAAACCGACAGTGATTATCTGCGCGGCTCGATTAAAGAAGGGTTAGATACCCAAGTAACAGGTTCGTTTAGCGATGGTGATCAGCAGTTGATCAAATTCCATGGCTTTTACCAACAAGACGATCGTGACTTACGTAATGAACGTAAAGAGCAAAAATTAGAGCCTCTTTATAGCTTTATGCTTCGTGCTCGTGTGCCTGGAGGGATTTGCTCTCCTGAGCAATGGCTTGATGTTGATAAGATTTCTTCAACATTAACCACATCGAATAGTATCCGTTTAACCACGCGTCAAACGTTCCAATACCATGGTATTCCAAAACGTAACCTTAAAACCTTGATTCAAGGTTTAGATAGAGCGGCACTTGATTCGATTGCAGCATGTGGTGACGTTAACCGTAACGTGATGTGTAATCCAAATCCAATTGAATCTAAATTGCATCAACAAGCCTACGCAGTAGCAAAAGAGTTATCCGATCATTTATTACCTCATACCCGCGCTTATGCAGAGATTTGGTTAGATGAAGAAAAGCTATTAGACACTGAAACCAACGAACCTGTATATGGCAAAACTTACTTGCCACGTAAGTTTAAAATGGCGGTAGCAGTACCACCGGATAATGACGTTGATGTTTATACCAATGACTTGGGTTTTGTAGCGATTGAAGAGGCTGGCGAGCTTATTGGTTTTAATTTGGTTGCTGGCGGCGGCATGGGGTCAACTCATGGTGAAGTTGAAACTTTTCCACGTTTAGCTGATGACTTTGGCTTTATCAAAACTGCTGATGTGATCAAGTTTGCTGAAGCTGTGATGACAGTGCAACGTGATTGGGGTAACCGAGTTAATCGTAAACGTTCGCGCTTGAAGTACACCATTGTTGACCACGGTGTTGCTGAATTTAAGGCTGAAGTTGAGAAACGCGCTGGAGTTAATTTCGAGCCCAAACGTGACGCTGTTATTGGCGACCGCGGCGACCGGTATGGTTGGGTAAAAGGTGTCGATAACAACTGGCATCTAACGTTATTTATTGAAAGTGGTCGAATTAAAGATGAACAAGGCCAAACATTGCAAACCGGTCTTCGTGAAATAGCCAAAATTCATAAAGGCGATTTCAGAATGACATCTAATCAAAATATGATTATTGCGGGTGTTGCTGAAGAAGATAAGGCGGCAATTGAAGACCTTGCTCGCCAACATGGTTTTTTTGGCAAGCTTATCAGTCAGACCCGTGGTCACTCAATTGCCTGTGTTGCTCTGCCTACGTGTCCATTAGCGATGGCAGAAGCTGAGCGTTACTTCCCTGAATTTATTGATCACATTGATGCTCTACAAACTAAGCATGGCATTAGTGAGCAAGCGATAGTGGTTCGTATGACTGGCTGTCCAAACGGCTGTGCAAGACCATTTGCCGCGGAAATCGGTTTGGTAGGTAAAGCACCTGGACGTTACAACTTGTATTTAGGCGCGAGCTTCGAAGGCACACGTTTAAATAAAATGTACAAAGAAAATATTCAAGAAGCTGAAATTTTGGCTGAATTAGATAACTTGTTTGCTTTGTACGTACAAGAACGTGATGCGGGTGAGACTTTTGGTAACTTCACTGTGCGTCATGGCATTGTTAAAGCAGTGAATGATGCCGCTGTAGATTTTCATGGTTAGAGTGCTTTTAACAAGCGCTTTACCAATGAGGGCAAGATGATGATTAATCAAAACGAATTATTAGCATTGCTAACCGCTCCTAAATCAGAGCAAGGTATTGTGCTAGAACAAGTAAATCGTTTTCTATCTGGATTGACGGCACAAGAGAGGGTGACTTGGGGCTTAGCCTATTTACCTGGCGAGCATGCACTATCTTCAAGTTTTGGTATTCAATCGGCAGTAATGCTCCATTTAGTCAACCAAGCACAAGCTAATATACCGGTGATTTTGACCGATACAGGTCATTTGTTTCCTGAAACCTATCAGTTTATTGATCAGTTAACTGAACGGCTTGATTTAAACCTTCAGGTTTTTAAAGCCGCTAAGTCATCCGCTTGGCAACAAGCTAGCTTTGGTAAACTTTGGGAGCAAGGGCTTGATGGGTTAGAGAGGTATAATCGTATTAATAAGGTAGAGCCTATGCAACGGGCGCTTGCTGAATTGAATGTCGGTACTTGGTTTGCGGGGTTACGCCGCAGTCAAGCGAGTACGCGTGAAGCTTTACCTATTTTAGCTATACACGGTGAGCGATTTAAATTACTGCCAATTATTGAGTGGAGTAATAAAGACGTACACCAATACCTGACAGAAAACGATTTACCTTACCACCCTCTTTGGGAGCAAGGTTATGTCTCTGTTGGTGATACTCATTCTAGTAAACCATTAGAGCTTGGAATGACGGAAGAAGAAACCCGTTTTAATGGCTTAAAGCGAGAATGTGGTTTGCATTATGAGATTTAGTCAATATTAGACATAATAAGTTAATTATTAAATATCAGCCTGTTGGCTGATATTTTTGCTTAAATTAACTGAGCGAGAAACGGTATAAATAGATGGCTAGCGCTGTTCAAACAACTTTTATGAACCTTAAAAGCCTTTGTTTAAGAAGTAAGTAATCTTCACTGGAAGTTGATATTTTGAATCTGTGAAAGCGCATTATGAAGATGAGTTAAGTTTTGTTTATGTTGAACATCAATCTAAAAGTTTGGGGTATATTGATACTCAATTAAGACTAATGACTGATATTTTGCTCTAGAAGATTTTTAATAAACATTTTATCCACAAAATTATGCACAAGTTAATTTTATAGTCTAGATTAAGAGGTTCCCGTAGATGGTTTTTGTCGACACTTTAGGTTTGTGATTGCAAGCCAAGTACCTCCAAAAGCCTTGCTCGCTCAGTCGAGCGCCCTTGTGATTGGCTTGCTAGCGCGAGCATAATCCTTTTAAACTTCTCGGTTGGTCACTTACGGTGACTAACCGAGAAGTTGCCTCCTTATTCTATTGCCATTCTCCCTCCCAGTTATAACTAAACGAAGATTTACTACCAGATCACTTTTTGGGTTTAGCTGACAGTGGCTTTCACCTTAACCACGCCTGAATAACGCCCTATAAATAACTTTCAAATTGTGCTTTTTATATGAATCGGTAATAAAAAAATGCTAAGTTATTGCGACACTTATTAAAATTGATGTGTTCTGAATCGAATACGTTAACAAAGCTAATTTTTAATCCAATAACTCTCAAGGAAGAGTGACTTGTTTTAATCTACATGTGATTTATGGAGCTATAAAAAATGAAAAAACTCGCAATCGCTGCGGCGGTTATCGCTGTTGGTGCTGGGGCATATGTGTTGTCTGGTAAAGATGGCAGTACTATTTCAGATAACGAAATTCTTGCGTATATCCCAGCTGATACCTTGTTGTTTTCTGGGCAATTAACCCCATTTCCATTAGAAGATTATTTGTATTCTATGCCAATGGGAGTGAACAGTAAGGTATCTTTAGAGCAAATTGAACAAGCGGGCCCTTACGGAAGTGAGCAAGAGCGCTTTTTTGTGAGTTTATATAAAAGCTATTTAATGAGCTTTGAAAACCCTGAAGTATTTTTAAAGACATTTGGTTTGCCTGCCAATATTGAGTCTTACACATACACTTTAGGTGCTTTGCCAGTATTTAAAATTCAAGTTGAAGATGAAAGTGCGGTTTGGGCGTTACTTGATAAAGCGTCAGAAGAAAGCGGCTTAGTTCACAAAGCTGAGTCAGTAAAAGGTCAAGAGTATCGTGCTTATCCGCTTATCGATGAAGATGAATCTATCGATATGGTGTTTGCTCAAAAAGACGGTTGGTTAACGGTCACACTTAATACCTCATTTAATAAACCAGAACTGCTTGAAACGGCATTGGGGTTAATTAAGGTTGATAATCCGATCAGTGAATCAGGCATGCTTGATGAAATTGCTACGACTCATGGCTTCTTAAAAGACAGTATTAGCTTTATTAACCATGTTGAATTAGTAAATGGGTTAACTTCAAACGACGGCAATATGCTGGCCAAGCAATTGACGAAGTTAGTTCAAATGGAAGGTTCGAATGAAGATCCTTTTGCTGAGTTCAAAACGCCTGAATGTAAGGCTGAGTTTAATGCTATCGCGGCCAATTGGCCAAGAACTGTAATGGGGCTTAACTCTTTTTCCGTCAACAGAAAAGAAACTAACTTTGATGCCGAAGTGGTTATTGAGTCAAATAATCAGGTTATTTTAGGTGCACTGGCTAAAATGCGCGGTTTTATTCCAAGTTTTAGTCAAAACATCAGTAACAATGTTGCGTCTATGGCATTTGGATTAGATGTGGTGCAGCTCGCTCCGGCATTATCTGAAATCTGGAAAGATTTACAAACCCCCAGTTATCAATGTGAAGCACTTGCGCAAGTGCAATATGGGATTAGTGAACAAAATCCTGCAATGCTTGGTATGATGACAGGTATGGCTAATGGCGTTAAAGGTATCAGTACAACCATTGTTGATTTTTCATTAACAGATGAAAATGGCGAGCCTGGCTTTAAGCATTTAGATGCACTGATCAGTTTGTCGGCTGACGACCCTGCAATGCTAATGAATATGGTGCGACCTTTTGTTCCACAATTAGCAAATATCCAGTTAGAAAAAAATGGTGATGCAGTAGATGTGACGCCTTACTTAATGTTGCCGCCAGAAATGGGTGTAACGGCGAAAATTGCCATGAAAGATAATCATTTGGTGATTTTCAGTGGTGATAAAGGTGAAGCATTAGCGGATACGTTAGCGAATGAACCATTAGCATCCAATGGATTAACTAGCATGGCTTTAGACTACCAAAAGCTACTTACACCGGTATTTACGCTTATTGAAGAAAGTGGTGAGCCAATACCAGATGAATTAGCAATGCTTAAAGATTACGACATGCGCATGCAGTTAACGCTTGATGTAACAGCCAAAGGTATTTCTATTTCGACTAAAGCGAATAGCACGGCAAAATAATCTGACGGTGTTTAAATAAAAAAGGTGAACTTTGTAGTTCACCTTTTTTATGCTTAAAAATTGTAGCGATTAATGGTTCTATCGCTTACTCAAGCGTTAGTTTACAAAATATCGTTTATTGAAACCCCGATACCAATACGTTGGTTGTGATGGTTATAATCAATCAAGCTTTCGCCGTAGCCATTAAAGTATTGAGCATAGACCCTTAAGTTACCAAGTATCGGGTAACTCCATGTGGCTTCCAAGGCGCC
The DNA here is from genome assembly GCF_019654955.1 of Shewanella sp. KT0246. Taxonomy (GTDB): domain Bacteria; phylum Pseudomonadota; class Gammaproteobacteria; order Enterobacterales; family Shewanellaceae; genus Shewanella; species Shewanella goraebulensis. The sequence goes on along the minus strand of NZ_BPEV01000006.1, from coordinate 2,185 downwards.
TTTATTGGGACTGTCTAAATTATTACGACCCGTTAGTGTAAAGAGGTGCTCATCGAGGCCGTAAACCGCTTTAATTTCAAAATTTCCCATGTTGTCTTCAATATCAGGGTTGTCATCACCATCGGGTGATGTAGGTGTTTCTTTTTCATCTTCAGGTATGCGATACCAAGCTTTAAAAGCTAAAGCAAACGGGCCACGATCAAATATCATTTCGCCATAAATTCGGTTCCAACTTCGAGATAAACTGCCCGATTTACCATTAGACTGATGTACGGCACCGACACCCCAAAATGAGTTTCTCAGGCCTGCGATTTCCCAGTCATTATTAAATAACATAAAGATTTCGGGCTCGTGATTGGTTTCTCTGAAAGGTGATGAAATATCTTTATTATAAACCTGCCAATAGGATTGGTTAGTGTAAGCGAAGAATAAATGGCCATTATCGCCAAACACATTGTACCAAAGAGGGAATTTAAAGCTTATTTGAAACTTTGCTTCGGCATTATCGACTTCTTCATCTACTCCTTCATTGCCCGTGTTAAAGCCAACATAAGGATCTGAATTGGGCGAGTCATTATAGGTATAAGGCAGTATGTAATTCACCTTGTGAGGGGTAATCACAAAACGTTTATCAGAGGTCTCTATTTCGCTTTTTATTCTTTCATCAACTAAAGAATCATTGTCATCGGCATTGACGCTTGCAGAGGAAAGTAAGCAAAAGATGAGCGATAGACTGAGCGTTTTTTTCATCGAAATCCCTTTATCTTTGTTATTTTTGACAGGTTATCATTGCGATAACAAAGGTGAAACAAATAAATGGTTGAAGTCATAGACGAAACAAAAGGGATTCATTTGATTGTTAAGGTGTAAGAGTGACAGAAGTGCTGTTAGTTGCTTATTATGTATATAACCAAAAGGAATAAAAGCTAAGTTTTATCTATTGTATATGGAATATGTAAACCGTTATATTTAACCTTAAATAAATAATGTGGGGTTATCGGTAATGGCATTAGTTTCAATATCAGGTCAAGAGGCCAAAGGAAAAGTTTGGTTAGTTGGTGCTGGCCCTGGTGATGTTGAATTACTGACATTAAAAGCCTATAGAGTGCTTAAACAAGCTGATGCTGTGCTATATGATGCACTCGTAAGCCAAGATATTCTCGACTTAATCCCACAACATGCAGAGAAAATTGCTGTTGGAAAGCGTGCTGGTAAACACAGTGCAGCTCAAGATGAAATCAATCAGTTACTCGTCACTAAAGCCTATACCCGCAAAAATGTAGTGCGTTTAAAGGGCGGTGATCCCTTTATATTTGGCCGTGGCGGCGAAGAATTACAAACTTTAGTTGAGAGCGATGTGCGCTTTGAGGTTGTGCCAGGTATAACTGCTGCAAGTGGTACTTCAGCGTATGCTGGGATCCCGTTAACACACCGTGATTATGCTCAAGGTGTTTCTTTCATTACGGGCCATTGCCAATTAGAAAGTCGTCCGATGGACTGGCAAGGTTATGCTAACACCAATAATACCTTAGTGGTTTATATGGGAATTCTGAATGCCAATATTATCAGCGAAGGATTAATGAGTCATGGCCGAAACCCTGATACACCGGTAGCGATTGTCTCAAAAGCGACAACATCCTCGCAGCAACGCTTTATTGGTAAACTGAGTGATTTACCAAAGCTGGCAGCTGATCCAGCTTTGCAAATGCCAGCATTGATGATTATTGGCGAGGTGGTTCAACTAGCAGATTCATTGAACTGGTTTAATCCAGCTGAAGTGACCGATATAAAATTGCCAAACAATGTGAGTTTATAGTGCTAAACATCTCACAGCTCACGAGTATTCAGAGAGGCTGAAAAATCAATTCGGTCTTTTTACTTATTTTTGAGTTTTATGCTTATTTTTAACAACAAGGGGTAAACTGAAGCGAGCCTGTAACAACCTCATTTATTTTTCATGTAATTGTCATTCATATATTATTGAGTTTACTGTGATCTCAGTCTATGTTGTTTGATAGTGTCTTATGCTACGCGAACAACTTTCGTTGAATTCTTTCTCTTTTTTGGTGTTTTAAACTTCCGAAATTGAAATTAAATATCGTGTTTAGAACAACTTTTTCAGCGTGAAGCTATTTTATCTGTACATTTATTTCACATTAATTTTAAAAGGTGTGACTTTAATAGC
>NZ_BPEV01000005.1 GCF_019654955.1 Shewanella sp. KT0246 | reverse complement strand
ATAGGCAGGGTGTGTAAGCGTTGTGAGGCGTTGAGCTAACCTGTACTAATGACTCGTGAGGCTTAACCATACAACCCAGATGAGTTTTTATCTGAGTTGATGGTAACTAGATTTATTACTTACTGTTAAAGGTAAGACTTAGTGAAGAATTTAAAGCACTTAATAAAGTAGAAAACTCAAAAAAACAAACAGCTTTCCGAATTTAGTTAATTGCGATAAGCGATTAACACCGAATTTGCTTGGTGACAATAGCATTGTGGTACCACCTGATCCCATCCCGAACTCAGTAGTGAAACGCAATAGCGCCGATGATAGTGTGGGGTCTCCCCATGTGAAAGTAGGTCATTGCCAAGCGCCTAATTTCTCTTTTTAGAGAGTCGAGAAAGCCCTGACTTAATAGTCAGGGCTTTTTTCGTATATAGCGAGTAAGAATTTAGTGCAGCGAAAGACAGTGTGATTGATATGCCCACGTGAAAGTCAGTCATTGCCTAGCGCCTAATTTCTCTTTTTAAGAGAGCAGATAGCCCGTTACTCACGTAACGGGCTTTTTTGTGTCTGTCATTTAAGATAAACATGTTCAGAAACGAAGCTAAAGCTCAAGTTTAGACACATCAACAGCTGATATTGTGATTGATATGCCCATGTAAAAGTAGGTTATTGTCTAGCGCCTAATTTCTCTTTTTAGAGAGTCGAGAAAGCCCTGACTTAATAGTCAGGGCTTTTTTCGTTTATAGCGAGTAAGAATTTAGTGCCGCGAAAGACAGTGTGATTGATATGCCCATGCAAAAGTAGGTCATAGCCTAGCGCCTAATTTCTCTTTTTATGAGCTCAGATAGCCCGTTACTCACGTAACGGACTTTTTTGTGCTTGAAATTTGAGAGGCTGGAGTGTCAGATTAGATAATTAGCAATGATTTAGTAGCCGATATGTGTTCTTACAAGGTTAAATAAGCAGTCCATTTCAAGTGTTTTACTTCTCTTAACGGAGAGTAGATAGCTCTTTACTCACGTTACAGTCCATTTAACGTTTGTAAAATATAATGAATTGACGATTTATATTTACTAGCCACATCATTTAGTAAATCTGCCAGTGTGAAAGTAAGCCAACTAATTGCTTAATTAAGGAATTGGAAGATCGTTATTCATGAAGCGATTTTGAAGGCTGTAATTTATAGATGTGATATTCATTAAAATGGATTATGTTTCCTGAGAAAAGCCTTTTATGGTTGTTGATTGTTGTGGTCTTTAGTATGTTACGTAAGCGGTATATTTTTATTAACAATTAGTGGTGTAATCTTGCCAAAGCGACCTTCTTTTTCACTATCTTTTTTAGTGCCTTTTTTCTTATGTTCACTGTACTTATTATTAGTTAGCGGTGAGTTTTATTATGAAAAAGAGGCACTGCGTTCTGAGCTAGCTGAAAATGAATCTGATCAAATTCAAAAAGATTTATTTAGAATGATTCATGTTGTTGAATCAGCTTTAGCAATTCAAGATATCTCTAGAATTGAGCAAGAAGTTTCTTTAATTTCTACAGACAGCAATATGATGGTATATGTCATATTGGATGCATCTAGCCGAATAAAGTTTGCTAATCACGTTATATGGCGTGAGAGTGATGCTAAGAATGTGATTGAAGGATACTCTGATGCGCGACATCAAGAGGTGGTTGCAGCTGAAGCAGCATTTTTCAATATCAATTATGATCGCCTTTCCATCCAAGCTTATTATCCCGTCAATACCGCAGCAAAATACAGTTACTCCAGTGCCGTTGATGTTATCTATCTCGAATATGATATTTCTTCATTAATTGCAGACGCTTCTGATCAGCTTCAAAAAAGGTTTATCTATATTTGGGGGATTGGCGGCATACTGGTTGTTTTTTTTTGTTGGGCTCTATATTGGCTACTCATAAGACCAATTAAACAACTCACTAAAAGAGCTAATAATGTACTTCAGTTTAAGCCTGATAAAACCAGAATCAATTGTTTAGTTGAAGAAGTATATTGCCTAGGCGAGTCACTACTTAAGGTTGAGAAACACCTTATAGAAAGTAATATGAAGGTTACTAACTCCGAGCAAAGATGGTTATATTCGATTAGCGGTAATAGTAGCGGGATCTGGGATTGGAATACTGAAACCAATGATGTGTTTATGTCTGATAACTGGAAAGAAATATTAGGCTACAGACCAAATGAAATAACTAATTGTTATGAATCTTGGGAGACGCGATTACACCCAGATGAAAAAAATACCGTGCTGAGAGAAATAGAAGACTGTTTAGCAGGAAATACTTCCCATTATGAAAGTGTTCATCAGTTACAAAACAAATCAAAAGAATTTATTTGGGTGCTAGATAGAGGGCAAATCATCCAGTGGGATGAGGAAGGAAAACCTATTAGGATGATTGGGTCTATTACAGATGTCACTCTAGAACTTAAGAATCAGAAAATCACCGTTGAAAGGCAAAGCCATGTAGGGGTGTCAGATATTATTGATAGAGAGGCTTTGGCAAATGAGCTATTTGATTTGCAAGCATATGCTCGTAAATCTAATCAATATAGCACTATGTTGCTGATTAATCTCAGTAATATTAAATTGGTAAATGAAGCCGTTGGTGAACAGCTAGGCGATCGATTATTGATGCAAATATCAGCAAGACTTGCCGGTGCATTTTCTGCTAGTTGTCTACTGAGCCGTTTAGGTGATGATGAATTTGTAATTGCTGCCAAGAATCTGGGTACGAGTCTAGAGCATGCCAATAAACGGGCTTTATCACTTGCCAGCGAAGTGCGTCAAGTTGTAGGTAGAAGTTTTACTTTATCAGGGCAAACTGTATCTGTGTTCACCAAAGTAGGTATGGTCGTATTTGACGGTAAAGAGTCTTTAGAGCCTAGTCAGTTATTGTCTCGTGCTGACAAAGCTCTCGGCAAAGCCATAGAAAGCCAAACTAATACTTGTGTTTTACATAGTTTACAGCTTGATGGGAGTCATCATGAACCTCAAAAACTTCAACAAGAATTGAAGAAAGCGATTAAACAGAAACAATTGTCGTTAGTGTATCAACCGGTAGTCGATATCGAGGGGAATACTGAAAGCGTTGAAGTATTAATGCGTTGGTATCACCCAGAGTTTGGTTTTATTAGTCCTAAACAATTTATCCCCGTAGCAGAATTATCAAACTCTATTTTTGAGTTAGAGTTATGGGTGTTAGACGAGGTTTGTTCATTCATAGAGAGTTTACAAAGAACGGAAATCAACTGTCCGTGCTTTTCAATTAACATATCCTCAAGACACTTCCATCAGGATATGTTTGTACAAGTTATACAAGCCAAAATTAAACAGCATAATATTAGCCCTGAGTTTATTCAGTTTGAGTTATCAGAAGATGTATTTTCGATTAATGCGGTTACAGCAAAAGATAAAATATTGACCTTACAACGTGAGGGAATCCGTATTGCCTTAGATAACTTTGGTTCTGGCCTATGCCCATTGCATCGACTGCATGGCATCCACTTTTCTCAAGTAAAATTTGCTGCTAATTATATTAAAGATATTACTACCTCTGAAGAGTCTCGGAATATATTTAAAGCGTTGATTAATCTAACTAATCAGCTTAAATATCCTGTGGTGGTAAAACAAATTGAAGATCGTCAACAACTCACGACCTTAACCCAATTAAAAAGTAATTTATTCCAAGGGTATGTTATTAGTCGTCCATTGACTCAACAAGATATCAGGCACTTGTTAGAGTCTGAATTGACCTTAAGTGTGGTTTGGAAAGTGCCTTTTAATTAAACGCTAGCCATTAACGAATGTCTTAGCATCAATATAAGCTTAATATTTATCTAAAAAACTAACTAAGGTTCGTAAAGCTTGATTACGGGCTTTATCAGCTTCAACAAATACCTCATGCTGACAGTTTGCTATTCGGCGGATCTGACAGTGTATATTTTCAGCTCTATTTTGTGCAGCATTATCTACAATTTCATCATCAAGTGCCTGTAAAACCATTATTGGTTTGATGCTTAATGCAGCAGCTTTTGTCGCTCTATCTGCTGCATCCATTGCTTCTAATAACCAACGGTTCGTTGGTGAACCTAACTGGATGTTTGGATTTTGATGAAAGACATCTAGGAATTGTTGATATCGACTAGGGCTGTTAGTGAGGTGATTTTTTTCAAACTCAACAGGCTCATAATCCGTTCCTCCTAAGACATAGTTGGGCTGTTTATGAGGTTGTTTGTCATTACATGTATCAAGTAAACCTGCTAATGAGCGGATAAAGGTTTTATTAAATGGTAGTTTTATTCCATACATTGGCGCTGAGAATACTGCAGCATTAAAGGTTGTTGGGTATTGCTCCATGTATAAGGTGCCAATAGTTCCGCCCATTGAATGCCCAACAAGGTATAAATTATCATGCTTGTTAGGGTTTACTATCTGTTCAACAAAGTCATTTAAGTCATCGATGTAGGTTTGAAATTTATCAATATGCCCTTGATGAGGATTCGTGGTAATTCTTGATGACAAACCCTGACCACGATGATCCAAAATATAAATGCTGTAACCATGCTGATATAGGTCAAACATCAACTCTTTATATTTAAGATAACTTTCAACTCGACCACTACTGATGACAATGGCTTTTGAGCTATCAGAGTGCTGAATGTAAGCATAAGCTAGTGAAACGTCATTTTTTTCGAGTGTAGATTGGGTAACTGATTGCCAGAATTTTTGTTGTTCATCATTATTTAGTTGTTGTTCTGACGAAAAAAGCACTATATACACCTCTAGTTTATGACGTATTAATTGAGATCGTATCTTGAAGACTGGGGCAGTGTAGCAAACTAATGAGACCAGTTTTAGATAAAGCGTTAGATGGAGTGATTTGATTGAGTAATGTTGACTGCAAACAATTTCAGTCAACATTACTGATAGAGATATTTATGATTAGGCGGCTTTTTGCTCTTCAATAAATTCATCGACTTTTTGTTCGAGAATGTCCATGGTCACTGAGCCATTTTGCAATAAAGCATCATGGAACAACCGAATATCAAACCTCTCACCTAGCTCTGACTCTGCTTTATCACGTAATCGTTTTATGGTCAGTTCGCCGATTTTGTATGATAGCGCTTGTCCTGGCCATGAGATATAACGGTCGATTTCAGTTGTGACATTGTGCATTGATAAAGCGGTGTTACTTGCCATAAATTCAATGGCTTCATCTCGACTCCAACCTTTAGTGTGCATTCCAGTATCGACGACTAGTCGCGCTGCTCGCCACATTTCATATGTTAACCGACCAAAGTTACTATAGGGATCTTGATAAAAGCCTGCTTCAAGTCCTAAATATTCAGAATATAATCCCCAACCTTCACCGAAAGCCGAAATATAGCTATAACGCCTGAAGTTGGGTAAATCGGTTAATTCTTTATTGATTGATATTTGCAAGTGATGCCCTGGTACAGCTTCGTGTAGAGTCAGTGCTTCCATTTCGTAAAGTGGGCGTTTATTTAATGCATAAGTGTTGACCCAGTAGTAACCCGCTTCATCATCACGATTGGAGCCTGAGTAACGACCAGTGGTGTATTTAGGGGCTATTTCAGCTGGAACTGGTTTAATTCCATAAGGAGTACGAGGAAGAGTGGCAAAGTATTGTGGCAAAACCGCATCCGCTTTTTTGGCGATATATGCGGCTTCTTTTAATAACTCTTCTGCTGTTTTCGGATAAAATTGCGGATCGGTTCTTAAAAAGTGCAAGAATTCTGCAAACGTACCTTTAAATTCCACATCAGCAATGACCTGTTCCATCTCGGCTCGAATACGGGCAACTTCTTGTAAGCCAAGTTGATGAACTTCATCTGCAGTCATATTCAAAGTGGTGTAGTACTCCACTCTATTTTGATAAAAAGCTTTGCCATTGGGCATATCTTTAGCTGCAATAGATGTGCGTGCATTAGGGATATATTCCTGAGTCATATAATCAAAAAACTGTTGATACAGTGGCAATACCTTCTCTTTGACGACTTTTTTCCCTTCGGCTGCTAACTCTGCTTTCTGCGCATCGGAAAAGTGTTCCGGAAAATCAGTAAAAGGCTTGTAATAGCCACTGTCTTCGACATCAACAATATAAGCACTAATGCTGTCTTCGAAGCCATTTAAGGTTACTTTTGCTGGAGTGATACCACTGCTTGAACCTTGTTGTAACCAAAAGGTTTGCTGGGCAAAATACTTGGGCAATGCATTCAGTTTTGCTAAATAGTTTTGGTAGTCTGCTTCACTATGAAGTCTGCCATTAGCTATCGACGCAATATAAGCATGAAAACCACTTTCTGCAGTTATTGGCAGATAGTGATCTTTATAAGTATACATATCAACATCGTTTTGTAGCTGATATTGCAAGATTTGAGCGTTGATTTTATCTGTTTTAGATAGCTTATCTATATCTAGTTGCTTTAAAGAGGACAATAACGTTTTTAGGCGTAAGTTTTTTTCCGCTAGGGTTTCCGGCGATAAGTCAGGTAGCAATGCGGCTTTAGCTTCGTCACCCAATGAATATGCCATCTGAGGTGAGTAATCTAAGTTAATTTGCCATGCGCTATCTATAATTGCTTTTAGGCTCATATCCTCAACGGTTGCACTTTGGGGTTGCTTTGGTGTGCTGGTATTTGTCTCAGCTTTTTGAGTTTCACCGAGATAATATTGAGCTTTTGAACCTGTTGTCATTTTACAGCCAGTCACAGCCAGCATGATTATCGCAGGCAAGATGAGCTTACGCATGATGAATTCCTTTATTGCCAATAAATTACAAATTAATTACTAGCTACAACATACCAATTCAACCTAAAGCACGCTAGCTGTATCAATGGAAATATTTGTTACCGATTATGCTATTCAGGCGATAAAAACGTCACCTTTTTGTGGATGCATGTTAAACTTCGACCTGCTAGGTGTTCATTATATAAAAAACACATTTAGCTCAAAAAATTAATAGGGGTAAATAATGATCAATACATCCATTCCATTAGTTGATTTACACCGTCATTTAGATGGCAATGTTAGAGTCAAAACCATTTGGGAACTCGGACATCAGCATGGAATTAAGCTGCCAGCAGACTCATTAGATGCACTGGCGCCTTTCGTTCAAATCCAAGGTAAAGAAAACAGCTTAGTGGCTTTTTTAAAAAAGCTTGATTGGATGGTTGCAGTATTGGCTGACTTAGATGCCGTTAAACGTGTTGCATATGAAAACGTAGCAGATGCTGCTATTTCAGGTTTAGATTATGCTGAATTACGCTTTAGCCCTTATTACATGGCAATGAACCATAATTTACCTATTGAAGGTGTCGTTGAAGCCGTAATTGATGGCGTTAAAGCTGGTATGAAAGAGCACGCGGTTAAAATTAACCTTATTGGGATTATGTCTCGCTCATTTGGCCAGGAAAAATGCCGCTTGGAACTTGAAGGTTTATTAGCTCACCGTGACGCGTTAGTGGGTATGGATTTGGCTGGTGATGAGTTAGGGTTCCCTGGTGATTTATTTAATGAGCATTTTAAACGTGTGCGCGATGCTGGTTTACATATTACAGCTCATGCAGGTGAAGCGGCAGGCTCTGAGAGCATGTGGCAGGCGATTCAAGAGTTAGGTGCAACACGTATTGGTCACGGTGTGAATGCAATTCATGACCCTAAAATGATGGAATATTTGGTAAAGCACGCTATTGGAATTGAGTCATGCCCAACCAGTAACTTACATACCTCAACAGTTGCTGATTACGCCTCACATCCATTTAATCAGTTTCTAGATGCTGGTGTGTTAATTGGCTTAAATACTGATGATCCTGGTGTGAGCAATATTGATATTCAGCATGAGTATCGCATTGCTAAGTCTGAACTTAAATTATCAGATGACCAAATTAGCCAAGTACAACGTAATGGCGTAGAAATGGCATTTTTATCAGATAGTGAGCGCAAGGCTTTATACGCATCAAAGTTATAAATGATTGGTTAAGTTGTTTATAAGCATAAAAAAACCGCTGAATATCAGCGGTTTTTTATTGGATGAAACTAATCATTTAGAAATGATTAGTTTCAGGCAGTTAAATCACACGAGAGAACTGTTGTTGACGCGCTTTTTGACGGTAATAAACATCAAAACACATACAAATATTACGAATTAACAAACGGCCTGTTGGGCTAATTGTTAGTTTACGGTCAGTAATATCAACAAGTTTGTCATCAATGAATGTTTGAAGCAGTTTTAAATCTTCAGCAAAGTATTCTTCAAAGTTAAGGTCAAATTGTTGTTCAATCTTAGTGAGATCTAAATCGAAATGACAAATCATCTGCTTGATAACAACGCGACGAATTTCATCATCACGATTTAAGCTACAACCCTTCCATAAGGCATGACCTGTTTCATCAATTGACTCATAGTAAGGACGAATGTCTTTTTGGTTTTGCGCGTAGCAATCACCAATTTGGCTGATTGAAGATACGCCTAAACCAAGTAAGTCACACTCTTCTTGGGTCGTGTAACCTTGGAAATTACGATGTAGCTTACCAGCATTTTGTAACTTCGATAGCTCATCATCTGGCTTAGCAAAGTGATCCATACCGATGAATTGATAACCAGCACCAGTAAGAGATTCAATAGTTTGGTGCAACATATCAAGCTTTTGTTGCGGAGAAGCCATATCTTCATCTTTAATTTTACGCTGAGCGGCAAAGCGCGATGGTAAGTGAGCGTAGTTAAAGATAGATAAACGATCTGGCGACAACTCAATCACACGCTTAATTGTTTCAGCAAATGTTTCAGGAGTTTGATGCGGTAAGCCGTAAATCAAATCGGCATTAGTCGATACAAAGCCCATATCTTTTGCTTTCGCCATTAAGTCGAAAATGAACTGTTCGTCTTGTTCGCGGTTAACAGCAACTTGAACTTTTTTATTAAAGTCCTGAACACCAATAGAAATACGGTTAAATCCAGCTTCTTTTAAGGTGTCAAGCATGGTTAGTTCGATTTCACGAGGGTCAACCTCAATCGAAAACTCACCTTCGTCAGCAAAGTTAAAGTGGCTTTTGATTAACTTAGATAAAGTTAAAATTTGCTCAGGGTTTAGGAAGGTTGGTGTACCGCCGCCCCAATGCATTTGAGTCACAGTGTAGTTTTTGAATAACGGAGCACGTTTTACAATTTCACTCGCAAGGTATTCAATGTACTGATCTGCTTTATGTGCATGACGAGTAATGACTTTATTACAGCCACAGTAATAACAAAGCTTGGCACAGAAAGGAATGTGAATATATAAAGACAGTTTGTCACTTTTACTGGTTTCAATCGCAGAAAGTAGGTTTTGCTCAGTGAAACTATCGTCAAACTCTAGCGCCGTTGGGTACGACGTATAGCGTGGACCACTGTAGTTATATTTTTCGATCATTGACTGATCCCAACTTATTTGTGTGGGCTGCTTCAAGGCACGTTCTCCGAGTAAATTAGCAATAGACGAAGTATGCAGTCATATTAGACAAAAAACCTTGAACTACGTTGTAAATTTGAAATTTGATGTTGCTAGAAAGGCGGTATTTAGTCTGAAAGCTGTGAAGTTTTGTGAAATTGTGGGATGGCTCACAGCCTTAGTTACTCACTTGGGGCAGAAACAAGTCTCATATTAACCTATTGATAATAATGAGACTTGTTATCAAATAGAAGTCTTAGTAGTTACTAAACTCTAATGCACGAAATGAAATTCTGTAATTTTTTTTGCATCATCCAGTAAGCCTTGTTCCAGCTTAGCTTCAGACTTCATCCGTGCTAAATCTAGCTTCATTCGCTGTTGTTTGGCTAATGCTTTACGTTCGTCTTTAATCGGATGTGCTTTGATGCAGTCGTAATGCTCAAAAATGCTTGGGAACTCAACAGCCATTTGTTCAGACATTGATAATGCTTCAAATAATTTAGCGATACGCATGACACCTTCTGAAGGCTCACATCGCTCCTCTAACATCGCTGCAGCAATATATTTTATATCATCCAGTATCTGCTGCTTTTTAGCTTTTGCTTCATTTAAGCGCTGTTGATTAGCTTCAGTGGTTCGCTGTTGCTGTTTCTTAACCTTTAATAGGAGATAACCTGCATAACAAGCTAAAAGTACTATAACGATGACGGCGAGGGCAATAACAAGGCTAGACACAAATTATCCTTAATCAGAGGTTTAAATATAGAGCATAAAACATAGAAAAATGGCACACCAAATTGGCATGCCATTTATTAATGATTTAAGACTGGTAGTCTTTTAATACATCTGCACCTGTTTCAAAGCGCTCGTATAAATCATCATCAGAAGCTGGCTTCTTGCCAGTATTAGCATTTTGTACTGGAAGTTCTTCGGCATCAGAAATGCCTAGTTTTTCCATTAATGCTTCCATTTTAGCAAGTTGACCATTCAACCATTTTTGATCGTCAGCTGAGAGGTCTTTACCTTCTTCTAAAAGGTCCAATAAATTATTGAATCTAGGATCGTCTTCTAGTTTCAGTAATTTTTGCTCATCAGTTAGCTTAGGCTGTTTAACTTTAGCTACAGGTGCAGCAGTCGTTTCGGCTGATTTAATCATTAATGGCACAGGCTTTTTGCTGCCATGACGAGGGTCATTACTTTTACTGGTCGTAACATGCGGTGATTGTTGCTCAATCAAGGCTTCATTATGACGACTACCAGACTTATGACCGTTGTCTTTCTTTCTGCTGCCTGTGACTTTACGATCAGCCTTTTTGACTCTTGGTGCTTGTGTAGGGCCGTTTTCGCCGCCCTTGCGCGATTTTTTACTACGAGCCATCAGTGATCTCATGTGGTTGTAAAAAGTTGGCTAGATAGATAATCATCCACCTTGCACTAAATAAGGATGCGCTTTATATCAGACTTTGATGTTTTTTGCATCAATACGAGCTCTTTTGCTGCAAATAATAGCTTAAAATCGCTGTTTTGTGCTAAATACTCAAAAGTTTGCTGTTGATAAAAGCTGACATGGGTCGGGTTGTTCTTAAAGTGCCATTTAGAAAAATGAGTTAAGTCGGTCAGTAGCGAGGTGCTTATTGCTAACCAACCATTATCTTTTAATAAACTTGATATCAATGACCATTCTTTGAAAGGTTGTTGAAAATGTTCTAAAACGCGATAACAACAAACAAAGTCATATTGCTGATTGAACACTTGTTGATCTGTCTTGATAAAGGGGTCGTATTGAAAAAGACGATGCCCAGCCGATTCAATTTTTTCTAAACTGCTCTTATCTAATACCCTACCAAAGTTAAGGCCTGTTAGCGGTCCATCTTGGTGCCAGCTGATTTGGCTCAGTAAAGGTTGAATGAATTGGACAAGTTGTTTTTGTTTGGTGGCTTTATTTGCACGACCATATCGCTGTAGTTGAGCGGCAGGTATCATATGTGATTGAGGGTTAGCGAATACCAGTTGGCATTGAGGACAGCTGTAGAAAGCTCTTTTTTTATCTTGAATAAAAAACTCAGCAGTATGACTGCACAACGGGCATTTAATCATTGAAGTCAGATGTGATCCAAACCAAGATGAAGATTATCAATCAATAACAGATTTCTTGAAAAGAAGAAATAAAAAAAGGTGGCAGTAAACTGCCACCTTACAAAATAGTGTTAATACACCAAATTTATATTCCAAGTATCCATACTTGCTATGTGACTATCCCGGTCAATATCCATCTTATTTTTAGAGCTTTCCGTGCATTTTTTATTGTTATCGGTCATCAATGACCATTTTTCTTAATCCTGTTGCCGTCCTGACCACAGCTTCCGTAGATGGTCTTCAATGACTCATCAATATCCTAGTTGTCTTCAATGACATTAGTAAACAATCCATGTTTAAAAGTACCTTCCAGTGATAACAAGCCTCCGCAAGTGCATCCTAAGCAATTAGCTTCCTATGCCGCTACTTTAATCCTTAAAGTAGGTTCCTTATGGGGTTTTATCTCTGTTGCGTAAGGGAGTGCTATTTAAGCGAGTCGACCAATTGGTCTGTTCCTTACAAATTCTATATGACCTGGATTTCAAGCTGAAATCACGACTCTTATTATTATTAGCGAGTGGTCTTATTTATATTATTGTTATTTATTAATTTTATTCTTATATCTTAAATGTAAACGTATCCGAAATCTGTAAGTTGGAATTAATATTTTTGTTCTTACAGCTGGGTTCATCTCGGTACGGGGCTATTTAACCCTAAATCCGTGATCTCTGTCAAGCATGAATGTTATAAAGTTTACGTAAACGTCAACTTTCGGTTGTAAAAAAGGGTGAATAATCACCCTTTTAGCTTCATTTAAATGTGAAGAAAAAATTACTTAAGGCTTGAAATATATTGAGATAACGCTTCAATATCACTGTCAGATAACTTTTTAGACACATCTTGCATCATGCCATTCAAATCATTGTTACGCTTTGTATCACGGAACATATTGAGTTGGATTTTGATATAATCAGCATGCTGACCACCAATAGCTGGGAAGCCTGCAAGCTCGCCACCTTTACCATCTGGTCCATGACATGCCATACAAGATGTAATACCACGAGCCATGTCACCACCTTTATAAAGGGCTTCACCTTCGGCAGGTACATTGGTAACATCTGCGACATTTAATGTTTGACTAGCATAATATGCAGAAACATCTTTAATATCTTGTTCTGATAAAGTCGCTGACATACCAATCATGGTAGGATCACTACGACCTTCTTTGCCGCCGCTTTTAGCCGCCGCTTGGAAATCATGTAATTGTTTTTCTAGATAAGATGCGTGCTGTCCGGCCAATTTAGGCCAAATAGGAGCAATGCTGTTACCGTCAACACCGTGACAGGCAGAACACATAACTGATTTAGTTTTACCCGCTTCCACATCACCTTCAGCGATTGCAGGCGTTGATATAGCGGCAAATACAGACAGCGCAAGAGCTAACTTTTTCATGGCGTTCCAACTTCTTATTTAATTTATTGTCCTGAGCTTACTAGGATGACCCGCAAGCGTGGTAAAATCTACAAACTGTGATCAGGCTAATATTTTACACGAAAATGTGGAAAAGTAAGCAAATCTTACATAATTAAGGTATTACCCCAAATTTATTGGAGCAAATCGTGTCAGAAACGCGTATAGATTTTCGAAAAACCAAGTTTTTAATAAGTGCGCCAGATATTGCACATCTTGATGAGTATTTACCTGGTGATACCGGAGTAGAAATTGCGTTTGCTGGCCGCTCTAATGCAGGTAAGTCAAGTGCATTGAACGCTTTGACTGAGCAAAAAGGCTTAGCAAGAACCAGTAAAACTCCGGGCCGTACCCAGTTAATCAATGTGTTTGAATTAGATGAAAACCGTCGTTTAGTGGATTTACCAGGCTATGGTTTTGCTAAAGTGCCATTAGCATTAAAAAATAAATGGCAAAAAGCCCTAGGTGAATATTTGCAGGAACGCGCTTGTTTAAGTGGTGTTGTGGTATTGATGGATATTCGTCATCCGTTAAAAGATTTAGACATGCAAATGATCGAATGGGCTGTTTTGAGCGAAATCCCAGTGTTAGCTTTATTAACTAAATCAGATAAGCTTGCGCAAAATGTGAAAATGAAAACCGTTAATGCTGTGCGTAAAGAGTTAGCTGAATTCGGGGATTGGGTAAAAGTAGAACCATTTTCTTCAACGAAGGGAACCGGAAAGCCGAAAGTATTGGGTATTCTTAATGAATGGTGCAACCCAAGCTGGCTAAAAGAAGCAGAGCAACAAGCTGAACAAGATCCAGAGTAAATTAATTGCGTGTTAGCTAGTACGTTACCTGTATTTAAGCCGCTAAGTTTATCTAGACGAACTTAGCGGTTTTTTTATGGCTTCTTGCTGAGAGGTTTATGCTGCGAACTGGTTTTTAATCAAAAAAAAACCGACGACATATTGTCATCGGTTAAAAAATTAGCTCTTTTGGGGAGAAGCTAAATTCAACAAGACTCAAGTGCCATCTACTCATCGACGACTCTCAATAAGAGAATAGTAATCGTTTTTCATTCAAATTTAAAGTATTTACTCTAAAATAAATTTCAGGCAAAAAAAAGCTCCAACATATTAAGATGCTGGAGCGCCATAATTCGGCTTGTCACTATTTCTAGTGAAATAAAAAGGTCTGAAAGATGGAACATCTTAACCTCTGTACCCTACGCAGATAATAATACGCCATTAGCCTTAAAATAAAAAACTGTTTTTTATAAAAATGAACAATAATGTGAAGTTTGCCACATTTGAAGCTGGTTTTTTCACCTTGTTGCTGTGTTTTAAGGCTAAAAACAACAATCCCGTAGTGGTAAAACTACGGGATTGTTTGTTAAGGGAGCTCAGGTCTTTCGGCTGAGCTGATTTGAAGCCGGTATAAATAGACGCTAATGGGCTTCATCCCAGTTGTCTCCAAGACCTGCTTCAGCTAGTAAGGTGACATCTAAACTCGCGGCCTGCGCCATCAATTCGCACACTTTGGCTTTAAGTGTCTCAGCTTGGTTTTCTGCGACTTCAAAGACTAATTCATCGTGAACCTGCATCATCATCGTAATTTCGCCTTGGGTATCATTCTTAATCCATTGATCAATGCTGATCATCGCTTTTTTGATGATATCGGCTGCCGTACCTTGCATAGGAGCATTAATTGCTGCGCGCTCAGCTGCTTGACGACGCATCGCATTTCTATCTTTGATATCTGGTAGGTATAAACGTCGGCCATACAGTGTTTCTACATATCCAACTTCAGCTGCTAAGGCTCTGGTATCTTCCATGTATTTAAGGACACCAGGATAACGAGCAAAATAGGTGTCGATATAGGTTTGTGCTTCTTTACGAGGAATATCTAATTGTTTAGCTAAGCCAAACGCTGACATACCGTAAATTAATCCAAAGTTAACCGCTTTTGCTCGGCGCCTTTGTTCTGTGGTGACTTCCTCAAAATGCACCCCAAACACCTCAGCGGCAGTTGCTTTATGAATATCTTTATTCTCAGCAAAGGCCGTTAATAACCCTTTATCTTGTGATAAATGGGCCATAATGCGTAACTCGATTTGAGAGTAATCGGCTGCAAGCACTTTGCGACCTTCTGGTGCGATAAAGGCTTGTCTGATCCTGCGACCTTCTTCTGTACGAATTGGAATATTCTGTAAGTTAGGCTCGCTTGATGATAATCGGCCTGTTGCAGCATTAGCTTGATGATAGCTGGTATGAACGCGACCCGTTTCTGAGTTGACCATTAAAGGTAGCTTGTCTGTATAAGTGCTTTTAAGCTTAGACAGGCTTCTGTGCTGTAAAATGAGCTTTGGTAATGGATAATCTAAGGCCAGTTCAATTAATACATCTTCAGCAGTTGATGGCGCGCCTTTTGGCGTTTTTTTGATGATCGGGTATCCGAGTTTCTCAAAGAATAGAGCCTGTAACTGCTTAGGAGAACTCAAGTTGAACTTCTCGCCCGCGATTTCGTAGGCTTTGGTTTCAAGCTCATCAATCTTTTGCGCTAATTCATCGCTTTGCTGGCTTAGCAACATGCTATCAATCAACACACCTTGACGTTCAATATCTGATAAAACTTGAATAAGTGGTAATTCAAGTTCATTGAATACCGATGCTAGAGAAGATTCTTTTTCAACTCTTGGCCATAGGTGTTCATGTAAGCGTAGAGTGATATCGGCATCTTCTGCGGCATACGGGCTAGCAATCGCTAAATCGATTTGGTTAAAGGTAAGTTGCTTTGCACCTTTACCGGCTATTTCTTCAAAACTGATATTTTTATGACCTAAATATTTAAGGGCTAATCCATCCATATCATGCCGTGAAGCGACTGAATTAAACACATAGGACTCAAGCATGGTATCAAAGCGCACACCTTTAAGGGTAATACCTGCATTGGCAAAGATGCTGATATCGTATTTAAGGTTTTGGCCAACTTTTTTGACGGTATCACTTTCAAGAATGGGTCTTAATTGCTCTAAAGCGTAATCAAGTGGTAGCTGCTCTGGCGCATCTAAATAGTCATGAGTTAATGGCAAGTAAGCAGCTTTTCCGACTTCTACTGCGAACGAAATACCCACCAATTTAGCTTCCATATAATTAAGGCTAGTAGTTTCAGTATCTACAGCAATTAATTCCGCCTTTGATAGTTTAGCAACCCATTTAGCTAGATCCGCTTCGGTGAGAATCGTTTCATATTCGGCTTCTAAAGCTGGAGCTAGTGGCGTAACATCCTCAGTATTTGAGGTTGATGTGGCTGCTGAAAAGCCAGATTTGTTGTCTAATACTTCAGCTAACCAACGTTTAAACTCCATTTCACCGAACAGCTTTATAAGCTCATCTCGATCTTGAGGTTTAATCTCAAGTGGTGCCCAATCATCATACCATTCAACATCGGTTTTGATGGTAGCAAGATCGTAAGACAACTGTAGCATCTCTTTATTATCTTCAATCTTTTTAGGCATTGTCTTAGAGCCACGGAAAGTGACATCTAATACACTGTTAGGATTTTCGATAAGTTTATCGACACCGCCTACTCCAGTAAGCATCGCTAAAGCTGTTTTTTCACCAACTCCAGGTAAGCCAGGAATGTTATCGGCTTTGTCACCCATCATGGCGAGTAGGTCAATAATGAGCTCTGGCCCGACACCAAATTTTTCTGTGACTTCATCAGGCCCCATGATGGTATCTGTCATGGTGTTGATTAGTGTAACGTGCTCGTCGACCAGTTGAGCCATATCTTTATCGCCAGTACTAATTAATGTCGCGCGACCTTCTTTACTGGCTTTTAGCGCAATTGTTCCAATGACGTCATCAGCCTCTACACCAGGAATGCAGATTAAGGGTAAACCCAACGCATGAATGATGGCATGTAGCGGCGCAATTTGTGAACGTAAATCATCCGGCATCGGCGGACGTTGGGCTTTATATTCGCTGTACATATCATTGCGGAATGTTTTGCCTTTGGCGTCAAAGACCACAGCAATATGACTGGGATTGTAACGGCTCATTAAACTGCGAAGCATGTTGACTACACCGTAAACAGCACCAGTTGCTTCGCCTTTTGAATTAGTCAAATGTGGTGGTGCATAAAATGCGCGATAAAGGTAAGAAGAACCATCCACAAGGACGAGTGGATTATTGGGGATTGTTGGCATAGTCTGTTTTCATTTTCAGTATTCTGAGATGGCCTTAGAATGCCACATACAAGGATTTTCGGCCACGGAAAATTAACTCTCAGGCTGTGGATAAGTCTGTGAGTGAATTAATATATCATCTAAGGGTGTTTTAATTACGACTGGGAATAAAACTCTTAACTTATTGATTAGTTTTGTTTTTTAATAATTTTGTGAGTTAAATAGTAGTTTTAAAAAATATTCCGATTATGTGGACTTTTTTAATATTCTTATTGATTTACTCGATTATTTGGTACAGTTTTTAAGCCGTGAAATAAATTCGAGAAACTAAGTTAGCACGTTTTTTAATCAGATCAATAGATTTGTTTAAAAAAAGTTAAATTAATCACTTTTCCAAGGAACAGAAATGAAAAATATTGCAGTGCTTCTCAGTGGGTGTGGGGTTTACGATGGTGCAGAAGTTCATGAATCGGTATTAACACTACTTGCACTATCTAAAGCTGGGGTGAATTATCAATGTTTTGCACCAGATATAGAACAAATGCACGTTGTTAATCACCTTAATGGCGAAGTTAGCACTGGTGCAACACGTAATGTATTGCAAGAGTCAGCACGTATTGCTCGTGGAGAAGTACTTAATACAACTGAGCTAGATATAGACCAGTTCGATGCTTTGATAGTACCTGGCGGTTTTGGCGCTGCTAAAAACTTATGTGATTTTGCGGTAGCGGGAAGTGGCTGCAAATTAAACGCTGACGTAGAGAGTTTCATTCAAGAGTTTGTATTAGCGAAAAAGCCTATCGGTTTCATGTGTATTGCACCAGTAATGATGCCCGTACTTTATCCAAAAGGAATTAAAGGGACAATTGGAAACGATAGCGGCACTGCGCAAGCCTATACCGAAATGGGAGGCGAACATTGTGATGCGACCGTTGAAGAAATCGTGGTCGATATAGATAATCTTGTGGTATCCACACCGGCTTATATGCTGGCGAATTCGATTGCTGAGGCGCAGGTCGGCATTGAAAAGCTGGTCAACCAAGTTTTAAAAATGATTCGCTAGCTTTTATACTTTTATATAATGCGGTTTTAAGTCTGAGTAAGGCTTTCTGATAGAAAGCCTTTTAAAATAACCTAATTATTCTTCTGCTTACTATCAAATGCCCCTTGGGCTAACCCAACTAGCAATCCACCAATATGAGCACCGTTTGCTATCGGCATGCCGAGTAAATCAGTAAAACCGAGCACTAACCAAATGAGCATAAACGTCATGTAGCTATTCGGGATACCGATGCCAGATTCTGGGGCGCGTTGACCCATAATCCATGTGTAACCAACCACAGCGTAAACTACACCCGATAGCCCGCCGAAATTGGGACCTGTCATCATGTATTGCACTAGGCTTGGTAAACTACCTGCAACGATCAGTAAGAAAACCAGTGGCCGAGTGCCGAGTTTGGTTTCAATTTTACCGCCTAAATACCACCACCAAAGTAGGTTAAATAGGAGATGCATTGCAGAGAAATGCATTAAGCTTGGGGTGAATACTCGCCATATCTGGCTAAAGTCGCTGTTTGGTACAGCACCAAAAAATGATAAATGGCTGAAAACTTGATTCGCAAAACCAAGGTTCATCGCTGCAAAAACAGCGACACACACAAAAAAGGTAACTAAAGTGAGTGGCCCTGCTCCAGTAATGAACTGCTGAATTAGCCCTAAGGAAGAGGAACCGTAATCTAGCTTAGTTTGAGTGGAGCCATTGTCCCATGAGGCTTCTAGATATTTTTTCTGATACGGGTTTTGCTTAAACTGTTCAAACTCATATTTAGCTTGTTCGGCTTTATCTTCTTGATACACGACCAATGCTACACCATGTTCATTTACGATAGGCACGCACTCAATATCCAACCCTTTCAAGTAGTCGATAAACGCCTGTGCTGCGCGAGCGTGAGGTAGTTGGCCGATTTCAATCATGAGTGTGCAGCGCTCCATGCAGTAAAGCCACCATCTAGGCTATATACGTCATCAAAACCTTGCTCAATCAAGTAACCTGCAGCGCCTTGACTACTTATTCCATGATAGCAAACTACAACGAGTGGGTTATCCATGTCAGCATCTGCCATAACGTGAGCGATATTTTCATTGGTAAGGTGAATAGAGCCCTCAATATGACCGGCTGCATAACTGGCAGCATCGCGAATATCGACGATTTGGACATCATCAGAATCTGCTGTCATGTGGATAAGTTCATTGATTGAAAGGTGCTTGAAAGTGCTCATGCTATACCGCTGTAGTTGAAGTGAGATAAGAGTGAATAACTAAAGTATCTAATAAGGGGCTGTATTGATACAACCCCTTTATTATTGCGGTAATTTACGATGGAAGTTAATCCCAGTTTAAAATGACCTTACCTGACTGGCCTGAACGCATAGCATCAAAACCTTGTTGGAAGTCATCAATTGAGAAGTGATGGGTAATGATAGGTGATAAATCTAAACCAGACTGGATTAGACTTGCCATTTTGTACCATGTCTCAAACATTTCACGACCGTAAATACCTTTAAGGATAAGCCCTTTAAAGATAACCTTACTCCAATCAATGGCCATGTCGCCACCAGGAATACCTAACATGGCAATTTTGCCACCGTGGTTCATGGTATCGAGCATAGAGTGAAATGCTGAAGGCACGCCTGACATTTCTAACCCGACATCAAACCCTTCGGTCATGCCTAAGTCATTCATGACATCTTTTAAGTCTTCTTTAGCCACGTTAACCGCACGAGTTGCGCCCATTTTACGGGCCAAATCTAGACGGTATTCGTTGACATCAGTAATCACCACATGACGGGCGCCAACATGCTTACATACAGCAGCAGCCATAATACCGATAGGGCCTGCACCCGTGATCAATACATCTTCACCGACCACATCAAATGACAGTGCGGTGTGTACTGCATTGCCAAATGGGTCAAATACTGAAGCTAAGTCATCTGAGATATCATCAGGAATTTTAAAGGCATTAAATGCTGGAATGACAAGGTACTCAGCAAACGCGCCATCACGGTTCACACCAACACCAGAAGTGTTACGACATAAATGGGTACGACCACCGCGGCAGTTACGACAATGACCACAGGTAATATGGCCTTCACCAGACACGCGGTCACCTACGGTAAAACCACGAACTTCTTGGCCCATATCGACAACTTCACCGACATATTCATGGCCGACAACCATAGGCACAGGAATGGTGTTTTGTGACCACTCGTCCCAGTTATAGATATGCACGTCAGTACCGCAAATGGCGGTTTTACGAATTTTAATTAATAGGTCGTTATGACCCATTTCTGGCTTAGGTGCATCAACCATCCAGATGCCTTCTTCAGGCTTTAACTTGCTTAATGCTTTCATTGTTTCGACCTTACATTCAATCTTAGCTTCGACCTTAAATAATGCCCATTTCTTTACCAATACGGATAAAGGCTTCAATCGCTTTATCGATTTGAGGACGTGTATGTGCGGCTGACATTTGCGTACGGATACGCGCTTGGCCTTTTGGCACAACAGGGAACGAGAAGCCAACAACATAGATGTTTTCAGCTAAGAGACGGTTTGAGAAGTCACCCGCTAATTTTGCATCGCCAATCATCACAGGGATAATGGCATGATCAGCACCAGCTAGAGTAAAGCCTGCTTTGGTCATTTCTTCACGGAAATAACGGCTGTTTTCCCATACCGCTTCACGTAGTGCATGACCAGATTTCAGCATTTCGAGCACATGAATTGATGCACTCACAATTGAAGGTGCTAATGAATTTGAGAATAAGTAAGGACGAGATCGCTGACGTAACCAGTCGATGACTTCTTTTTTACCAGAAGTGAATCCACCAGATGCGCCACCTAATGCTTTACCTAGTGTGCCTGTAATAATGTCTACACGGTCCATTACTTGGCAAAACTCGTGAGTGCCACGGCCGTTTTCACCGACAAAACCAACAGCGTGAGAGTCGTCAACCATCACTAGTGCGCCGTATTTGTCTGCTAAGTCACATACGCCTTGTAGGTTAGCGATGACGCCATCCATTGAGAACACACCGTCAGTGGCTATAAGAATGTCACGTGCGCCAGCTTCTTTAGCGGCTTTTAACTGAGTTTCAAGTTCGCTCATGTCATTGTTGGCATAACGGAAGCGCTTAGCCTTACATAAACGCACACCGTCAATGATTGAAGCATGGTTTAGAGAATCAGATACGATGGCATCTTCAGGGCCAAGTAGTGTTTCAAATAGACCTGCGTTGGCATCAAAACAAGAAGAATACAAAATAGTATCTTCCATGCCTAAAAATTCACTAAGGCTATTTTCTAATTGCTTGTGGATATTTTGCGTACCACAAATGAAACGAACTGATGCCATACCAAAGCCGTGGCTGTTCAATCCGTTTTGTGCAGCATTAATTAATTCAGGGTGATTTGCGAGACCTAAATAGTTGTTGGCACAGAAGTTAATGACTTCTTCACTATTTACGTTAATGGCTGTTTTTTGGGCAGAAGTGATGACGCGTTCACTCTTATATAAGCCTTCAGCTTTAACATCGACAAGTTGTTGATTTATGCGGTCGTAAAATGAGGTAGAGGCCACCTGATTTCTCCTAAATATAGTTTTAATATGGAAATCGCTTGGCGGCATTCTAACCTTAATCTTAATGGCTCTACAGTGTTTTTTTTAACCTGAATAGCGACATCAAAATGATTAGGGCTAGAGCTGTTTTCACATTAGATATACTAATCCATAACAAGCGAAGGCTAATTATAGGTTTATGAATGACTTAGTGTGTTAACAAAACAGAAGGCCGCCTTTTTATGACTCTATTTTAGTCCTAAAAAGGCAGTTTGTATGTGCTGGTGGCTGAGCAATAAATTAAGACATTACGCTGCTGCATTACGCTCTTGTGAAGCAACTTCGAGATAATGTTGTTCAAGGCGAGTAAAAGTCGCTTCAGAGCCTGGGGCTGAGTATGCCTTAAATATCATCAGCACTCGCAATAAACCTTCATAAAGAGTGGCTTTGGTGATGGTTGAAGTACTTGATTGGGTCAATTGGTAGCTAATCCAAAAGCTCACCATCATTTTAATGGTATCAGCTAACGCGGTAACTTTACTGTCTTCGATTTCAAGAAAACCGTCGCTAATTAATTTTCTTAATACATTGCTTGAACGACTAAGCACTTGCTCTTGGGCTTTTAAATAGCGCGCTTTTAGCGCTTCGTCACGACTAAGAATGTCAGCAAGATTGGCGTACATAAATCTAAATTGCCACAAGGTATAAAACATCGCATCGAAATAACCCATCAACAGCTCAATATCGACACTGGTATCTTCGTATGGTTTAAAGCCTGACTCTAAATGACTTTCGTATAAGGCAAAAATCGAGTTGATAATATCTTCTTTATTACGGAAGTGATAATAAAGGTTGCCCGGACTAATGTTGAGGTGCGCAGCAATATGATTAGTGGTGATATTACGTTCACCATGTTCGTTAAAGAGTTCAAGACTGGCAAAAACTATTTTATCGCGGGTTTTCATATCGATTCCAATTATCAATTGCTAAATACAGGAGTCTCGACGACTCAATACGACGCTTAGCGCATATCCTTATGAATGTTATCTCAAACCACATTAATATCTGGTCAGTTCAGAAGAGACATAATCACATCGGCTAGTTTAATTAAATAATATTTAATCGCCCGAATGAGTTCTGCATCAATTGTTTGAATGTAGAATTTTTTAGTGGTTATTCAACCAAGCTCACTGAGCTGAGTTTATGTTGAATGATCACATATTTATGTGGTTTGGGTTTATGTTAACATTGTGTTTATCCGACAAGCAAAACTGATTAAGACTCTTTCATGACTCGTGGCCTATATTCTTTCATACTCTATCTTCTTTCTCCGCTTGTGGTGATGTATTTGGCTTTTCGGAGTATTAAAAGTCCAGATTATCGTTACCGCTGGGGCGAGCGTTTTGGTGTTACGAGACTCTCGCAATCAGATGTGCTGATCCACAGTGTTTCTATGGGAGAAACCTTAGCAGCAATTCCGCTGATTAAAAATCTAATGGCTGCCTATCCTGACTCAACGTTCACGATAACGACGACTAGCCCAACAGGCTCAGCAGAAGTGGCCAAAGCATTTAGTGAACAACTAGGTAAGCGAGTCCAACATTGTTATTTACCGTTTGATTTTAGTGTTTGCGTGAAGCGTTTTTTGGGGCAAGTTCAGCCGAAGTTATTCATCATTATGGAAACTGAGCTTTGGCCTAATTTGGTTCACTACGGCAAACTTAGCAAAGCTCGAATAGTGCTGGCAAATGCTCGATTGTCAGCTAAGTCTGCAGCCAAATATGAAAAACAGTCGAAACTAAGCACACCTATGTTAACTTCGCTTGACGCTATTGCTGTTCAGACGAAGTTGGAAGCTGAACGGTTTGAGTCTTTGGGTGTCAATCCTGAAAAGTTAGTAGTATGTGGCAGTTTAAAATTTGATTTACAGATCGATGAAAGTAAACATCAACAAGCTAAAACTTTACGTCAACAATGGCAAAAAGTAGATGTACCTGTTTGGGTTGCTGGCAGTGTTCACCCCGGTGAGTTTGAAATAATGCTTAAGGCTCATGAGCAAGTCTTAGCCGAATATCCGCAAGCGTTGTTGATTATGGCGCCAAGGCACCCAGAGCAGTTTAATGTCGCAGCGGTAGCAACAACTCAGCATGGTCTTTCATTATCAAGACGCAGTATGAATGAGGCGGTAACCGAGCAAACTCAAGTTCTACTTGGCGATACGATGGGAGAGTTGCTGATGCTATATGGCGCAGCCGATTATGCTTTCATCGGAGGGACATTAATTGAAAATGGCGGCCATAACCCGCTTGAGCCTGCCGCAATGGGTCTGCCTGTAAGTGTGGGTCCCCACCATTGGGATTTTTCTGAAATTACAGCGTTATTGGACCAAGCTGGTGGACTCAGCGTGGTAGAAGGGGCGGACTCGTTAGCCAAACAATTACTGTTAATGTTTGCTGATAAGCAGCAACACCAGCTTGCTGCTCAAGCATGTTTGACAGTCGTTAGCCAAAATAAAGGCGCGTTAGCTCAGCAATTACAGCTTATTGAATCTCAGCTGCAACTGAGCAATTGTAAAGAGAGCTAGGTTAGCTCTTTTAACTCATATGTTGATTGTAACCGGCCAAAAGTTGTTGCCAGTTTTGATCGTTAAATTTCAAATTTGGTAATTTAGTTTGCTCTTTGTTAAATGAGCGCAATAAACGACTTAAGTTTGCTTGCTGCCAACTTGAATGAGGCTTTTTGAGTTCGCCTCTGTCAAAATCAATCAGGTAGAACTGTTGATTAGCAAACAAGATGTTTTTGGCGTTGAGATCTGCGTGATAAACACCGCGAGCGTGAAATTGCGCAATCGTTTTACCGAGCGTTTGCCATTGCTCAGCTGTTAGCTCCAATTTTGTCAGCAGCGCCACTAAATCATCTGCACCGTTAACTAATTCAATTAATAAATCTGCACGATACCAGATACCAAAACGTTCAACGTTGGCGCTAATCGGTCTGGGGACTGGGAAGCCTTCTTGGTGAAGTGTTTCCAAAATAGCGAGTTCTGCAATTGCTCTGGTTCGCTCAAAACCTGTAAAGATATAGGCATCTTTACTGAACATTTCGATTAATCCGCCACGCCAATAATGTCTTAAGACCCATTGCTGGGTTTGGTATTGGACAAACCAAGTTGTGTAGCGCCCTTTAGATTGGCCAACAATGGCATCGTTTATTTGCCAATACTCTGGGCTAAAATGAGCAGATGTAAGGTCTTTAGCGAGATCATCGCACCAAGCGATAATACCTTTGTTGGTTGATTTTATTTGCATAAGTGGATTACAAAGCTTTGATTTGTCGGTGGCTATAAAGCTTATTCTACATTAAGATCGAACTCTTGTACTTACTCTGGTTAATTGCGCCCATGAAAGCTGACTATGCATCAATGACATCCCTCTGTTTACTTCGCTTATCTGCCATAGGTGATGTTTGCCATGCGGTGGCGATGGTGCAAGCTATTCAAAAACAATACCCACAATTACACATCACTTGGGTTATCGGTAAAGTTGAATATCAGCTGTTAAAACACTTACCCAACGTGCAATTCGTTATATTCGATAAATCCCAAGGTTGGCGTAGTTATGCCGCATTAAGAAAGAGCTTATCAGGGCAGAAGTTTGATGTGTTATTGCATATGCAGGTTGCACTAAGAGCGACCATAGCATCCTTAATGATTTCGGCTAGGGTTCGTATCGGTTTTGATAAAGCACGTGCTAAAGAAGGGCAATGGTTAGTGACTAATAAAGCTGTAGAGCCACTAGCAACACCTCATGTGCTGGAAGGTTTTATGGGGTTTGCCAAAGCCATCGGTGTGAAAGACTTATCGCCGAAGTGGAACATTCCAGTAACAGAGTCAGATAGTGAGTTTGCAAATGAGCTGATTGCTGAAATTGAAAAAGTGTTAGTCATTTGCCCTGCAGCAAGTAAAGCTGAACGTAATTGGTTACCAGAGCGATATGCTGCAGTGGCTGATCATGCCGTATCAAAAGGCTATCGGGTCATATTGTGTGGCGGCCCTAGTCAGCTTGAAGTTGATTTAGCCGCATCAATTAACCATTTTTCCTCGCAATCTATAGAAAACAAGGTGGGGCAAACCACACTGACTCAATTATTAGCAGTGTTAAATAGGGCTTCTGTTGTGATTGCTCCTGATACTGGCCCTGCTCATATGGCCGTTACTCAAGGCACCCCAGTGATAGGGTTATACGCACATTCTAACCCTGGGCGAACTGGGCCATATATGTCCTTAATGCAAGTGGTGAGCGTTTATGATGAGGTTATTCGTCAGCAATTCCCTAACATGACGATCCCTTGGGGGAAACGGGCCAAAGGGGATGACTTGATGAGCTTGATAAGCGTTGAGAAAGTCATTCAGCAGTTTGATAGTATGACTTAGCAATCTAATGATTGCTAAGTTTCGATTTTAAATTAAATTTATAGCCACTTTCTACCAATTGTAGGTTTACCAATTAAGTTTAAAATGATTTGGGGTATATAGCTTTTTTTAGCAAGGTTTTTAGTAAATAAATTCCATGCATCCAATTTCATTTGACGCTTCTCTTCTGTAGAGACATTATCCGAATATAATTGACAATAGTCATCCACATAACGAATTTCTCTACTTGGACACTTAATACGATATCCTCGGCCTGCGTAATGAATAAAGTCGGCTTTCTTATAGCCTTCTTGGCCCAAAAACTCCATACGGTTAAATTCGGGATCAACGCACTGGTTTGAAATTTTATGTTTTTGTATGATGTAATTAACGTAAGTCTGATCGTAAAACTTTACGTGGTTACAGACTTTTTGCATTCCATCTAAGGTAGCTAATTCAAATAATTTACAAGGCTTAGAAATTAAAAACATGCCAAAATTATAATAACTAAGCTGACCGTTTATTTTATTCCACTCATCTACTTCACCTAACGCTGCAGATATTTGGCTTATGGGTAAATTACGATCAAGGTGTTGACCTTCGTCGAACATGTATACGGTATCAAGGTCTTGATATTCATCAAAAATATCGCGTGCATGGGGCGTTACCAAGATATCAGCATCAAGGTATAGCACTCGGTCGTAGTTTTTTAAAATTTCTGCCGTAAATAATTTTTCAGGCCAAGCCGGGCTCGCAGAGTACAGCGGATCCTCAATATTAATTTTGTAATGCAATTGATCTGAAATAATAAGATCAGCACCGACTTTATCTGCGTATATTTTAAAGCTTTCTAGTGCAGCTTTATACATTGGGTTATCCCCAATGGCGAGAGTGAAAATAGCCTTTTTCATACACACCTTGTAAATTTAATAGGGTTAAAACATTGAGTGATAAAAGGTAACTAGCAGGTCTTGCTGCTTGGGTTTAACTTGTGGTTTGAGAATTAATGTATTGTTATATGACCTGAGTGAAATTTAATGACAATGGTCTCATTGTTTCGCTCTATTACTTAGGTCAAAGCGTCATGTTGCTTGTTAACCTCTATTAAATTACTGCAATCAATTGGTGTAGTTAACTTAACAGAGGTCTGAGCATTAATATTTATGTTGAGGATGAAAAAGCCCAAAAACTGCGCTTAAAAAAGGAATTGGCAGTTTAGTTTTTCTGTGTTGCTTAAGCATGTACCAATGCCATGACTGCTGCTTAAACTCAAGCTTGGCTTGTTCCGATAACTCGTTAGAAAAAAAGTCACAATAATCAATAATATATTTTAGTTCACGCATAGGTATTTTTTCGCGATACCCCCTGCCTGCGTAATGAATGAAGCTCGCTTCTTTATAGCCTTCTAAGCCAAGCAGAGGCATTCTATTAAATGATTTATCGATACACTGGTACTTAATTTTTTCTCGAAAAATAAGATAGTTTATGTAAGTTTGGTCGTAAAACTTTACCTCGTTACATACCTTTTGCATCTCTTCTGCACTAGCATTGATAAATAAGTTTGATTGTTTAGAAACTAAGATCATACCAGAGTTAAAGTACACCATTGCATCATCAAGAGTAGGCCAGTCTACTTCACCTAAAATACTACTTATTTTGTTAGCATGTTCAGAGCGATCTTTATAAGCCCCTTCATTGAACATATACACAGTCTCTAAAGAATTATATTGTTCAAATATATTTTCCGCCCAAGGTGTAACAATCATATCGGCGTCGATATATAGCACTCTATCGTATTCTTTTAATAACTCGGCTATATATAACTTTTCAGACCAAGCAGGACTTGCATCGTAGTATTTATTTTTAACGTTAAGCTGATAATGTAGCTCGTTTGAAACAATCAAATCAGCGCCTACTTTGTCAGCGTAGGAGCTGAAACTATCGATGGCGGCGCGA
The DNA here is from genome assembly GCF_019654955.1 of Shewanella sp. KT0246. Lineage (GTDB taxonomy): Bacteria > Pseudomonadota > Gammaproteobacteria > Enterobacterales > Shewanellaceae > Shewanella > Shewanella goraebulensis. The sequence continues at coordinate 138,941 of NZ_BPEV01000005.1, read as the reverse complement.
TACATTGGGTTATCGCCTATGGCGAGAGTAAATATTGCTTTTTTCATCTTGATCTGTTTTTAACCCTTAATATTTAGTGAACCATTGTTAGATATTGCTGGTAAACGGTTTCAACACTAATATCTGACACATGGCCCTTACCTTCAACGGCATATAAAACGTGAGACTGTTTGCTCGCTGGCGGAGCCCAATAGGGTTTTTTCTGGCGCATCATGGCTAAAAGCGGACGTTTAGCTGCAAATGCAAAGTGCAAAATTGCGGTATCGACTGTTATTACAAAGTCAGATAATGCAATCAATGAAGGTAATTCAAAGAAGTGCTTATCAACAGTAAACACCACTAATTGGATATTATTTTCTTGTGAAAATGCGTGCGCTGCAGTTTTCACTGCTTCGAAGTTTTCTGGTGTCACATTGATGATATATCTATGACCCTTGTCAGTTTGTTCAAGCGAATTTATCAAAGAGAATAGCTGAGTTAATTGCCAGTCTTTTTTAGTATTTGTTGATAGGTGATTCAAAAAGAAGAGTTTACCATTTGTCGTTGGAAATTTGTCAGCTAGCCATCCTTTTGAGTCAGTTGTCGTTTGGTCCGGGACAACTAAATTTGGCATCATTTGCTCTTTTGAAAGTTGCAAACCAAAAATACTCTTCATTACTTTCATAAAGCGATCTGTAATGTGGTGATTAGCCGGCAATGAGTCCGTATCGAGCTGATACACCTTATCGCTATTTCGAAATAGCACGAAGTTAAGTAACCCTTTATACGGCGCTTTGGAAACACTGGATACGACAAAGGCTTTAGGGGATATTTTTCTGGCAATATCAGAAAATTGATTTGCTTTACTGCCCGGCGAATGACAAACAATGATGTCGTAATTTCTTTGATTAGCTTGCTTAATTTGAGAGTATCGAGCACTCACAGAGTCAGTACAACCATAACTTTGATTAAACACTCCTTCAGCTTCCATCCACTGCTGTAAAATCTTACTGCGTGACAAACGCCATGCATCGGTATTACAACGGTTGTCATCTAACCAGATATCAATTTCTATATGAGGGTACTGAAGCTTGAGAGCAATAAGAAAAGTTTTAAAATAGAGAAAATCACCTAATGCAAATGGTGATATAAATAGCAAGCGTTTGCTATTTGATAACTGTTCAGAAGAGATGATAGACATATGTAGGTTTAATGCTTTAAAAGTAATAATAAAGCATAACCTGAAAGTCAAATGATTAAAATCGTATAATCAAAATAGTGATAAATTGAAGCACCATATACTTTCATTTCAGTTTGTTATGACTCGAAATAAAATATTTTAGGCGTTTAGCTCTAAATAATCGACAATTCTACTTGATGCTAAACCGTCGGTCGGGCCCACATGATCCGAAGTGTATTTTAGACGGTTTTCTTTAAACTCATCTGGTTGATTCAATTGCTGAGGGATTGCAGAAAGTAATGAGCGGTAATCATTTACGTGATAACCAATATCAGAATATAAAACGTTGTCTTTACCAAATCGCTTATCGAAACGATATTTGAAAATGCCACGATAAGACCATTTCAATTTGAAAAAATTACACACCACTACAGGCTTACCTAATGCCGCAAATTCAAATAAAGTGCTTGATGCTTCACTGAGCAAAATATCTGCATTTTTCATAAATGGTAGTAAGGAAATATCTTGTTCTTTAGCGACATATACATTGCCGTATTTAGACCATTCGGCGAGCTTTTCTCGTTGTTTTTTATATTGCTCTCTGACTTGAGTTAGCGAGTGAGGTTTAATTAAAATATTGTAGTCAGTGAAATCTGTTGGCCAGTTATCTGGAAAGCATTCTAATGAACTTGGGTTAAAGGTTGGCGCATACAAGATGGTTTGTTTATCTGGACTCAAACCTAAAGTGGATAAATCAAACCCTGTTTCAGTTTGGTTAAACATTGGATCTAGCTTAGAGAACCCCACCTGGATAAAAGTATCATTAGGATAATACTCTTTGATTTTATTTAATCTCAGCTCACCTTCAATAAATCTAACCGTCATTGGAGTTTTTGATTTGTGATAATAACTAGGTTTAGGGCCGACGCCATGACCTAATTGTGCAGTTTTAGAATATTGATGAACTTCATCAAGGAAGTCACACTCATTACCAAAGAATATCCAATCAGGTTTTAGTGATATATAAGTTTGCTTAGCTTCATGTTTATCTTTTACCCAGAGGCAATCTACATTGAGATCATTAATGGTGTTTGAGAATGCTTTTTGATCATTTTTATTGCTATAACAAATTAACTTAACGTTATGATTTCGTTTTTTAAGCTGTTCGATGATTGGAACATATTGGGGTAAGTAATATACGTTCAATGTGTCAAACACGATTAGCATAGCATTCTCTTTAAAAAGTATTTCTATTGGGAGCTTCAAAGCCGATAAAATCAAAGCGGCCTTTATTATTTTGGTCGAAAAAAGGAGTCATTAATGAGGTGAGGATCACATTGAACCTCACTTAATCAGTGTTTAGCACTCTAGTTATTATCCATTATGTAACAATCTTTCTGAAAGTTAAAGAATTGCTGAAGTTTCCAAATTTAAAGATGGTTTAATATAAACTACTGTTATGGAAAGTTAAGCTGTCAAAAAATCATTTAGCTCAATGATATAAGACAATCGAAAGAAATTACTTAATTGATAGCAGCTTGTCTAAACGAACATAAGCAGAGTTTAAGGCTCTTTATAGACGCTTAAACCGAATTCAATTAAAATATCCCCCTCACTCTAAGAAGACACTTTTACTATGCCTCAATCTACCCTGAGAACTTTCGATTACCCTGCAAGTTTGATAAAAAGCTATCAGCATTGGAACCTACTGCTAAGACCAGGACAACCTACACTTGGTTCAATGGTATTGGTCTGTAAGGAAAGTGTTCATCATTACTCTGGTATTTCAAACGCGGCTTCAGATGAGCAGAAACTAATCATTTCAGATATTGAAAAGGTATTAAAGTACCGTTTTGATTGTAATAAAGTAAATTATTTAATGTTGATGATGGTGGATCCTGCCGTTCACTTTCATATTATCCCTCGCTATGAGTTTCCAGTTGATTTTTGCGGAAAAGAGTTTGTTGACAGTCATTGGCCTAAAGCGCCAAGTTTGGCCGACGAGCTGCAGCTAGAAGCCATTTATCGTGATGAGTTGCTTAAAACATTGAAGAGTGATTTTTGCAATGTGGCAGAAGCTGTTGTTACTGAAGCTAAAAAACCGTATAGAAGAATGTATACTTCAGGTTGCTTTGATATCTTTCACCAAGGGCATTTAAACATCCTTAAGAAAACCAAAGAACTTTGTGATTATTTAATCGTTGGTGTTTCCACTGATGAACTTATTATTAAGTCGAAAGGGCGCCCTCCGATTATTCCTTTTGAAGAAAGGATTTCAATTTTAGAGGCCAATCGATTTGTTGATGAGGTTATTCCGCAAGTTGATAAAAATAAGCAAGACATTGTTGACCAATACAATATAGATGCTATTTCAGTTGGTTCAGACTGGAAAGGAAAGTACCCCAAAGTCACATGTGAAATGGAGTATTTTGATTATACTCCCAATGTGAGTTCAACCGTGTTAAAGCAAAAGTTAAATATAACACCAAAATCAGTTACTTAAACTAATAGGTAGTATTCATTCAAACCAATATGCTTAATCATTAGATGGGGTTGATATTAATATTAATGGTTAACCGTATTGTTGGGCTTGCATGGCTGAGAACGTGATATTTTCGAGTTTTAGATTTTTACTTACAACATAAATTTAAATGACTAAAGTCCCATGATCTCGAACGTCATGGATTATATCGGCAAATGATAAAATGACGCCATGGATGGAAAACAGAGACATTATGCAGTTTAAAGTGTTCGTTATTAATTTAGATAAAAGCACGGATAGAATGGCTTTTATGCGGCAACAATTGACTCAGTTAAACATTGAGTATGAAAGAGTGCCAGCAGTGTATGGTAAAGAATTATCTGATTCAGAAATAAGTCGAATTTTCGACCAAAAAACTAACTTGGCAAAATATGACAAAGTGCTTAATGTTGGTGAGTTAGGTTGTTATTTGAGCCATGTTAATTGCTGGAATAAGATGGTTGATAATCACATTGACTATGCGTTGATACTTGAAGATGACTCAATACTCGATAAAGGTATGAGTGACTTAATTGATAGTGTTGGGAAGCTGCAACAAAAGTGGGACTACATCAAGCTGTGCCATGGTCGTAAGCAAAAAGAAGTGATTGATCCGATTGCGCTTAATGACCAGTTCTCATTAGGCACTTGTTTGAAACTGCCATCCTCAACAAGAGGACAGTTTGTTTCATTAACGGGTGCTAAAAAATTATTAGCAACAGCAATGCCTATAGCAAGGCCTGTGGATATTGATATCCAATATTGGTTTGAAAAAAAATTGGACTGCTTTGTCGTTAGACCATTTCCAGTATTAGAAGCCGATTTTGAGAGTGAAATAGGTTCTTTAGAAAACAGAAGTTTTGCTAAAAAACGTCCACTAAAGCGTATTTGGCAGAAAATTTCATTTGAAATAAAAGTCAGATTAAATAGCCGCAAACTGCCCCAAATTTCTAACTTAAGCAATTAAGCAATTAAGCAATTAAGCAATTAAGCAATTAAGCAATTAAACAATTAAGCAAAGAGCATACTTTGGTATGCTCTTTTAGTCTGTGAGATCTTCAATTAAGCCAACCCATTGCTGCTGCCAATGTTCGAATGAGCATACATGCTTAATGGATTGATGGCCTTGAAATGCAAGCTTTCTACTGCCTTCGATATCGAGAATAGCTTGCTCAAGCACTTTTTTAAACTCAGTGGCATCTGGCATTATTAAATGTCCGTTATGGCCATTTAATATTAAATTAGAAAGACCACCAACATTACTGCTAATCACTAAACACCCAGCAGCCATAGCCTCAATCATTGAAAGTGATGTGCCTTCTGAGCCTAGTGTTGGGATAACAGCAAAATGATGTGTTTGATGCACTTCGAAACTCTGCTCGGGTTTGTACTGAGTGACTTGTACTTGTTGGTGATTTTTAAATGTTGCTTTTAGTTCAGCCTCTAAAGGTCCTTCTCCTGCAAATGTCACCACTAAGTTTGGGTAAGTATTAACTAATTGCTCAATGACAGGGATTATCATGGCAATGCCACGGTAATCAACAAAGCGTCTAGCAATGATGAGCTTTATAGAATAGGAGTTTTGTTCAATTTGCCATTTATCATCAAAGGCATTTTCTGACACTTGCTGGTGAAAAAAGTTATAAATAACTTTGACCTTGATATTTTTGACATCAAACCAGGTGCGGTACCAATTAATAAAATTATGATCAACGCAAACTAATGCATTACTTTTATTGGTATAAGTTAAATATTTAATATGATTGGCTAAAGATGATACTAATTGCATAAGTGCAGTTTGCGAAGCTCTTGGTTTATCCCAAGATACACCGTGCTGAACAGCAATGGTCTTTAGGCTTTTAATGTTAACGGCATAGGAATCCGTTGCGAAAATGACAATGTCATCACCGTTGGCTTGCGTTTCAACCCATTTAGCTAATGCGTATTTTTTAGAGTTACCCCTATACCAACCAGTATTAATGCCATGAATAGTATGAGTCTCTTTTATGACCGTAAACGGTTTTTGGGCAGGCTGAACTATGTGTGTTTGCCAACCCTTTACTTCAAATGTTTCAATTAAACTGAGAATATAATTCTCAATCCCACCAATGATATTCACTTCACCGTGATGGTTAAACATCGCCCTGTAAATAATATAAATAGATTTCATGGTTACAACCTATAAGTTGTTGCGATGATATGTTTTATTCTCTGACAAGCTTGGCCGTCTCCGTATGGATTGGAGAGTTCTTCAAAAGATGAAGCGTCTTTGAGCAATGTTTCAACAGCGGAAGTAATACTTTGTTGGTTGGTACCCACCAGTTTGACTGTGCCTGCTTTGACGGCTTCTGGGCGTTCTGTTTTATCTCTTAATACCAATACGGGTTTATGCAGTGAAGGAGCTTCCTCTTGAATTCCACCTGAGTCCGTTAAAATAATATCGGCTCTGTCCATTAAAAATACAAAGTCCTGATAATTTAATGGATTAATTAAGTGAAAATTCTCAATACCAGAAAGGTGTCTGTTGACTGGCTCTTGGACTTGAGGGTTTAAATGAACCGGATAAATTAACACGACATCAGGATTGTTTTGGGCGATCTCTTTTAAAGCTAAGCAAATGTTCTCGAAACCTTGACCAAAGTTCTCTCTGCGGTGACCAGTGATCAATATGAGTTTCTTATTCTTTATCGTCTCGATAAGTTTTGACAAGGTGGCGGCTTGGTAGTTTGCGTCTTTAATATGCTTCACTGTTGTGTGTAAGGCATCAATCACAGTATTTCCTGTTACAAAGATTTGCTCTGTAGGCACGTTTTCTTGTTGTAAGTTGTCTGCAGCGCTTTGGGTTGGAGCGAAATGCAGTCTAGTTAAAGTAGAGGTGAGTTTTCTATTGGCCTCTTCTGGCCAAGGGGAGTGAATATCACCGGTTCTTAATCCTGCTTCAACGTGTCCAATATCAACTTTTTTATAAAATGCAGCTAAGGCGGCTGCAAATGATGTCGTGGTATCACCGTGTACAAGTACTAATTGTGGTTTAAAGTCTTCAATCACTACACTGACTTTTTCGATAATGGTGCTTGTTAGCCATTCTAATGTCTGGCCTTGCTTCATTAAGTCTAAGTCGTAGTCAGGTTTTATTTCAAAAATTTCAAGAACTTGATCTAGCATTTTTCTATGCTGAGCGGTGACACAAACTCTTACTTCAAAGCGTGGATCAGCTAAAAGACTTTTAGCTAGAGGGCACATTTTTATAGCTTCAGGGCGAGTACCAAAAACTAAAAGAGCTTTTAAAGGAGGGTTATTCAAAATTATGGCCGAGGAGTCTAACAAGTTATGCGATTTTACCTTGTAACGACGTCTTTAGCTAATACGTGACATAAGAAATATTCGGACTGTGTTACCTGTATCCTGCATATTTAATTTTGCTGTAATCTAAGTCCCTGTAGTATTATTCAGCCAACTCTTAGTTTCATGAGTATTGTATCTTAGTTAAGAAATGAATCTTAATTGAGTGTATTACTTTCTATCAATAAATCACACTTAAAGTGAATAAGCCAAATGCATAGACGCGCGATTTATCCGGGTACTTTTGATCCTGTCACAAATGGACATGCTGATTTGATTGAGCGAGCGGCGAAATTGTTTCGCCATGTGATTATCGGCATTGCTTCAAACCCTTCAAAACAGCCTCTTTTTACACTTGAAGAACGTGTAGCTCAAGTAAACTTGGTTACTGCTCATCTTGATAATGTTGAAGTCGTGGGGTTTACCGGCTTACTGGTTGATTTTGCTAAAGAGCAAAACGCCAGTGTATTAGTCAGGGGACTTCGTGCTGTGTCTGATTTTGAGTATGAATTTCAGTTGGCCAATATGAATCGTCGCTTAAGTCCTGATCTAGAAAGTGTCTTTTTGACTCCGGCTGAAGAGAATTCGTTTATCTCATCAACCTTAGTGAAAGAAGTTGCGCTGCACGGTGGAGATGTGAGCCAGTTTGTTCATACTGATGTTGCCAGCTCTGTCATTCAAAAAATTAAAAACAACAAAACAAAATAGTCTCTTAGTTCTTAAAAAGCCTCAACGAGAAAATCAAGTTGAGGCTTTTTTGTTTTACTTTTTCTAAAGGTATGGTTACAAGGTTATCGTGTTTGGCACTGCCCACAAAATACGGTGGTGCGCTGGCCGAGCTTTATTTCGCTGAGCAAATTACCGCACTCGGTACAAGTTTCACCACCGCGGCCATAAACATGGAGCTTTTGAGCGAAGTAGCCAGGTTTACCGTCGGCATTGGTAAAATCTTTCAACGTGGTGCCACCTTGCTTAATCGCTTGGGCAAGGATCTGTTTTACTTCACTCACTAATATCGTCAGTCTTTCTATATCGATATTTCCTGCCGCTGCTTGTGGATGAATACCTGCTGCAAATAGCGCCTCATTGGCATAAATGTTCCCAACGCCAACGACGATATGGTTGTCCATAAGGCATAGCTTAATGGCTTTTTTCTTGTTGGCTAATGCTGCTTGTAACTGCTGTGGGTTAAAGTCATCGCTTAGGGGTTCAGGGCCGAGTTTTATCAGCAACGGATGAGCCTCTTCTGGTAGCTCGTACCAAAGCCAAGCGCCAAACCTGCGAGGGTCGTTATATCTCAGTACTCGACCATTTTCTAACACTAGGTCGATATGGTCGTGCTTTTCAACGGGCGTATTGGCAGGCAATATACGTAAGCTTCCTGACATGCCTAAATGTACTATCGTAATGCCCGCATCGGTATCGATAAGGAGATACTTCGCACGGCGACGAACTTGTTTAATCGTTTGGCCAATGATGTTTTTACAGATGTCAGGCACCGGCCAGCGTAGAGAGGCATTTCTAATGACGAGATCTCGAACAGTCTGATCCACAAGGTGTGGAGATATACCTTGTTTGGTGACTTCAACTTCGGGTAATTCAGGCATAAGTATCCATGTCAGTGACGTTTAAATATGGTTTTTATTAGGTTATCTACTAGAGATAACGGGTATTAGATCACTTCGTAAACTTGGCGGAATTTGATACCAGTTCTCAGCTGCCGACCGCAATAAGCCTTGCTGTGGATAGTATTGCCAATGTTGAGCTTGTGGCTGGTGGTTAATTGCAATGCTCAATGGTAACGGGGACGGCAACAATTTAAGCTCATCTTCGGTCATATTAATGGTTGAAATTACCAGTTCAGACCAAGCTGTCGCTAAAGGCTGACAGTTCAATACCGTTTCCTCACAACTCCATTTTTTATCTGATTTATTAAGCCAAATACCACTAAATTGTAATTGGGTTAATTGGTTTTGAACATCAAATAATGCGTGGGCATCCTCAGGCATTTGGTTGGTTTTGGAATCAATGAAGGTCAGCACTGCGACCATGAATACGCAGGCTATGATGAGGATGTTATTCCATTTTTTTCGAGATAGCGCCATAAACTAATGCATTATGATTGTGATTTCTATTGTAAGACATAGTGTATAGCAAAATGGTGTTGAGCAAAAAGTGATTAGTTTAGCGAGTGCAATGTTAGTTTTAATGAGCATTAAAGATAATAAAAAAGGTGATGCATTATTCGGCATCACCTTTCGTTAACTGAGGTTGACGTTCACTAGCCGCCAGTTGAGTTCATAAAACGTAAGATTTGCACGTCATCATCCGTGCCAAAATAATGTTCTTTGGGTTTGTGTTGTATGCCTTCTAATATAGCATCTTTAAGTTTGCCAATATCGCCAGGAAATTCACGGACGATTGATTTCAAATCAACGGAGTTCTCATTACCTAAGCATAACAATAAACGACCTTCTACTGTCACGCGAACGCGATTACATTCGTGGCAAAAGTTGTTACTGTGAGGTGAAATGAAACCGATATGGATATCACTGTCGGCCATCTTGTAATAACGAGCTGGGCCACCGGTACGTTTACTTGAAGGGATTAATGGGTAAGCATCTTCAATGATACCTCTGACTTCTTCGCTTGAGCAGTGACGGCTGCGTTTACGCTCGTCCATGACACCTAATGGCATTTCTTCAATAAAGGCGATGTCGAGTTCTCGCTCACGGCAGAAATTGATTAAATCAATGACTTCATGATCGTTTTTACCACGTAAAATTACCGCATTGATTTTAATGTGCTTAAAGCCTGCAGCTTTTGCGGCATCAATTCCCGCAATCACACGTTCGACTTTGCCATTGCGAGTCATTTCGGTAAATAGATCAGGGTTTAAGGTATCTAAACTGATGTTTAGGCGCTTAAGGCCTGCATCATGCATTGGCTGAGCCAGTTTACTTAAGCGTGAACCATTAGTGGTCATCGATAAGTCATCTAAGCCCGGTAGTTGACCGAGTAACTCAATTAATTTATCGCAGTCGGTTCTAACTAATGGCTCACCGCCAGTTAAGCGAATTTTCTTCACGCCTAACTCGGTAAAAGCCTGTGCAATCCATGCAAGTTCTTCAAGGCTTAATACCTGTTCTCTAGGTAAAAAGCTTGGATCTTCACTCATACAATAAACACAGCGAAAATCACAACGGTCAGTGACCGATAAACGTAAGTACTCTACTTTTCGGTTAAACTTGTCGACTATTAAACTCATGAATTAGCACATCTTTTAGTTAGTTATAACAGTTCAGCAAAAGGCTGAATGTAGACTTGTTGGCCTGGCATAACTGAATCTTCGGCTTCGCCGATAACAATCAGACAGTTTGCTTTGACCATTGAGTTCAACATCCCTGAACCTTGCGCCCCTGTTGAGGCAACATGTAAACGTCCATCATTGTTTAGATAATATTGACCACGAACAAATTCAGTTCGTCCAGTTCTACTGCGCAAGATACTATCGGTAACCGCCGGCAAATACTGTGGCGTATAGTTGATTTCGCCAGCAAGCTTACGAATGGCAGGTTGCACGAACTGTAAAAATGACACCATTACCGCCACTGGGTTACCTGGTAAACCAAAGAACAAGCTGTCATTTACTTTACCGAATGCCAAAGGTCGTCCTGGGCGCATGTTAATGCGCCAGAAGTTAATCTCGCCAATCTTCGCGAGTACTGTTTTGATGTAGTCAGCATTTCCTACTGATACGCCACCTGAGCTGATAACAATATCGGCATCAACACTTGCTTGAGATAAAGCTGTTGTTAATGCGGCTTCGCTATCTTCAATAATGCCTAGGTCGATGACTTTACAGCCTAACTTTTGCGCCATTGATTTAATGGTGTAACGGTTAGAGTCGTAAATACAGTTCGCTTTTAATGGCTCACCTGGTTGGCTGACTTCATCGCCCGTTGAAAATACAGCGATAGTCGGCTGTTTAACCACATTGGCTTTTGGTAGCCCTAATGAGGCTAATAAACCTTGTTCAGCGGCATGTAGGCGGTGACCTTTTGCTAGAGCAAGTGCATCTTTTGCAATATCTTCACCGGCTAAACGAACATGTTGACCTGCAAGAATTTTACCTTGTAGCTGTACTTGGCCATCTTGCTCGATTACCAGTTCGCGAGCTTCTACTGTGTCTGCACCTTGTGGCACAGTTGCGCCTGTCATAATACGCACCGCTTCGCCAGCAGCTAAGGTGCCTGGGTATTCGTGACCCGCTAGGACTTCCCCCATTAACTTAAGCGGAGCAACAGGATTACTAGGACTATTATCTTTGCTATAAGCAAATGCATAGCCGTCCATTGCCGAGTTCGTTTGTTGCGGTACATTCACTGGCGAAATAGCATCAGCGGCCAAAACACGATTTGATGCGTCATCAATCGAAACGTGCTCGCTGTCAGTTAGTGGTGTAACCATCGCCATTAATTGCTCTAAACCTTGAGCAACCGATAAGAATTTTTGCTCATCAGAAACAGGCGTGGCTTTAGTTGGGATTGGTAACTCAACATCAGGAGCTTGCCAGTTTGTTTGATACTCAATAACAAAGTCTGCGATTTGGCCGACATTGTTTAAATCTAAGCGAGTGAGTTCTGCTGGTGTTTCGGTGTCATCACAGCAAGCGATAGCGACGATATTATCATCGTGGGTATGAATAAGTGGCTTACCATGTGCTGCTCGGTGTAATTCAATTTTTGGTAATTCGAGCTTTTTAAAACCTTCGACCAAAACGATGTCCACTTTATCAGCTTCAATTTGTGCTAATAAATGCGGTAGCTGCGGATCACCCTCAACAGCATCTTCGGTCATTAATGCCCAGCGAACATGCGAGGCAACCAACATTTGCTTCGCACCAGCTTTACGCATTTCGTAGCTGTCTTTACCAGGGATATCAACATCGAAATTATGATGAGCGTGCTTAATGACAGCTAAACGAACACCACGGCGATTAAGCTCAGGGATCAATTGCTTTAATAAGGTGGTTTTACCGGTGCCACTGTAGGCACAGAATCCGAGAACTGGAATATTAAGCGGATTGGAAAACGGTATACTCATAAAGACCTCATTGTTGACTTATCGCTGTGTTGCCACAGGTTATTTGGCATTCTCGATGACAAGTTTTTGTTCAAGTGTATTCACATTTACAAATGCATTCGGTTGGTCGGCAAAACTGGTGACGACGTATTTGTGTTGTTCATACCAAAGGAAAATTTTACGGTCGCCAGCATCAAGAAAAGCTTGCATTGAATCTTTCAAATGCGGCTTTAATAACATGACGACAGGCTGTTGGTGCTCACCATCGCTGGCAACCACAATGTCAGCGTCGGCATCTTTTAGAGATGCATGCATACGCTCACATAAATCGTTAGGTAGCATAGGGCTATCACAAGGCACTACAAGTAGTAAGTCAGCCTGGGTATTCCCCATGGCTGTGACCATTCCCGCTAATGGGCCTAAATAACCGCTTTCTTTATCGCTTATCACATTAAACCCAAGAGCAGAATACTGCTCTTGATTGCGGTTAGCATTAATCATAATACGATCAACTTGAGGCTTTACACGTTCGATGGTGTGGGCGATCATCGGTTTGCCGCTGAGTTCTACTAAGCCCTTGTCGATACCACCCATTCTTCTGGCCATACCGCCAGCTAAAATCACCGCATCAATTTGCACTGACATAGTGAAACTCCTGAGACTGCTCAAAGCGAGGTATATGGTTACTTTCAACAACTTTTTGCTCTGAAATATGCCAGTGTTTTTGGCACAAAGCTGTTAACCCACAGGTTTGGTGGCTACTAATTAGTAAGCCTGTACCTTGTTGTTTTAAAATATTAATCATGGCTAAAACTAGCTTTTGAGACTGTTTATCCATGTTAGAAATAGGTTCATCAAGCATGAGCAACTTAGGTTGGGATATCCATGCTCTAGCAAGAGCTAAGCGTTGCCTTTCTCCGCCAGATAAATCAGTAGCATCACTTTTTAGTAGTGAGCCAAGTTGTGCCATTTCAATTGCTTGGTTAATTCTGGCTTGCTGTTCTTGTGGGCTATAATGGCCTTTCGGCAGAGCATAGCGTAAGTTGTATTCAACCGAACCATCAAACAGGTAAGCATGTTGATGTAAATATACCGCTTTGCCAAGTAATGAATTTGACTGCCACCACTTTTTAGGCGCAAACCCTGTGGCGGTCACTTCACCAGAACTGGGTTTAATGATGCCCGCGATTAATTTCATCAAAGTTGACTTGCCGCTGCCGTTATCCCCTTGAAGATAAATCACGTCACCTTCGCAAAAAGATAAGCCATCAAACTTAAATAGCTCGCGTTCTTTAAAGTTAATACGGATATCTTTTGCAATGAGTTTAGCGGTCATTATTGACTCCTAGGCATGGCTTTACCACGCAAAGAGCCGATAGCGAAGTTAATCACAATGGCTAAAATTAATAATACTAGACCTAAAGCAATCGCTTGGGCAAAGTCACCTTTACTGGTCTCAAGTGCAATAGCTGTGGGAATATTTCGAGTATGGTGCAAAATATTACCGCCGACCATCATCGAACAGCCCACTTCAGTAAGGATACGGCTAAATGCAGCGATAACAGCAAGTAATAATGGTACGCGTAATTCACGACAAACAGTCCATATCGCACGTTGCCATGAAGCTCCTAATGTACGTGATGTTTCATAAGCACGTTTATCAATGCTGCTAAAAGCGGCTTGTGATAAAGCAATTAATACCGGAGCGCAAATCATCATTTGCCCAAGGATCATACCTTGTTGGGTAAACAGCCAGCGTAAGTCACCTAAAGGCCCATTTCGGGTCAGTAACAAGTAGGCAAGTAAACCTATAACGACGGTAGGGATAGATTGTAATGTTTGGACGATATTAGTGACAAACCAACGTCCAGGAAATTGGTAAGAGGCGAGTAAAAATCCAAGCATGATCGACGGAATTAATGTGATGATTAATGCCGCAAAAGAAACCGAAAAAGAAACACTTATGATAGACCATACGTCTGGGTCTAAAGAAAGCAGCAAGCTAAAAGCTTGCTGCATTAGGGCTAACCAGCCTTCATTCATTACTTATATGTTGCCTTAAACAATTGTTCTCCCTGAACTTTAAAATCGTTAATCATCTGCTGAGCTTGCGGGCTAATAAACCAATCGCTCAATGCTTTCGCTCCTTGATGATTTAACTCAGGATATTTTTCTGCATTAATTAGCATGATTTGATAAGGGTTGGCTAATGCAGCACCACCTTCAAAAGTAATTGCTAAATCTAATTTAGATTTGTAAGCAACAAACGTACCACGATCAGTTAATGTGTACGCTTGTTTTTCATCTGCCATCAGTAAAGTCTTACCCATGCCTTGACCAATAGAAGTATAGCCTGAAAAATCTGGTGTTACAGAAGCTTCTTTCCAAATTGCGAGCTCTTTCATGTTGGTGCCAGAATTATCTCCGCGAGAGATGAAAGTGCTTTTATTTGTTGCAACTTTTTTAAACGCTTCAACCACATCTTTACTGCCTGACATTTTGGCTGGGTCATCTTTAGGACCTAAAACAACGAAGTCATTTTCCATAATTCCACGAGGGGTTGTACCGTAACCTTCATTGACAAATTTAGCTTCAGCAGCAGGAGCATGAGTCATCACAACGTCTACATCTCCTTGACGTGCAAGCTTTAATGCTTTGCCCGTGCCGGTTGCAATCACTTGTACTTTGTAACCCGATTCCGCTTCAAACGTTGGCAAAATAGCGCGTAAAAGACCAGAATTATCTGTGCTGGTGGTTGTGGCTAACTTGATGACTTCGGTTGCTTCAACGGTATCACTTACCATTGTGCTTCCCATAAGTGCCATACCGATTACTGCGGTTAACCCTGATTTAAAATTAAACATTCTAGCTCCTTGAAAATACTAAACTGCAAAGGCACCAAGCCGTGCCAATTAATGTATTTCGAAAATGAGGGTAAATATATACCCGTTACAATTGGGTAAAGGCAATTAGTGTGCCAATTTGTTGCAAGAATATGCTGATCACGACAAAAATGGAATTGTGATCAAGGTCTCATGATGAATCAAAGGTTTACAGACAAATTGTCCCACAGTTCAAATTCTGTAGGGCAAACTGACCCACTAGTGATTTTTTAGTGGTACGATAATGTTAAATCTAGTCAAAATGTCCAAAGTAGAAGCCCTATGAACAATAATGAATCAAATTCAAAACCGTTACCTACTGCTGTTTCGGTATTGATTGTTGATGATGAGCCAGGAATGCGCAGCTTCCTTAAAAAGGCACTATCAAAGAAGTTTGCGTTAGTCGAAACGGCATCCACTATTGAGGAAGCTGAAAAGCTTCGTAGCCGCGGCCATTTTGACTTATTAATTGTCGATATTCGTTTACCTGATCGTTCAGGGATTGAATGGCATGAAGCGTTAAATGAAAAAGAGCGCCGCTCTGACATTATTTTCATGACCGGTTATGCGGATATGGATGTGGCGATTAAAGCGCTGCGAGCTGGCGCCTCAGATTTTATCATGAAACCGTTTCATTTAGAGCAAATGATGACTTCGGTTGACCGCTGTATTGAACGCCGCTTATTAAAGCGTGAAAATTTTATGCTCCGTCGAGAGCTGTCTAGTGGCCATTCAACCACTATGATAGGTAATAGTGATTCGATGATAGAAGTGAAGCAGGTTATTGAACGAGTAGCGCCAACAAATGCAGTGGTATTGATTGAAGGTGAATCTGGTACAGGTAAAGAGCTTGTCGCACGCCAATTGCATCAGCTAAGCGGGCGTACAGGACCATTTGTGCCAGTTAACTGTGGAGCAATAGCCCCTGAGTTACTAGGCAGTGAGCTATTTGGTCACACAGCCGGTGCTTTCACTGGTGCAAAAGGTAATCGTGAAGGTTTGTTCCACTTTGCCACTGGCGGTACGATCTTTTTAGATGAGATTGGTGAAATGCCAATGAAAATGCAAACGGCATTGTTGCGAGTGCTTGAGCAAAAAGCAATCAGACCTGTTGGTAGTGAGAAAGAAGTCGCTATCGATGTCAGAGTCGTTGCTGCAACTAACCGCACTTTATCGGAAGAAGTGGCCGAAGGTAATTTCCGTAGCGATTTATATTACCGCTTAAATGTCCTGAATATTTTAATTCCGCCGCTACGTACTCGCCCTGAAGATGTGATTGAGTTAACCCATCACTTTACCTGGCAACTGGCTCGTGAGCTTGGGGTAAAAGAAGTCGTATGGAGTCATGAAGACTTACAAGTACTGCAACAACATGAGTGGCCAGGCAATATACGTGAACTACGAAACATGATTGAGCGTTGTATTCTATTGGGTAAGCCACCAGCAGAATATTGGAAGAAAAATGAACAAACTGAATTAGTGGCACAAGCGGGCTATCCACTAAGTTGGCCACTTAAGGAAGTTGAAAAGCAGCATGTTATGAGTGTTGTTGATGCCCATAGCGGCAATAAGTCCGCAGCTGCAAGGGATCTTGGTGTTTCTCGTAAAACACTGGATCGAAAATATAAAGAATGGTTCGAAATCGAATCGGATAAGGAAGACTAAATCGTGTCAGCTTTTAGTCAGTTTTTCGGAGTCAGTTGGCAGCAAATGCAGGCCAAGGTGCGTTATCGCATTTTGATTTTAACCTTGCTACCCATTTTACTTACCCTAATTAGTCTAGTCTTTATCACTATTTACTGGAATATCAGTTACACGGGCAAGCAGCTGTTTATGAAAGTGAAAGCTGATTTGACTGTGGCCACTAATACTTTAGAGCAGGTGCAAAAGCAGCAAGAAATTCAGTTGTATAATGTCAGTGAATCTTGGGACTTTCAAAATGCTTTCTTAGAGGTCGATAAAGGTAATAAGAGCGAATTAGTCGCGCTCAATCGATACCTTAAACAGCAAAAAGATATTCTCCAGCTAGACGTTTTACGTTTAATTAGGCTAGAAGAAGCCAATGCCGATCCCGATTTACGTCAGATGTTGCCTAGAGTTGAAAATAAGGCCTTTTCAGGCTTAATGGTGTTATCTGCTAAACGATTAGACAGGCTAGATCCGAATTTGGCTGAACTGGCAAGGGTTCCATTGTCTGCAACTATGCGTGCAGAAGAGCCTACAAAGCTTGCGGAAACTAGGGGCATGTTAAGCCGGACACTGCTGCCAATTCCAGATAAAACAGGTCAAGTTAGCTGGTATTTAGACGGTGCAACTTTGTTTAATCGTGACACCGCTATTGTCGACCATATTCGCGACCTTGTTTACGACAAAGGCACGCTTCCGGAGCGTTCAATTGGTACTGTCACCATATTTTTAGACAACGCGCGCATTAGTACTAACGTGCCGATGGATATGTTTGCACCACGAAAAGATCTTCAATCTCGTGCATTAGGAACATTGGTTTCAGAAGAAGTTCGCCAGAAAGTGCTGATTGACGGAACCCCATGGGTTGATCGCGCTTTTGTGCTTAATGATTGGTTTATTTCGGGTTATTCGCCGTTAGTTGACATCCGTGGCAATCGTATTGGGATGATCTACACCGGCTTCTCTGAAGCGCCATTCATTCATACCTATATCTTAAACATCATCGAATTAGGCACTATTTTAATGTTAGTGCTGCTTGTTTCTGGCTTTCTAGTTTATCGTGGCGCAAACAGTTTATTGGAACCGATTGAACGTATTCACCATGTGGTAAAGGCTGTTCAGTCTGGGCGTGATTTGCGCATTGGAGAGCTTGGACTAGATAGAGACAATGAGCTTTCTAATCTGGCTGAACAATTTGATCATATGCTGGATTTATTGCAGCGCCGTAACTTGCAGATCCAGTCTGCAGCCGAGCAGCTTGAAGTCAAAGTTGAAGAACGGACACGAAGCTTGCAAGATAAAACTGAAGAGTTACAGCGTAACGTTGCCTTATTGAATGAAACCCGTCAACAGCTGGTTACTAACGAAAAACTGACCGCATTAGGTGAGTTAACTGCTGGTATTGCCCATGAGATTAATAACCCTACTGCAGTGATTTTGGGGAACATGGAGTTGATGAAGTATGAGCTAGGCCCCAATGCAAATGTAGTTGAAGAAGAAATTGAGCTAGTGATCCAGCAGGTGGGCAGAATAAGCACGATTATTCGTAGTTTATTGCAATATAGCCGCCCTGGTGAATTCAATGCCCCGCTTGAAATGCATCAAGTTGAGTCAATGATTGAAGAAGTATTGGTACTTGTCCGTCATTCAATTGAAAAGCAAAAAGTTGAGCTTATTCAGCAAATCAATACCACTGCAGAAGTGCAGGTTAACCGTCCACAGGTCATTCAAGTGTTGATTAATCTCGTGGTCAACGCTGCGCATGCTATTGAGAGTAAAGGTAGAATTTGGATCAGGGCTGACGACTGGATTGAGAGTGGAAAAATTGTTGGTGTTAAAGTTGAAGTAGAAGATGAAGGGGTAGGTATTGCGCCAGAACGCTTAAGCCGCATTTTTGACCCTTTTTATACCACACGTAAAGACGGTACAGGTTTAGGACTATCGCTTAGCTACGGTATTATTAAACGTATAGGTGGCACGATAGAGGTGAAATCCACTCTTGGTAAAGGCACTGTATTTACCATTGGTATTTATCATAAGGCTAAAGAAGAGCAGGCTGATAATCCTTATGATGGATTACACTTTGGCGCAGTTGACGACACGATAGTTTAGGGCCAGTTGATCTTTCAAGGTTATTTTTGCGGCGAATTGTTGGCCACTTATACAAGGCAGAGACTTTGTGGTGTAGTTATCCTACATAAAAAGTCGATAACGCAGTAAAAATCGCCAACAAACCTTGCCCAAAGGATTCGACAAAAAGTGTTTTACTCTTTGTTGGATGAATCTTTTTAAATGAAGAGTTGCTTAGATGACTAGGCATCAATCCACCCACCTTAATTAAAACGCTTTTTATTCGAACAAAACTTAACCAGCAAAGACCAACAGACCCTAGCTCGTATTAAATTTTAGACAAAAAAAAGCCGGGTGATGAACCCGGCCACAAAGAGTGTGTGAGCAATGTCGTGCTTGCATACTCAGAGGGTTAATAGGAGATGAAGCTATTAACTAAACTGAGCTTTGGAACGCATATAAATAGTAATCATTCTCATTATCGTTTGCAATCATTTATTGATGTTTATTAACAACTTTACATTCCCTTTACACCTGCAGTTTAAATGTTTAATTAGCAACAAAGACTAAAATTACAGTTAAAACATGACGTTAAGTGGGATTTAATCAAGTGTTGGGCATTTAAAAATAAAAATATGAGTTAAATTTGAGTTGATGATTTGGGTAGCAATAAATTTAAGTTATTAAATTTTAGGCAAAAAAATGCCAGGTGATGAGCCTGGCCTTCAAAGAGTGTTTGAGCAATGATGTGCTAATTCTCAGAGGGGTTAATAGGAGATGAAGCTATTAATCTTAACTGAGTTTTGGAACGCAACTAAATAGTAATCATTATCATTTGCGTTTGCAAGTTAATTAGTCAATTAATTTCAACATTATTGTTAATCGGTATAACAAGTAACTACACTCTTTGTTTTTTTGGTAAGCACCTATTTTTACAGTGTTTTTTGTAAAAAAAGTTTGTTTTGAGCTATGTTGTCATGATGCTCAACCTGAGTAATCTGATATTGATTTGCAACTAACATGTTTAGCATCGCTTTAAATTGGTTGCGGGTTTTTACCTCAAGGCGACGGAATCCTTGTTTAGTAGCCCATTTCTCTTGGTACTCAAGCATCGACTTGGCTAAACCTAATTGACGAAAGTCAGCCTCAACACCACCTAACCAACTGTAAAAACAGTCTTCATCAGTCTGGTAACCCAATTTAAAACCAGCTAAATCACCTTCAACATAGGCAAATAAGATCAAGCATGGCTTGTTTGCTAGACGCTGTTGTAACGATTCAATAGATTGAGCGTGGTCTAGTTCATGGATGCGAGCAGTTAACGCTGCTAATTGTTCAGCAACTTCTGCTGTGAGCTCTGTGTGAGCTTGAATTTGGATATTTAACATTTTATTTTCCACTGGGCTGTCAACTAAACAAAGGCATGCGTGAATATAAGCAGGCTTAATTTGCTAACAGCAAAAAACACTGGCGCATTATAACTCATCGTACCAGTGTGGTGGCGGCATTGGTTAAAAAATGCCGCGCTGATCAAATTAACAGCAAAAACGGCTAGCTAAAAAGGTTTAGTTGCTTAGACCTTTCGTGCTTGATTAGGGTTAACAGCACCAGACTCTGTTGGAGTCGCGATTAACTTGTCGCTTAAGATTTTCAGTAACACCCCGTATGCTGGCAAAAACAAACCTAAGCTGACGATGAGCTTAAATGCGTAATCGACCATTGCGATTTCTGGCCAGTGCTGCGCCATAAAGGTATCTGTTGAGGCGTAAAATGCGACACTGAAAAAGACGATAGTATCAACAAGGTTGCCAAACAAGGTTGAGGCAGCAGGAGCAATCCACCATGCTTTTGCTTTACGCATCTTGGCAAACACTGTGATGTCCATCAGTTGGCCAACAAGATAAGCCACAAAACTGGCGAAAGCGATACGGAATACAAACTGATTCCATTCAGCTAACGACGATGTGCCCTGAAAAGCCCCTTGATGGAAAATGACGCCCATAACATAGGAAATCAGTAAAGCGGGAAGCATGGCTTTGAAAATAATACTGCGAGCAGCCTTTTGGCCAAAAATACGCACAGTAAGATCTGTTGCTAAATATACAAATGGAAAGCTGAAAGCCCCCCAAGTGGTGTGATAGCCAAATATTTGAAAAGGGAGTTGTACCAAGTAGTTACTGGCACAAATAATAATAATATGAAAACTGACCAGAAACATCAGTGCTCGACGACATTGCGCCTGAGATAGTTTTAACATCTTGTAGCCTTTTTATTGGGTTAGACGGGGTGAGGGAACCCGTATTTGAATGAGGTTGGCAGTATTATTTTATTGATTATCGCTAACGTATCGGTTTTTATCCAAGTTGCAGTAAAAATCGTCAGCTACGCCAAGGAGGACGCATTATAGAGAGCAAATAAGAAGATGCAACCATCAATTGTGATTTTGGGACTTGTTTTGAATAAAGAGGCTTATAGCATGCAACGATAAAAGCGATACGGCAGTGCAAACTTACTTAATTAGTAGGTTAAGCAAACAATGAGAGTTATAGCTCAACCAATATCGATAATATTGTCGTGAGTTTATTTTCAAGCTCTTGCCATTCGGCAAGTGGATCAGAACCTGCAACAATGCCGGCACCTGCAAAGAGGTTTATTCGACCAGGCTCGATTAATGCGCTGCGAATAGCGACTGAAAATTCACTTTCATATTTATTTAAGTAACCACAAGCGCCAGCATACCAGCCGCGGTTATAGCCTTCGCGCTGACGAATAAAGCTTAATGCAGACTCTTTAGGTAGGCCGCCAACTGCGGGTGTTGGGTGCAGAGCTTGGAGTAACTGAAAGTCATTTACCCCTGCTTTCAACTCAGCACGAATTGAACGATGTAAATGCTGGATATGTGTTAGTTTGAAAATTTTAGCTGACTCATCAGCACCAACATAGTGACTTAGCGGAGTTAATACGTCGACAATTTGTTGTCTGACTAACTGGTTTTCATGACTATTTTTAGTGTCTTCCAGCAATTGAGTCGCCAAAAAATCATCTTCTTCCTGGTTTAATCCGCGTACAGTTGTCCCAGCTAGTGCTTCTGTAAACAGCTCTTTTTGTCTGCGTAAATACAAACGCTCTGGTGAACAAGAAATGAAGGTTCTTTCAGGGCTAAACTGAAAACCAAATTGGAAGCTATTCGGATTGCGACCTTGCCAACACGCCAGCACCATCCAAGGATCAACGACATCATTGATTTCAAGTTGCGTTTGACGAGAAAGCACCACTTTTGGAGTGGTTTGATTAAACTTTGGCTGAGTTACCTGTTCCACTAACTCTTTCCAACGTTGATAGTTAGGTAAATCACTACGACCCATTAACGGCAACTTGTTAGGTGGAGATAGTGGTTTTGCAGGTTTTAATTGTTTAATAGCTTCAATTGCTGCTTCGCACTCTGTCTGTTGATCAGTATCTTCAAAATTGAGATTGACCAGCAATTTGACAATATTTCCATGACGACGCAGTTCAATACGAGGTAGTACAAAGCGAGTGCGACCAAAATCAGGCCAGCATTCTACGGTACGGTCGAAAGCGACACCGCCATAATAGCGAATGTCTTGATTACTGCTTTTACCACGTTGAGATTGGTAAATTGATGCTAATAACTCATCATCAATCTCTTGTTCTTGCTTAAAATCTTTACATGCGCCGATAGCAGCTACTTCTTCTTGTTTCTCACGGCCATGCCAATAAATACGTGGGTACTGAGTTTGCGCACCAAGCCATGAAAGTAATGGAATTGACTTTGCTTCCACTGAGATTTGCACTATGTGTTCTTTGGCATGGGCCAACTTCATAGCGTTTAGCTTGTCGATTAACTGGCTAAATTGCTCAGAAAAAATGTGGCTAGGCAACAAGGACTCCAATAGTTGATAACTCAAATAGGCTAAATGAGGAAGAGTAGTATGATTATGTAAATTATGCCCTAAGTTAGTGAAGGGTTCAAAAACTGTCAATCTTAAGCCGTTAATGCTGTGATCTTAAAGGCTAATATAATCACTTTTTTACTGTGAGAATGATAATCAATCCCGCTAACTGGCTGAATTTAATCACAGTTACATATTGGTACATTTTATTTGGAGTATTTAGTTGAGACGAGATAAAATGGGTATAGTAAATTTACATATTCAACATATTAAGTCATAAGTATTAGCAATTATTGTTAGTTGATGTCTTCGGAGAGTTACCCTTACATGAGCCAAATTGATCAGCCACAAGATGTTATTCGCATACCTGTCAGCCGTTTAGGTTTAGGCATGTTTGTGGTCGCTATCGATCGTAAAGAAAGCAAAGTGGCTATTAGTAATGCGGGGCAAATCAAGCATCGTGACTCGATTGGTAAACTACAAAACGCGGGCATTAAATCTGTTTGGGTTGATGTGGAACGTTCATCTGATAGCTGTGGCTTAAAGAACAAAAGTTCAGCGCCGTTAGTACGTAAGCCGGTCATCACTCGCGAAACGAAGCAAACCCAAGCGAAAAAAATCCTTTCAGAAGCTAAAACCCTAGTACGTAAAGTCCTGTCGGAAACTTACGAGGGCAAAGCGGTTGAAGTGGCACCGTTTGAAGATATTGCTGACAAAATGATTGAATCAGTGATGGATGATGCTGATGCACTTAAGTGTGTATCGGCACTAAGAACCAAAGATGCTTATTTACTTGAGCATTCTGTAAATGTCGCATTTTTGCTGGTCACTTTTGGTAAGCATCTTGAGCTGGATAAGGCATTACTGAAAGAAATGGCAGTAGGTGGGATTTTGCATGATATTGGCAAAATTCAAGTGGATAATAAAATCCTCCACAAGCCTGGTAAATTGACTGACGAAGAGTTTGAAGAAATTAAAAAGCATCAAGTGTATGCCGTAGATATTATGAAAGAAGCGGAAGGCTTATCGCAAGTGAGTAAAGATGTTTGCTTAATGCATCATGAGAAACTTGACGGTAATGGCTACCCTAAAGGGCTGAAAGGCGATGAAATACCACAACATGGACGAATGAGCTGTATTGTGGATATTTTTGATGCCCTTACAGCCACTCGTTGCTATAAAGAAGCAATGAGCCCAGCAGCTGCATTTAAAATCTTAATGAAGTTAACCCCATTTCATCTCGATCAATCACTAGTTTATGAGTTCATCCGCTGCGTCGGGATTTACCCTGTGGGTTCACTAGTGCAATTATCCGATGAAAGAGTCGGCATTGTTTGGGAATCAAAGGGTCGTGATGCATTAAACCCTGTGGTGAAGTGTTTTTATTCGCAAAAGCATCGACGTTATACCGATGTCACCTTTGTAGATTTACGTAAATCAGATTTAAATATCGAACGAGGTATTTCACCTCGTTCGCTTGAAGTCGACCCTAGCCCATTTTATTAATGTTTTTCCAGTTTTGACTACTTAAATAGATAGTTAAGTCATTGTTAAATAAGATTGCTTAACTGTTTATTCATTTGCTCTTGATGGTTTGATAGCTCCTACTAACTGCTTCACACTTTTAAGTTTTCTTGCTGTATATTCTCTTTGGCTTACTCTCAACCCACTCTCGGAGATAATATGAAATCCTTGGTTAGCATCAGTGTCATTATCCTTTCGTTAGCGTTACTTATTCCAGGGGTGACACAGCCAATTTTGACCATACAAGGCAGTATTGAAAAAGCTGAACTGGTGGAAACTGGGGTGAATATGTTTACTGAAAGTCTATCTGAAAGCTCGCGTGGTAATGCACGAAGCATGATGGACATGGCGATAAGTATGTTCGGTTTTGACACTATCGAAGGTGAAGTTGAGGTGTTTTATAAAACCCGCAGTATTGTCGATACTGTGGATGAGCTTTATCAGTCAAATAATGTGGTTGTGGCAGGGTTAGTTGGCTTGTTTAGTGTGGTATTTCCTGCGATGAAACTATCGCTGCTGTTAGTTATCTGCTTGCCTTGGTTTTCTCGTCAACAGCAAAGTGTGGTTAAGGTGATTAGCGCTATTGGAAAGTGGTCAATGGCAGACGTGTTTGTGGTTGCCTTAATCATTGTCTACATGGCGGGTAATGCTTCTGCTGGGATGGGGGAGTTGTTGAAAACCACAGCTCAATTTGAAACTGGCTTTTATTTTTTTAGTGCTTACTGTGTGTTTTCTATTGCTAGTCAGTGGTTGGTGTCTGCTTTGTTTATCAATACTTCAACTCAGCCTTTTAAAGGGGAACGTTTAAAAGTAATGAGTAAGGCAAGTAAAGAGGCATAAAGGTAAGGTAACGAGCTCATATCACTTAATGTTAAGAAATGAGCTTTAATGTGTAAGTGTATAACTTAGAAACAATCAGTATTGGCGGCTTAAATAGACAATTTAGATAATGAACCTGAGTATTTTCACTGAGGCAATTTTTCATTGTTTAAAAATAGGTTTAACAGCAAAGCCAAAATCAAACTATTTAAAGTCATTGCGATTATTAGTTTGTGTATTATTGCCATAGTTGCATCTGTGCAAACAACGGGACTTACTCGCGCGGTGATAGAGCTATTAGCTTTCGGCGGACTTATTGGGCTGGCGTTAGCTAAGCCGTACATTCAGCCGCAAGATGCACAGGATTCTGAATAGTCAGCGTTTAAATTTTTCAGCCTTCAAACTCTTAGTTCTAGGCTCGTAGTTCTAAGCCCATAGTTCTAACCTCATAAGTCATCAGCGATAAATAACTAGTGATAAATCCTATTTATTGCCCAATCCATAAAATATATCCAAGTGATGAGCTACCAATAGCAAGCCAGAGTAATACGCCCAATAGTAATGGTTTAGGCCCGTTGGCGCGCATTTTACTCACCGTGATCCCCGCGCCAATCAAAAATAAGCATACAATCAATAATTGTTTAGATACGTTAAATAGTACTTCATAAACTGGTTGGCCTTGAGGAATAAAGTAAGCCGTTAGAATGGCTAAACAATAAAAACCAATAAAATATGGAATAGATATTTTCGACTTATCACCACCAAATATAATGGCGCTGAGTAATGCGATTGGAATAATCCACAATGCACGGGCCAGTTTAATCGTGGTTGCTGTTTTTAAGGCTTCATCGCCATAGGCTGATGCTGCGCCAACCACCGAAGAGGTATCGTGAATTGCAATGGCGCTCCAAACCCCAAAATCATATTGGCTTAATGATAAGGCGTGACCAATGGTGGGGAATAAGAATAACGCGGCTGAATTGAGTAAAAAAATACAGGCTAACGAAACCGCAATTTGATCATTCTTAGCATTAATTGCTGGTGCAACAGCGGCAATTGCACTACCACCACAAATTGCAGTACCGCAACTAATCAAATGTCCGGTCTTTTCTTCAAGCTTCATTAATTTAGTTAAACCAAAGCCTAAAATAAGGGTAAAGAAAATAGACCCCACAATTAAGCCTAAATTATTACTGCTCGCAGCAATCGCTTCAGGTAAGTTGATGCCAAAACCTAAACCGACAATCGAGTAAGCTAATAATTTTTTTGTGATTTTATTTAGATCGATACTGACTGGCACCATGCCTAAACTGGCAAGAGTAAAACCCATTAACAGAGCTATTGGAGAAGAGATAAACGGCGCTAGACACATTAAACCTACAGCGACAAAAAGCCATAATTTGAATTTCGAAGAAAAACCAGTAGTCATGAACAATCACTCAAAATATCGATGGCTTATTGTAGCAACTCCAGAGTCATTGAACGATAACTGAAGATGAAAAAGCATCAGCTAAAGATAATTGTGGATGTTAACTAAATACATTCAGTTATAGGTCGCGAAATATCGTGACCTGATTATAATAACAGTAATATTGACCATTTTGATGGAAGGGAATGCAATGACATC
This sequence comes from Shewanella sp. KT0246, assembly GCF_019654955.1. GTDB lineage: Bacteria > Pseudomonadota > Gammaproteobacteria > Enterobacterales > Shewanellaceae > Shewanella > Shewanella goraebulensis. The sequence goes on along the minus strand of NZ_BPEV01000005.1, from coordinate 112,312 downwards.
GCCAAAAAACTTTGCTTCTAGTCACTTTTTACCAGAGAACACACTACTGCTTAACGCGATTACTGAAGGGGTTTATGGCTTTGATCTTGAAGGTAATGCAGTATTTATTAATCCTGCGGCAGAGCAAATGACGGGATGGAAAAGTGCTGAATTGATTGGTAAAAATATCCATGATTGTCATCACCATAGCCACGCTGATGGTAGCCATTATCCACAACATGACTGCCCGATTTATCGCACTTTGCATGATGGTGTGGCTCGACAAGTTTCAGAAGATGTATTTTGGCGAAAAGATGGCACTTGCTTCCCTGTTTATTATAGCTCTACACCTGTTTACGATAATGGCGTTTTAATCGGAGTAGTCGCGATATTTCGAGATGTGAGCATTCAAAAGCATACCGAAGACTCATTGCGCGAGGCATTAGCACAGGTGCAGGCTCTGTCGGAGCGACTCGCCTCTGAAAACCAATATTTGCTGACTGAACTTCAAGGTAAACAAGGTGCAATGGGGCTATCTGGTAATAGCCAAGCAATTAGCCATTTAACTCAGCAAATCAATCTGGTGGCTAATACTGACAGTACAGTGTTGATTTGCGGTGAAAATGGCACAGGTAAAGAGCTGGTGGCACGAAGCCTTCATCAATTAAGTCATCGTAAAGATCACCCACTAGTGAGTGTAAACTGCGCGGCATTTTCAGCTTCGATTTTAGAAAGTGAGTTATTTGGTCACGAAAAAGGCGCATTTACAGGCGCGATAAGCAGACGTAAAGGTCGTTTTGAATTGGCCCATAATGGTACCTTATTTTTAGATGAAATTGCTGAGCTAAGCCTTGAAGCCCAATCTAAGTTACTGCGAGTTATTCAAGAGCAGTCCTTTGAGCGAGTTGGCAGTAGTGAAACCATAAAGGTTAATATTCGCCTAATTGCCGCGACTCATCACGACTTACAGGCAAGGGTAGAGCAAGGCTTGTTTAGAATGGACTTGTATTATCGCCTCAATGTATTTCCAATTTTGGTACCGCCCTTACGCCAACGAAGTGAGGATATTCCAGCATTAGTGAGCGATTTGGTGGACTCTTTAAGCCAGAAACTGGGTAAAAAGATAACTAAAGTCAGTGCAAAAGGTTTGAAAAAACTTCAGCAATATTCTTGGCCTGGTAATGTACGCGAGTTGCAAAACTTAATTGAGCGAGAAATTATTCTTAGCCAAAATCAAACTTTGGACTTTAATAGTCTATCGCTTGGTCATGCTCAAGTAAGTGGGCAAAATACAGCTTCAGTAACCAAACCTATTTTAACCATGGCACAGGCGGAAACTGCTCATATTGAAGAGACACTTAATGCTGTCCAGTGGCGGATCTCGGGCCCGACTGGCGCTGCGGCAATACTCGATATGCCACCCAGTACTTTACGTTCAAAAATGAAAAAACTATCCATTAACCGATAAACCGAATCATAACCTCTAATTTGAGATCACGATATATCGCTAATAAGTGATATTTCGTGACTTTTAATATTCCCTAATTTAATTTTGTTATTTATAATCAACAACTTAATTTGCTGTAGTGGTTGGCGTAGGTTTTGCTATTTAGCTGTGAGCTAATAAAGGCAAATTAGGACCAGACCATGTCAAAAGCAGCAATGTCAAAACCAGCGACGTCAAAGCCAGTCTCGAGTCGGCTACCCACACCATCTACCCAGCGCATTCCTGTTGTTAATGTCAGCGCCTCTGGCAAAATTCATGTTCGCGAACAGAAAGGGGTATTTCAAAAAATCCGTCAGCAAACTAATACTTTGCTGATTGCGATATTTTTCCTGATCCCTTTCATCAATTTCAACGGGCGTCAGGCTATTTTGTTTGATGTGACCGAACAGCAATTTTTCTTTTTTAATATCACCTTATGGCCGCAAGATTTTACCGTGTTGGCTTGGGTCTTTATGGCTGCCGCATTCGCATTGTTTTTTGTCACGGTATATTGGGGCAGAGTTTGGTGCGGCTTTTTATGCCCACAAACCGCGTGGACTGCGATGTTTATGTGGGTTGAAGCGAAAGTTGAAGGTAATCATCATCACCGCACCGCATTAGATAATGCGCCCTTATCTATGTCCAAAATCGGTAAAAGGGTATCAAAGCACACTGCTTGGGCTGTTATAGCATTGCTGACTGGCTGTGGTTTTATGGGCTACTTCATGCCCGCCCGGGAGTTATATTCGGATATTTTTAGTTTCAGTAGCGGGTTTTGGACCGGTGTTTGGGTTTGGTTTTTTGCACTATGTACTTACCTTAATGCAGGGTGGATGCGAGAAATGATGTGTTTACATTGTTGCCCATATTCGCGTTTTCAAGCTGTGATGTTCGATGCGAATACTAAAACCGTTAGCTATGATGCTGCTCGTGGTGAAAACCGTGGTCCGCGTAAGCGTAACAAGAAGCAATTAGCACTGGTAAATGATAACAAGCCTGCTGGTTTAGGTGACTGTGTCGATTGCCATTTGTGTGTTGATGTTTGCCCAACAGGTATAGATATTCGTAATGGCCTGCAATACGAATGTATTAATTGCGGCGCCTGTGTCGATGCCTGCAATCAAACGATGGAAAAGTTTGGCTATCTTCCAAACCTAATCAGCTTTACCAGTGAAAACGCACTGAAAAAAGGTGAAAAACCCTCGTTCTGGTCAGTAAAAGCATTGGGTTATGCCGGTGCATTAGTGGTGATGCTAGTCATGATCGTACTGGATTTACAAAGCCGTACTGACATTCAATTAAACGTTATTCGTGATCGTCAAAGTCTATATCGTGTGGTCAGCACCGAGCTAAACAAAGAGGTCACTGAAAATAGCTATTTACTTAAAATCCGTAATAAAACCCAGCAAGCCGCTTTTTATAATATCAGTATCAGTTACGACAACTTATCAGCTTATGATTTTGCGATTGCAAATGACACTGTGGTGTTGATTAAAGCGGCTGAGCAACTTGAATATCCTATTACAGTCACCAGCTCGATGAAGCACCCTGATAAACAGGGGTTATCTCAAACACGCGAAACGCTGACATTTTTTATCACCGAAGTGAACTCGGGCGGTGAAATTGTCCAAGGAAAACCGCTTAATCAAGTGGCTCAAGCTTCACGCTTTTTTAGGCCTTAGTCATTCAACCTTAAGGATAAATACAACTTGATTGAAATTTTTGATGACGTTCCAATATAGGGCAGGATGAATAAAAAACGAGCTATTATAGTGCTTTAACTCATTAGCTTATGGTACACCTTTATGTTAACAAGTTGTTTAATTTGACTTTTTTATAGTGGCATAGAACTCGCAAAACATGACCAGAATTAAATCTAGGAGTGTGAAGCTATGTCGTATATTGAACCAAAAGAGTTCGCAGCCAAAATGGTCGATGCTGGTGAACAAAAAATTTTCATGTCAACCAAAGATACATTGGTCCGTGCTTTTATGGCGGGAGCTATTTTAGGTCTAGCAGCATTTTTTGCCATTACGGTGATAGTTAAGACTGGCAGTTTGCTAACGGGGTCTCTCTTATTCCCTGTTGGTTTTATCATGCTATATTTAATGAAGTTTGATTTGTTAACTGGGGTATTTACCTTAGTGCCATTGGCGGTTTTGGATAAAAGAAATGGCTGTACAGTAGACCAAATGCTGCGGAATTGGGGCCTAGTGTTTGTGGGCAATTTCGCCGGCGCCCTCACGGTTGCTTTCTTTGCATCGTTTATTTTAACTTATGGTTATAACACTGATGGTGGCGTACTCGCTGCGAAAGTGAGTAGCATCGGTGAGTCACGTACTCTGGGTTATCAAGAACATGGCTTTGCGGGTTGGATGACCATTTTTATTCGCGGCATGTTGTGTAACTGGATGGTATCAATGGGAGTCGTTGGTGCAATGATTTCTACTTCTGCAAGCGGCAAAATGATGGCAATGTGGATGCCCGTTATGCTGTTCTTCTTCATGGGTTTTGAGCACTCAATTGTCAATATGTTCCTGTTCCCATTCTCAATGATCATGGGTGGTGACTTTACGGTTATGGATTACCTCGTTTGGAATGAAATCCCTACCGCACTGGGTAATTTAGTGGGTGGATTTGTGCTTGTTGGTTTACCGCTGTATTTAACTCACGTAAAAGAAAGTCCAGTGCGTAAGCGCAAACAAGCTGAAGCTCGTCGTGAAAAGCTTGCTTAATATTGGACACTTAAGTGAGTTCTTACCGCCACACGGTTACGTTAATGACACTGTAATTGTTGTGGCGGCAAGGAAGCTTTAATGCAAAATTTGCTTAAACTCACGATTGCACAACAAAGCGTTTGCGGACTAAAGCAGATCAATCAAGATTGCTGTGGCAGTATGCAACCAGATAATGCCTTGATACATAGTAAAGGCGTAGTGGTTGCGATTGCTGATGGTATTAGTTCTAGTGAAGTCAGTGGTGTTGCCAGTGAAAGTGCGATAAGTAATTTTATCAGTGATTACTATGCAACCTCTGAAGCCTGGTCAGTTAAAAAATCAGCGCTTAAAGTGCTGCAGGCACTTAATCATTGGCTATATGCTCAAAGCCAAAATGGCCCGCATCGTCATGACTTGAATAAAGGTTATGTCTGCACTTTTAGTGGGTTAGTGTTTAAATCAAATACAGCACATATTTTTCATTGTGGTGATTCTCGCATCTACCAATTGAGCGGGAATAGTTTAGAGCAATTAACAGAAGATCATCGACGTTATGTCGACGATGAAGTCAGTTACCTTAATCAAGCATTAGGTATTAACCCGTTACTCAATAGTGATTATCACTCCTGCTCGATTAACTTGGGCGATATTTTTGTATTGACCACTGATGGTGTGCACGAGTTTTTACCAACGAGAACCATTGCCAATGCCATTAATGATGCAATAGAGCAAAACAGCGATTTAGCCAATGTTGCGCAAGAGCTGGTTCAGCAAGCGCTTGATGCTGGTAGCGATGATAATTTGAGTATTCAAATTGTGCGGGTAGATTCTCTACCTGATCCAGACGTCAATGAGTTCAAACAGTTATTGAATCGACTCCCTTTACCGCCACCATTACATAGCGGCCAAGAATTCGAAGATGTGGTGATTCAACGTGAACTATATGTGAGTAGTCGCAGCCGAGTTTACCTAGCTCAAGATACAGCCTCTGGTCAGCGTGTGGCAATTAAGGTTCCTTCTGATGAAATGCGCCAAAATGAAGACCACTTAGAAACCTTGTTAATGGAAGAATGGGTGGCACAAAGGGTATCTAACACGCATTTATTAAAACCAGTTAAGTCACGTGTTCCTAAGGGTTACCTTTACACGGCAACAGAGTATGTTGAAGGTTGCACGCTAGCCCAATGGATCCACGATCATGAACAGCCCGATTTAGATTCAGTGAGAACGATAGTGGTTCAAATCGCTCGGGGGTTACAAGCTATGCACAGACAAGAGATGGTGCACCAAGATTTACGCCCTGAAAACATCATGATCACCACAGAAAGTGTGGTCAAAATTATTGACTTCGGTGCGACAGCTGTTGCAGGAATCATTGAAACTCAAGGGATTGATGACCACATTTTGGGTACGGCCCAATACAGTGCTCCTGAATATTTTGTGGGTGAGCTTGGCGATGGTCGCAGTGATATTTTTTCTCTGGCGGTAATAACTTATCAAATGCTGACAGGTCAGTTGCCCTACGGGGTGGATGTTGCCAAAGCAACGACGTTAAAAGCGCAGCAAAGCTTACGCTATGTTCCTGCCCGAAGTAGAAATGCCGCAGTGCCTCAGTGGGTAGATTATGCCCTTGAAAAAGCTCTTGAAGTGTCCCCGTCAAAACGCACTGCTGAAGTATCGGAATTTATTTATAACCTTAAACATCCTCACCCTAAATCAATACGTGAGCACACGCCTTATATTGATAAAGACCCCATTTTATTTTGGCAGCGTTTATCTTTCTTATTAGCACTAGGGTTAGTGATAGCCTTATTTTATTAAGCACGACCTTAATGCTTGTCAGTATTAACGCAGCAGCAAGAGTACTGCGTTAATACAAACCCGATATCGAGCTTTCATCAGGCTATCAAGGATTAATTACCATGCTTTATAAGGTAAAAACTTACCGTTCATGGTAATCACGACCCTATCGCCCTTAGGATCAGTTTGTTTTGCAACATCCATTGAAAAATCAATGGCGCTCATTATGCCATCACCAAATTGCTCCTGAATGACTTCTTTCAATGTGTCGCCATATACACCAACCACCTCATAGAGGCGATAGACCAGTGGATCTTGTGGTACATCACGTTGCCATTGTTTGGTTGGGTAAGCCGTGAGCGCAGCTTGTGAACCTGCAGGAAGCTCAAGTAGCTGGCACAATTTATCGGCGACGTTCTCTGGCATGCTGTTCATGCCTAAACATGCTGAGGTGACCCAAACACAGCCCATTTCTAACTCATCTGCAATATTTTGCCAGCTTAGTTGGCGGGCATGTTTCGCTAAAATAATTGCTTCAACCACTTGTTCTTTATTCATTATAAATTCCTATAGGCATGATAAACGTCTATAAGAACGCGCAAGAGTTAGACCATTATTAAATAGTATATTAATCAGCAAGTTAATTTTTATAGGATAGGAGCACGGCTATTTTAGTGCATTATTAGCTAATTGTTGGTGCGACAGGAGGAGAGGTTTGTATTCACTGACAAAAAGGCCGGCAATGATGCCGACCTTGAGAGTGCAATGTAATCTAGTGGCTTATCGAGCTGATTAACGCTGGTGAAGTGCGTAATCAGTGCCATCTTTTGCAGTAAACACTTTGCAATTTCCTTCAGTAGGTAAGCAGCGAGAATGCAGCATGCTTACCCATTGTTTGTAAGGTGTCGGTAAGTTTTTAATTGGCAGTGCCACTTGAATATCTTCAATGTGAGCAGGATCGTTAGCGCCTAGCTCGCCATTTCTGTCAAAGCATACTTCAACATGGGTATCGTTATTTTTTAATACCACTGATGTCGGGTCGCTTTTATGTCCCGTTAGAGCAACAAACTGACACGGATTTTGTAATCCACATTGGCTGCCATCTTTCATAAACGCTAAAAGATGAGTGTAGTAAATAACATAGCTACTCACATCGGCATGTGTGCCTTCGGTTAGCGGGAAGTTGTCATCTAAAAATACTTTCGCATTGGTAATTTTATCAGCGTTAGTACTGGTCGCCACAAATTGTTCCTCAATGAAGCTGTTAAGGTTGTGAGCTGCTGTATTGGTGTGCATTGTAGTCATAGTCATAACCTTATCCTCTTCGTTTGGGTCATTACACTGTCTGGTCAATCTGTCAGTTCAGTGTTACTTCTCTTAGCTTTGATTCAAGTTGCAAGCTGCGGTGAACGATTTCCAAAAACTGTTTCCCGATTGCTTAATTTGTAGTCTAGTGTATTTTTCACTACAATTTCACAATAAAAATTTTACAGTGTGAATTTTACAAAATGCGTAATGAACAAAGCTTGATGAGAAAGTCACATTTCCTGGGTACAAAGATTCGCAATCTGCGTAAACGTAATCATCTGACAATGGAAGATTTGTCGGCCAGATGTATACGTGTTGATTCGAGTTCTGCGCCTTCGGTGTCGTATCTATCAATGATAGAACGGGGTAAAAGAGTGCCCAGTGCTGGCATGCTGGCGGTGATTGCCACCGTGTTCCAAAAAGATGTCGACTGGTTTTTAGATGACATGCCAGAAGAGCAATCAATCACCCCTGAAAAGGGACGCCGTGGCGGTATTAGCGGTATGCCACTCGAGCCAAGTTTTCTATTTTCGAATGACATTTTACAAATCGCGATACCTGAAATGCTGTCACAAACAGGCACATCAGGCAGACAATTTGCCCAGTTACTTATTCGTGCTCACCAAGAACATCATCAAAATCACTTTCCAGATTTAGAACGCGCCGCTGAAGATATTGGCAGAAAACAGATGCCGCTTAGCGCTGATGAGATGCTTAGCATTGCTAAGAGTATGGGGCTTAAAATCAAATGGATTGATGAAGTTCCGACTGAAGTGTTAGATGAAACTGGCGCTCGTTCTTCTCGGTTAACCACCTCATTTTTTGAACCACCTGCGACAATTTTTATCAATAAAGCGCTCAAATCCAATGCGCCAAGGCTTAAATATGACTTGGCAGTGCACATTGGACATTGCGTGCTCCACAATAAAGATGGCCTGAAAAGTGTCATGACATCGGGGCGTCGAGTTGAGGCGGATGATGATGCAACTGTGCAGTCAAACACACTTAATGCCCAAGATATCTTGCATGCATGGCGTGATTTTGAATCAAGCTTTTTTGCAGGGGCATTACTCTGCCCTAAAGTGCCATTCAGACAGCTATTAGATCGTCATGGCTACGAAATTGATATCCATAAACAGTTACAAGTATCGGCGTCGGTTGCCATGCGCAGAATGACAGTTGTCTCTCCTTACCCCCATTGGCATTACTTTGATGCGTATGCACCAGGTAAGCTTAAAGCGGTGTATCGCGGCAATGGTATTCCACTGCCTTGGGGCAATATGCGCATTGTGGAAGATCCTTGTCATCATTGGGCTGTATTTAGAAAAATCAATGAACCATCAACAGGAACCTCAGCGCAAATATCTATTTTGAATGTGGGTAATGAGCCGCGAATTTACTGTTGTGAATCAATAAAAGTCGATGATTCAGCGGGTAATCCACATGTGTTATGTGCAGGGATAGATTTAAACCCCGCCATTGAAGCGCAAGGTAAAGATGCCGACAAAATTACCCAAGACTTAAAACAAGCTTGTGTTGATAATGGCGGCTTAGTCGCGATACCTAAGGCGATAAAAGCCGATCTCACCAGTGTGGCAAAAATCCTCAATATTAATTGGATTGAACGTGGAATTGAAAACGATGCCAGAGTGATCTGCTCACGGGGTGCGGTGTGCCCACGTCAACCAAGCTGTTATGCTAGCGGTAAAGCTCAATGTGAGTAGTTTTTCCTGCTATTAATGATTGTATTACATCTAAAAATGCCCTGTTAATGAGTCTCCATTAACAGGGCATTTCGTTATTTGAAGGTACTATTAAGAAGATGATAAAACCACTCTTCGAGCTCTTTTTGAGCTGATTGAATTAACTCATCTTTTTCACTATTTACATCAAAAGGGCAATCTTCACCAAAAGCTTGCTGTAACGCTTTAATTTGTTTTGCATTCCATTCCGGGTGAAATTGAACGCCAATTTGCCGTTGATGATGAAACACCTGTTGTGGCCAACTCATTGAGCTAGCGCTTATTTTTACTTTAGATTCAGTAAAGTTAAACCCTTGGTAATGCCATTGTGGTACCAGCATTGAGTGACCCGTTGAAAGTTTTACAGTTTGCCAGCCTAATTCAGGTGTACTCAAAGTGTCTAAGCTAGCGCCTAAAGTTGATGCTAGCAGTTGTGCTCCTAAGCATATTCCAAGAATAGGCATATCCAACTGAACAGCTTGCTTGATAAGCGCGAGTTCTTCTTGCATCCAAGGCGGGTTATCAATCACATCCATCGGACCACCTAATATGATTAAACCATCAATGTCAGCGAGTTTCGGTAACTCGCTATGGGGCGCCATAAAGAGAGTGATTTGATGCTGATGATTATCAGCCCAACCAGTTATTCGCCCTGCGCCTTCAGCAGGGTGGTGTTGAATGATAACTAATTTGAGTTTTCGCATTTTTTTACTCAGCATTTATTGTAACTCGCCTGTTTCGAGATAAATTTCAATCAGTTGTTGTGGCTTAATTGAAAGACTTTTAGCGAGCGCATCAATATTAGGGTGCAAGTTTCCAATTAACGGGACAGTGACTTGGGGTTGGGCTGAGAATTTATGGTCAACTACCCGTAAAAGGTGGTCTGCTTCCGGCCGATTTTCAATGAGTTTAATTAAAAAATGATGCTGACTTTCAGCATTGGCGGCAATCACCAAATACTGCGCATTTGGCGCTTTATTTTGATCGGTCAACATACTGAGTTCGGAGAAAACTATCACTTTATCAATCACAATTTCTTGAGCCGAATAACGGGTGTTACCACCTCGTTCAAAGTGGCCTTCAACAACATCGATCTGCAAGTGGTTCAGGGGATTAGTATGTATAGGGTGCAAACGCATTAAATCAAAAGGCTTTGGTACTATGGTCCATAACTGATCTGCTTGGTTTGATTGTTGGGTTAGCTTTTGTTTTACCGCATTATCAATATCGGGATCTCGGAAGTGAAATTGCATCACCATTTGCACATTGTGTGGTTGGTGATACATAGGTAGATGCGATGCAAATAAGCCTTCATGACTACCAAACAGGGTCATGCCATGCATGCCAAAGTGGCTGTCGTTTGCATCTGAAGCTGGGGAAATAAGATTAACTATAGCGATGAAAAATAGAGTTAAAAACTGAGGTCGGTACATTGGCGGCTCCTATCTGGAAATTAGTCAGATGGGGCCGTCCCCGTATGAATATCTATTGGAGTAAAGCACTGAATAGTGATTTTACCAATAAACTGAGGTCGTCCTCGGAATTTATTTTACTACAAACAACTAACAATTCGAAGCCGTAGAATTTGATAGATAAAATGACTGTTTTTTAAACAAACCATAGTCTTAATATCTGTATTGCTAGTGATTGATTATAAATAACAAAGTTACTGTTGAATCTATAATACAAACGCTGCAAAATTCGTCATAGCATAATATTTATGTCAGGAATCATTTGCCCAAGGAAGCGGGAATATCAATTATACCTCTTAATATAACCCTGTTTACTTCTAACTTGAGCATTGATTTGTTACCTAACATTAGGTGAATTTTTAAGGATAAAACTATCTGTAATAGATAGATTTCAAGGAGCTACCATGAAGTACATCATAATGATGGTATGGGGAGTGCTGTTGTGCATTTCCAATGTCACTTTTGCGGCATCAGTAGAAGACTATTCTCGTCACAGTGATTACCACAGTGTCAAAATATCCCCTGACGGCAAGCATTTAGCCGTATTAATGAATGATGAAGGCAAGAAGAAGCTCGCTTTTTTGCGTACCGACAACTTTGAACTCACTTTTGCGCTTAATTCCAGTGGTCGGGATCAACCTGCAGATTATTACTGGGTTAACAATGAACGGGTGATTGTTCAAGTGGTACAAAGCCGTGGGAGATTAGAGCAACCGATTAATTTGGGTGAAATTTTTGCGGTTAATTATGATGGCTCTAAGCGAAAAATGATTTTCGGTATTCGCGCTCAGTCAGGCATTGCTTATTCTGGTTATGGTGGATTTTTACTGGATAAACTCGAGGATGATAAAAAGCACGTATTAATTACCAAGCGATTGCTGAGCCGAGACGGTAATGTATTGCCTGAGGTGACCAAGCTTAATGTCTATACTGGTAAAGAACGTCGAGTTAAACGGGCACCCATTTCTTACAGTCAGTTTTTAGTGGATAACGATAGTGTGCCAAGGTTTGTAGTCGGTACCGATAAGAATTTTGACACTAAAATTTATTACTCCGAAGGTAAGGGGGAAGACTGGCAGCCCTTTGAGTCAAAGTTTGAAGGTGAATTTACCCCACTGGCTTTTAGTAGCGATAATAAATCAGTTTATGCGTTAAAAACTGAAGAGAATAAACCGCAAGGGCTGTACCGGTATGATTTAGAAACTGAAAAAGAAACCTTTTTATATCGCAGTGAGATTGCTGACCCAACTTATGCCATTAGTTCTGACTTAAACGAAGTCTATGGCTTGAGATTAGATGAAGACTATTCTAGCTATATTTTTATTAAACCAGATACTCAGGAAGCGAAGTTACACAAAGCCTTAATTCAAGCATTTAATGGCGATAGTGTCGAAATTACCAGTAAAACCAAAGATGGTAAGCAAATGGTGGTGCGTGTTTCTAGTGATCGCAACCCTGGCTCGTTCTATATATTCAATACCGACACGATGAAAGCGCGATTTTTATTGTCTAGTCAGCAATGGATTAAAAAAGAACAACAAGCATCTACCGAACCTTTTCGAATCAAAACACCAGACGGCTTAGTGCTTAATGGGTATCTGACATTGCCAATAGGCAAAAAGCAAAATTTACCGACAGTGGTATTGCCTCATGGAGGCCCGCATTATCGAGACTATTGGCAATTTGATCCACAAGCTCAAATGTTGGCTAATGCCGGTTATGCCGTGCTTAAAGTGAACTTTCGCGGCTCTGAAGGTTACGGAAAAAGCTTTATGGAAGCAGGTTACGGCCAATGGGGCACAGGGATACAGGACGACATTACTTTAGCCCTTAATTATGCCATTCAAACAGGGGTAGCAGATAAAGAACGGGTTTGTATTTTTGGAGCAAGCTTTGGTGGATACAGTGCCTTACAAAGCGCAATTAGGGCTCCTGAAATGTATAAGTGCGCCATTGGGTATGTCGGTGTTTATGACTTGCCTATGATGTTTGATGAAGGCGATATTAAAGGTGCGACATGGGGAGGGGCATACCTGAACACGACACTTGGTACAGATTCTGCTGAACTTATTGCGCAATCTCCAAGTCGTAATGTCGATAAACTGAATGCGCCAGTACTGATTATTCATGGTGAGGATGATCAACGCGCTCACTTTGAACATGCATTAGCACTCAAAGAAGCCTTAGATAAAAAAGGTCACCCATATGAGTGGTTAGTGAAAGATAAAGAAGGCCATGGTTTCTATAACGAAGATAATATTTTAGAAGCCAATAAAGCCATATTAGCTTTCTTAGATAAATACATTGGTACCAACTAAGCTGGGCAATTAACTTCCTTAGGCCCCTACAATAATTATGTTTGCAGGGGCTTTTTTATGTCGAAATCTAACCGGCAAAGACCAAATGAGATGCGGATCACAAACTGATATCGATTGACGCATAAGTTAATCGACATGTTATTAGTTTGGTATTATTTTACGCTCGATTTACTTGATGATGTAGTAGCGACCAAATCTTATTGGCGTTACAAATAAACGGTTCGCACACACCCACCTCCTTAACTTAGTTAATAACCTGTCTGTCTCGAAGGGGAAGCACTTGTGTGTGGACTCTCTAAAATCTGTTTTAGTTGTTCGGATAAATATAATGAACAAACACTTCGAGCTTATTGATAAACCGACATTCTTCGGTGCGTTAACCTTGTTATTTGCTGTTGTTATTCCTCTACTGATTTTTCCAAGTGAAGGTGCTGAATGGATTGCTGTCGCTAAATTATTTATGACAGACAAGCTAGGTTTTGCCTATTTAGGTTTAGGTCTTGCTGCTTTTTTCTTTATGATTTACATCGTTTTCTCTGATATCGGTCAGATTAAATTGGGGGAGCCTGATGAGTCTCCAGAATTTGGGCTAGCATCTTGGGCTGCAATGCTGTTTTGCGGTGGTATAGGTGCCAGTATCTTATATTGGGGCACCATTGAGTGGGCTTATTACTATCAAAATCCACCATTTCAGTTAGAACCAGGCAGTGAAGAAGCTATTCGCTGGGCGGCGACTTATGGCTTATTCCACTGGGGACCCATTGCTTGGTGTATTTATATGATCCCAGCAATACCGATTGCCTATTTTTTCTATGTACGTAAGCAACCAGTACTAAAAGTGTCTGCTGCATTAATGCCGGTAATAGGTGAAGCAAACAGCTTCGGCAAGCTAGGGAAATGCATTGATGTGCTGTTTATTTTTGGTTTACTAGGTGGAGCAGCGACAACGTTAGGTCTTGCTGCACCATTGATTAACGAGGGGATTAGTTATTTATTTGATATTCCTGCCACTACTGGCAGCCAAATCATGGTGCTCATGGTTTGTACTTCCATTTTTGCTTACTCAGCCTATATGGGCATGGATAAAGGTATTAAAATCCTCAGTAATATTAATTTCTGGGGCGCGTTAGGCTTATTGCTGTTTGTACTGGTTTGCGGCCCGACTATTTTCATGTTGGAAACAGGGCTAGATTCAATTGGCCGTATGCTATCTAACTTCTTTGTTATGGCTACTTGGGCTGAACCTTTTGGTGGCATGGGGACATTTGAGGATACCCACTTTCCGCAGGATTGGACGATTTTTTACTGGGCATGGTGGTTGGTTTTTGCGCCGAGCATGGGACTATTTATTGCCCGTATTTCTCGTGGCAGAACCATTAAACAAATGATCTCAGGAGCGGTGTTTTTTGGTTCTTTAGGTTGCTCAATGTACTTTATTATTTTGGGTAACTATGGGCTGTCACTGCAGTTATCGGGTCAATTAGATGTGGTGGGTCTGTTAAACACTGAAGGACCAACTCGCGCAATTTTTGCCATATTAGAGCAACTTCCGTTTAGTACGGTGGTCATTGCATTGTTTACTTTGCTGTGTGTCATTTTCACGGCGACAACCTTTGACTCCATCTCTTATATTTTGGCGTCAGTGGTGCAAAAAAATGTCACCGAAGATCCCATGCGTTGGAACCGATTATTCTGGGCATTTATGTTGTCGTTTATGCCGTCAGCATTAATGTTTATGGGGGGCTTAGCTACCTTGCAAACTGCAGCAATTGTAGGCGGATTACCTTTATTAATTATCGCGGTAATGTTGATGATTTCAGGTGTTAAAGCCGCGTCATTGGATCTAAGCCATCAAGATGATTATGTTGACCCTGTGATTAATATTTCAGACTTGCCGGATGTTGATCCTTGGAGCAAAGAAGGCCAAGCCTTAGCACGCTTTGAATTGTTACGTGACAATGCTATTGATGCTGCCAATGCAGAACGAGAAGCCAATGACTCTATTTGGATACTCAAAAAGCAATTACGCAAAGAGGCATTATCTCGCGGAGAATCCAGTGTCGATTTGGGTGATGCGCCTGATGATATTATTGCCAACTTACAGCAGCTTAATGAAGATGCCTTAAAAGCAAAAGAAGCGAAGCTGGCAGCGTCTGAACTTGCACAACAAGCTCGAGTTTCTTTCGACGCCTTAATGCGTGAGAAAGAAGAGGAGGAAGCGTTAGTGGCTCATGAGGAAGTGAAGCAAGCGATTCAAGCAAGGTTGAACACACCGAATTAGTCACATTTTTAGTTAGCATAGAAAAGCCGCATATCGCGGCTTTTTTCATTTGAAATTGCAGTTAAATAAGTGCTTTAACGCATGGTAACAAATTCTTCTGCGCCTGTTGGATGAATAGCTACAACCGCATCAAAGTCTGCTTTGGTTGCGCCCATTTTCATGGCTACGCCAAAGCCTTGGAGGATTTCATCCATACCAAAACCAATGCCGTGAATACCCACAACGACTTCGTTTTCGCCTGCGCAAATTAACTTCATTTTGCATGCTTCACGGTGTGCAGTAATCGCAGTATACATAGAGGTAAACCCTGATTTGTACACTGTAATGTTATCTTCGCCGTATTGTTCAATGGCTTCTGGTTCAGTTAAGCCCATAGTGCCAATCGGTGGATGACTGAATACTACGGTTGGAATAACGCTGTAGTCCATTTTCGCATTTGGCATGTTGCCAAATAGACGCTCTGATAATAAGCGACCAGCTTTAACGGCAACAGGCGTCAGCTCAACGCCGCCTTCCATAATATCACCGACACAGTAAATACCTTTAGCAGTGGTATTTTGTTGCTCGTCAGTGACCACATAGCCCTTGTCATTCAGTTTTACATCGGTATTTTCTAAACCGATGTTGCCAGTTGATGGTGAACGGCCAATCGCCCAAATTAAGCTATCGACAGTGATGCTTTCACCGTTTTCAAGCTCTAGTGTTAGGCTGTCATCAGCATTTTTAACCACTGCTTTTGGAATGCTATGGGTATGAAGTGTTGGCCCATTGATGTCCATCGCTTCAACTAAAGTGTCAGTCAAAATTGGGTCAAAATTACGAAGTGGTGCATGTTTGCGAACTAATAAATGGGTTTCGCTACCTAGCGCATGCAATACGCCAGCAAGTTCCACGGCAATATAACCAGCACCAACAACAGCAACACGTTGAGGTTGCTCACGTAGGGCAAAGAAACCGTCAGAATCGATACCGTATTCAGCACCTGGAATATTAGGAATCGTTGGCGCGCCACCAGTGGCGATAAGGATATGATCGGCAGTGTAATGCTCGCCATCGACTTCAATGGTTCTACCGTCGACAAACTTACCGTAACCGTTTAGCAAAGTAACATTATTGCTGGCAAAACCACGTCCGTAAGCATCATGGATACGACCGATATAGGCTTCACGGTTATCAACTAGGGTGTTCCAGTTGAAGTTATTTACGGTCACGTCAAAGCCATAATCTTTGGCAAATAAATGCATTGCTTCAGCTACATGAGCGCCATACCACATGACTTTTTTCGGTACACAGCCGACGTTTACGCACGTACCGCCAACATGTTTTGCTTCAATAACCAAAACTTTTGCGCCGCGCATTGCTGCACGATTACCAGATGCGATACCACCACTGCCTGCACCTAGGCAGATATAGTCATAATGTTGAGCCATGTTAACCCTCTCTATTTATTACTTCTGCCAAGCTATCAATTAATTACAGCCTGACTTTAATAAGTGTCTTTTTGAGTTCGAATGATTTTATTGCAGCCATTGTAGGGTGGAATGCCATCACAAGCTAGTTTCAAAGACCGTATTAAATTGTAATTTATTGCAACGGTTTGAGAGGTTGTAAGATGAAATTGACGTCAACGTTTATATTGGCAGCTTGAATGTTGTGCTTGAGTAGGCCCCGAGGTTGCGCAGTTCATACAATCCCATTCTTTTTGTCTGTGACCTAATTCTGTTTGATGATATTCAGCTTGCTGTTGTTTGATGTGACGCTTCAAATAGGTTATTCGACTGGCCAACCAGCGACAACTCGGATCGTTAGCGACTGTCATTGTAGCTGCTGTATTGGTGCTTTTTGATGCCTTTTTTATTGAAGCCTTATTAGAAGATAGCTGCACTGACTCAGATCTATCTAATTGCATTTCATCTGCAGAGTATTCAAGTGCACTTTGCGGAGTTGGCAAAGTGATAGGGTTGCCTTGGTTATCAAGTACGCTGCCAATAGCGAGTGAAGGCAATGGCTTTTTAGTGGAATGCTGTGCACGATGACTTTCAGTTCTGCTTGATTGAGTCAGTTGGCTAAGGTCGCTAGCTTGAGTGGAGCTAATGAGTGGTAAGGCTAAGATCACAACGATTAAAGGTATGAGTTGGTTGTCGCCAAACTTGTTGGCAAGTCTATCGTTGAATAGACGGGAAAGTCCCTGAATTTGTTTCATCAGCATTCCTTTGCTTGTAATGAGCCTGCATCATGACTTGATACGGCTCACTTAGCTTAGAAGGGAATACTGGTGTTTGCCAGAAGTGACTGGAATCGAGTGGGTTATTTTTTTAGGTGTTAATTTTGAAGTATTAACATTAAGCCTAAAAGCTCCAACTTAAGTGAATACCACCATAGCTTTCATCTAAGCTGCCAGTGTAGCCATTAACTTCCGCTTCTTTTTTAATGTCATCCATGGCAATAACATGGCTAAAGTGAGCACTGATTGCCATATTGCTGCTCAAGGCATAACTGGCTTCAACCCCCATTTGGAAATGGTTTGCGCCATTATGTTCTTCGGTAGCGTATTGGAAATCAAATCCTTGGGTGATATATGGGGTGACAGAGAATTGTTCGGTTAATTGCCAAGGACTGTGCAGGCTGACCTCGACAAAATACCCACCCGCTTCTGTTGCATAGGTATAAGCGATTGATGGAATTAACCAATTTACACCTGTGTAAGCTATTTCAGCAAAAAACTCATTATCGTGGCCGCGTTCGTCGCCATAAAACTCAAGTCGTTGATAACCCACTATGGTTTCTAAATCTTCATGTAGGTGTAAAGCGTACTCTAAACCAAAATTCCATTCGGTGTAGTGCTCTGTATCACCTCTCACTACTGCTGCGTAAGTGGTGAGGTCCCCTGAGGTAACGGATGCACCGCCAAGATAGACGCCACCGTCAGCTAAGTTATTTCGACCTTCTGATATGTATTTTGAATCCCAGCCTAAACCAACATCAAATTCAAAATCTTCAGCATGAACTTGGTTAGATAGAATTGCTGAAAAGCTGAACAATGATAAAAGTAACGGGTTAAAATATGTTTTCATATCAGTGTTATTCTCATCGGTGATGTAAATATGTGCTAAGAATATATGATTTGAAGTGATTAGGAATGAGAACGAGTTAGATTTGCGATCGACTTGTCAATAATTATCATGTAAAAGCTGTGTAAATTAGTTTGTGCAACGGTTCACGTTTTTTAAGGTTATTTTAAGGTAGAGCTTAATCGATCTATGCTGATTGAAAAGTTTAAGCTATTTAAGTGCTAATTTTACTGTCCGCGGCCTGTTAATTAGCTGGCTTCAATCAAGCTGTAGACTTGAATTCATCAACTCTAGCCCTTATTAATGAACTACAGGCAATTATTACCCTATTTCCCGAGGAATCACCTATGAGCAACACATTGCTAGATAATCCTTTATTAGAGCAAAGCGAGCTACCGCAGTTTTCGAAAATTAAAGCGGAGCATATTCAACCTGCTGTTGAACATGCTATTGCCCAATGTCGCAGCAAAATTGATGAAGTGTTAGCAGATAACAGTACTTACTCATGGGAAAACTTAATTGAGCCACTAGAAGAGGTAGATGATCAGTTGAGTAAGATATGGTCTCCGGTATCACACATGAACTCAGTCACCAGTACTGATGAATGGCGTGAAGCTCATGATGCTTGCCTGCCGCTATTGTCTGAATACGGTACCTTTGTAGGTCAGCATCAAGGGTTATATCAAGCTTATAAATCGATTCAAGAATCAGCAGACTTCGAGCAGCTTTCTACAGCGCAGCAAACCTTACTGACTCAAAGCTTACGTGACTTCGAACTATCAGGTATTGGCTTAGACGATGAACAAAAAGTGCGTTACGGCGAAATCGTTAAACGCTTATCTGAGCTAACCAGCAGTTTTTCAAATCAATTGCTTGATGCTACGCAAGCATGGACTAAGTTGATTACTGACGAATCACAATTAAATGGACTACCAGAGTCAGCAGTTGCTGCGGCAAAAGCCATGGCTGAAGCGAAAGAACTTGAAGGTTGGTTATTTACATTAGATTTCCCATCTTACTTACCCGTGATGACCTACAGCGAAAACCGTGAGTTACGCGAAGAGTGCTATCGCGCCTTCGTCACTCGTGCATCGGATCAAGGCCCGAATGCTGGTGAGTTTGATAACAGTGCCAACATGGATGAAATCTTGGCGTTACGTCATGAGCTGGCACAATTATTGGGTTTTGATAGTTATGCTGATAAGTCGCTAGCGACTAAAATGGCCAATGACCCTAGCCAAGTATTATCATTTTTAAATGAGCTTGCACTTCGCTCAAAAGAGCAAGGCAAGGCAGAGCTTGCCGAGCTTAAAGCGTTTGCGAAAGAACACTTTGATGTCACTGAAATGGCATCTTGGGATTTAAGTTTTTATGCTGAAAAATTACAACAGCATAAGTATGAAGTGTCACAAGAGTTATTACGACCATATTTTCCTGAAGACAAAGTGTTATCAGGCTTGTTCTATACAGTGTCACGTCTATTTGGTTTGAGCATTGAAGAGCAACAAGGCTTTGATAAGTGGCATGATGATGTGCGTTTTTTCCACATTTATGATGCTGAAAAAGCCCATCGTGGTAGTTTCTACCTTGATTTGTATGCACGCAGCGGTAAACGTGGCGGCGCTTGGATGGATGATTGCCGTGGTCGCCGTGTAACAAGTTCTGGGCTGCAAAAACCAGTTGCCTATTTAACCTGTAACTTCAATGGTCCAGTCGATGGTAAACCTGCACTGTTTACTCACGATGAAGTAACCACATTATTCCACGAATTTGGTCATGGTATTCACCATATGCTGACGCAAATCGAAGTCGGCGGCGTGGCGGGTATCAATGGTGTACCGTGGGATGCAGTGGAGTTACCGAGTCAATTTATGGAAAACTGGTGCTGGCAAGAAGAGGCATTAGCTGAAATCTCAGGTCATTTTGAAACGGGTGAGCCTTTACCTAAAGCCTTATTAGACAAGATGCTAGCGGCTAAGAACTTCCAGTCAGGCATGATGATGCTTCGTCAGTTAGAGTTCTCGTTGTTTGATTTTAGAATGCATCATGAGTTTGATGCAGAGAAAGGCGCAGATATTCAAGGGATCTTAGATGAAGTTCGTAGCCAAGTTGCTGTGAATGTACCACCTGCTTTTAACCGTTTCCAACATGGTTTTGCACACATCTTTGCTGGTGGCTATGCAGCTGGTTACTACAGCTATAAATGGGCAGAGGTGTTATCAGCAGATGCATTTTCTCGTTTCGAAGATGAAGGGATCTTTAACCCAGAAACAGGCAAAAGCTTCCTTAACAACATCCTTGAAATGGGGGGCAGTGAAGAGCCTATGACCTTATTTGTGCGATTTATGGGGCGTGAGCCGAATACTGACGCATTATTACGTCATTCAGGCATTAATGCGTAATCTTTTGAGAAATAGACAAGCATACTGTTATAAGTGATTGTTTAGGCACCGCAAAAATTAAATGATAAAAGGCACCTCAAGGGTGCCTTTTTTGTCTTTATGCTACTTAGGTCAATTAATTTTGCTGATGAACTTATTAATTCATTAAAGTTACATTACTATGTTATCGATTGCATAATTTGAACGGATTCGTATTTTGACAGAGCAACCTTCTCCAGAAGAACAAGTTTTCTTCACCTTAACACCGGGTAGAACGGTGGATATACAAATTGATTTCCCAGTAAAATTTAGAACCAAAGCGACATTGGTGGGTTATGAGCTGGGAAAATATATTATTTTAAAACACCCTGCACCACAGCAAATGAATAACTATAAAGACGTGTTTGTTGAGGGTAATGGTGTGGTTGTGCGTTACCTGTTAGAAGGTCAACAGGGTGAATGCTATGCATTTAAATCTATTATCCGCAATATCACTAAAATTCCGGAAAAGTTTATTTTTCTGTCGTACCCTAAGCAGATAGAAAACCGCCAATTACGCACCCATCAGCGTTACGTGACACATTTACCTGCAGCCATTCAAGCTAAAGACGAGAATGACGCCAGCCATGGAACTCAATTAAAAGGCATTATTTCTGACATTTCATCCAAAGGATGTGGCTTCGTTTTTAAAACTGACAACCCCAATCTAAAAGTGAGTCAGAAAGATATTATCGTGATGATACGCAATCCTAATAATGAGGGGGTTTGTATCCCTGCCAAGGTATGTAATAGCCGTTTTGAAGAGGGTAAGGTAAACGTTGGTATTAAGTTTGAAAAAGATGACGAACAGATTAAAAGCTTGCTGAATCAACTGTATATAGAATTGTAGTGGGTGAACTTAATTGAGATAAAGATAAAAAAGCGACTGGTATCAGTCGCTTTTTTATTATCGATATTTTAGCTTGTATGGTTAAGCTAACTTCAAATCATATTGCTGGCGATACATCACCATGTCTTCAATCGTCAATACTGGCATATTGTGCTTAAGGCCAAAAGCGACTATTTCAGGGGCTTTTGCCATAGTGCCATCTTCGTTAGTGACTTCGCATAGTACGCCAGCTGGTTGCAGCCCTGCCATTTGCATTAAATCTACCGTACCTTCAGTGTGACCGCGACGTGACATAACGCCGCCAGCACGTGCACGAAGTGGGAACACATGTCCTGGGCGAGCCAAATCAGATGCTTTAGCGTCAGCTGCCGTGGCAGTTTTAACTGTTGTCACGCGGTCTTGGGCTGAAACGCCCGTGGTCACGCCTTCTTTAGCTTCAATAGACACTGTAAAAGCAGTTTGATTGGCGCTATTGTTATCCGTCACCATTGGCGGCAGTTCTAGCTTGTTGGCTTGCTCATCAGTTAAACATAAACACACAATGCCGCTGCATTCACGGATCATTAATGCCATTTGCTGACTGGTGAGGTGCTCTGCTGAATAAATAATATCGCCTTCATTTTCACGATCTTCATCATCTAGCAATAATACGCCGTTACCTTCTCGTAAAGCAGATAAGGCTTTTTCGACACGTTCGATAGGATCGCCAAATGGCGAAAGTAGTGATAGCTGATTCATGGTTAACTCCTAAAAAAATACCAGAATCAGGGCTTTAAAGAGGGTTTTTACGCCAAACGAAATACACCAGTAAGCACAATGCTCACTGGCGTATTTCTATTCTCTCTCATCCGGACTATAACCGTCGGCTCTGGAATCGTAGACATTACATCTACATCACCAAATCTGCTGACCTCGACGAATCGAGCGCTCGCGGGCTTAGTTAAGATTACATAAAGGTAAGTTAACATCACCGCCGGTGGGGAATTTCGCCCCGCCCTGAGAATTAAAATAATCTGCTTCACACCCAATGTGCTAAACAGCGCCGTCATGGTAAGCCAAAAGTTTGGATTTAAAAAGTGATAAGGCACTCAGAGTTCATAAATATTTTTATCATCAAGGTGGCTGAACTTTGGCGGATACATTTTCGTATAAGTTGTTCTATTTAATGATTTGTTAATTTAGAGAGTGGACTTGATAGCTGGTATGACCTCTGTTAGCCTGATGCGTTCATAAGGAGTAAGCAGTATATGAATTTATATTTTCGTCTCATTTGGTTGATGTTGTGGCGTAATCGCCAAGCTAAAAAAATTGGTTTTTTAGATACCAGCCGTATTAGTTACCGTGCATTGCCGCTAGATTGCGATATCAATATGCATTTAACCAACTCTCGTTATCCTGCATTTATGGATCTTGCTCGAACTCACATGATTGCAGAAATGGGACTAATGCAGAAATTTCTAAAGCTGAAATGGCTGCCTATTGTGAATGCATCAGAGTTTACTTTTTTCCGTGATATCAAACCGATGGAAAAATTTGAAATCGAAACTCGCATTGTTGGATGGGATGATAAATATTTTTATATTGAACAACGCTTTGTTACCGCAAGAGGCTTACATTGCATCATGCATGTACGTGGCGTGTTTATTTGTAAGGGTAAACAAGTTCCGATTACTGATTTAGTTGCTGCAGCGGGCTATGAAGGGCCGACACCCGCTATGCCTCCGGAGCTGGTTAAGTGGAAAGAATTTTTACAAGTTAAGAAAGACCAAAACCTTGCTCCTAAATTGAGTTTAGCTTCGTAAACGTTATTATACCCAAAGATAATAATGTATTGAGTAGGTAACCCAAGTGGCCACATTAGAGAAGTTTAGCGATATTTTTGACCGCGCAGCCGAACGTAAAGGTGGTGCTAAAGCGCTAGGCTTATTAATGCCGCAAACATTAGATGCTGATGAGATTGGGCAATTTACCGATGCCCAATTGCTATCTGCAATGAGCAAGCAAGTGTTTCAGAGTGGTTTTGTTTGGCGAGTGGTTGAGAATAAATGGCCTGCTTATGAAGAAGCCTTCTTTAAATTTGAGCCTTTTAAAGTTTTAATGTTGTCTCCTGATCAAATTCAAGAGCGTGCCACAGATGCCACGCTTATTCGTCACCAAAAGAAAACCCAATCCATTGTTGATAATGCTTATATGGTGCAGCAATTGGCAGCAGAGCATGGCAGCTTCGCTGAGTTTATTGCTAACTGGCCAGAAGATGACATTACTGGGCTTTGGCAAGTACTGAAGAAAAAAGGCAGTCGCTTGGGTGGTAATACTGGGCCTTATTTTTTGCGCACGGTTGGTAAAGATACCTTTTTATTGACCAACGATGTGCAATCTTATTTAAAAGCCAATAAGGTCGTTGATGCAGGCTTTACCTCGCAAACTGCGCTAAGACAGGCGCAAGCTGCGTTTAACCATTGGCAACAAGAGTCTGGCTTAAGCCAAGCTCAAATCAGCCGTATTATTTCATTAGGAGTGGGTGACAATCGCGTCTAACGACGGGCTAAATTGATGCATTTTGATAGCGACACAAAAACATTTTGGCGACTTCATTGGCTATTTCTTGCTGCTCATCATGGTTAAGTCTGTCAGCAAATTGCATGACTTGAGGCCAAAAACAACTTCCTTTAATCAAGCTATGTATTTGCTGTAGCGCCAATTCCTCATTAGTGACTGAAATCTTTTTGTCGGCCATGGCTGCTCTTATCCAGCGCATTGTGGCGCTTTCTTGCTTTTTAACACGTTGAAACTCTTGGTTCATGGACTCTGGTGTATAGAAAAAATGCCCAATAGCCATACGTGTCAGCTCTATGTACTCATGGCTACTGATAAAATTGATTTCTTTAAATACCACTTCCGATAACTGCTCAAGCAAAGGTGTATTGCTTTGGTATTCTGCAACATTATGTTTGAAAGAGCGGTCCCATAGATCAGCCATTAAGTTCATAACGATCGCTTCTTTAGTGTCAAAGTGATTGTAAACCGTGCGCTTAGACACGCCGGCAACTTCGGCCAGCTTGTCCATACTGGTTGCAGCAACACCAAACTCAGTGAAGGTCACTTTGGCTGCGTTGATGATGGCAGCACGTTTTTTTTGGCTCAAAGTCATTTTTTCAGTCGGCATGGTTTTTACTCGTAATGTAAATCTCGAGACATTCTACACTGGGTAGTTTACTTTTCAATCATATTTTAATAAACTGCACCGTGTAGTTTACTTTCTGGGTTTTACAATGAAATATTTTTTGATTTTGGTGGGGGTATTGGTGATGGCTTTTTCAATTAAATCATTTTTTGCAGCTGATAAAACAGACGTTGTTAAATTTGAAAATACCGATATTCAATACCAATCAGGCTTCAGTGATATTTGGAATATCGCTAAAAGCTACATGACAACCAAACGTTTACATCCAGCTCCAGTGGTTGAAGTACCTGTACAGCCGATTACGGCAACCAGTTTAAGCTTTAGTAATGAAGATCAGCTATTTCGTCTAGGTCATTCAACGATACTTATTCGTCTTGATGGTGATTATATCCTGTTAGATCCCGTATTCAGTCAGCGTGCTTCGCCAGTACAATGGGCAGGGCCTAAGCGTTTTCATCAATCGCCGATCAGTATTGAGCAATTACCGCCAATTAAAGCGGTCATCATTAGTCATGATCATTATGATCACCTTGATAAATCAGCCATTACCGAGCTAAGCGACAAAGCCGAGCATTTTGTCACGCCCGAAAAGGTGGGCGATTATTTAATTGAATGGGGTGTTGAGCCGAGTAAAGTCAGTCAGCTTTCTTGGTGGCAAGAGCTTAATATTGGAGAGTTAACCTTAGCGGCAACACCTGCACAGCATTTTTCAGGTCGTGGATTACGTGATCGTGATACAACGTTGTGGGCAAGCTGGGTTATTAAAGGCACTAACAGCAATCTATTTTTCAGTGGTGATGGCGGATATTTTTCAGGTTTTAAAGAAATTGGAGAACGTTATGGGCCATTTGATATCACGATGATTGAAACTGGCGCCTATAATGAAATGTGGAGTCAGATCCACATGATGCCTGAACAAAGCCTGCAGGCACATATTGATTTAAATGGTTCTGAATTTGAAAGCAGTGTGTTGATGCCAATTCATAATGGCACCTTTGACTTGGCGCTACATGATTGGTTTGAACCTTTAGAGTGGATTAGCGACTTAGGCAAACAGGCCAATGTGTCAGTGATTACTCCCGTTTTCGGAGAGCCTGTTAATGTAGCCTCACCGCAAAAAACACAGGCTTGGTGGCGTGAGATGCTATCGAATGATGAATGGATTTTACAATCTCAATAATTTTTTGCTAATAGATAGAAAAATATCTGGTTTCACCTACAATAAACCAAATAAAATACTATTTCATATGCATTTTTTTTAACGTTATGTTGTATATTGGGTTTTTTTTAACTCATTCAATTGTAACGTTGTAGTAACATTCTAGGCTGTTTAATTTTTGTTAGCACAGCCTTGTTAACAAGCTTGAAACAAAGCCGCAAAACTTATTATTTGTTTACAATTTATAATATTTTAAGTGGTTGTTGAGTTCACATGGGTATGCGATAACAGTGCCCATAAAGTTTAGTCAATTTAAAACGTTAGGATTATCGCTATTTAGCAATCGTTACGTAATGAAGCGTAAGGTTACTGATGATGTCATTAGGAGTAAGAACAGTCATGCACAAAGCACTGAAAATAGCCTCAGTTATCACTGCGGCTTTATGGATTACCGCTTGTGGTAAAGCCGATCAAGGCCATACCCAGCAAAAAGCGCCTCCCGTTCCTGTAGGAGTGTTGAGTGTGACTGAGCAACCTCAAGCTATTCAAGTTGAGTTACCTGGTCGTAGCCGCGCTTATTTAGAAGCAGAAGTTCGTCCACAGGTATCAGGCATTATCACTAACCGTGGTTTTGTTGAAGGTAAGGATGTTGAAGCGGGCCAATCACTATATCAGATTGATTCAGCTACATATAAAGCGGCGCTCGTCAGTGCTGAAGCAGACTTAGCAAGTGCAAATGCTTCTTTAGCATCAGCAAAAGCAACGGCGGATCGTTACGCTGCACTTGTGCAAACTAATGCGATTAGTAAGCAAGACTTTGATGAAGCAGATGCAGCTTACAAAGAAGCAATTGCTAATGTTACTGTAGCAAAAGCGGCAATTAACACAGCAAACATTAATCTTGAGTACACTGAAGTTAAAGCACCTATTTCTGGTCGTATCGGTAAATCAAGTGTAACTCCAGGCGCTTTGGTAACAGCAAACCAGTCTGGCACCTTGGCTAAAATTCAGCAACTTGACCCAATCAACGTTGATATTGCTCAATCAAGTGCACAGTTATTACGTTTAAAGGCAAAACTGAGAGACGGCAAACTACAGCAAAGTGATAACGCTGAAGTTAAGTTGGTTCTTGAAGACGGCACTATTTATGAGCAAGCTGGTACATTACAGTTCGCTGAAGTGAGTGTTGATGAAGCAACAGGTTCAGTCACTTTACGTGCTGAATTCCCTAACCCTGATGGGGTGTTATTGCCTGGTATGTATGTCCGTGCAATTTTGAATGCAGGTCAAGATCCTAAAGCAATTTTAGTGCCTCAAAAAGCTGTGACGCGTAATACCAAAGGCCAAGCTGTTGCTATGGTTGTTGGTGCAGAAAACAAAGTTGAGTCTCGTATCGTGACCACGGCAGAAGTTATTAATCATCAATGGCGTATCACCGATGGTTTAGTCGCTGGCGATAAATTGATTGTTGAAGGCTTACAGAAAATTCGTCAGGGTGCCGTTGTGACACCACAGGTACTTTCAGCAACCCCAGCAACTCCTGCAACTAAATAGGGTAACGTTATGGCTCGTTTCTTTATCGATCGCCCTATTTTTGCTTGGGTGATCTCAATCTTAATCATGCTGGCAGGGATCTTGGCTATTAAAGATCTTCCAGTAGCACAATACCCAAGTATTGCGCCGCCAACCGTAGAGATTACAGCGTTCTATCCAGGTGCGTCTGCAAAGACCATGGAAGACACAGTAACTCAGGTCATTGAGCAGCGTATGACAGGTATTGACCACTTACGCTACATTGCTTCAAGCAGTGACAGTTTCGGTAATGCCACCATTACCTTAACCTTCAACGCTGAAGCAGATCCTGATATTGCGCAAGTACAAGTACAGAACAAGCTTCAAGCTGCAATGACCTTGTTACCGCAAGAAGTACAGTCTCAAGGTGTTAACGTTGTAAAATCAAGTGCGGGTTTCTTGATGGTTGCTGCGTTCGTATCTGAAGATGGTTCTTTACAAAAAAGCGATATTGCCGATTATGTTGCTGCGAACATTCAGGATCCACTTAGCCGTGTTGCTGGTGTAGGTGAAATCCAATTGTTTGGTGCACAGTACGCTATGCGTATATGGCTTGACCCATTAAAGCTAACTCAATATAACTTAACCAGTATTGATGTTATGGCTGCGATTCAAGAGCAAAACGCTCAGATTTCAGCGGGTCAATTAGGTGGTGCACCTTCTATTGCTGGTCAAGAGTTAAATGCAACTGTAACAGCGCAAAGCCGTTTACAAACACCTGAACAGTTCCGCGAGATTATCCTTAAATCAGACTCATCAGGTGCTAACGTTTATCTTAATGATGTTGCTCGTGTGGAATTAGGTTCTGAAAGTTATTCAGTTGAATCTTTCTATAACGGTAAACCAGCTTCTGGTGTCGGTGTTCAGCTTGCTACAGGAGCTAACGCACTTGAAACGGCTAACAATATTCGTGAAAAAATTGCCGAGTTAGAAGCCTATTTTCCTGACGGTTTACAAACTTATTATCCGTATGACACAACACCATTTGTTGAGAAATCAATTGAAGGGGTTGTCCATACTCTGATTGAAGCTGTGATTTTAGTGTTCCTGATTATGTATCTGTTCTTACAGAACTTCAGAGCAACATTGATTCCGACAATTGCTGTACCTGTGGTACTGCTGGGTACATTTGCCATTTTATCAGCAACTGGCTTTACTATTAACACCTTAACCATGTTTGCGATGGTGTTAGCAATTGGCTTGCTGGTGGATGACGCCATTGTTGTGGTGGAAAACGTCGAGCGGGTCATGGCTGAAGAGGGATTAAGCCCACTTGAAGCAACCCGTAAATCGATGGATCAGATTACTGGCGCATTGATTGGTATTGGTTTAACCCTATCAGCAGTATTTGTTCCGATGGCATTTATGTCTGGTTCAACGGGTGTGATTTATCGACAATTCTCGATAACGATTGTGTCAGCGATGGCATTGTCAGTATTGATTGCGATGATCTTAACTCCGGCACTGTGTGCTACGATGCTTAAGCCTATCCCTAAAGGTCATACTCACATTAATACCGGTTTCTTTGGTTGGTTTAACCGAAGCTTTGATAAGTTAACTTCGCGTTATGAAGCCAGTGTTGCAGCCATCTTAAAACGTACTGTTCGTATGATGGGTGTTTATCTTGTTCTGGTTATCGCTACCGCATGGATTTTCATGCGTATGCCGACGGCGTTCTTACCTGATGAAGACCAAGGTATCTTGTTCACTCAGGCTATTTTGCCAACTAACTCAACCCAAGAAAGCACCATTAAAGTGCTTGATGAAGTCAGTGATTTTTACCTGAATGAAGAAGGCGATACGGTCAAATCTGTATTCAGTGTTGCAGGCTTCAGTTTCGCTGGCTCTGGTCAGAATATGGGTATTGCATTCGTTGGTCTTGAAGACTGGGCTGAGCGTGGTGAAGGACAAGATGTTCAATCATTGTCTAACCGTGCAATGGGTCGCTTCATGCAAATGAAAGAGGCGTTAGTGTTTGCCTTTGTGCCACCTGCGGTAATCGAGCTAGGTACGTCGAATGGTTTCGATATGTATCTGCAAGATCGCAGTGGTAAAGGTCATGATGCACTTATTCAAGCTCGTAACCAGTTACTGGGTATGGCCGCACAGAATCCAAACCTAGTTGGTGTACGTCCTAACGGACAAGAAGATGCACCTATGTACGAAATCCACGTTGATCAAGCTAAAATTCGCGCCTTAGGTGTTGATATTGATAATGTAAATAGCGTACTGGCAACAGCCTATGGTGGTTCTTACGTTAATGACTTCATTGACCGCGGTCGTGTGAAGAAGGTATATGTTCAAGGTGAAGCAGAATACCGTATGCAACCAAGTGATTTAGATTCTTGGTACGTGCGTAACTCTGAAGGTGAAATGGTTCCTTTCTCAGCCTTTACAACAGGTACATGGGAGTACGGTTCACCGCAACTGCAACGCTTTAATGGCTTACCAGCAATTAATATCCAAGGTGCAACAATGCCAGGTTATAGTACTGGTGACGCGATGCTCGATTTCGAAGAAATGGTGAAACAACTTCCACCAGGATTTGGTTTAGAGTGGAACGGTTTATCATACGAAGAAAGATTATCTGGTAACCAAGCGCCAGCGCTTTATGCTTTATCTATCTTAGTTGTATTTTTGGTACTTGCAGCGCTATATGAAAGTTGGTCTGTACCGTTTGCGGTTATCTTAGTTGTACCACTGGGTGTCATTGGTGCACTGCTTGCGATGAATGGTCGTGGTTTACCTAACGACGTATTCTTCCAGGTTGGACTATTAACTACGGTGGGGCTCGCAACCAAAAATGCGATCTTAATTGTAGAATTCGCTAAAGAATTCTACGACAAAGGTGCAGGCTTGATTGAGGCGACATTGCACGCAGTTCGTGTACGTTTGCGTCCAATTCTAATGACTTCATTGGCATTCGGTTTAGGTGTTGTACCATTAGCTATCAGTACTGGCGTAGGTTCTGGTAGTAAAAATGCCCTAGGTACAGGTGTACTAGGTGGCATGATGAGTTCAACCTTTATTGGTATCTTCTTAATTCCATTATTCTTCGTTGTGGTAGAGAAAATATTCAGTAAGAAAGAGCGCAAAGGTTACAAGCCGCCAGAAGCGGAAGCACAAACTGAAACATCAGATAAGAGTTAATAAACCCTCTTAACTGGTTCATACTAAAAGCCTGCATCAAGCAGGCTTTTTTATGTCCGAACATAAAATATAGCGATACATTGAGCCGCATTGATCTTTAGCAAGGGCTATAAACGTAGTTAACAACAGCTAGTCGTTAACTGATAGAAGTGGCCAATACGAGCAATTGATGCAAGTCGTCATTTTTATGAGGGTTAACTGAATAGACATCGGCATATAGGGACAGTAAAGATATGACAAACACACAGCCTGTTAAGTTAATGGCCTTTGGTTTTATGCTGATAGCTGCAATAACAGTGTCGAACCAAGCTAACGCCGCGCCTTCTTTAAGTCATATGGTACAAAACGAGCTGGGTGAGCAACTCAGCTTAAGCGAGTTTAAAGGTAAAGTCGTGTACGTGGATTTTTGGTCTTCATGGTGCGGCCCTTGTAGAAAGTCTTTCCCGTGGATGAACCAAATGCATGCTAAATATCAGCAACAAGGTTTGGCCGTTGTTGCCATTAATCTGGATGTTGAATTGCCGTTAGCATTGAGTTTTTTAAAAGACTTTCCCGCTGATTTTGC
The DNA here is from genome assembly GCF_019654955.1 of Shewanella sp. KT0246. Classification (GTDB taxonomy): domain Bacteria; phylum Pseudomonadota; class Gammaproteobacteria; order Enterobacterales; family Shewanellaceae; genus Shewanella; species Shewanella goraebulensis. The sequence continues at coordinate 81,238 of NZ_BPEV01000005.1, read as the reverse complement.
CGTTCGTTACGATCCAGATAGTGAGGTCGCAAGGCTATTTGCACTCAAAGGTATGCCAAGCAGTTTTATCTTCAATCGCCATGGTGAGTTAGTGCAGCAGCACACAGGGTTTAACTTGAATAAGCTCGAGCAATATGAACAAGAGCTCGTGCAGTTGTTGACACCAGACTCCCTTATTCAACTGAATAATAACCTAAAGTAACCCTGTGGCTGCGAACTGATATATGTTAAATCGCCACCATGTTGAATCATTATCTGTCGCGACAAACTTAAACCAATACCAGATCCCTTTGGCTTAGTGGTAAAAAATGGAACGAACATCATTTCTACCACATGTTCTGGAACTCCAGTGCCACTATCTCGAATATCTAGACTGACTTGAGCTTGGCTATTTTGTTGCAGCGTCAATTGAATTTGTTTATTCGTCTGCGCTGTCACTGCTTCAGTGGCATTTTTAAGGAGATTTATAAGCACTTGTTCAATTTGAGCAGAATCAGCCATTAGAGGATAATCTTTGTGATAGTTGAACAGGAATTCAATATTTTGCTGCTGCCATTGATGTTCAAAAAGTTTTAAGCTGCGTTGAACGATTTCCGTTAATGAAATGATTTTTAGCTTTGGTGCTGGCAGCTGACTCATAGTCCTAAAACGACCAATAAATTCATCTAAATGCCGAGTTCGGTTAGCAATAGTATCTAGCGCTAACGCTAAGTCATGTTTGTCTTCTAAATCATCAAAGACTAATGTGTCAGGGATGAGAGTTGTAGCGGTTTGCGATAGTGAAGAAAGTGGCGTAATTGAGTTTGCTATTTCATGGGTTAGCACCTTAGTGAGCATCTTGTATGCTTGTTGCTCCTTAGCTTGAAGAGCTAAGTAAATTGATTGGATACTTACTAACTTTAATGCTTTTCCATCAATTACTACACATGTTATTTGTACTGATAATCGATCTTGTTGTTCGCCTTTTTTCCAATCTACTACCAGTTTACGATCCGTTGAGCTGCCATTAATACACTCGGCTAAAGCGGGGAGTTCAGCAATGTTTTTTGGTAGAGCCCCTAATAGGCGCTCACTCGCTGGATTTTTCTGGTTGATCTGCCCATCGTCACCAACAACAAAAATGGCAATATCCAAGTGTGATAGCAAGGTTTGTAAATAATGGCTTTGGCTTTGCGCTAGAGTTTGGCTGTGTTTTAGCTTTTGATTAACTTCTTTGAGTTTGGTTTGTAGTGGGTGATGGTGAGATAACCCAAGGCTGGTATCACCATTAGCTATCGCGGTTAGTACGGTTGAAACTTGATGTTGTTGGTTTAGAAACTGGTTTATGATCGTGAAGAAAACCCCTATAGCAGCAATAAGCATAACAACGATAAGGGCAGTTATTCCGTCTTGCGACCATTGAAGCCCAATAAGCACCGCCAAAGTTATTAAAGCGATAAGAAGGCGAACTAATGAGAAGGTATCTTTATTTGGCATCAGTTGATTAAAGCTCATATTTTTCTAACCTGCGATACAGTGCACCACGTGTTAAGCCAAGTGCTTTCGCTGCGTGACTGACATTACCTTGGAAGTGCGCTAGTGCGGAGGCAACCGTATGCTTTTCAACATCTTGCAAGTTGAAATTGTCTGGTTGCTGAGCTGAAGGTGATGGTGTAACTGTTGCTCCAGTATTACTGATAATGGCTGAAATATCTAAATGACTTCCTTCACTGAGAATGACAGAACGTTCAATTGAATGTGCTAACTCCCGAACATTACCTGGCCAACGATATTGACATAAGCGGGATAAATCACTCGGAAATATGCTCAAATGACGTTGATATTTTTGCGAGAAGTGAGACAGATAATGTTGTATTAATAATGGGATGTCTTCTACACGTTCACGTAAAGGAGGAAGTTGAATCTCAATGGTATTGATGCGATATAAAAAATCTTGTCTAAATTCGCCAGAATCGATTGCTTGTAGCAAATTATGATTAGTTGCGCATATGAGGCGAGTATCAAAATTAATTGGTTTATTACTGCCAATAGGTGTTACTTGTCTGTTTTGCAGTACCGCGAGCAATTTCGCTTGTTGTGATAATGGCAAGTTACCGATTTCATCAAGGAATAGGCTGCCATTATGAGCTAATTCGAAGCGACCAACCCTATCTTGTTTAGCGTCGGTAAAAGCCCCTTTTTTATGGCCGAATAATTCACTCTCAAACAAACTATCTGAAACTGACCCCATATCTACACCGATGAAAGCCTTATCTGCGCGTTGACTTGATTGGTGCACAGCACGAGCTGCAAGCTCTTTGCCCGTTCCACTCTCACCTAAAATTAGGATGTTGGCGTCGGTTTTACCAGCTTTCTCTATAGTATTAAAGACCTGCAACATGGCAGGGCTTTCACCGAGAAATGGGATATGTTGACCCGCTAATGCATTATTGAGTCCACGATTCTGTCGACTGAGGTTATCGCGTTCTTGTTTGGTCTGTGCGTGAGTAAACGCCGCTGCAACCACTGCAATTAATGCTTCGTTTTGCCAAGGCTTAGCAATAAAGTCAGCTGCTCCAGCTTTTATCGCTTGAATAGCTAAGTTCATATCGGCGTATGCCGTCATCATGATCACAGTCGTACTCGGTTTAAGTGACAGTATTTGCTGTAGCCAATACAAGCCCTCTTTTCCGCTGATCGCATCCTGAGTGAAGTTCATATCTAACAACACGACATCAATTTCAAATTGTTGTATGTAGTGGCTTATTTGGTGCGGATCAGTTGTTGTTTTAACTTGTTGATAATGCTGCTTAAGCAGTAAACGGGATGCTGTCAAAATATCCGCATTGTCATCAACAATCAAAATACTGCCTTGGGACCTATTCATTGTGCTCTATATGTAGCTAAACGGTTAAATTAATGTACTTATGATTGTCGTTATACACAAGGTTAATGTCCAAAAATGGACAGATTATCGTTTTATAGTGTTCTGTTTACGGACAGTATAATGATTAGTGATTTTTAGAATAACCTATTAGCTATTGATTTTATGAGATTTTTATTTTTGGCATGACTCTTGGAATATGTAAGGAACATTAAAGGATTAGGACGTTCAACATGGACAAGAAAATTACTCCCAATAAAGCAAGACAATGGAAAAAGTGGCTAATCAAAGCATGTTTACCAGTGTTTATTATCAGCATCATTGTTTACTGGCAGTCATTTCAGCCAGAAGGAAGGATGCAAAAGGTAAATCTGAGCAGTGTCACAGTATCGACTGTAGTAGAAGGTGAGTTTGCTGACAGTTTACGCCTAAGGGGCAGTATCAGTCCGAAAACAACACTATTTCTGGACACTATCGCAGGTGGTCGAGTGGAGGAGCGTTTGGTTGAACAAGGAGCTTATGTTGAAAAGGGGCAGCCATTATTGCGCTTAGCAAATACAGCATTACAACTGGATGTAATGAGCCGTGAGGCACAAGTGACCGAACAGCTGAATTTTCTTCGAAATACCCAGATGACAATGGAAACCAATCGCTTAAACCTTAAACGTGACTTGCTAGAAGTTGAATTGCAGTTGGCACATCTCAATCGAAAGATCACTCAGTCTCAGCCATTAGTTGAGCAAGGTGTATTAGCTCAAGAGCACTTGCTGAATTTGAAACAAGATAGAAGCTACTACCAAAAACGACAATCGCTGACTAAGCAACGCCAGCAACAAGAAGATGCGATTAGAGAATTACAGGTTTCTCAGCTTAAAGACAGTGCAGTAATGCTTGAATCTAATCTAAATTTTGCCCGTAAAAATGTTGAAAACTTATTAGTAAAGTCACCTATTAGCGGATACTTAAGTGAGTTTAATGTTGAACTGGGTGAGTCTAAGTCAGCAGGCAGCCGTTTGGGACGAATCGACATTCCGGGTAAGTACAAATTGGTGATTAATGTTGATGAGTATTACTTAAATCAAGTGCAGCTAGGGATGCTAGCTAAGCTGTCTTTCAATGGAACTGAACATGAATTGAATATCACCAAAATCGACAGTCGTGTAAACCAGTCATCATTTAAAATCGAGTTTGACCTTCCTGAAGCTATCGTTGGCGTTAAGCGTGGCCAAAGCCTTGATATTGACTTGATGTTTAGCCCTCAAGCCAGCCAAGCGTTATTACTTGAGCGTGGATCTTATACCGTTGAAACCGGTGGTAACTGGGTGTTCGTAGTAAGCGAGGATGGACAAAGTGCGAGCCGTCGCCAAATTAAATTAGGTAAGAAAAATCAAAAATATTATCAGGTGATCAGTGGCTTGAGCTCGTTTGACAAAGTTATCACCTCTGGATATAGCGCATTTGAGAAAGCCGATTCCTTACAGCTTCTACTTTAAATTTAAAACAGCACTTATTTTACAAATTATTTAACGATTTAGGGATAAAACAAAATGATTAAATTACAAAACTTATCACGTGTATTTCGTACCGAAGATGTTGAAACAACCGCTCTAAATAATTTATCTCTCAATATTGAAGAGGGAGAGTTTCTTGCTGTAATGGGGCCATCTGGATGTGGTAAATCAACCTTACTATCGATTCTCGGGATGTTGGACTCACCGTCTGAGGGACAGTTTTATTTTGACACGACCGAGTTAAGTCAATTTAATGAAAAAAAACTAGCTCAGGTGCGCAAGTCGAATATTGGTTTTGTATTTCAGAGCTTTAACCTTATTGATGATTTAACCGTGAGAGAAAACGTCGCATTACCATTGCAGTATCAAGGGATATCGAAGTCACAACGAACTGAACGAGTTGATGCGATGTTGAAGCGAGTTAATATTGATCACCGAGCTAGTCATTTACCCCAGCAACTATCAGGTGGCCAGCAGCAAAGAGTCGCGGTAGCTAGAGCGTTGGTTATTAATCCTAAACTTATCTTAGCGGATGAGCCCACGGGTAATTTGGATTCAAAAAATGGTGAAGAAGTCATGATGATGCTGCGGGAGTTGAATCAAGCAGGAACGACAATCGTGATGGTGACTCACTCTGAAAAAGATGCCAAGTTTGCTAGTCGTGTAGTTCGCTTATTCGACGGTCAGATTATGCTTGATAACGCGACTGAAACTCAACGTGAGGTGCAGTATGCTTAATAATTACTTTATTTCAGCATTACGAGCATTTAAGCGCCAAAAGCAGCATGTATTGTTAAATCTATTTGGTCTATCAATCGGTCTTGCTGCTGCAATAATGGTGGCCTTATTTGTGAATTTTGAACGCTCCTATGATCAGTTTCAGCCACAACATGAAAATACCTACAGAGTGTCGCAATATTTTATTCCTATATCTGCAAGCGCACCAATATCTAGCCCAGCACTAGCGCAACATCTTGATCGTTTGACTGGTGTAACCGATATTTTTACTTTGACTATTTTAAATAGCATGATCGATGATCAAGTCACCATTAAAGGCGAGTTCGTTAAGTTAGAAAACTTGTATTCCGCAACACCTAATATATTAGATTTTATTGATATTAAATTGCTTGATGGCTCACTCGAAACAGGGTTAACTCAACCTGATAAGTTGGTCATTACTCATAAAGAGGCGTTACGTTTGTTTGGTAATACAAATGTCGTTGGTGAAACTCTTCAGCGTAAAGAAGGTCATTGGACGGTAGCTGCAGTTATTGCTGATTTACCTGAAAATAGTCATTTTTCTTTTGACTCATTAACATATATGCCCCCAGCATTATTGAGCACCATGACGCTTGCATCAAACAATGGTTATAATTATTTACGAGTTAAAGAGGGGGCAGATGTTAAAGATATCGCTGAGCAGGCGCAAATATTGTTTAATGAGTTAGCGTATGAATCCCAAGAAATCGTAAATGTTACCCTACAACCTTTAGCTAAAATTCATCTAACCTCTCACAGTCGTTATGAATTGAAAGAAGGTGGTTCAGAAACCACAGTATTAATCTGTATCGGTTTAAGCATCTTGTTGATTGTTATTGTCAGTGTAAATTTCATCAACATGAGTATCGCGCAGTCAAGCCAACGAGCAAAAGAAGTAGGTGTACGCAAAGCTTTAGGGGCATCAAGGCTACAATTGGTTTGCCAGTTTCTGAGCGAATCTATTTTACTGACAACCATCGCAGCAGTGATAGCCTGTTCAATAGTGGAGCTCTGCCTGCCGTGGTTTAATGGCCTTGTCGAGCGCAATTTAACTTTAGATTACGCCTCCAGTTTTAGTGGCTTTATTCTAATCATTACATTACTTGTTGGCTTGGTTGCAGGGCTGTACCCAGCGCTCTTTATCTCTTCCTTTAGCGCCAAACGTGTTCTGAGCGGAGATCTGCAACGAGGTAAAACTGCTATCTGGGTGCGTAAATCTTTATTGGTGTTGCAATCAGCGTTATCAATCTCACTCATCATTAGCTCTATCACTTTATATCAGCAGCTTCGCTTACTTGATACTTTGCCTGTAGGTTACCAGAAGCAGCATAAATTACTGATCACTGGCTTAGACACCAATGATGTGTTCTATGTCAATAATTCAGCGCTTTTGGGTGAAATTCAACGTATTCCAGGTGTAAATTCTGTCGCTGCTTTCGATACTGATCTCACTCAGGCTATCGGAAGTTCGATAATGTTCTCTTGGCCAGGAGGCCCAGAAGATGGCGAAGTGATTCCTTTTATCGGTGCAGGCTTTGACATTGCTAAAACTCATGGGTTTAACCTTATCGCAGGTCGTGATTTCTCTGCTGATTTTGCAGCTGATTGGTATAAGAAGCATGATGATGGCGTCGCGACAGCATCAATCTTAATAACAAGACAACTGGCTAAGCAGGCAGGATTTCAGGACCCACAAAATGCGATTGGACAAGTATTGACGTTTAACGAAGCTGATCAAGGGAAAGTGGTTGGCGTGATTGAGGACCTAAAAGTCGGTTCGGTCAAAGATGTGTCTATGCCTGTGGTGATCATATGTGGGATGTCGTATCAGAATGTAGCCAGATTGGTAGTGAACTTCGATGCGGAGCATTATGGAACAGTAAAAAGCGACATAAAATCCGTATTAAAAAGGCAAATAAACAAGGAAATTTCAGAGCTTGAACTAGTATCGGATAATTACCAAATGATTTACCGGACAGATCGTCAGGTGACAGAAGTAGTGATGATTTTCTCAGCGCTCGCCATTATCCTTACGTGTGTTGGTATTCTAGGTTTAGCATCATTTAGTGCACTAAGACGCAGCAAGGAAGTCGCGATTAGAAAAGTGTTGGGCGACACAGTATTCGGTTTGGTGAATTTGTTGGCAAAAGAATTCATGTTGTTGGTTGGAGTGAGTGCGCTAATTGCTTTTCCGCTGACCTACTGGCTGGTGAATGATTGGTTAAGTCATTTTAGCGAGAGAGTTTCTCAATCAATGGTGTCATACGGTATTGCTGTAACTATGGTGGCAACGATAACTTGGTTAACAGTAGCTTGTATCGCCTACAGCGTGGCTAGTGCCCGACCATCATTGAAGCTACGTTACGAATAAAGAGAAACTACTTGAATCTCTAGATGGATATTCGGCAGCCAATTGGGCTGCCGAATATCGTTTGATTATCGTGAATGTTGGTAGATTACGGCGTGTAGTAAGTCGCAGCACCAGGACCTACAGGGAAACCAAGTACGAATACCCATAGGAAGAAGAACAGTGTCCAACCAATAAAGAACACGATTGAGTATGGCAACATGGTGGCGATGAGTGTGCCGATACCTAAGTCTTTCTTATAACGACTTGCTACCGCAAGGATAAGCCCGAAGTAACTCATCATTGGGGTGATCAAGTTAGTGACAGAGTCACCAATACGATACGCTGCTTGGATGGTTTCTGGGGCATAACCTACTAACATCAACATAGGCACAAAAATAGGTGCGGTGACTGCCCATTGTGCAGAAGCACTACCTAGCATTAAGTTAATCACGCCACACAGCATAATAAACAACACGAACACTAATGGCCCAGTTAAGCCAATACTGCTTAAGGCATCTGCGCCCGTTACCGCAAGAACTGCGCCTAAGTTTGTCCATTTAAAGAAAGCAACAAACTGCGAAGCAAAGAACACAAGAACGATGTACATGCCCATGGTGCTCATACTGTGTGACATTGCATTAATCACGTCAGTATCTTTATTCATGGTGCCAACGACTTTACCGTAAACTAGTCCTGGTATCGCAAAACCAATAAAGATGAAGGCGACAATTCCCTTTAAGAAAGGTGAACCAGCCACTAAGCCGGTATCAGGGTTACGCAATGCACCCCAGTCAGGCACGATAGTTAGGGCTAATAATGCGGAAAACACTAATACTGAAATTCCTGCCATTTTTAATGCATGTTTTTCAGTTTGTGTGACTTTATCCATCTGTTGTTCAGATAAATCATCAGCCGCTTCTGAAACATCATATTTACCTAATTTGGGCTCAACAATTTTCTCAGTAACAATCGCGCCTAAGGTGGTGATTAAAAACGTAGACACGAACATGAAATACCAGTTTACTTCAGGGCCAACGATATAATCAGGGTCAATCATTTGCGCAGCGGCTTCAGTGATACCAGACAGTAATGGATCGACGGTGCCGAGTAGCAAGTTGGCACTGTAACCACCTGAAACCCCAGCAAAGGCAGCTGCTAGACCCGCTAAAGGATGACGGCCCAATGAATGGAATATCATTGCTGCCATTGGGATAAGCACCACATAACCTAGCTCTGATGCTGTATTCGAGACAATACCTGCAAACACAATTGTTAGGGTAACCAAACGCTTTGACGCGCCCATTACCAATAAACGCATAGCGGCAGAAAGCAGGCCTGAACGTTCGGCAATACCTACACCTAATAAGGCAACAAGTACGGTACCTAGTGGCGTGAAGCCAGTAAAGTTAGTGACGAGGTTTGAGACAATCATTCTCAAGCCTTCGGCATTCATTAGGCTGACAACGTGAATAAGGCCGTCTTCGCTGCGACCTGAACTACCAATTGGTCTAGGGTCTGCGACCGTGAGTTCGAAATAGCCTGCGATACCACTGAGAGCGATCACGGCTAAACAGAACATGGCAAATAAAGTAATTGGGTGAGGTAATAAGTTACCTAAACGCTCAACAATATTAAGGAATTTTACGAAAGCCCCACTTGAAGCGAGATCTTGTGGTGTATTGTTGGTTGGTGGTGCCCCATTATTAGGCGGCGTAGTATTTGATGATGTAACGGACATGATCTTCCCTTTAGCTTGGCTTAATTATTATGAGTTTGAGATTTTGCCAACTTACAGACTAGCTTATAAATTTTAAATTAAGCTTAAATTAACGATGAAAAAGTTGATAAATAATACTTAACAACAGTTATTCAATCAACGCAACGTAATAACAACTCATTTTAATGAAAACATCCAATAAAACCATGATTTTTTTGTGTAAGGGTATAAAAAACACCCATCACTGTTTTGTTTTAGCTTTATGTTTTTTAATGATAAAAAAAATAATATCTATTTTTTGTTCATGATTTTATAGTTTAATCAGTATTTCGTTGTAGCTAAATGTAAAGCATTCATTTTATAAGGTTTTAATCCTGTTTTTAATCGGGTTTTTGGTTAGATTGTAAAAATGTGTTTAATAAAAACACACCGCTTTTAACCGACTAGGATGAACTTTGAACTGATTTGTGGCTATTATGGGGAGATGAGACAGATAACATTAAGCTTAACTGGACTCGATAGCCAAAGGTGAATAAATAGTAAGCCTAGTGTTTTACTAATTGACTTGCTCAAGTAACCAGCTGTGATTGATACAAAAAAGACAGATAGTTTTATTAAATAATTATAAGAAGAATGAATAAATTACTGAGTTTAACTAACAGTGTTGCTACTATTTATGCCGCTAGCGCCTTGCTACTCGGTAGTACCTTTGCTGGGTATGAGTCTGAACCATTGGCAATAGAAAAAGCCAAAGTATCCATGACGCCAATGGCAGAAGAAAGTCTTGCTACTGAGTTAAAACTACAAAAATCGCTTTCTCCTACAGCCGAAGTAAGTGCTAAGGTGGCACCAAAAGCACAGCAAGCAAAACCAGTAAAGCCAAAAAAACAGTATCTTCAATCTTCGTCTCATACTAAACCTACCCGAGTATATGAGCCTCAGGTAGAAGTTAAACCAGAGGCTAAGTCACAGCAGGTGTTATTAGCCCCAATTGTAGTACTCCCTACAGAAAAACCGATCCAAGGTGTAGAAAGTAAAGATGTAGAAAGTCGCCTGCTGTTAAAACCTAAAAAGCAGCAAGTACTTCACCCTGCAATTGTGGCTTTGCCTGATGAGTCGCCTAAACCTATGTTAGTACTGCAACCTAAAGTCATCAAGCAGCCACCGATTGATATAAATACTGTGCAAACACCAGTTAAATCAGTAAGCAAGCCTAAATGGGTTAAGCCATTAAAAACGGCTTCTTTTTCTGATCAAAGCCTGAAGACGAGTAATAAGCCTAAGCGGAAAATCTATCAATATGAGCAGGGTGGTATCACCACCTTCTCTAATATCGTGCCGAACAGCGCAGATTTTGAAGTTTTACTTTATGACTGCTTTGCTTGCCAAGTGAACTCGCAAGTGGATTGGCACAGTATTCCTTTGTTTGCATTTAAACATAGCGATCATGTTACTGATGCTGCAGAACAATTTGATTTAGACCCAGCGCTGATAAGAGCAGTTATTCATGCAGAATCCGCTTTTAATGCTAAAGCGCGCTCAAAAGTCGGTGCAATTGGTCTTATGCAGCTCATGCCAGCAACCGCCAAAGAGTTAGGAGTCAGCGACGCTTTCGACATTAAGCAAAATATTTGGGGCGGCAGTCAGTATCTGGCCTATTTACTAAAACGCTTCGATAACGATATTGATTTGGCCTGCGCGGCATATAACGCGGGACCTACTACAGTCACTAAATACCAAGGCATACCGCCTTATCCTGAAACCCAAGCCTATGTAGAGCGAGTCAAAATACTCTTAAAACGCTATCGCACTGCACTGCAAAGTTAGAGGAACTTATGAAACAAGCATTACAACTCACCAAAACGGCCGTCGCATTGACTGGCCTCATCTCATTAATTAGCTTTGGCGCGAGTGCTGCCCCAGCACCTTCTCAAGAAGACTTACGTTTATATGATATTGCCGCAGCTCCAAAAGCTAAGCGCTTACATGATGATGTCGCCAAACTAGTAAGCTTTGGTACAAGACATACCTTATCGGAAACTAAATCGGATACGCGTGGTATTGGCGCGGCAAGGCGTTGGATTAAAGAAGAATTTGAACGTATTTCAGCTGACTGTGGCGGATGTCTTGAAGTCGTGATGGTAGGCGAAACTGTTACAGGAAAACGTATCCCTGAGCCGACTGAAGTGGTCAATGTTTTTGCAATTCAACGAGGCAAAATTGACCCTAAGCGAGTCGTGATGATGAGTGGCGATATTGACTCTCGCGTGACCGATCCAATGAATTTTACTTCAGATTCACCGGGTGCCAACGATAATGCATCAGGCGTTGCTGGAGCATTAGAGGCGGCGCGAGTACTATCTAAATATGAGTTTAATGGCACCATTGTTTATGCTGCGTTGTCTGGTGAGGAGCAAGGCTTGTACGGTGGTGATGTATTGATTAATTATGCTAAAAAGCATGACTGGCAAGTTCAAGCTGTGCTCAATAATGACATGATTGGCAACATTGCTGGTATTAATGGCGTGATTAATAATTCTACCGTTAGGGTATTCTCTGAAGGGGTGCGAATTGCGGAAACCAAAGAAGAAGCAAAAGAGCGTTACTTTAGTGGCGGCGAAAACGATTCAGCCTCACGTAACTTAGCCCGAAACATTAAAACCTTGGCTGACCAATACATGACAAATTTAGATGTTATGTTGGTATACCGTCTTGACCGCTTTGGTCGCGGTGGTCACCACTTACCATTTAATAAAGCGGGCATGCCTGCGGTTAGGGTGATGGAAACCAATGAGCATTATGATCGTCAGCACCAAGATTTACGTACCGAAAACGGTATTGAATATGGCGATGTGATTGAAGGTGTTGATTTCAATTTTAACGCTAAGCTAACCGCATTAAATGCGATCAGTTTAGCCTCAATGGCATGGGCGCCAGCGCCGCCTACAGGCGTTAAGATTGAAGGGATAATGCAACCCGACACTAAAATTCAGTGGAATGATAATATTAATAAAGATGTTGTTGGCTATCGTGTTTATTGGCGCCTAACAACTGAGTCAGAATGGACCCACAGTCGCTATGTTGGCAAAGTAAACGAGTTTATTATGAAAAACATGGTGATAGATAATTATCTCTATGGCGTTGCTGCTGTCGGCAAAGACGGCAATACCAGCCCTGTGGTATTTCCTGGTGCAGCTGGCGCTTTTTAATATGAACGCTTTTAGATGTTAAGCAAAAGGGAGCAAAAAATGTTAAACAAGGATGTATACATTGAATAAAATATTAATCTTGTCAGTAATCATTGCAGCGAGTGGCATGCTCACAGCTTGCACTAGTAATAACGTTAAAACAGCTTCGATGAATGCTGGTTGTGATTTTGTCGTTGGCGCGGCCAATAACAAGGTTCAGCGCGACGAATGGGAATCTAGGCCAGGTAATACTCGTAGCGATCCACAGCAAGATGTTGCAGTGGGCCTTTTCAGTGCCTTGATGGGTTTGATTACTCGCCCTTTTTCTGCCGATAAAGGATGCGTATAGCTGGTTTTATTTTATCACCTGAAATTCATGTATTAAAAAGCCACCAATAACGGTGGCTTTTTGTTGATGTATTATTGAGCGCTTTTAGCTATTTCACTCTGGCACTTTTTATTCAGGTGCTTTTTACTAAGCACTTTTATTCAGGTACTTTCTATTCAGGTACTTCTAGCTTAACCACTGTTTTACCGCCACTTTGACCTAGGCAGCGCTCTAAGTAATCCAAAGTTTCTTTAGCCGCGGTATCTAGCTGCCAAGGTGGGTTAATCACCCATAATCCAGCAGATGTCATACCAAAGGCATTGTTGTCTGGGGTAATTGATTGCTCAATTCTAAGTTGATTTTTAATGCCGCTATCAGCCAAAATTTTCAACATAGCTTCAGTCTGCGCTCTATCAACCACAGGATACCAAAGCATATATACACCTGTTGCAAAGCGTTTGTGAGCTTTAATGATTGCGTGGGCTACATCTTGATAGTCAGTTTTTATTTCATAACTTGGATCAATTAGTGCAACACCGCGGCGCTCGAGCGGTGGTACAGCAGCAATCAGTCCTTTTAAACCATCACCTTTTACTACGCGAACATGTCTGTCATCAGCAAATTGCTCATCAAGTGAGGCAAAATCAGTCCCGTGTAGCTCATGTAATACCATGCGGTCTTTCTCACGCATGTTCATATCAACAAAAGCAGGAGAACCCGGGTAAAAAGCCAGATCTTCTTCACCTTGGTTGAAGTGTTTTACATCTTCAATATAAAGCTGCAAGGGTTCTGGTAAATCATCTTTGCCCCAAAGCTTAGCGACACCATCTAGATACTCACCTGTTTTCTTAGAAAACTCATCGGTTAGCGCATAACCGCCAGCACCCGCATGACTATCAATGTAAGCCATTGGCTTATGTTTTTTGTGCATGAGTTTAAGCACTTGCAGTAACATTGAATGCTTGAGTACATCGGCATAATTGCCAGCGTGATAACCGTGACGGTAACTTAACATGAGTAATCCCAGATTATTTGAACAGCTTAAGGCTGTGTAATATCTGCATTATAAGTTTTCTATGCCATCAGGTATAGGTATTCACTTTCGCTGGGTTTTGGCATAATACTGATAATCTCATTGAGCCTTGGACAACCCTTTGCAAATACCTGTTTTTTTTAACCAGCAATACCCATCTTTAGTTGATATCAGCGAACGCTGGGGCTTAGTGTGGGATAAAGAAGCTGAGTTTGAATTACGCTTCGAGCAAAACACCTTAACGCTGCATAAACGTGACGAACCTAAGCTTGATGGCATTGAAGTCGATTTTGTTTCAGGTGCGGTTGCGCATCGGCGCAAGTTCGGTGGCGGTCGCGGTCAAACAATTGCTAAAGCCGTTGGTTTGAAACAAGGTATTTCTCCTACGGTTGTTGATGGCACAGCAGGCCTAGGCCGTGATGCGTTTGTGTTAGCGAGTTTAGGTTGCAAAGTGATTATGGTTGAGCGTCATCCTGTGGTGGCCGCTTTACTTGAAGACGGACTACGCCGTGCTTATGAAGATGCAGAAATTGGAGAGTGGATGCGTGAACGCATGAGTCTATTTCATGGCTCAAGTATTGAAGCGTTAGCTGATGCGGCTGCGCAGTCAGGTGAAGAAATTGATGTAGTGTATTTAGATCCTATGTATCCACACCGTGAGAAATCAGCGCTAGTGAAAAAAGAGATGCGCGTGTTTCAAACGCTTGTTGGTGCAGATTTAGATGCCGATGGATTATTAAAGCCTGCCCAAGCATTGGCAACAAAACGTGTGGTTGTTAAGCGCCCAGATTATGCCGAAGATTTAGATGGAGTAAAACCTAGCATGGTATTAGCGCAGAAGAAAAACCGCTTTGATGTTTATGTAAAAGCGGCTATGAAGTAAGCGTGTCTTTATTAATGGGTTAGTCGATTCGCAATAAAAAACCGTCAGGATCTTTAACGAGTTTATTAACACTATTACTTTGCTGTTCTTCAACTCCTTTTAAAGTGAGTCCTGCAAAACCGCTGTGGGTCGATGTATGGTAACTAAAGTCTTCATCCTCAGCGGTGCCGTCAAATTGCTGCAGTTCTAATAGCGTTTCTGGGTATTGCCATAATATTTCCACAATTTTGGCATTCATTGATTTGCCGATTGATTGGCTGGCTGAATTGATTGCAGCTTGTAAATCGGCAAAGGCTTGTGCGTGTTTATCAGCCAGAAAGTATAAGCTCATGTTGCGCTCGTCTGAGCGGAAAGTATGTACTAGCTCTAATCCCAACTCTTGGTAAAACGACAGACTTAATGCAATGTCTTTGACTCTTAAGGTCGATAAATTGAAGTGCGCGGCACTGCCTAATGGGTAATCTGGCGCTTGCTTTATTAATGAGCTTTGGGTGTGTTCAATCAAATGTGTTTGGATTAACTCAATGCTGTAGCCGTCAGGATCTTCAAGGTGACATAAATACGCGAGATTAGGGATTTCTAAGCAAGGCGTAGTGGTAATGCCATTATCGATGAGGTTTTGACGTGCCGTTTTTAAGTGGCCTACCGCAATTGAAAATTTCCAATAGCCATCCACTCGACTTGGTTGCTTTGCAATACTAAAGACGCGCTGAGGATCATGTATTAATTCAAGTTGCGCATGGTTCGCTGCGCTGGGAAACTGCAATAAATAATGACAGCGGCCGCCAATTTGATCCTGCTTTACCAGCTGCATTCCCAACTGCTGCAGATAAAACCCCAAAGATTGCTCAGGGTTGCTGATATATAAACTGTGGTGAGTTATCTGCATTGATTTACTTTCCTTATTACTCAGCTGCGTTAACGCTCGCCTTGAACTTCAAATTCATCGCTAGCTAGGCGTGCTTTGCCATCTGCTTCAACAACCCAAAGCTCACGATGCACAACACCAAAGGCTTTATTCATAGTCCAGCTTGAGGTCAATATATAGCCATTATCACCTTCAGCTTCCCAAGTGACATCGGTGTAGTCAACATCTTTAAATCCTTGATCCATAATACCTTGCCAGAATGCTTCAATCGCTTCACGACCTTCGAATACGCCAAATAGGCGTGCTGTCATAATGCAATTTTGTTGGTACTGGGCGGCGCATCCTTTGGCATCTTGATTATTAAAAGCGCTTTGCCACGCTGCAATACCATTTTTACATGCGGTTAATACTGGGTTTTCTGTAGTGGTTGATTGAGTCATTATTTAATCCTTAAGTGAGTGATGAACCCATCGAATGAGACTGATATTAGTCTTGTCACTACTTCGGAAAAACAGCTATATTTACAATCACTGTTTAATAAAACTGAACAATAAAATGAATCGATTTCGTCAAATGGCCGTGTTTGCCCATATTGTTGAGTCTGGATCAATTACTGGCGCAGCTGACTCACTTGAACTGTCAAAGTCAGTGATCAGCCAGCACTTAAAAGCACTAGAAACAGAACTTGATGTGGTGCTGTTAAAGCGAACAACGCGCAGACAGTCTTTGACGTCTGCGGGTGAGCAGTTTTATCAGCAATGCAAAGCTTTGAATCAAATTGCCAGTGACGCTTGGTTTGAAGTCGAGCAAACTAAACTTGCTCCTCAAGGGCGAGTGCGTATTACTGCACCGAATGCATTAATGGAAACGTTAGTTACACCGGCCATTAGTGGTTTACTTAAACAATATCCATTGCTGGAACCAGAGTTAATCAGTCATGATCAACATTTAGATTTATTATCCGAAGATATTGATTTAGCTATTCGGGTTGGCCAATCAGAACAAAGCATGTTGATGCAAAAACGTATTGGATCATTTCGAGATGTTTTGGTGGGCAGTAAGTCGATTATAGAGAATGCCGACATTGATACACTGCCGTATGTTGCCAACACTTGGCAGGGTAAAAACATTGTTCATCAGTTTGAGTCAAATGCACATCAGTTCAAGCAATACACCGCGAAAGCCCATTGTGTGACCAATTCGTTTCATACCTGCTTAGCCCTGATTCAATCTGGCTGTGGAATCGGAATTGTGCCTGATTTTCACCTTCCAAAATTAAAAGCAGAATTAGTCGAAGTGTTTAAAAATCGAAAATTAACTATAAATACTGTGTTTGCGTTGCATCCGTTTGGCTCTAAAGTGCCACTTAATGTGAAGGTATGCACTGAGGCGATTAGGAAGCAACTAGTAATGACTAAAGCAATATTTTAAGTGGAAGATATCTGGAAATAAGGTATTGTTTTATTTGGTGTTGCTTGTTTTTGCTTCGCTTAAAATTCATTGAATTAGAAAGAGTCATTTAACGTTAAGATTATTTGTGTGAAAGTCTAAGGAACGGACAATTGAAAAAACTATTAATATATGTGCTTTTAGGTTTCTGCGCTTATAAAGCGTGGCAAGACTTTGGACCAAAAGATAAGCTCCCACCATTATACAACGAGTCATACGTTGCGGTTTATGGAAGAGACTCTTGTGGGCATACACAAGGTTTATTGAAAAAGTTACGCCAAGAAGGTATTGAACCATATTATTTTGTAGTTGATGACCCTGAAGTCGCAAGCAATTTACATCAAAGAATGGAAACGCAGGGAATTTCGAGCAAACGCTATAATTTGCCTGTCGTCGATGTGAATGCAAATTTAATCATTAGACCAAGCCCCTCTCAAGTTCAACAAAATTATTATGTAAATAAATGAAGCTGAATGATTGTCAGTATATTTTTGTTTACAGCTTTTATGTTGTGATATTTTCTACAGATAATCATCTCTAAGTCATTATCTAAAAATCAACAATATTTATGGCTTACACCCATATGGACACAAAGCGCCGTTAAATATAAAAGTGAGCCTTGAGGCAATCACAGCCGTATTTTAATCATTCTCAGACCACATTCTGAAACACATAGTGTCTATTATGTTGCATTTTTCAAATTGTCGGTTGAGAGTGTAAGCAAGTATGTCTCAACTGGCTTAGCTAGTTTTATCAGTTTTCCAGTACTGGTCATTTTGCTTTTTATATTTAATTTTATGTTTTATAAGTATTAATTGTGGTTTTTAAATCGATTTTCAATATGGTCGATATGTTGTTTGTGGCATATAGCTGGTTATGTAAATGGGTTAAGGTTGTAGTTTTGTAAAGCCGTGCAAAGTTGAACAATATCAGTATGAATTTTTGCTGCAAATCTCTAAAATTATTAACATAAAAATAATCACACTTTGGAATTTTGGTCGATGAACAAACATTTCACTGTAGCGTTAATAGCCTTATCGCTAAGTGTCTTAGCAGGATGCACCAGTCAGTCATATTTGGATGAGAAACAGGTGACCCCTGAGCTGCCACAAACTTGGTACACCAGTGCCCAAGCATTAAAAGAAAATCAGCCTTGGGTTGAAGCCATTGCCACTGACCAATTATTGGAACTTGCCAGTATTGCGCTAAATCGTAATCAAGATTTGATTAAATTAGCGTTAGACGTTGAAATCAAAAAGCAGCTTCAGACTGTCAGCGATTCAAACTTTTGGCCAGAATTAACTGGCGGGCTAACCTCTGGTCGTAATGGTGATAATGACACCCAAACTAACACCAATAGCCTGAGTTTCGACTTAACTTATGAGCTTGATATTTGGGGTAAGTTATCTGACAACGCTAAGGCCACTAAGCTAGATTTATTAACTGCACAAGCCAACTATCAACAAGCGCGAGATAACCTTGTCGCAGATGTAGTAAGTGCGTATTACCAAGTGGTAACGTCTCAAGAGCTAGTAAAGTTATATGAGCGCCGCACTGAAAATGCCAGAGTAAGCTTTGATATTATTGAGTCTGGTTATTTCCAAGGGCTTAATACGGCCCTTGATGTGTATTTAACTCAAAATGCTTTTTACAACGAACAATCCAACCTCTTCGGCCAACGCAATCAGTTAAATTCCGATATACGCCAATTAGAACGATTACTGGGCGGTTATCCTGCAGCCAAGTTGCTGGTGGATGCTAAATTACCATTATTGCCTCAAGGCATAAAAATTGGTATTCCGAGCGAGCTCGTTAAGCGTAAACCTTCCTTGCAAGGGGCGTGGTATCAGCTGTTATCTCAAGATGCGACCGTCGCTTATACTCAAAAACAGCGCTATCCGTCGCTGCGCTTAGGCGGCAGTGTAGGCAGCAGTGGCAGTGAATTTGATAATCTGTTTGATGGTGACTTTAGCAGTTGGTCTGTATTTGCTGGGTTAACCTCACCGATTTTTAATGCAGGACGGTTAAAAGCGCAAACTGAGCAGCAAAAGCTGATTTTAAAGCAGCAAGAGCAACAATACCTCAGCACCTTGTTTACTGCATTCGAGCAAGTGGAAAACACGCTGGGTTTAGATGCCAGTTTACAACAACAGTATCAAGCCACACTTAAGTCACAAGAAAATGCACTGCAAGCCGAAACACTTTCATTTGAGCAGTATCAAGTTGGGCTAGAAAGCTACACCACAGTTTTGGATGCGCAAACTCGCTCGTTTGTGGCGCAAACCTCTGTGATCAATTTAAAAAATCAAATCATTGCTAACCGTATTCAATTGCACCTGGCACTAGGTGGCGATCTCGATGCTGGTGTAACCCAAGATGAATAATATTATGAATAAAAAATACCTTGTTCCAGTCGCCATTATTGCAGTTGTCGTTATCGCGATATTTGTCATTACTAGCAATCCTCCAACATCTAAGCGTGGTGCTAAAAAGGCGGCGAGTAATGTCACTGTCGAAACTCGTCAGATCCATTTGCAAGATTATCAAATTGAAGTCAGTAGCTTTGGGGTGGTTAAGCCTCGAACTCAAAGCTCACTTGTCACCCAAGCATCCGGGCAGATTCTATCAATTAGTTCTAACTTTCGAGAAGGTGGTTTCTTTGAAAGAGGCGAAGTTTTAGTTCAATTAGACGACCGAGATTATCTGGCTGAAGTGAAGATAGCTCAAGCGGGTTTATTACAAGCCAAGCAAGGCTTACAAGAAGAGCAGGCCCGAGTTGAACAAGCATTAATTGATTGGAAGCGTTTAGGTAATGGTCGTGAACCAACAGAGTTGGTGTTACGTAAACCACAATTAGCTGCCGCCCAGGCATCAATGCTATCTAATCAAGCGCAATTGGATAAAGCACTACTCGCCTTAGAGCGAACTAAAGTTGTTGCGCCATTTGACGGTCGCATTTTAGAGAAAAGTGTCGATGTTGGCCGTGTGGTGTCAACCAATGCAACCCTCGCAACTATTTACGCCACTGATTATGTTGAAATTCGTCTGCCAATTAACAATAAAGATTTAGCCTTAGTTGACTTGCCTGAACAAGGTAAAAAGGTCATTGCACCTGTGCAATTTGAATCAGACTTAATTGGTTTACAGAACTGGCAAGGCCAGCTGGATCGCACTGAAGGTGCGATTGATGATAGCTCGCAGCAGCTTTATGTCGTTGCGCAAATTGATGAGCCATTTAGCTACCAAAGTCATAAGCAAATGCCATTGAAAATCGGTCAATATCTTACTGCGAAAATTCAAGGAAAGGTGTTAGCTGGCGCAATTGTTATCCCTACAAAATCGATTTACCAAGGCAGTTACGTTTACATCGTAGAGGATGGAAAATTACTGCGTACCGAGGTCTCTATTTTGTGGAAAAACAGCCAAGATGCCGTAATAGCGTCAGGGCTTAAAGCCAATGATAATTTAGTGACAACATCTTTAGGTCAAGTGAGCTCAGGGACGCCTGTATTAATTTCTGGTGCAGCTAAACCGCAAAGAGCGCGACCTGAAAATCGCCCGACAGATGAAGCGATGGCAAAAGGCCCTCGTCAGGGTGAAAAAGGCCCTCGTCAGGGTGAAAAAGGCCCTAAAACTAAGGAGGCGCAATAATGATTGCTTGGTTCACTAGAAACCATGTTGCCGCCAACTTATTGATGTTGTTCTTGTTGGTGATTGGACTGGGGTCGTTATCGACACGTATTCCGCTGGAAGTTTTCCCGAGCGTGGATTCTGAAATTGTTTCTGTCAGTATTTCGCTGCGCGGTGCGACTCCTGAAGATGTTGAACAAGGGGTAACAATTCGAGTTGAAGAAGCGGTTCAAGATCTTGAAGGGATAAAAAAGATCACTTCGAATTCTTCTGAAGCTTCTTCTAACGTCAGCATAGAAGTTGAGAGCAGCTATGATCCCCGTGAATTATTGGCCGATATTAAAAGCCGCGTCGATGCGATTAATACGTTTCCTGCAGACGCTGAAAAGCCTGTTATCGCGCTGGCACAACGTAAGCGCGAAGTTATAGCGGTTACCGTTACCGGTAAATATAGCGAAAAAGAAACCTTAGAGTTTGCAGAGGTCGTGCGTGATGAATTGCTGCGCCTTGAAGGGGTGACTCAGCTTGATTTAAGCGGAGTGCGAAATTACGAAGTAACCCTAGAAGTCTCACAGGATAAATTGCAGCAGTACCAATTAACCTTAACTGAAATTGCTCGTGCTATTAATGGCTCGAGTACGGATATTTCGGCAGGTAACTTAAAAACCCAAGGCGGTGATATTCTGCTTCGCTCAAAAGGCCAAGCGTATTACAAAGATGAGTTTGCCAATATTGCCATTAAAACGGCAACAGACGGTACGATCATTCGCTTAAGTGATGTTGCCAACGTGGTTGATGGTTTTGAAGAAACCCCAGTGCGTACTCGGTTTAACGGCGAACAAGCCGCATTTATTGATGTTTATCGTATTGGTCAGCAAAGTGCGATTGATGTGGCGGATAAAGTCAAAAACTATATCAACTCACGCCAAGACAGTTTACCTGCAGGTTACAGTTTAAGTTACTGGGACGATGATTCAGAAATCGTTAAAAACCGTATTTCAACGCTGGTGGGAAGCGCTATGCAAGGTGGCATATTAGTGCTGCTATTACTGACGTTATTTTTACGACCTTCTATCGCGTTCTGGGTATTTATTGGTATTCCAGTATCATTTATGGGCGCATTTATTTTCATGCCGTTTTTTAATGTATCGCTAAACGTCATGAGTTTATTTGGTTTTATTTTGGTATTGGGTATCGTGGTGGATGACGCCATTGTCACCGGCGAAAATATCTATAGTCATTTAAAAACCGCACCTAACGGTGAAATAGCGGCAATTAACGGGGCTAAAGAAGTGGCTGCACCAGTGACCTTTGGTATTTTAACCACAGTCACCGCCTTTTTACCTATGCTGTTTATTGAGGGAAATCGTGGGGCGATATTTGCCCAAATTGCCATTGTGGTGATCCCTGTTCTGCTATTTTCACTCATTGAATCTAAGTTTGTACTGCCAGCTCACCTTAAGCACATAAAGCTGCGTCACGAAAATCAAAAGCAAAATCGTTTTGAGAAAATGCAGCAAAATTTTGCTGATGGTTTTGAAAAGGCGATTATTAAGTTTTATCAGCCATTTTTACGGGTGGCATTAAAAAATAAAGCCGCTACGTTAAGCTTATTTACGGGTGTGTTGTTTATTATTTTTGCCCTGTTGATGACGGGCTGGACTAAGTTTACTTTCTTCCCACGTATCCCAAGTGAAACGGTGCGCTTAAGCCTTACCATGCCAGCGGGCACGCCATTTGAGGTGACCAACCAATACATTATTGATATCGCCGCTAAAGCCAAGGTTTTGCAGGATAAGTATATTGATGAAACCACTAACGAAAGCATTATTTTGAATATTCTTGCGACCACTGGCGGTCGTGGTGGTACGTCTAACGCTGGTAGTGTGCGTTTTGAAATTACTCCACCAGAAAAACGTGAGTCGGATATTACCTCAGGGCAACTGTTAGCGGAATGGCGGCGTATGGTGGGTGATGTCCCAGGTGCTGAGTCAGTGACATATCGTGCTGAAATTGGCCGTAGCTCCGACCCTATTGATGTGCAGTTAAGTGCAAACTCATTGGATACACTTAGGGAGATTGCAGATCAAGTCAAAATCCATTTAGCTAATTACCCAACGGTGTTTGATATTTCCGATAGCTTATCAAACGGTAAAGAAGAATTACTGATTGAACTGACTGAGCAAGGTAAAGCGCTGGGCTTGACCCGTGAAGAAGTGACTAATCAGATCCGTAGTTTCTACTTTGGCTCTCAAGTGCAACGTATTCAGCGAGGGCGTGATGATATTCGGGTCATGGTACGTTTGCCACTTGATGAGCGTCAGTCGTTGGCCGATCTTGAAAAAGTATTGATCAGTACCAGTGATGGTTCCCAAGTACCACTTGGGCATGTGGCAAAAATGACCTCGGGTAAGAGTCCATCGACCATCAAGCGTATTGACCGTTATCGAGTGTTAAATGTCACGGCCGATGTGGACAAAGACAATACCAATATGACGGTCTTACAGGCTGATTTAAAAATTTATCTTGATGGGTTAGTGGCGCAGTATCCTGGCGTACGTCATTCATTAGAAGGTGAGGCTAGAGAGCAAAGTGAAAGCTTTGGTTCATTACAATGGGGCTTAGTGTTTGTCACATTTATGATTTACAGCTTATTGGCGATTCCATTTAAGTCTTACATACAACCCTTGATTGTCATGAGCGTGATCCCATTTGGTTTAATTGGTGCTGTGATGGGCCATTGGATAATGGGTTCTGCACTAACGATATTCAGTATTTTGGGTATGTTGGCGTTAGTGGGGGTAGTGGTGAATGACTCGCTAGTCTTGGTTGATTTTATCAATAAAAAACGCGCAGAAGGTATGGCGCTGGTGGAAGCAGTACTCACGGCAGGGGCAAAACGTTTTAGACCAGTGATGCTGACTAGTTTAACCACCTTTATTGGCTTAATGCCGCTATTGCTAGAGCGTTCAACTCAAGCACAGTTTTTAGTCCCAATGGCGATATCACTGGGCTTTGGTATTATTTTCGCTACGTTTATTACGCTTATTCTGGTGCCGGTTAATTACATGGTGGTAGAGCGTATTAAGGGCGTTAAAGTCGATGAAGCGGAGTTTGATAAAGATTACGGCGACAGTTTCGCGCCAGTTCCGTTTGTGAATGAATCTGCTATTAATGAGCCGACTAAGGCAAGTTAGTTAACGAGGCATCTAAAAGGGATTTTTATTACAGCTGGTTGTTTGAAATATTAATAACCAGCTGTTTAAATGAGACTTTCCAAAACTTAACTTAGCGGATATACGCGTCACTCTTTAAGATAGACTAGAACTTAAAAATAGCTTAAAATACTAATATTAAAGGATTAACGCATCATTAAGGGATTATAATGAAGTTTGTCGCTCAATTCGTTCACCTGCTGTTATGGCTTTCTGTTGCCATGTCCCCAACGCTATTTTTTACCATGCTTGGCTTAATACTTGTTTATAGCAGTGAAGGGCAAATGGGAGAGTTCACCGTGCCTATGATGGCGCTTGTCGGTTTTGTGCTCGGTGCCATCTGGGCAGAAAGAGTTCGTAAGACTGTGGGCTTATCTAATTTCTTTGGCCGACTAGTAGGCATGAGAAATGGTTAGCTAAAACAGGCTGATTTATCGAAATGCTAAGCAATATTTAATAGTAAGCATTCTTTGATAATAAACAGTCTTTAATAATTTAATAACCACTAACACTTACCGCCGCAATCTTTACCGATTTTACGGGTATAAGAAACGAGATTACCTTTGGCATCAAGGTGAAAATCACAACATTGATTAAATAAGCTGTATAGAGACTGACGGCTTTTTTGCACTCGCGACTTTAAGGTCGAGTATTTAATATCTTGTTGAGCAGCATAGGCTTTTTGGGCGACACCATTTAGCTCAACTGCAGTCAGCAACTCCGCTTCTTCTGGTGGTAGGCCATTAATAAAGGGCGTAATACAATCAGTCATTTGTTCAAAAATATCTTCGCTTTCTTCTAAAGCCCAGTCATGTTGATCTTGTAATTCGCTTGTTTGGTTTCTAGCACGCTTACGATAAAAATCGATGATGGTGTGATTAGCTATTTGAAATAGCCAAGATTTAAGCTTTTTAGTGTCTTGGATTTTGTCTAAGCTGTTATAGCTTTTGATTAGGATTTCTTGCAGTAAATCATCAACATCAGCATGATTTGAGACATTTTTAGTCAAAAATGCCTTAAGGCTAGTGCGATATTCAGCCCAAATAGTTTCAATGCTTATAGCTGTTGATGTTGTCATCGTGTTTCCTATGATGTTTGTTTTCTCAGAACGCAAAAACTGATCTAAGCATACTTAGATCAGTTCGTGTGTTGTCATTATCCAGTGTAGCGCTGAATTATCAGGATGTATAACGCCTGCAGTTTCTTGCTTAGTAACCTGAATAGCTACTTTAAAAGCGATTTAACCGCAGCAACTCGCACTACCACTGCAACCCGTTTGCACAATATTTTTACCTTCAGCCAAATAGGTATTGGTTAAGTAAAAGCCTGAAAATTTCTCTACAAAGTCACTCGATACTGTTTTTTCAACTAAACCTATTGCCATGATAGCTTGTTGCCATGCTTGCATTTTAGGTAAACCACAGAGCATGTCATAGCCCGACTTTTGCTTAATAATATCAGCACGGTGAAGTAGTGGTAGCCAAGCTAAATCGACGTTACTTAATGCATCAGATTTAAAAAACTGGGTGCTGCCAGTAAGCTGTTCTTCAGCTTTTTGGAATGCTTTGTACAATTTATTAAATCGAGTTTCTAAGGTCGCTTTATCTTTGCTGCTCATCGCGCCACATTGTGCCAAGTAATGCTTAGAACCTAAGTAACTCCATGCACGATCTAATGCGCGTTGCTCATTGGTAACGTTTTGCTCAAGCGGACCATATTCATCTTCGATGTATTCAATAATCGCATCAGACTCAAACAATGCGGTGCCATTGTCTGTCACCATCACAGGCACTTGACCGTTGGGTGAGATATCTAAAAACCATTGTGGTTTGTCACTTAAGCTGATGTATTCGATTTCATAAGCGATATTTTTAGCCGCTAATGCAGCTGTTACACGCTGAACAAAAGGGCAAATTTTGAAACTGATAATTTTAATCATGGATTGAGCCTTCTTACGATGAACGCAAATTTAATTGTTTAATTACTCATAAGACGAAGGCAGATAAAAAAAGACGAATTTTTTATCTTCTACTCAAAAAATTATCAATTTAAATCTAGTTAATAGCTTTATATCAATTACTTACTGGTTTTAAGCTAACATTGCTGCCGCAGCCAACAGAACAAACAAACCTGCTGTAATTCTGCGTATTAATGCTAATGGCAACTTGTCTGCAGACAGTTTTCCGATAATCACAACTGGCACATTAGCGAGCAGCATGCCGATAGTGGTGCCTATCACCACCATGGCTAAAGCATCAGCGTATTGAGCGCCAAGAATGGAGGTGGCTATTTGGGTTTTATCGCCAATTTCGGCAATGAAAAAGGCAATAAAGCTGGCAACAAAGGGGCCTCTGTTGGAGATTTTTTCATCATCATCAAGCTTATCAGGAACCAGTATCCACGCTGCCATGGCTAAAAAGCTGATTGCTAATACCCAAGTTAATAGCTGAGGAGAAAGGTA
Source organism: Shewanella sp. KT0246 (assembly GCF_019654955.1). Taxonomy (GTDB): domain Bacteria; phylum Pseudomonadota; class Gammaproteobacteria; order Enterobacterales; family Shewanellaceae; genus Shewanella; species Shewanella goraebulensis. The sequence continues at coordinate 54,983 of NZ_BPEV01000005.1, read as the reverse complement.
ATCGGCAATCACCACACCTAAATATGCTGCTAAAGCATGATTGGCAATCGTGGCTAAGAATATGGCGGCAATAATAGGAATAGGTTTACGGTAGCGGCTAGCTAGCAGTAAAGATAACAGTTGGGTTTTATCACCAATTTCGGCCAAGGCGACAGTGGTAATGGATATGGCTAAAACGCTCACAGGGTTCTCTTTTGGAGGTGGGGATTGTGATTAACCTAAGACAATGCTCACTCCCCACCTCGGGTTGTGATCATTGTCTATGGTCTCACTAAACTCAGTTGGCACTGAGTCTTGAACGCCATGATGATGTGCATCAATTATGTTGACGAACAAACCGACTTATTTAAAGGCTGTTTAAATGAGTGGCAAGTTACTCCCCAAAGACAGCGGCATTGTAAAGATTGTCAGGATTGATTTCAAGCTTAACCGAATATCAGCAATGATGAACTCGCGAGGGTTATTGACTGAGCTCGTGTGATTTACAGTGTAAATTTTTACTGAATAATTGATTGAGAACAAAAAAACCTTCAATGAAATTGATTTAGTTTGATTATCAAGGTATTTTATTTAAATGCTTTGATAATCAAACTAAAGGTGCCGCGTGCGATTTACTACCGAACATCAACACGACTTTTGTCCTCAGCAAAGTGCTGGCGAAAAGAGAACACTCTACGTATTAATATTAACTGTGACCGCCATGGTTGTTGAGATCATTGCTGGCACAGTATATGGCTCGATGGCCTTGCTAGCTGATGGTTGGCATATGGGAACCCATGCAGCAGCGTTTTGTATCACTTTATTTGCCTATCGCTATGCGCGAAAGCATGCTGATTCTGATAAGTTTTCGTTCGGAGCGGGTAAGGTTAGTGTATTAGGTGGCTACACCAGCGCGATTGTTTTGGGTGTGGTGGCGTTATTGATGATGGTTGAATCCATTCATCGGCTGCTTAATCCGCAAACCATTCATTTTAACGAAGCCATTATGGTGGCCTTTATTGGCTTGGCTGTGAATGTTGCCAGTATTTTCTTATTGGGCGAGCACCATCATCATGATCACGATCATTCGCATGGCCCTTCACACAGTCACTCACATGGCCATTCTCACGATCACTCACACGTCTCTTCACAAAAGCATTCGCACGGCCATTTTCACGATCATGCACATGAACATAATGAGCATAGTAAAGATCATCAACATGAGCATCAACAGCACGAACACAAGTCAGGTGAAAAGCATCATGATCATAATTTGCGTGCTGCCTATATGCACGTGTTAGCCGATGCATTAACATCTGTATTAGCGATTATCGCGCTTGTTTTTGGTAAGTTTTATGGCTGGCATTGGCTCGATGCTGTGATGGGTATGGTTGGTGCGATTGTAATAACCAAATGGACTTTAGGTTTAATGAAACAAACTAGCCCTGTGCTATTGGATGAGAGTATTGATTCGCAATATAAACAGCAGATAGCTGACGTATTAAAGCCTTATGCTGATATTAAAGATATGCATGTTTGGAAAATTAGCGGTCATCATTATTCGGCAGCGCTAACCTTAGTTGCAAAACAGGCTGATTTTTCTATTGCTGAATATAAGAACTTATTGAGTCAATTTGATAAAATTCATCATCTAACAATTGAAGTTCACCCAATGAGTTAATCCATGCCAAATACTGAGTTATTAAATCAAACGATTATTGAGTTTTACGACAAGATGTCTTCTTGGGAGCAGTCTGTTGTTAAAGAAACAGGCTATAGTCTTGCGCAGACTCATACCATCGAAGTGCTGGGAACATTCGGCGCGCTCAGAATGAAGGAATTAGCACAAAAACTCGGTATCACCACAGGAACGCTTACTGTGCAGGTGGATAAATTAGTGAACTTAGGGCTGATGGAGCGAACTCCTCATCCAGAAGATGGCCGTGCAATTGTGGTGCAATTAACCTCATCTGGGTTAGATATTCACCATCAACATCATCAACTACACCTTGATTTAATGGGCGATCTCACTCGCCATATTGATATTGAAGAAGCCAAAGTACTGTTGTCATGTTTACAAAAAATGAATCAAGAGTTTTAGTACTAAATTTTTGAAGCATTGTTATATATGTAACTAAAGGTAACAAATATACCTTTAAATCAATATTTTAACCTTGATGAAATACTGTGTTACCCTGAAAAAGATATACTACAAAAGGGCTATGATGTTGAGGTTTTATATGGACATATTATTGGTGAAAAGGTGGCGTATTTGCCTATTCGGCTGCCTTTTTGTACTCAGCGCTAGCGGATTTGCTAAAGAGACCCTATTAGAATTGCAAAAAACAGTGGCCAAAGTCAGTCCTGCTGAAGCTGTAGTGTTGCTGGATAAGTTTGATATAACCAGCAGCGGCTTTTCGCCTGAAGAACAAGCGCAGGTGTATTTTCTTTATGGTCAAGCTTACGAAAAGACCCGTCAATTAAATCAAGCGATAAATAGTTATGATAAAGGCATTGCGCTGGTTAAATACCTACCCGTTTCAGACATTCTTATTGATAGCCATTTAGAGCGCTCTTTTGCGCTATATCTTCAATCAAATGACCCTATAACCTATTGTGTTGATAGGAAGCTGGCACTTGAATATGCCCGCAAACACACCAATTCAGAACTCCTTGCTAAAACGCTGACCCAAAATGCTTTCTGTTTCATAGAACCTGATACAGTCTATAAAGGCATCGATTTACTTGATGAAGCCTTACTGGTGGTGGATAAAAGTGAGAATCTCAATGTTAACCGTAAGGCTCTGATTTATAATGCCACTGGCAGTTTGTATCGTCGTGTTGGATTACATCAACGAGGTTATGAAAACTTCAAAATAGCCTATGAAACCTGGAAAACCATTAACGATATTGAAGATATGTTTAACATGCAGCACAACATGTTAAGCCAAGCAATTAAGTTAGGTGATTGGGGTAAGGCTGAAGAAAGTATCCAACAGCAATTTGAATTAGCAAGAGTTGCCAATGGTGAAGGTGATTTATTGTTTTTCTCGCACCTGAATGCGGGTCAATTGGCGCTGAGAACCTATGACTTTACTCAAGCTGCGGTTCATCTTGAAAAGGCGCTTTTGTTACAAGATACCACCAGAGAACAGTATTTTATCACTAGCACCTATTTGTATCTCGCGCTTGCCTATACTCGCAGTGGTGATTTAAATAAAGCTGCTGAAATGGCAAGAATATTTAGGTTGGATGATAAATTTCCAGCCAATATGAAGGACATGATGTTAAAGGCTGATGCCATTATTGCATTAGCAGAAAATGAGCCAGTAAAAGCGGCTAATTTATTTTTGCAGGTTGTTGATATTGAGCGAGAGAACAATCAGAGCATTATTGACAGTAAAGTACTGACGACATCACTGGATCATAATATTAAACTCGCAGCATTTGAGAATGAGCTACTTGAAAATCGCCTTGCTATTAATGAGTTAAATTGGGCTGCTGTTGAAGATAAAGAACGAATTAGCGATTTAAGGCTTACCTTATTTCTAGTACTGGCTGTGGTGTTATTTGGCATAGTATTGATTTTATTGCACTCAAGAAAAACCCTTAAAGAACGTGCTCAAACTGATTATCTCACTGGCTTATCGAATCGCGGTTACACCTTCCAAAAAGGTCAGAAGATTATTGATAGAGCCATCCGTAAGCGCCAACCTGCCTCTGTGATTATTTTTGATATTGATAATTTTAAATCGATCAATGATCGTTTTGGTCATCATATCGGTGATTTAGCGATTAAAGCAGCAGCCAAAAGAGCCCGAAGTTGGCTTAAAAAGACTGACTTAGTCGGTAGAATTGGCGGCGAAGAGTTTTTAATTATTTTGGATAATACCAACCTTGATGAAGCCTTTACTATTTCTGATAGGCTGCGTAACGGTATTGCGTCCCAGTCATTCCACTTTGATGGCATTGATGTTGAATTTACCATTAGCTTAGGTGTGGCCACGTTAGATAGTGTATCAACGACATTAGCAGATCTGAGTAAACATGCTGATGACGCACTTTATCAAGCTAAATACTCAGGTAAAAATAAAGTCTATCTTGCCAAACAGTGTGCTTAAATAACCGAAAATTGAGCGGTTAAAAACCGCTGCCAACATTAAAGTAGAGCGCACTTTGCTCCTCACTAAAGGCGATATCAACCCCCATATGGATGCCGTAACGACGGGCTATTTGATAGCGAAATCCGACACCGTATGCAGAGATGAGCTCATCTGATGCAGACTCTGTCATCGCGTTTACCGATGACGAATTTAGTACTGCATTATCTTGATAGGTGTAACCCAAGCCGTAAAAGCCAGATAAGGTCCAACGATGGTTAAGGTGATACATGACCTGTGTTTGCAATGTGGCAGTTTGATCCCCTTGATAGCGATATGATGACACCCCGCGTAAATCAATATAAGGCTTAACTGTAGGCGGTAGCGCATCGTCTTTTGCGTAAAAAGCTTGGTAATTTCCCGCAACAGCCAATGTCCACTTCTCTGCCACCGGCCAAAAGCTTTGACCACTTATTTCAAAGCTATCATAGAGATAGTCTGAACCAAGCGCCTCGTTATAACTCATGTATTCTGCTGACACTAAATAGCCTTTAGAAGGGTAAAATATATTGTCGCGGGTATCATATTCAGCGGCTAAACCAAGACCTGATGAGGTGTTATGTTCTCCAAGCGTTTGCTGGAAAATCCAATCAACAATTTGGTTTGAAGACGAAATGCTCGATTGTGCCCAAAATTGTTTTACACCCAACATTAATTGAGTTTCAGGAATGCGAAACAACAATTTTTGACTCGCAAAAGCCGCAGTGGTTTGGGTATCAAAACTGACAGGTTTGTCGACGGGCAGTAAGCCGCCTAAGTTAGAGTAAAGGTCAAAATTGACCTTGCCCGCTCCTCCAATAACGGTATAACGAATATGATCTTGCTGCCATGAGTGGCGGTGTCCGGCAAAGGCAAACCAAGAACCATTTTCAGTGGCTAATGCTCCTACAGCAGTCATGGCTGGTGGGATTAATTGGGCACCACCATCTAAGGAGGCCATGGCCTTTTCTTGTCTGTGGGCTTTTTCTTCCTCAGATTCATGCAAAAATAATCCTGCAATACCGCCACCGAAACCGACAGCGGGCTCGGTAATGATTACTGGTACAGGTAGAAAACCATACGCATTTTCTGCTAGGTAATTACCCATATCAAATTTGCCATCAACAGGATCATAGAAGCTGCTATCGGTGCCTGCAAAGGCAGAACCACTCAGCATCAATGATGATAAGACTATTTTTTTGAACATGAATGTATACCTGAGATCGATTTGTTGTCAGTGCAGTGATCAAAGTGATTAGGGAAGCCATCTCACAATAAAAAAAGCGGCAACGGGAACCCTTGGAGTGGTGAAGTGTACTTATATTGGCGATAAGTACTCCCGTTGCCGACTAATGCCCTAAGGCGAGATAGAATTTACTCGATGAATGTAATTTAACGAACTCACCTTTGCAGGATCAAATCCTCTTAGTTAATAAAAGTACTCAGAGGCGAACAGTGTTTCACTGTTTTCTATTGCCGTTACTTTATTGAGATATCACAGTTGCTCTGTTTGTTTTAAAAGCATGTTTTGATGTTTGTTGCACCTTATTGGTGCGATGGGTGAGTTAAAAGTCAGCATGTCAGTGTTTGAATTGATATTTCAAATATACAAAAAATGCAATTGGAATAATTATTTTAACATTTAAAATCAACATCTAACATTAAGTATTGAACCATTGTAGTGCAAGCTTAGATAAGCTGGCATGTTCCCTGTAACGTTTAAGTTCATCAGCAAGTGATGCGTGAAATGGAAGGGAAAGCACATGATGACAAAACCGCTTATTTTTACCGATATGGATGGTACTTTACTGGATCATTATGATTACAGCTTCTCCAGTGCAATTGGCGTGATAGAAGCGCTAATAGAAAAGCAAATTCCCATTATTGCTAATACCAGTAAAACTTTTGCTGAAATGGAGAAAATTCAACAAACCATTGGTTTTAATTCACCATTCATTTCTGAAAATGGTGCAGTGGTGTATATCCCTATCGGTTATTTCGACAGCCAACCAGCAGATACGTTTACGCAAGGTTATTACTGGGTAAAAGAGTTTTGCGAACCCCGCGAGCATTGGTTACAGCTACTCGACGCCAAGGCTGATGAGTTTGCTAGTGACTATATTGGTTTTTCGACATTAACATCTCAAGACCTATGTGAACTGACTGATTTATCGGAAGATAAAGCCACTTTAGCCCTCGTAAGACATTATTCAGAACCGTTATTGTGGACGGCAGATATCGACCGTAAGCAAGCCTTCATTAAACATATGAACAGTCTAGGAGCCAATATGTTGCAGGGTGGCCGTTTTTTACATGTGGGTGGGCATACTGATAAAGGCCGTGCCATGGACTGGTTAGCCCAAGTTTATGCCGATGTTTATCAAACCAGTGTGCAAACCATTGCACTGGGTGACAGTGGTAACGACAGTGCCATGTTAGAAGCTGCCGATGTGGCGATTCAAATTAAATCTCCGACACATACTTTCCCAAAAATTAAGACTGCCAATAAAACCATGCAAAGCCAGCAATACGGCCCTAAAGGTTGGGCTGAATGCTTGCAGGCTTTGTTACTAGAATCATCGGCACCAACATCATCATTTACGCTTGAGGAGGCATAACATGGCTGATTTTTATCAAAATGGCATTGTTACTACGCTACATAATTTAACTCAGCGTACCCATGAAGAAATGGAAAAGGACTTGATGAAGTTTTCTAAAACTCGTCCTTTAGGCTTAATCTTGCCTTCACTATATTCTGAGCTAGAAGGTGAAGCATTACCTCAAATTATTAATCAACTGAAAGAAGTGCCTTATCTTAATGAAATTGTAATTGGTCTCGATAGAGCTGATAAAGAACAGTATAAGCAAGCGTTAAGCTTCTTTAATCAATTGCCGCAGCATCATAGAGTGTTGTGGAATGATGGCCCTAGGTTACAGGCATTAGATGCCAAGCTGAGTAAACTAGGTTTAGCCCCCAAAGAGCTCGGTAAGGGGCGAAATGTGTGGTATTGCATGGGCTACACCTTAGCATCGGGTAAAACTGAATCGGTGGCATTGCATGACTGCGATATCGTTACCTATGAAAAATCTTTATTAGCACGTCTCTTGTATCCGGTGGCAAATCCACAATTTAACTACGAATTCAGTAAAGGCTTTTATGCCCGCATGTCTGATGGAAAAATTAATGGTCGAGTATCACGCTTACTGGTCACGCCATTGATTAAAGCTTTGCAAAGAGTCGTGGGTCATAACGATTATTTAGAATATATGGATAGCTTTCGTTATCCATTAGCTGGAGAGTTTTCATTCCGCCGTGATGTGTTAAACGACCTACGTATTCCAAGTGACTGGGGCCTTGAAATTGGGGTGCTCAGTGAAATGCACCGTAACTATGCCCACAATCGTATTTGTCAGGTAGATATTGCAGATAATTACGATCATAAACATCAAGACTTGTCGTTAGATAATGCCGAAGAAGGGTTATCTAAAATGTCGATAGATATTACTAAAGCCTTTTTTAGAAAATTAGCGACTCAGGGTGAAACCTTTAATACAGAAGCCTTTAGAACATTAAAAGCGACCTATTATCGAATCGCACTCGATTACGTAGAAACCTACCATAATGATGCCTTAATGAATGGATTAACTACTGACATCCATACTGAAGAAAAAGCCGTCGAAATGTTCACTCAAAATATTGTTACAGCAGGTCAGCGCTTTTTAGATAACCCGATGGAAACCCCGTTTATGCCGACGTGGAGTCGTGTAATCAGTGCTATGCCAGATGTGCTTGAACAGCTTAAAGCAGCGGTTGAAGCAGATAATGCCGAGTTCATGTAAGACTAATGATTGGATTTTCTGGCCTATCGTTTTTACTGTGAGCCCCTTGGGTTAAGTATCATCAAGTGGCTTACAGTAAGTAATAATGTTAGAAGAAAAACTTATGACTGAAATTGAAAGTTTAAAACACAAACTTATTCAACAGCTTGATTGTATTTATAAAGATGTTGAGCTTAAGCAATCTAGCGATGAATTAGCTGAATCGTTAATTGATACTATGCGTATTGAGCAAGGTGGCTTTACCCCAAAGCCCTATAGTAACCATTGGTCTGAGCAAGATGTGGTGATGATTACTTATGGTGATAGCATCATTTGCACTGATCAAAAGCCGTTAGCGACCTTGTCAGAATTTATGAATACCCATCTTGAGTGCATTAATTCGGTGCATATTTTACCGTTTTTTCCATTTAGTTCAGATGATGGTTTTGCAGTGATTGATTACTCCAGTGTTAATGACGGTTTAGGGGATTGGTCTGACATTAAAACCATTGCCAACAAGCGACGGTTGATGTCTGATTTAGTGATTAACCATTGCTCTAGCCGTAGTGCATGGTTCCAAAATTTTATTAAAGGCGAAGGTGTCGGTCATGACTACTTTTTTACCGCTAATATTAATGATGACTTATCTCAAGTCGTTCGCCCGAGAACCTCAGAATTATTAAGACCGACTCACACCAGCAAAGGTTGGCAGCAGGTATGGTGTACATTCAGTCACGACCAAGTTGATTTTGACTTCCGAAATCCGCAAGTCATGATGGAATTTGTACGAATTATTCGCCAATATCTCGATGCCGGAGTGAACATATTTCGTTTAGATGCGGTGGCTTTTTTATGGAAAATTGTTGGGACTAAATCCATTAACTTGCCACAAACCCATGAGGTCATCCGCTTACTGCGCACCCTTATAGAGCATGCACAACATGATGCTGTAGTCATCACCGAAACTAATATTCCAAATACTCAAAACCTGACCTATTTTGGTAACGCCAATGAAGCCCATTGCATTTACAATTTCTCATTGCCTCCGTTACTGATAAATACATTAATTACAGGTAGTTGCTTGTATTTGAAACGCTGGCAAATGAGTATGCCGCCAGCTCAAGATGGTACAACTTACTTTAACTTTATTGCTTCCCATGATGGTGTGGGTTTAAGACCTGTTGAAGGAATATTGGAGGATGAGGAGGTCAAGTCGCTAGTTGAAACCATGGCATTATTTGGTGGGAAAATCTCCAGTAGAACCAGTGAAGATGGCCAGAAAAAGCCTTATGAAATAAACATTGCGCTCATTGATGCGCTACAGGGCACCACTAAGGGTAAAGATCAGTTTGGGCTAGCACGGTTTACTTGTGCTCATGCGATTATGCTCGGCCTTGAAGGCATTCCAGGGATTTATATTCATAGCCTGTTAGGCACTGAAAATGATTATGAAAAGCTGGCAAATACTTCCCATAACCGATCGATTAACCGTCATCGCTGGGATTACCACACGCTAAATGGTTTGCTATCTGATGAGCGAAATAGTCACAGTAAAGTGTTAGCGTCATTGACTAAGCTCATTAGTATTCGAACCAATCAGAAAGCCTTTAATCCCAATGCCACCCAGTTTACCTTGCATTTGGGCTTGCAGTTATTTGGATTTTGGCGTCAAAGCCGTGATCGTAGGCAGAGCATTTTTTGTATCAGTAATATTACCGATCAACCTATGGATTTACCGTTAGCTGAGCTTAACTTGATCGGTACTGAAACTTGGTTTGATTTAATCGATGGTGAAGTGATTAGTGATATTACCGCAGTGCAGTTACTAGAGCCTTATCAAACGGTATGGATAAGTAATGTGGCGTAAAGTTCGCCATCAAGAATAAAAAAACCAGCATTCATGCTGGTTTTTTTATGATTTTATGTAGTCTAGAGATTACTTTTCTGCAAGGGTATATTGCTTCAAAATATCATCAAGGCCTGCAGATGATTGTGATAAATTGGCCGCTAGAGATACCGAGCGGTGTGCTGTTTCTCGAATGGTTTCTGCCTGACCACGAATATCATTTAACTGTCCCGCAATATCACGTGAAGCGGCACTTTGTTCTTCTGAAGATGCTGCAATTTGCGAGCTCATATCAAATACATGGCTAATTGAGTCCACCATGTTATCTACATCTTGGCCTACAGATTCAATCGCTGTTCTGCCTTGATCGGCTTGAGAAACAATATCGGTAGTAATATGCGATAAAGTATTGGTGTCTTTTTGCAGCCCTTCAATCATGGTTTGAATTTCAACCGTGGCTTGTTGGGTTCGACTTGCAAGGGTGCGAACTTCATCGGCAACGACTGCAAAACCTCGACCTTGTTCCCCAGCGCGCGCAGCCTCAATGGCTGCATTCAATGCCAGTAAATTTGTTTGCTCAGAAATACTATTAATTGTTGTCACAACCGCACCAATATTGGCAGCAGCTTGGGATAACTCGCCTACAGAGGTTGAGGCTTCTGAAATACGACTAGTGAGAGTACCAATACGGTTAACCGCTTCAACAATTTGCGCTTGACTGTTACTGGCTTGAGTTGAATTTTGCTGGCTTTGGTCTGAAGTGCTACTGGCATTATTAGAAACTTCTTCGATAGCGGCGGTCATTTGTGTCATTGCGACCGATACCGTATCTAAAAACTCATGCTGGAATTGAGTCAGTTCTTCGCTTTGATTGGCCTGTTGATTAAATTCATTAGCGGCTTCTGACAGAGTGTGTGCGTTAGCGGCAATCGCTGTGACCATTTCACTCATATTATCTGCGCTGCGATCAATCTCGCGTGCGATTAAACTGAAATCATCGGTGCCAAAAAAATTAAGTCTGCAAGTCAGGTCACCATCAGCTAAGCGCTTGATTGCCACATACATATCCCATAAGCCACCGCCCAGTGAGGTAGAAGTCCAATAGCAGACTAAATACAGCGGTAACAGACTAAGGAAAGCGTATATTAATAAGTTATTTGCACTTGAGAGTACTGCATCTTCCATCTTTGCGACATTAATAGTGCTGACGAGGTGTTGGTTTCCGGCAGGAGCACTAACAGTAATGTTGTCGCCACTGCGGCGGTTTTCAGCGGAATAGGAAACGCGAGCATCGATTGACTGAGCAAACTCATTTAAAGCTTGTTCTGATAGGCCTTGAACTTGCGCACTTTGGGCAAAAGCATCGATACGAGTTTGTGCAAATTGCTGAGAAGACTGTTCAATTTGTGCAGTGGTATTTAGGTAATTGCTGATGGCGACTAAAGCGGTTAGCGCAGTAACAAGCGCACAAATTACCCAGAATTTACCGTTCAAACTGAGCTTGATGAGTATGGCGTCTACTTTACGAAAGTTAATCTGTTTCATTTCAGTCATTCCTTGGCAACAATTGAATGCTTGGTTGCATGTCAGTTTGTTGTGTTTTGCTGTACTGATATATGAGTATATGTTTATTCGGGTTAAATATTTTTAAAGTCGCAATTTTAGCGTCGATATTTCATTTAAAGCCGAATACATCCCATAAAAGTCGCATGGTAACGAGAATTCAGTGCGATTAATTCGAGGCAGATCGCAGTCTGAGTTTTCATGAAAACTTTTTATAAATTTTGGGTTCTTTAACCTAATGAGTTATCGGCGTGAAAATAGATAAGTTTAATTTTGCTCGACACTAATCTAGTTAAACGTTCCAAGCACTTATATTCACTTTTAAAAAAATGCTTGTTCCATATAGAGAGCATGCAGAGTAATAGTTGATGATGACAATTAATTTTTCTCGAACTCTACAAGTGTAAATTATTGATATAAATCTTTAAATTTGCGATGGCGAACGATTTTTGTTGCGATAAAAAAGATTAATGTAAATCGTCAAATAATATAGAGCTTAGCGCTTATATTAAGGCAGTTTTACAAGTTAAGTTTTGATTGAGCTAATTTGAAAAGGCAGAGTACTCAATATAAATAATACAGAGTCCTAGGTCATGCTTTGGATAAATGTTGAATTGGGCGAGTGCTTTTGTGTCGTTTATTGGTGAATGATAGTTTTAAAAAGTCTGAGGGAAATATGAATAAATGGATAGTCGCGGCGGTGTTACTAACCCCGGTTTCAATGAATGTGATTGCATCTGAAGAGGTTGAGTTTAGAGCCGCTGGTAGTTTAAAAACGGCAATGACAGAGCTCGTTGGCAGTTATCAAAGTACCTATGAAGTGAATATTACCTCACAGTTTGCACCTTCGGGTTTATTGCGTAAACGCATAGAGCAAGGGGAACACGTAGATTTGTATGCGTCAGCAAATATGAAGCATCCAAGCACGTTAAATAAAGCGGGTAAATCTGGCCCAGTTGTTCGTTTTGCTGGCAATAAATTATGTGCGATTGCTCAAGAGAATATTACTGTTAGCAGTGAACGTTTGTTAGATAAAATGTTAGAGGAAGACGTCAGAGTCGGTACCTCAACTCCAAAAGCAGATCCGGCGGGTGATTATGCATGGAAATTATTTGCACGAGCTGAAAAAGTTCAAGTGGGTGCCGAAAAGGCACTTCAGGCTAAAGCTTTGCAATTAACAGGAGGAGAAAACTCTGCCAAAGCACCTGAAGGACGAAACCCTTATGGATGGGTGATGGAAAATAACCAAGCTGATATCTTTTTAACGTACTGTACTAATGCAGTATTGGCGCAAAAAGAAGTACCTGCGTTACAAATTATTACCGTGCCAGATGCTATATCTGTGGGGGCACAATATGGTCTGACATTGATTAATGACGCTAATCCTGATGCGGCAGGTTTAGCTCATTTTATTCTGTCCACAGAGGGACAGGCTATTTTGTCAAAATATGGCTTTGATACTCCGCTTCTATAAATATCTATTGAAATTTTATAAATTGATCGATGACGGACTAATTCTTAATTAATACGTCATCGAGCTTAGTTTCATTAGTCGTATATATTGTTTACTGTGTTATTGACTAATTACCATATCGTCATTCGCATTTGGATAACGCTGATGACTAACTATGGCTAATTTAGCTTTATGCTCTGAGGAGCTTGCATCAAATTGCTTTATCAAATTACGCCCCGCCTTTTTGGCGCTATATAAGGCGATATCTGCATGTTTATAAGCAAGTGCGGCGTCACCTGTGATTTTAGCGATGCCACCACTAATGGTGAATGGCAATATATTACTAGACTGAATGACATCTTTAAGCCTATTTAACACCTCATGCGCGTGTTCTATGCTGGTGTTAGGCATCAATAAGGCAAACTCTTCGCCGCCGACTCTAGCAAATAAGTCTGTTTCACGACATTGAACAATTAACAGTTCGGCTAAGTTAGTCAGAGCTAAATCACCAATATCGTGACCGTAAGTGTCATTAATATTTTTGAAGTGATCAATATCGATGATTCCCAAACAGGCTTGAGCATTCGGGTATCGTTTGGTAAATAGGCTCAAGCTGTTCAGTTCATTATCAAATTTTCTACGATTCCATAAGCCTGTTAAAGGGTCTGACTCGCTTTGTTTTCGTAGCTTTTCTTCAAGATGTTTGCGCTGAGTAATGTCAGTAAATGTAATCACATATTTTTCTACAGCGCCTAAACCATTTCTTAAAACTTGAATACGAGCCATTAGTGCATAGTCATCGCCTAATTTGTTTTGTCCCATAATTTCACCTTGCCAGCAGCCTTGCTGTAAATAGTGCTCAATGTCTGTAATTTCGGCCTGCGAAAGGTGAAAGTTAAGCTTACTGAGTGGCTCACCGATTAACTCGTTGTGAGTGAAACCTGAAACGCGCACAAATTGCTGGTTAGTTTTGATTAATTTGTAGTGCTTGTCGGTAATAATAACGCCAGCCACACCATTGAAGGCCGCTTCCATGAGTTGTTCACTCATCAGGTTATTTTCATGATTATTATACAGTTTAAAAATGTAGCCACTGACGCCTAAAAGGAGCAGTAATAATAAAGAGGCAATAATAAATAGGTTCTTTTTTTGCTCGACTACGTAGGCTGAACTCGTTGGTGTGGTAATAACAATGTACTTTCCTAAATGAGCATAAACCTCATTTAAGCCTAATTCAGTATATGAATAGGTTTTATCATCAGTAGTTAACCGACCTTCATCCGATGACAAAATTTGTTGCCATAAAATTGGAACAGTATTTTTAAGATTATATTGTTCAGCTCCTGCGATTAAATGGCTTAATACTTCAGATGGGTTGTCACTGGCGAGTATATTGCCATTTTCATCAATAATTCGCGTAATAAAGTTCTCACTTTGCATTTCATCAAAGGTGTTAAGAATATTGGTCACGCTAAGGTTAACCACTATATAACCTTGACGCACAGATTGATGATAGACAGGTGTCATAATTCTTAAACTGCTTTGAATAGGCTTACTGATTTGACCATTTTTAACGTCAATATCCACTGGCCAAGTACCAATTTCCCCTTTTTTAAGCTGCTGTGCATATAAAAAATATGGACGTTTTGATTTGTTCTCTAATTGAGTTGATGGTATTCGCTCAATGCTATTTTGGGTGCTATTCACTCTTATTTGCTCAATTCCTGCCTCATTCAAATAGCGTATTTGTGAGTAGACATTTTCGTTCTTCATAATGAAATAAAACATATTTTCTAAAGCAGTACGATTGCGCGAATTAGTCGTTTCTGTGAATAGCTGGACCTGTGGGCTGGTGGATATTTTTTTAATGATGTCATCGACATCTTCCACCTCACTTGATAATTGTTCAGAGGCAAAAGCAAGGCGCTGATTATGGCTCTCATTAGTGCGAGTTGATTGGTCCGCCTCAATCCGCAGGTATTGATTAAAAACATATAGGCCTAAGCTGATCCCAAAGATCAGTACGATGCTAAAAATAAGTTTGAATACACGGATATTCTTATTTCGCAGGGTATTATGCATAGGTTTTAGTTGCTCACTTAAAAGGAAATGAGATTAATGGGGTTAATCTCTTCTGCGGATACTGTAAATGAGTGGATTAATTGATAGTTACCTTTATGTGCCAATCTCCAAGGGTAATTGCGAATTAATAAATCATTGAGGTAAAGTTTGTGTGAGCGTTAATCGTTTAAAACTAAAGTGACGAACTATTTGATGAATAAAAGAGTACTAAACTAATGTTTTTAAATGTTTAATATAAAATCGTGAAATTCAAATTAAAGCGTAAAAACTATTGCGCTACTTTAATCAGCTGGTTAATCTAACAGCAGAAACATATTGTGAGTCGAATAGTGAAGGATTGCTATTGAGTAAGTGAAAAGGAGCTTTCGAGTTGTTGATATTTCTCTATTTCTTTGCATTTTCCTGTAACAAACTATCCCTAATATGCCTTCAGTAACAATTAGTTATTAATGTTTAATAATACCTGCTAGATAGTGGGTTTAACGAGGTCAACAATGAGCGAAGAAACAAGTTTACAAGTAGAAGAGATTAATCAAGATTCAAAAAATCTGGCGTTATTATGCTGGATAGGCACCATCTTTTTTGGTTTTATTCCTGGGTTGATTTTATATCTGGTTAAAACCGATGATAACTATGTTCGTGAGCAAGCCAAAGAAGCATTAAACTGGTCGATTACTTCCACAATTGCGTATTTGATCTCATTTATTTTGACCTTTATTCTCATCGGCGCACTGTTTATGTTTGCCTTAGGTATTTGTCATTTAGTGTTTTGTATTATGGGTGCAGTAGCAACTGCAAAAGGCGATACCTTCAAGGTACCTTATACCCTGCGTTTAATTAAGTAAGCGTTTGGGCTGAGATTCTGCAAGGCGATACCGATTAGTTGGCTATATTAATCGAGTGCTCGTCTTGCTGTTTCAGCGTAAAGCTTAAAAGGAATATTAAGTGGAAACGAACGTTTTTGACCGTAGGCACACCACAGATAACATTATCAGTGGCCCTTTATACAATTTAGTCATTGGCCTAACCCTATGTTGGGGCTTTGGCGTTAATTGGTGGATGGTCACTAACATCTCCCCTGAAGCCATTGCGTCTGTTAATTCATGGGTTTTCTTTATTGGTTACTTTGCCTCATGTTTTTTGGGTGTTTACCTCTTTTCATCATCTGATAAACCCATTGTCAGTTTTATTGGTTATAACTTTGTGGTGGTGCCATTTGGCTTCATTATTAATTTAGTGGTGAGCCAGTATGACGCGGCATTAGTGTCAGAGGCGATTCGAATAACAGGTTTGGTCACTATAGGGATGATGTGTTTAGGCACTTTATTTCCAGCATTTTTCAGTAAAATTGCCGGTGCGCTAACCATTGCTTTATTACTGGTGATCATTGTTGAACTGATTGAAATATATGTATTTGGTATTCATCACGGCATATTAGATTGGATAGTGGTGCTGATATTTTGTGGCTACATTGGTTACGACTGGGGCCGCGCCAATCAAATCCCTAAAACAGTTGATAATGCGATTGACAGTGCAGCAGCACTTTACATGGATATTATTAATCTATTCCTCAGAATTTTACGTATTCTGGGTCGTAAATAAATATCAAGCTGGCTGTAAATGAAAGAGCCGCCAGGCTCTTTTTTTGTTTTAAAAATGGCTATTTAACATGATTTATAGGGAGTTTTGATGCAATTAGTGAAGCCAAGTTTGCAATATCGCCAAAGCTATTTACATTACATTGTAGAACTGGGAGATGAAGAGCGTTACCCATTTCCTCTTGATTTTGATTGTCAAAATTTTGAAGCTATGCTGCAAAGAAATCAGGACTTTGCTGATGGAGTTAATTTACCTAAAGGCTTTGTGGCTAGCGAAACCTATTGGCTTGTATCAGGAGCAGAGCTTGTTGGTGTGGCGAATTTGCGCTTGAGTTTAAATGACAGTATTCGTCATTGTGGCGGCCACATAGGTTTAGGCATTCGCCCAAGCTATAGAGGTAAAGGTTTAGGGGTAGAACTCTTGGGCCAAACTATTGCTGTAGCGAAACTTAAGGGCATGAAAGAGTTACACATTCATTGTTATCAAAACAATCTTGCTTCAGCCAAAATGATTATCGCAAATGGCGGTGTGTTGCACTCTGAAATTGAGTTGGAGGACGATAACGCTGCGGCAATAATACAGCGTTATCGAGTACAGTTATAAGTTAAAACCTAGGTTAACTAATCAGTTGAGTTACGGCTTCTGTGAGCTGTGTAGCAAGTTCAGTGTTAGATAACTCACCTGTTTCAGCATCAAAGTTCTGATAAAAACTAGGTACTGACATTGAGCCTTTTACTTCAGCGGCAAAGTAAGGTGCTGACCCCGTCGCGGCGGCTAAAACACTGCCTGCACCACCAGGGCCAGGTGATGTGGCAAGTAGCAATGTTGGCTTACCTTGGAATACTTTTTGCTCTATGCGAGACGTCCAATCAAACAAGTTTTTATATGCCGCGGTGTACGAGCCATTATGTTCTGCAAATGAAATCACGATAGCATCGGCGCTGCCAATTTTTTCAAAAAATGCTTTAGCCAATTCAGGCTGACCGAGCTCTTTTTCACGATCTTCACTGAATAACGGGATTTCGTAGTCATTAATATCTAATAGTTCAACTTCTGCGTTTTCAGCTAAGTTAGCTGCTTGATGAGCGGCATAGTTTGCCAGCTTTTTGTTGATTGATTGACGACTGCTGCTTGCTGCGAATGCTAAAATTTTCATGTTATTGCCTTAGGCTTTTAAGCCAATTTAAGATTATTTTTGGACAAGAAGTAAACCTAGCTTATAGCTGATTTAATCCTTTATATTCAATAAATTCAACCACATTTCTGTCAGGGTCTCTGATAAAAAATGAGGTTCCTGTTACATGGGTCATTGGCTCGCCACTGAGTGGAATATTCAATTCTGCCAATGTTGCCATAACAGCCTTTGCATCAGTCACTTCCAGTGCCACATGGGTGTAACCAGTATGTTTGGTTGGAATGTCCATTAACACATTGGTATCTGCGTCTGCAGCATTCAAAATGAAATTGATATTAATTCCACTTGGATGTTCAACAATGGCTACGGGCTCAGGCCCCATTGGCCCTGCTATGTATTTGAAACCGAGTTGGGCATAAAAGGCTTTTGATACTTCAAAATCTTTTACACGTAGTCCGTAATGATTAATGCGAGTGATGTGTTCCATGCTCTCTCCTGACGATTCAATTGGGTAGATTATTGCTAACCGATGGAGCTACTTTACTGATTTGAGCGACAGTGATTAAGTGACTAAAAGGCAAATTATTGTTTCCATTTGGCTTGTAATGGGTATTGTTTTATTTAATTCGGCCTTTTATGGAATCGATAAGCTAGGTAAAGTAGGAAGTGAAATGGCTTTCTTTGATAGGAGTGGCTATCAAGTTTCGCTCAATAAAAGGGAAGGGATATGAAGTTGGATACTAAGCTGTTTGATGGTGTAGTTATTTTTACTCAAGTGATTGAGTCTGGCAGTTTTTCTGAAGCAGCAGAAAAAACAGGTCATTCGACGTCTTTCATTAGTAAAGCGATCACTAAGTTAGAGCAAAGATTAAAAACTCGCTTATTGCATCGAACAACACGTTCACTGAGTTTGACTCCTGAAGGTAAGTTATTCCATCAGCAATGCGTGCAAATGGTGGCCGATGCTGAGCAGGCTGTTGTGATGCTCGATAGCAATCAGCAAACGCCGACAGGTACGCTTAAAATTAGCTGTCCTGTGACATTTGGCCTGCAATATTTACAGCCGATTCTGTCAATTTATATGAATTTATATCCGCAAATTAAATTGGATATTGATTTTAGTGACCGTCATGTGGACTTAGTCCAAGATGGTTATGATTTAGCGATTCGTGCCACACAGCAGCTAGATGATTCCAGTTTGATTTGTAAACGCATTAGTCAGTTTCATGCTTATACCATTGCTACGCCTGCTTATTTAGCGAAACACGGCACGCCGCTGACCCCTGAAGATTTAATCACTCATCAATGCATTTGCTACAGCAATTTGAAGCAGCCTAACCGCTGGGTGTTCGAGCATTCGCAAAAGGACACGATTACCATAGATGTACCACAGGTGATTGCTTGTAATAATGCCGATATGGAATTGGCGATGGTGCTAGATGGTCATGGGATTTCGAGGTTGCCTTCGTTTTATTTAACCAAGGCATTAGCTAAAAATAAGTTAACTGTGCTGTTTCAAGACTACCATCAGCCAGAAGTGGATATTTATGCGATCTACCCGAGCCGTAAGCACTTAACCCCAAAAGTGCGCTGCTTTATTGACTTGCTGGTGGAGCATATGCCGTCGCAAACACCACATACTCCACTTGCTGATTAACTTATATTGATAACTGTAGACTAGCTGGCGATTTGTTCTGGTATGAGTGGGTTTTTAGCCAAATATTCGAACAGGCCTGTTTGCATGTTCACATTCCAGAATCTGCCCGCAAGTGTGAGACTGAGGGCATTAGCGTCTATAGCGGCAAGTCCATTTTGTTGCCAAGCCTCAAATAACGGCTGCAAATGAGCGAGTACCGTTGTTTCTATATTGCCGAATTCCAAAACTCCAGAATCTAAGCCACGTTTAAATACGGCATCAAATGCTGCTGATGGATTAGGACTTAATGCCATTCCTGGTACTTGTGCAGGTGCTAGCTCTGACAATTTTTCAGCTGTTTGTGCTTGATGCCATTCTTTTAAATCTCGGGCATTCATGATGCCATGACCATGAATACTGCCGCCGCCTCCTGCGCCGAAGGGTAAGATTTCAATGCCACTTTTAGCCAGAGAGTTATAAATGCTGCGCTCACGATTATCACGACGCCAATGACAGCTCGATAAGCGTTGCCAGTCATTTGATTCTAACTTGCTTGCACCATAGGCATACATATTGGCGCGAGTCTGACTGTCGGCTTGAAACTCGCTGGTGTCGGTACCCAGAACTTTGCCTTTTTCACTGGCTTTATCTATTCGATTGCCCGCCAAACCAATGAGTTGATATAAGTCGACGCCGTGGGCTCCACTTTCCATCGCAGCTTGAATATCTTGCTGCCAAATCTCCATGGTTTGACCCGGTAAACCAAAGATTAAATCAATAACAATGCTAGCCGTAGGGTGTTTACTTAAATGCTGCAGCCTCTCAATTAAAGTTTGCTTATCATCGAAGCGACCGGCTGCTTTACGCACTTCGGTATCAAAACTTTGTACCCCAAATGAAAATCGATTGAAACCATTATCAAGGGCGCTATGCCACTTATCGTCATCAAATCCGTTAAGGCGGCCTTCAAGGGTTATTTCCGTATCGGCCCTTAAAGGAAATTGCTGAATGGCCTTACCCAGCACCGCAATTTCTTCAGCTTTAATATCGGTTGGCGTGCCTCCGCCAACGTAAACGGTATCAAAGGGCTGACTTTGCGCTAGAGGTGTTTTTGCAGCAATGGTCAGTTGTTGACACAAACTGGTCATGTAATCGCTGATACGTTCAGGTTTAGCACCATTTTCAAAGAAGTTACAAAAGCTGCAGCGTTTACGGCAGAACGGAATATGGATATACAGCGCTCTTTTATCTGCCCCAGTTGGTTGCTGCCACCACTGAATCCACAAGTCATTGCTAACTTGTAGAGGTTTACTGCCGCTTCGACCAGCATGGGGTGCACTTTTTACTTTAAAAGCATGTTGTAATGGATCAGGGCTAGCAATACCTGTCATGGTCGGAGTTAGTATCATGATGATTCTCAGCAAATTGAAAAACTATTACTGTAATGATAACTATTATCATTTGATCTTTTGTAGGGATAGATCAAGTTTGCTGGCTTTGCATTGTAAATTTTGTCAGTGGAAAGCATAAAAAAGCCCAATAACATCAGTGATTGTTATTGGGCGTTTTATTGATAACTTAAGCCGTCTTCTTTATTTACTATATCGCTCTGCGAATTGAGCGCTCAGCTAAGTCGTCATAAGTACAGCGTCAATTCATTATAGAATAAACGTCGCCACTAAATCGTTTAATGATTTAGCCTGCACTTTTAAGTCTTTTGCCTTTTGAACGCTTACCTCAGCCACTTTGGTTATGTCATCTGTGACATCTTTAATTGCCACAGTGTTTTGAGTGATCTCACTGGTGACTTGGGTTTGCTCTTCAGCAGCGGTGGCAATCTGGCTAGCCATGTCTGAAATCAAGGCAACAGCTTGAGTGATTTCTTCAATCGCGACTGTGGCTTCGTTAGCATCATTAACACTGTTGCCCGCTAATGCTTGGCTACTTTGCATTAAAGTGACGGCATTGGATGTGGTTTGCTGCAAAGTTTCAATGGTTTCATAAATCTCTTGCGCTGAATCTTGGGTGCGTCGAGACAATACTCGAACTTCATCTGCAACGACCGCAAATCCACGACCTTGTTCGCCTGCGCGAGCCGCTTCAATTGCAGCGTTCAATGCAAGTAGGTTAGTTTGCTCAGCAATCCCTTGAATGGTAGAAAGAATGCTCGAAATCGCATTGGCGTGTCGGCTTAGTTCACCAATGACATCGGTTGCTTGGGTCACTTCATCGGCTAATAAGTTGATTGATTGGCGGGTGTTATCCACTAAACTTTGACCCTGGACACTACTATTGCTCGATTGCTGCGCAGCGGTGGCAGTGCTTTCCGCATTGGCAGCAATTTCTTGAGTGGCGCTAGCCATTTCGGTTACCGCAGTAGCAACCATGGTGACTTCTTGCTGCTGAATTTGCAGCTCTTTCTCTGCCAAATGGGTATTGTTTAGGCTTTCATCCGCTTCTTTATCCAGCTTACTGGCTAACTCGCGAATTTGGCTAATCAACTGATGTTGGCTGCCTACAAAGCGGTTAAAGCTGATAGCTAAAGTCCCCACTTCATCTTCAGAGTCTACTTTAATACGTTGGGTTAAATCCGCATCGCCATCGGCGATACGGACTAATGCTTGAGAAACACGTGATAGTGGTGCTAAAAGCTGACCCATTAACCATGAAATCACCATCATACTAACGACAAGCACTAAGGTTGAAATGCCCAATTGGGTCAGCAACAGTGAGCTTAATGGCGCTTCAAGAGTCTGTTTATCTAGCACTAAAATTAATTCCCAATCGGTATTCGGAATATCTTCAGCCCAGACTAATTTGTCACGTCCTTCAGGATCAAAATGAATTGGAATAAGTTGGTTTGGTAAGCGGTTTTGAATTAATAAATTGTAATCTAGATCTTTATCAATCGCGCTAACATGTCCCATTGCCTTGCTGGCATCTTTGTAGGCGATAACGGTCCCATCTTTATGCATCATTATAGCGAAACCATTTGACGGTAGCCTCATGCGGTTAATGTCTTCGACTAAGTCATTGATGGTGACGTCGCCCGCAATCACACCATTTTGAATACTCTTAGCCAGTGTGATGACGATTTTTTCGGTCGGATAGTCAATATAGGGCTTGGTTAAAATGAGCTTTGTATCCGCGACTGCTTCTTGATACCAAGGACGGGTGCGAGGATCGTAACCTGTGTTATCAATGCTGGTATCAGCGTCAACCATTTCGCCACTATCTTTGCCGAAGTAAACAGATTCAAAACGCCCAGATTCCAGTGATTGTTGTAGCGTCAAAACAGCATTGCTATTACTCACCCGACTTTCTAGTGCAAGAATGATATCAGCCTTTGATGCTAGCCACTCACTCACTCGTTCAGCTTGTTGCGTACTTATACGCTGAACCTGTTCAAGGTTAGATTGTAATAACATGGCTTTCTGGTTTGAATAGCTTTGCCAAGAAAGCAAAGCAATGACCATTGAAAGGGCTACTAATACAGGAACAAGAATTTTTTGCTTTAACGAATATGATTTCATAGCAACCGATAATGTCAGAGAGTAAAGTAAGCGCAGCATTGAGTCATTGTATTGAACCACTACTGAGCTAATTAGGGCGGCGGATAATGGCATAAATCAGTATGCTTTAATAGCAAGGTGATTGATAAATAAGCCGATTAAACAGTCTGTTAACCAAAGCCTTACCAGTTGGATACAAGTCGACTTTAATTGCTAAAAATGAAGGCTATCATCATTGTCCGCTGAACAGCATAAAGCGACCTAGATGGGGGGATTCTTTAATGATTCAGCACTCGTCTGATGACTATCTCGCATGGGAAAGTCACCAGTACTGAATCATCAGTTATTGATTAATAATGGCTACATTTTTGCCGCTGCTTGACTAAGATTGGTTAACTCACGTCGACATACAATTGCTTAAATAGCCCCGGCTGAGCTTGTAAGCTTTGCTCTGTTCCCGATTGACTAATATTGCCATCATCAAGTACTAAAATACGGTCAGCTAAGCGAAGGTTATTAAGTCTATGGGCAATAATAATGGACGTACGCTGCTGTAAAAACTCGCTAAGATTCGCCAGCACTTTAGCTTCAGTTACCGCATCTAATGCCGAGGTAGCTTCATCTAAAATCACTACTTGAGGCTGGCTTATCCACATTCTGGCAATCGCCAAGCGTTGCATTTGACCGCCAGAAAGCCGAGTGGTTGAGCGGCCCAAGTCGGTATCAAGCTTATCCTGCCATTGTGAAACAGTGTCACTCAGCTCTGCATGGGCTAACGCTTGCCACAATTTGTCATCGTCAATCTCCAGCCCAAAGGTTAGGTTATCGCGTAAAGTGCCTGCAATTAACTTGGGGTGCTGAGGTACATAGCCCACTTGTTGACGGAATCGATTGATGCCATATTCCGTCATGTTTTGGCCATTAATACAAATACTGCCCGATCGCGGCGAATAAAACCCTAATAACAAATTAATCAATGTCGACTTTCCGCCGCCGCTCATAGCCAGTAATGCTACAGACTCTTTTGGCGCAAGCTGCAGGGTTAACTGTTTGAATAAATGCGGCTCTTGCTCAAATCCAAAGCTGACATTATTAAAATCAATGCTGATTTCTGATGTGGGCGAGCGTTGTGGTTCAGTCTTGGATAAACCCGTATTTTCCTCAGTTGGTTCAATGTCTAAATCTAGTAAATGGTTGAGCCTTTCCATCGATGCCTGAGCGCCAAAACGTGCGTATTGAATATTCAGTAGTTCTTGTATTGGCCCCATTAAATACCAAAGGTAACTGAATACCGCGAATATCTGTCCGACGGTTAAGTCTGATACCAACACCATGAATATCGCCATGGCGCGAAAGCATTCAAACCCAAGTAAGAAGGTAGTGAAACTGAGCTTGTTTAATGCATCTGTTTTCCATTGGTTAGCAATAGCGTGGTGGCTAAGACTAGACGCGAGTCCAAATACTCTTTGATAATAGTGCTTTTCTTGTTGAGCTAAACGTAACTCTCGAGTGGCATCTACTGTATCAACAAGGGCTTGTTGAAAAGCTTCTGTGGCGGCATTTTCTTTACGGCGCAAAGTTTTTACATGCTCAGCAAAACGTGATGAAAAATAAATAACTAATGGATTAAGCAAGATGATCATTAAACCGAGTTGCCAATTTAGCCACAGTAAAACACTGGCAATGGCGACAATGGTGAGAACGCTGATGATTAATCGTGACAGGGTGTCACTGACAAACCGCTCGACAGTATCGACATCGGTAATACATCTTGACGCTAATCCAGCACTGCCATATTTGTCGAAGGCGCTAATTTGCATCTTAGGTAATTGCATCAACATTCGCTGACGCACATCTAAACTGATCCGTTTAGCTATTTTGGTAAATTCGCGCGCCTGAACAACTTGGGTGATCATGGTGAGTAAGCGCAGCAGAATAACGGCGACTAATACAGTGGCAATGTAAACGCTAGGTTTATGCCAAGCTTCGGGCAACATTGGCTGTAAATTATTGAGTAGCCAACCTGTTTGCCCCAATAAGACTTCATCCACTAATAATGGCATTAGCATTGGGATAGGTAAGCTTAATAAGGTTGCTAATACAGCAATCAGGTTTGCTTGAATAAGCTGACGTTTATGAGTAACGATTTTTTGCTTTAACCAAGCCCAATTGAGCCTGGAGTGATCTTGTATGCTTGTTTGAGCGGATTGCTTGCCTGCTTGAGGGTCTTGCTGAGGAATATGTTGAGCCAAAACTAATGTCCTTAATCGGAACGTTACTGCACAAATGCTTGAGCTAGCCAGTGCTAGCTCAATACCCAAGGAATATATGTCAGTTGATATGTATTGAGTGGTTATTTAAATGAATACATCAGTGATAACCGTTAAAAAATTAACGGTAGATTGCTTTTAGGGTCGACCACTAAAGTAGGTTTGTAATGCCAAACCTTCTCAATGATGTCTGCTGTCAGCGCTGTATGAGGTTCACCATCACTCACCACTTCACCTTTTTCCAGTACTACCAATCTATCGGCATAACGACAGGCTTGATTCAAGTCGTGTAATACCACCACTACGCAGTAGTTATGTTGGTGAGCTAAGGTTTGTGCTAACTCAAGTACTCTATGCTGCTGAGCCAAATCTAATGCTGAAGTGGGTTCGTCCAATAATAAAATGGGATTGCTTGGTGCTTGAGCAAGTTGAGTCAATACTCGGGCCAGTTGTACTCGCTGTTTTTCCCCTCCAGATAGAGTAGGGTAACTGCGAAATTTAAGTGCCGATAACGCGACTTGTTCAAGTTGCTTATCGACGAGATCACTACCTTGTTGCTGACCAATGGTTAATGGATACAAACCCATTTGCACCACTTCGTGAACTTTAAAGGGAAAGGTCAACGAGGCGTGTTGTGGTAATACGGCTAATGACTTGGCTAACTCTGCTCTGTTCCATTCAAGCAAGGGCTTGCCAAACATGGAGATATCACCTGAAGACAGCGCGGTTTCTTGGCATAAGCTTTTCAGTAAAGTCGATTTACCTGCGCCATTAGGGCCTAACAAAGCAGTGACTTGCCCGGGTTGGATTTCAAGATTTATGTCGTTGAGCACTGGTTTTTTACCAATATGCACCGACAGATTATTAATACTCACCACAGATTTATTTAATGCATTATTGGATTGGACTTTTTCAGCTGATGACTCAGGTTTTGGTGTGAATATCACGCTGTCTTTACTGGTACGGGACATGCCCGCTCTATCAAGTCCAGCAAGCTCTAAACCCGATAGCTCAGGTGCTGATTTATGTGTCTTTAGCATTGATTTTAGCTCTAGATTTCTCAACATATTACACCAACTTATTGCGCTGTTTGAGTAATAAAATAATGAAGAAAGGCGCACCTAATAAAGCTGTCACTAAGCCAACAGGTAATTCAGACGGCGCAACAATTGAGCGTGCGCCAATATCTGCAACCACCAATATTGCCGCACCTAACATGGCGCTTAATGGCAGTAATAAACGATGGTCGGGTCCAATCATCATTCTGACCAAGTGCGGTACCACTAAGCCGATAAAGCCAATAATGCCCGTTGCCGCTACCGCAATACCAACGCCAATGGCGCAAAGCACAATGAGTTTAAGTTTTAGGTTATCGACATCAAGGCCGAGGTGACGTGCTTCTGATTCACCTAATAATAGGGCGTTTAATGCTTTGGCACTTTGATTAAACTGCCAACTAATAACCGCAAGTGCCACTAGACTGAGTACAACATAATGCCATTGTGCACCTGCAACTGAGCCCATTTGCCATAGGGTCAAATCCCTTAGAGCCATGTCATCAGCCATATAGGTGAGTACGCCGATACCAGCGCCAGCAAGTGCAGCAACAGCAACACCAGAAAGCAGTAATAACACCACTGAAGTACCGGTTGGGCTCGCCGCTAGTCGATATACGATTAATGTAGTTGCAAGGCCAGCGACAAAGGCACTAAACGCCACTAAGTATTCGCCACCAAAAGGGAATAATACGATACAGATTGCAGCCCCTAATGCCGCGCCAGATGACACGCCGATAATGCCTGGGTCAGCTAAAGGGTTACGGAATAACCCCTGCATCACAGCACCACATTGTGCCAGTGTTGCACCTACCGCCAGTGCTAATAAAGTGCGAGGTAAGCGAACATTGTTAATGACCAGTTGCTCATGGGGAGCAACTGATGCCAGCTCTTGGCCTGTGGCCCAATTCACCATGGCATTAAAGCTGGTGGTCGGGCTAATTTGTAATGGTCCGATGCTGACAGACAACAGGCTTGTAATCACCAAAGCGGTGAGTAAACAAGGCCAAAGCCAACGTTGATTTTCCATAATGCGTCCTAGTAAGACTGATTAATTCTGTAAAAAAGACCTATATCACTACAGCTTTTTGATACTGATAAAGTCGCTGGCTAAGTCATCTGCAGCTGCAACAGCACTTAAACCAAGGCCACCGATTAATGCTTGAGACGGCAAGCTCTTAATGTGTTTATGCTCGCCTGCTGGTGTGTGCTCAAGTAATGGCATTGCTTTCAGTAACTCGCTGACTGGGTCGGTAGAGTCAACTTCGCTGCGGTTTGAAATCAAAATCACATCAGGCTGTAAGGCTAAAATACCTTCTTGAGAAACACTTTTGTAACCATCAAATCCAGCGATGTTTTGGCCGCCAGCGAGATTGATAATAATGTCTGCTGCTGTGTTATTACCGCCGACGCGGGCAGGTCTGTCTTGTTGAAGTAGCAGGAACAACACTTTCGGTGCATCACCGTGTTGACTAATTTTTTGTTGCTTAGTTTCTAGCTGGTTAAATGATAAATCGAGTTTCTGCTTAAGCTCATTGGCTTGTGATTCGCGGTTGAGCAATTTACCCATTTGCTCCACATTATTGACAAGTTCATCTTTGGTATTCGCGCTTGGGAATGTGACCACTTCAACATTAGCATTAGATAATATGTCTAAAGTGTTTTTGGGTCCCATAGCTTCAGAACCTAATAATATGCTCGGTGAAAGGGCTAAAATGCCTTCTGCAGATAACATGCGGTGATAGCCAAGTTTAGCGACCGCATCTAACTCATCAGGGATCAGACTAGTTGAATCAACACCCACTAATTCATCGCTAGCATCGAGAGCTAAGACTAATTCTGTGATACCAGCGCCAGCACTAACTACACGATTTTCTGCTGTTGCCATTTGGCTAAACAAGGCTGCTGAAAGTAGCATGGTTGCTGTCATCATGCTGGTGAGTGATACATTGTTAAGCTTGAAATTTTGTAGCTTGAGCATAATTTATTAAACTCCGAATAAATAAAATGAGTTGGGTAATCCCTAATGAATAGCGCTGACAACTATCTTTAATAGATACAATAGATAAATATCTTTAATAGATAAGTGACCGCAGTATTAGGGCTCCATTAAAATTTGGGTATTAGTAATTTGCTGTCGTTGTAGTAATGCCAGCACAGTCATTAGTGGCTGCACAGGTGCATTTTTATCTGCCGCGACAACAACATTGATATCAGGTGTCTCAGTGAACGCTTGAATAAAGGCTGCTTCAAATTGATCAAAATCTTCAAATTGTTGACTGTCTAATGCCCAGTGTGGCGCTTCAGTCAGAATATTGATTGAAATATGTTGTTCCTGAGACAAGCCCACGAGTTCAGAGTCGGCTTCTGTTGGAACATCCACAGGTAATGTCAGCAGCTGGGTATTAGCGGTCAGCAGCAAGAACACCAACACAATAAAAATAATGTCGATGAGCGGGGTTAAATCAATCCCGACACTTGCTTGAGCTGAAGAGCCGGCGCTAGGGTCTGCGCTGATCATCAGTTTGACTCCGATAGCGTTGCATTCATTGGTGCAGTCATATTGGCAGTAGAAGACTGTTGTTGATTGGTGTTGCTCTTACCCGCTTTAAGGCAAGGTGCATTGGCTCCGCACGGCGCTTCACAACCAATGTTTAATGCTTGATCAAAACCTTCTAACCATAGGTTTAGCTGATTTAAAGCATGAGCCATTTTATTGCAGCGCTTTTCAGCCCATAAACTCAGTAAGTGAGACATGGTGATAGCTGGTACCGCAATAATTAACCCCGCAGCAGTCGTATTCATTGCAAGTCCAAGACCCGTTGCGAGTTGTGATGGTGTTACTGGACCATCAGAAATACCCAGCTGACTGAACATTTCAATCAAACCTAATACTGTGCCTAATAGACCAAGTAGGGGAGTAATTACGCCGATAATCTGCAGGACTTTTAAGCCTGATTGCAGCTTTTCTTTTTGCTTTATTAGCCAAAGATTTAAAATCTCTTCTCGCATAGCGCGTGGATGATCGCCATGGGATAACAACAGGCCTGTTCCCTTAGCTAACATAGTGCGGCCTTTACTTAATTGGGTCAGCAGTTGTTGTCTTTGTTCAGGGGTTGCACTGCGAGTTTTTTTTCTCAGTTCAGTGAGCCATGCATCTCGCTTTAAAAGCTCGTTGGCCATTAAAGCTACACGCTCTAATATGATGAGAATGGCTAAGAATGCACAAATAAATAACGGCCAAGTTAAGTAGCCTAATTGCTCTGACAGTTGCAAATATAATGGTTGAGACATGTTGGTTTCCTATCTTCAGATTAATTTAGCGCAAACTTCACCGGTACTCTTACTGTGTAAGCAAAAGCTGTTTGTGGTGATGGTGCGGCAAATTGCCACTTTTCAACGGCATCGATAGCTGCTGCATCAAGTAAGCTATAACCTGAACTATTAACTAAAGTGAGCGAGAGTTGCTCACCAATTTGATTAAACATGACTTCCACTGTCGCGGTGCCCTCAAAACCTCTTTTACGGGCTTTTCTAGGGTAATTAGGTTGAGATGGTGGCGCTGAAAACGTCGGTTGTTGCAGTGCAACGGTTTCTTGAGTGATCCCTTGCTTAGCATCAACTTGCTGTTGATTGTGAGTTGCGCTGGCATCTGCGCTGGCAAACTCTGTTACTTCTGCTGGTGGCTGCTCAGTTGTTTCTGGCTCAACAACTTTAGTGTCAACTATTTCTGTCTTAGGGGTTTCAGGTTTAACTGTTTCAGGTTTAGTTACCGGAGGCTTAACCTCCTCAACTTTGGCAATGACTTTTTCTGGTGCTGGCTTTTTAGGATCGGTTTTAATTTCTGGTTTAGGCTGAACTTCAGGTTTAACAATGGATTCAGGCTGAGCAACTGGCTCCGGTTGTTTCACTTCTGCCACAGTGTTTTCAATACTTGATGCCTGTGCGCTGGCTTGCATTGCAATCATGACGCTGACAGCTTGATTTGATCCCATTGCAGCACCTTCAGATAACTGAATAGTTGGCTCGCTATTTTGAGAGGCCAGTACCCCTCCTTGGATTAAAATCGTTAAACATCCGAAAGCAAAATATCGTTTAGGTGTCATCTGCAATATTCTTCTACAACATCAATGCGGTTAAAGGTTGAACAATTCCAATTGAAGTAATTAGTTAGCTTAGAATCTTTACATTCTTTACAAATCTATTAATAACAACAGGTTATATTCATTCCTTATTAGTATTGAGTTAAATGTACATTAATACTAATGAGATCGCAAATGATAATGATTTTCATTTGATCTATGTTTTGTTCTCAGGTAAAGTGCGGCAATTAGTCAGGCAGTAATAATACTTTGTGATTAGTTTTTCAGCATGATTCATTAACTTTTTCACTAACACAAAGTGGTCATTACTTCTCTCGAACTAAGCCGAATTTTGTATTTATACTTTGAGGATTTAATCATGACCAAGAAGCCACTCGTAGTAGCAATGGCAATGGTTTTCAGTACAACCGCATATGCACAAGAAAGCAAAACAGTCACCGAATTTGATGAAGTTTTAGTCACAGCAACGCGTATCAGTGAAAAAGTATCTGATACTAGCCGAAGCGTGACAGTGATCAGCGAAGAGAAAATGCAAGAGTCACAACCTTCATCGGTTGCAGATGCACTGAAAAACGAAGCTAACGTCAGTGTGACAAATGGTCCTCGAGCTTCTTCTCAGGGTGTTGAAATTCGTGGTTTAAGTGGTCAACGAGTATTACAAACCATTGATGGTGCACGTCAAAATACTAATTCAGGTCACCGTGGCACTTACTTCATGGATCCTGAGTTACTAAGCTCAATCGAAGTTGTGCGTGGCCCTGCAAGTAGCTTATGGGGCAGTGGTGCTATTGGTGGTGTGGTTGCACAAAACACTAAATCTGCCCAAGACTTCTTAGATGAAGGCGATACCTTCGGTGGTTATATCAAGCAAGGTTTTGAAACGAACGGCGACAAGATTAAAACCAGCGGTACATTATATGGTTTAGCTGACAACATTGATTGGTTATTAAGTGGTAGCTACCACGATAGCAATAATATCAAGATTGGTAATGACCAAACCCTTGAAAACAGTGCTTCTGAAGCAACGAGCGGTTTAGCAAAAATTGGTTGGGAACCCACTGATGACCAACGCTTACAGTTATCTGCACGTTTTTCAAATACCGATGAGTTAGTGCCAAGTAACCCATCAACTAATGTCGGCAGTTCAGTCCCATTAGTACAACGTGATACTGAAGATCAAAACGTGACGTTAGATTACAGCTTAAATCCAACTGATAACCCATTATTGGATTTAAACGCCACCGTTTATTGGAACAGCACCAATTACGACGAAGACCGTGTCACTAAAGACCAATTCGATAGCACTGAATTTGAAACCATTGGTTTTAGCATTAATAACAGCTCAACTTTCGGCAATACTGTGCTGACTTACGGTGTTGACGGTTATAAAGACACGATTAACACAGTACGTGACGATTATGGGCAAGTGGGTGAGCGACCAGAAGATATTGATGGTGAAACCACAGTTTGGGGCGCATTTACTAAAGCAGACATTAAGTTAACTGAAACAGTCGCTTTAGACGTTGGTGTACGTTACGACACGTTCGAAAACGAGAGTAATAACTTAGGTTTGTCATCTGATGATAACGCTTTTACCCCTTCTGTCGGCTTAGTGTGGAACACCACTGACTGGTTAACCTTAAGTGCTCGATATGACGAAGCTTTCCGTGCTCCAAGCATGGAAGAAATGTATTCAACTGGTACCCATTACTGTATTCCTTCAATCCCAGGTTTCTTACCTGATGGCCTGTGTAATACCTTCGAAATCAACCCAGATTTGGAAGCTGAAAAAGCTCAAAACAAAGAGATAAAAGCAGATATGCGCTTTGCTGATTTAGCCGGTGACGACGAGTTAGCGATTACCTTAAGCGTGTTCAGAAATGATGTTGACGATTTCATTGAGCAATCGGTGTCTAACCCGCTTTATGGCATTCCAGGACTTGAGCAAACGACCTCTTGGGATAATGTTGATGAAGCTAAATTAACCGGTTTTGAATTCAATACTCGTTACCGTTACAAGCAAACCCGTGTGACATTTAACTACGGTCAGACCGAAGGTAAAGACAAGAATACCGATGAGTATTTATCAAATATTCCAGCTAAAAAAATGGGCATAGATTTATCGCAGTCGATTATGGAAGGCGATATGAAGTTTGGTACACGTTTCACTTACGTTGCTGAGCAAGACGATTTACCAGCAGATAACCTTGAGCAATATGACTCATACAAATTGTGGGATGTATATGTAGCTTGGGAACCTGCAATGGGAACTTTTGAAGGTCTACGTGTTGATTTTGCAGTAGAAAATATCGGTGATGAGGAATATCGCCAAGCGTGGCAAACCTTGTACGAACAAGGCAGGAATTTCAAATTGTCAGCGCGTTACTCATTTTAATCCTTTATCCACAAGCGGATATAAATCATAAGTCAGCATTATGCAGTGAAATATTCGTTTAATGCTGACTGAAATAAGCTTCTCAAGCACTAAAGCTTGAGCGGCTTTTTCAAGATTCTGGTTTTGTAAAAATTAGCATCCGCGACATGGCTTTATAAATAATTGGAGATATTCCATGGCTGTATCAGTAGAACAAATTAAACAGTATTTAGCAGATAACCCAGCAGCAATGCCAGGGCAAGTTGCTGCTGAGTTAGCAATCACAGAACTTGAAGTGGTTAACGCCTTACCAGTCGAGCAGTTGGTATTACTGCCTTTATCAGAAAAAGATAGCTTATTGGCGTCGCTACCTGAGTGGGGCAACATGACCACTATCGTATCCGCTTCAGGTAGTATTTTTGAATTTAAAGGCTCGTTTCCTAAAGGAAAATATGCCCATGGTTATTACAACTTAATCACCAAAGGTGAAGGACTACATGGTCATTTAAAATTAGATGATATTAGTGCTATTGCTTTGATCAGTAAACCGTTTAGAGGGACCGAAAGCCACTCAATTAACTTCTTCGGTGCACAAGGTGAAGTAGTCTTTAAAGTGTATTTAGGTCGAGATAAAAAGCGCGTGCTGCTAAGCGATCAAGTTGAGCGCTTCCAAGCGTTGAAAGACAGTGTGCTCGCAGCGGCTTGATGACCGCAGCAACCTAACTAACGCTTAATAAAATAGAGCGCTCAATAAATATAGAAAGAGGAAATCGTGATGTCGACAGAAAAAGAGCAACGTTTACGAGAAAAGCTACTCCCAGAAATTGAAGAATTTAAAGCCCAGCGTTCAACATTACAGCTTGCTACCCAAGATGCTGACGGCATACCTAATGCCAGTTACGCGCCTTTTGCTCTAGCTGATGACGGCTTTTATATTCTAGTGAGTGAGCTGGCTCGCCATGGCACCAACTTAAAAGCCTCTGACAAGCTATCTGTTATGTTAGTTGAAGATGAGTCTGAGTCGAAAAGCGTGTTTGCCCGTAAACGATTAACTTTTGATGCGACAGCCGAAATAGTTGCAAGAGATACCGATACATTTACCAAAGGCGTAGCGGCATTATCGACTCGTTTTGGTGAAATGATTGATAACTTAGCAGCATTAAAAGACTTCAATCTATTTAAACTTAATCCACATCACGGCTTATATGTTAAAGGCTTCGGACAAGCATTTAGCTTATCTGGTGCTGAGTTGTTAGATGTAGATTGGAAGCGCGATGGCCACCACGGTACCCCTAAGCAAGTGGCAGTCGAAGCGTAACTATTTAGTGAAAAGTTAACCCCATTGTCTAAAGCTAAATAGTTATAAGCCCGCTGAGTTCAGTGGGCTTTTTTATGCCCAGTTAACAGGTCATGATTCAAATTAACTCCCACTTTTTACCTAAGCTGTTAAACTAAAATCTTGGCTTTCTATCTCAAATAAACACTAAAAGGCATTAATCTTATGAGTAATATTGTGTTCATTGCTACTAGCCTTGATGGCTATATCGCTGACAAAAACAATAATATTGATTGGCTTCACGATATGCCAAACCCAGAAGGTTCAGATATGGGGTACAGTGTTTTTATGAGTCGAATCGATGCATTGGTTATGGGCCGTAATACCTATGAAAAGGTGATGAGTTTTGACTGTGACTGGCCTTATCACAAACCTGTATTTGTACTTAGCAATACCCTGACAACAGTTGCCCCTGAAGTGGCGGATAAGGTGTTTATTGTTAACGGTGAACTTGAACAAGTAGTGAATGAGCTTAATCAAAAAGGGTTTAACGAACTGTATATCGATGGCGGTGCGACGATTCAAAACTTTTTAAAGCAAGATATGATTGATGAGCTGAACATTACTACCATTCCGACTTTACTCGGCGGCGGTATTTCTTTGTTTGGTGAGTTGGCTGCGCCGTTAAAATTCAAACATATCAGCAGTCAACAGCATCTAGGTTGTTTAGTGACAAATAGCTTTATTCGAGTACGCGAAGACTAAACTGATGGCAACGAGTTACTCAAAATTGCCATATATATCAATCACGAACTCTCTTGATTTGGCGTACTCTCTAGGGGTATTGCCAATGGCATTTTTCAAATAGCGGATTAAATGCGGTTGATCGCTAAAACCAAATTGCTGCGCAATATCGCTCCAATTAATATCATTATTTTCATGTTTTGATAAATGCGTCAGTAGATTATCGAGCTTATTGATTGACTGACATTGTTTTAATGTCATCCCTGTTACACGTAAAAAGCTGCGCTCTAAGGTTCGCTGGGAGCAATGTAACTGCTGTCCCATTTGCGAAATGACCACTTCAGGTGGTAGCGCAATGGCTTTTCTGACTAATTCACTGTGTTTATCATCTTTTGCGGTGCTCACCCAAGGCAGCAGTAATTGGTCTAGCAGTTCTGCGCAGGCCGTTTGATCCTGTTGGCCTACTTGTAGCAATGATGCTAAAGATGATTCTAAATATGAGTCTAAAGATACGTTTAATTGAGCTGCTAAATTGCTATCTGGCTTTGGCGGAAATTGCAGGAATAGTTGCTCCACATCAACTTGAGCAATACGGTTTACCTCAACAGTATTGGGCTCAAGATTTAATGAGTACAGTGCACCAGTATGAAATTTAATTCCAAGTAAGGTCATCGGTTCACTATGATCCATAGTGTAGGTTTTATTATAAGGAAATAACCAATGACTGCCTTTTCCTTGAGTGGAGTAGGCCTCAGATTGATAGTCATAAGCTTGAGATTTAGGCGTGAGAATTAAATGTCCACAAGTATCAGGGTTAAGCTTTGGGTGAGCGATACCATCGTCATCTTTGACGGTGTTAATAAACCAATAGCATTCGACATAACGGGCAACAAGGCTATCAATTGGTGGGATCATCCAGCCGTTCAAGATGCCGCCTTTGGAGTGCATTCCTCGTCAGCGCAGCATTCATTCTGTAAAAAACTAATCACAGATTCAAGTTGTTCAAACTCAGCCACGCAGTATAAGGTGCGACCTTCACGACGCTGGGAAATCAGTCCAGCAGAAGCCAAACTTGATATGTGGTGAGATAACGTTGAACCAGGAATCGCTAAACTTTCTTGTAGAGCACCGACCGCTACTCCCTGATAACCCGCACGTACCACTTTATTATAAATGGTTAGTCTTGTCGGATGTCCGAGTTCTTTCAATGCCTTAGCGATAGTTTCAATTTCCATGACGATTCCTTTTTGAAATTATATTTCGATAATACTAGAAATATCTTGATCTATCCAGTTTTAAGGTTTATATTTCGACCATTCTAGAAATATGGTTAAATTAGGTAGTAATTATGTTTGATTCTAACTTCATTAATATGGATATGCTCAAAGAAACGCTCGACATGTTTATGTTCTTAGCAGTTGAGCTGACCATCTTATTTTTGGCGATTAGTTATTTTGTGGGAGTATTACAGCTATACATTCCACCGGCAAAAATTCAAAGTATTTTGAGCAGTAAAGGCGGCCGTGGTTACATTGTTGCTGGTTTTTTAGGCGC
Organism: Shewanella sp. KT0246; assembly: GCF_019654955.1. Taxonomy (GTDB): domain Bacteria; phylum Pseudomonadota; class Gammaproteobacteria; order Enterobacterales; family Shewanellaceae; genus Shewanella; species Shewanella goraebulensis. The sequence continues at coordinate 18,844 of NZ_BPEV01000005.1, read as the reverse complement.
AATAACCCCATTCTGTTCTTGCTCGACCATCCCTTTTTTAAAAGGACTATTAAGAGCAAAAGCAGGGTTTGGCACCATGATGGTGTTCTTGTTTGCTAGCCCTTTGCTAAACCCAATTATCATTGGTTTATTTGCTGTGACATTCGGTCTTAAAGTGACGTTATTTTACTTTGTTATGGCAATGGGCGTATCAGTTATTGCGGGTTACACCCTTGAAAAACTTGGGTTTGAAAAATATGTAAAACCTGAAGCCTATATCGCCCCTGAGTCAAAAGGTTGCAGTAGTGGATGTGGTGGTAAAGCTAAAGAAGTCAGCAAATGGCGTAAAGTGTGGAACAGCACATGGGCAGATTTTAAAACGGTTTTACCTTACTTATTAGGCGGTATTGCAATTGGTTCATTAATTTACGGCTTTATGCCAACGGAGTTTGTGGCCAGTTTTGCTAGCGAAGATAACCCATTAGCTATTCCGGTTGCTGCGGTTATTGGTATTCCTTTGTATATCCGAGCTGAAGCGGTGATCCCATTAAGCGCTGCGTTAGCTGCAAAAGGGATGGGACTAGGTGCGGTCATGGCGCTGATTATTGGTAGTGCTGGTGCCAGTTTAACTGAAGTCATCTTGCTTAAATCGATATTTAAAAATCAAATGATTGCGGCGTTTTTAGTGGTCATTATATCAATGGCGATTGCAGCAGGTTTCTTATACCAGTTTATTTTCTAACGGTATAAGAATCAAAGATTAAGCACTCATCACTTGTGGTGAGTGCTTTTTTGTTTGCTGATGAGCTAACTTTCATCAGTACAGGCGGTAAATTTCTCTTCTGAAATCCCCAACTTATCTGAAAAATTCGACACTAAACACGCTGTGGTTTTCTCATCATTTTCATCTAGCATGTGTCTCTCAACACACGTGCGCATGACCGAGCGAAACACCGACTCAACTTTGGTTTCAGATTGATTAGTACAGGTGGCCATCTTGGCAAATTCGCCTTCATTTTTCATTTGATTGACTGACATTTGAATCACCATATCCAATTGTTCTGGGGTGAGTTCTTCAGCATAGGTTGATGTTGTCATGACAAATGATGACAGCAGTAATGGTAAAATAATCGCGGCTTTCATGTATTAATCCTTTAATGTAATGTCCATATTGATGGTTAACTTATATCGCTATCCTGCGACGTGATTGCATAACCATAAAAATAACATAGCAGTAATCGCTCGATGAATGAATAGCACCAATGGTGTGATTGAAGAGCAAGTATGGCGTAAGCCAATAAAAATATCAGCTTTAGCAACTGCAAACTGGTGGAACCAATATGCTGACGCGTTCAGATGATTTAGAGATATTACTTACAGTGGTTGATAGTGGCGGATTCTCTGCCGCCGCTGAGGCGCTTGATATTCAAGTGGCAAAGGTGTCGCGTTCAGTGACTCGTATAGAGCAACAACTGGGGGTAACAATATTAAATCGCACGACTCGTCGGGTCGATTTAACCGATGAAGGGCGGCAGTTTATTGATTCTGTGCGCTTAGGATTACAATGCTTGAACCAAGCTGAGCATGATTTAATATGCCGTGGCGATTTGCCAAAAGGGCGGCTACGAGTGAATGCAGCAAGTCCATTTGTATTTCATCAACTTGTGCCCTTAATACATGAATTTAAAGCCTGTTATCCAGATATAGACTTAGAAATTACCTCAAATGAAGGTTTCGTTGATTTACTGGAAAAGCATACCGATGTGGCAATCCGCATTGGTGAGCTGGTTGATTCAACTATGCACGCAAGGCTACTTGGTAACAGTATTTTATACTTAGTGGCAACACCTGAATATATCCGTCAACGTGGCGCTCCCAAACAAGTGTGCGAGCTTAATTATCACGACTTGGTTGGTTTTTCTGAGCCTAAAAACTTAAATCAATGGCCGTTAAAAGGAGGGTTTACAGCTAAACCCTCTATGAGGTGCAGTAATGGTGAAACCATCAGGCAGCTAGTCCTTGCCGACCACGGCATAGGTTGTCTATCTGGGTTTATGATTAACAAGGATATTGCCGAAGGCAGGCTTGTTAAGGTGTTAGAGTCGGAAAAATTAGTCAATGCTGGCTGTAGGCAAGTGAATGCGGTTTACTATAAGTCCTCTTCGGTGGCGCGGCGCATATCCGCTTTTATTGACTTTATTCAACCTAGGTTAACCTTATGAGTGTGAGCATTGACCAAATATAAGAAATGGAGCGATTGATGAAGTCGATAATGGAGTATTTACGACTTATTTTGTTTGTTAGTGGCGTATTACTGGGTGTGCAAGTGCCTGCATTTGTTGACCAATATGGTCAGCGACTTCATGCACACTCTCAAGAAGCCAAACTCAGTTTGGCTGAGTTTCAGCGCGATGCAGACCGTTTCTTTGGTGGTGATATTCAACAGTTGATTGCCCATTATCAACAAAATCCTGATCAAGTGATTAATGCTGGTGGTGACAGTATTGAAGCCATATATCAGCGGTATCAGCTACTTAATGTTGCGCTAATCCAGTTTAACCAAACTGACTTTAGTGGTTTTAAGCAAGTGGCATTTGAGCCTATGGAAGATATTCGCCAAGAGGTTTGGCACCACTTTAGTCATACGATCATGCTTGATACACGAGCGATCAGCATAGGGTTATTATTGGGATTGTTATTGTCGTTAGCCTGCGAATTGTGCCTAGTCGGTTGTGGCAAAGGCTGTAAGCATGCTTATAGAGCCATTAAGCCTAAAACTAAAACTAATCCTGAATCTAAAGCCTAAGTCTAAAATTTAAAGCTAAAGACGAGTCAATAAATTAACCATACAAAGCATCGGTGTTTGTGAAGTCGATTTCGTTTTATGCTTACCTCATTCACATTCACATTCAAATTCAAATTCAAATTCACTAAGCACTACACTAAGGACTTACCATGATTCAACAAGGACAAACCTTACCTACTGGTACATTATCTGAACTCACTCTTGACGGTATGCTAAATCACGATGTAAGTGAATTATTTGCCAATAAGAAGGTTGTGTTATTTGCAGTACCGGGCGCCTTTACGCCAACCTGTTCAGAGTCGCATTTACCGGGCTTTGTCATTTTTGCCGATCAAATAAAAGCTAAAGGCGTGGATTTAATTGCCTGTGTTTCGGTTAATGATGCCTTTGTTATGAAAGCATGGGGCGCGGCGCAAAATGCATCTGAGCTGACTATGCTTGCTGATGGTGATGCGAGTTTCACTAAGGCATTAGGCTTAGATATGGATACCGCTGGGTTTGGTGGCGTTCGCTCGCAACGTTATGCCATGGTTGTCGATAACGGCGTAGTGACTACGCTAAATGTTGAAGCGCCAAAATCTTTTGAAGTCAGTACTGCTGAAGCTATTTTAGCCACGCTATAAAAGCATTGGCTGGCTTAACTCTTGAAAAGCGACTTAACAAAGTCGCTTTTTTATTTGCGTTTAATCGACGTAATCGAATAAAAGTCGAAGAAAAATAATGACGAGTAAAAGCCTTTATTGAATCATTTGAATGACTAAAAAGGCCCTTTCTTTGTTGCTGCAGACGAGACTAATTCTGCTTCTATCCCTAAGCTTTGTTCAATTGAATTAACAGATTCAGCGACTTCAGATGCAATATGATGGCTTTGATCTGATGCGCTTTGTGCATGGTGTTTTAAGCTGTCCATTGCGGTGCCAAATTCATCGAGGTAGTTCACTTGTTGATTCGCAAAGTCAGTGCCTTGTTTGGCAGTACTGACCATCTCTTGCGCTTGTGCTTGCACTGTTTTCGCCACGTCTAACAAATTTGTTGCCCGCGCTTGCTGGCTTTGGGTGGCTTCGCCAATACCTTGGACACTGTCGGTTAAGGCTTTGTTTGAAACTGTTAACTGCTCCAAAATATTGAGAATGTCTTTTAGCGAGCTTTGGGTGCGATGAGATAAATTACGCACCTCATCTGCAACAACCGCAAAGCCTCGCCCTTGCTCACCTGCACGGGCTGCTTCAATGGCTGCGTTTAATGCTAACAAATTGGTTTGCTCAGCAATGTTGCCAATGACATCAATAATTTGTGATACGTCAGTCACCGAAGTGGATAGTTGGTCTAAGGATTGATTACAGTGGCTCACTGCTTGATGCGAGATTTTGGTGGCATCTAGTACAGCTTCAGCTTGTTTCTGGCTTGCTTGCATATGTTCCATTGTCAGCGCCGCTTTTTGCTCAACTACAGATGAGGTTTGTTTAACTTGATCGGCAAGTTCACGTATTTGCCCAGTTTGCGTTTGGGCAATATCAACCACTTGCTGAGTTTGCTCTGTACCATTGGATAACTGTTTAATACGATCTATCAGTAAACTCAAAGATTGCGATACTTTGCTGACCTGTTGTCGCTGTTGTTCATCTTCTTGCTCGAACTGATGCAGTAACTGATTAAAATGACCTGCAATTTGACCTGTTTCGCAGCGGCTATCTATGCGTAATTGCTCGCGGTGGTTTGATTCACTTAGTTGCAAAAAAGCGGCATTAAGTTGCTTTAGCGGTTTAACCACTCGGCGTTGTTGTAGCCATAAATAGATCACTGCAAATAAACCAATAATGATCACCATCGAATACAGAATGGTTTGTAATTGTTTTTTCAAATTTTGATCGTATTTACTGTGGACTTCACCCAAGCGCATTAGTTGCTGCTCTACTTGATTCGTGTCGGCGGTGAGCTGCGACTGAACGGCTAAGTTGTCAGCCAACATTTGGTAAGTATTGGCCACTTCTTTATCGTAGCGTAGGCTTAAACTTAATAGCTCATTACGGTAACTTTCACCAATTTCAAACTGTTCTGGCTCATCGGCGCTTAGGGCAAACTCATCTACTTCTTCAAGCTCATAAATACCAATAAGTGCTAGTTTTTTGAGTTGGTTATGCCATTGATTAAGCTCGTCAATACTACGCTGTAAACTGGCTTCTAAACGCGAGTCTTTGTTAATTAAATAGCCATCTGTGAGCTGCGATAACCTAAATACCAGTGGCGGTAGCTCGCGGCTAAGGTGTAAAAAGCCTTGGGCTAAATCAGCATTGATAGCTAAACCTTGTTCGGCATAAGCTGCCAGACGCATATTGTTGTCGAGCATTTCGGACTCTGAGTGAGCGAGTAGCTGCCTTGGATTGCCCGCAAGCTTTCCTGCTGCGCGGTAGCGATTATCCAGGTTATCAACAAAACCACGCAGAAATTGCTGTAGGGTTTGAATGTCATTCGTTGCTGAAGGTAAGTTTATTTGGTCGATGCTCGCTGAAATGTCGGTGAGTTGCTGTCTTGCTTGGTTTAATGTGCCACTGTCGCCAGCTTGAAGGTACGCATTGATATTAGGGCGGACTTCAAGCAAAAAAGCTTGTTGGATTTGTTGTAGTTCAGAGGCTTGTAATTCTAGTTGCTGACGTTTATCAGTGCTCCAAAGTACAGTAGTAGCTAGTAGGGCTGCTAGCAGCAACAAGATCGCCGAAGCTGTTAAAGAAAGAGTGGAAATCTTCATTTAAATGTTAGTTTTTTGGAAGTTAAGTGTTGTGGATTTTATGAATTAAATATGACAGAAAGATTACACCGTATGTATCAACTTGTATCTCCTTGTGTTATTAAACCCTTGTTTTATTTATGGTTAAATTTAAAGAAGGCTTAGTCATTTACAACGAAGTAGATGATTAACACCTAAATAGAGTTAAACCACAACGCTATGTTTGGGTGAAGCTGTTTGTAACGCGAAAACGGCCTGATTTATACAATTGATGCCTAAAATAGCGCTAGATAAAATGAAATTAATCTAAAATATATTGATCTAAATCAAATGCATGTTTATTATCTCGTTAAAACATGCATTTTAAATACATATTAGAGGTTGTTTATGTTAGATCAGCATACTAAAGACGTTGTTAAGAGCACTATTCCATTACTAGAAGCGGCAGGTCCTGCGCTAACCACTCATTTTTATCAACGTATGTTCGAACATAACCCTGAGTTAAAAGATGTATTTAACTTGGCTCATCAACACACTGGCGGTCAGCCTGTTGCATTATTTAATGCCGTTGCCGCTTACGCTAAAAATATAGATAACTTAGAAGCCCTTGGCACTGCCGTTGAGCGTATTGCCCATAAACACACTGGCTTTTTAATTAAACCTGAGCAATATGCCATTGTTGGCGGACATCTTCTAGCCACGTTAAAAGAGTTGGGTGGTGATGCAGTGACTGAAGAAGTCCTAACCGCTTGGGGCAATGCTTATGGCTTTTTAGCCGACATCTTTATCAATCGTGAAGCGCAGCTTTATCAGCAAACCGCTGCGAAAACTGGTGGCTGGGAAGGTAAGCGCCGTTTTGTTGTAAAGGCTAAAACAGTAGAGTCTTCAGTGATTACTTCATTTTTATTAGAGCCAGAAGACGGTGGATCAGTTGTCGACTTTACTCCTGGGCAGTACTTAAGCGTGTCGCTTGAGCATGAACAATTAGAGTTTAAAGAAATTCGTCAGTATTCATTATCAGATGCACCTAATGGCAACACTTACCGCATTAGTGTTAAGCGTGAATCAGAAGGCAAGGTGTCGAACTTGCTTCATGATCATTACCTAGTAGGCGATGTGATTGATGTTGTAGCGCCAGCAGGTGACTTTGTATTGGCTACAGCAGCACAAACACCAGTAGTGTTATTATCAGCTGGTGTGGGTGTGACGCCAATGAAGAGCATGCTTAACCAGTTACTGTCTCAATCACACCAAGCAGATATTACGTGGGTTCATGCCTGTGAAGACGGTACGCAGCATGGCTTTAAAGATGCGATAAAAGCTAAGCGTAATGCCAGTACTCACCTTGAAAGTTACGTTTGGTATCGTCAACCATTAGCGACAGATTTACCCGCTGAAGATTTTGATTTTGAAGGGACAGTTGCACTGGAAAATATCGCTGAGCGTATTGTGCCAAATGCACAATATTACTTCTGCGGCCCTATCGGCTTTATGAAAGCCATTAAGCAGCAGTTACTCGCGCTTAATGTGCCAGAGTCGCAAATTCATTACGAAGTGTTTGGCCCACATTCAGACTTATAAACTGAGCGATAGCCGATCAGAAAAAAGCGACTCACTATTTACTCTATAGCAGTCGCTTTTTTGTTATCAAACTTTGGGCTGTTAACAAGGTCATTAACTATTATCTATTGGCAACCATACTTGTGCTTTTAAGCCGCCTTCAGGACGGTTACTCAGTTCAATTTTTCCGTGGTGACGGTCAATAATCCGCTTCACAATGGCCAAACCTAGGCCAGACCCTACTGAACCACGGGCGCTATCGCCTTGGGTGAATGGTTGAAATAGTTCATCGATTTTAGCTTCATTAATGCCAGGGCCGTTGTCTTCGACAATAAAGCTGACATATTTGGGCTTATGTTTAGAGCTGATTTTTATCCAGCCACCGCCATATCTAAATCCATTTTCAACTAAGTTACTCAGTACCCGTTTAATGGCGACACTTTGAAAGGGTACCAATGGACACTCTTGTAGATCTAACTCGATTTCACCATCACGATTAACCTCTTGCTGGCTAATTTCTTGGATTAGGCGATTGATTTGATTAGGCTCGCGTACGCTTTCTTGATCGTGACGTACATAGGCAATAAATTGCTTAATGATGTCATCCATATCTTCAATATCATTGATAATGCCTTCTTGAAGATACTTGTCTTCATCGACCATCATTTCAGATGCGAGGCGAATACGAGTCAGCGGGGTGCGAAGATCGTGCGATATCCCTGCCATTAATAGGGCGCGGTCTTGCTCAAGCTGTTTCATGCTATGGGACATTTGATTAAAAGCATGGGTTACTTCGATAATCTCAGAAGAGCCACTTAATGGTAATGGCTTAGGAAACTCGCCTTTTGAAACGGTCACTGCAGCACGCTGTAAACGTTTAAGGGGTCTGTTGAGCCTACGGGCAAACCACCATCCACCGGCAACACTTAGCGCGCCAATGACTAATAGGTAAAGTGTCAGTGGCGATAAATCATTTTCATTTAAGCCAGTTAGTGGGACTTTTATCCATAATGTGGGTGCTTGGGGAGGCCGAATCCATACTTGCAGTTGTGTGCCTTGAGAAAAACGTACTTCAGCTTCACCGCCAAGGTACTCTGACATTTGTTCTGACAAAAAACCGTAGTAGGTTGCAGAATCAAGTCCTGCTGCAACCGCATTTTGCTGGTTATAGATTTTCATCTCATCGTCACGCACTTTAGCGTTTAGCGCATCAACAATGGTGAGATGATCACGGGAGAGCTCAACCCCATCAATAAACAACAGGTTTATTTGACGAGCAATGAGTTGGTTAATTTGTTCGTAGCTAGGCTTAATAAAATAAACCGTCACAGAAAGATAAGAAACCAGTTGGTTAATCAGCAACAAACTACCAATGAGTAATACCGTTTGACTGAAAGAATTGCGTGGCAGAAAACGCTGCCACCACTTCAGTTTGATTGCTTTTGACTGGCTGATAGGAAATTAACCTCGAGCAGTGCCATCTGGCACAAACACATAGCCTAAACCCCATACTGTTTGGATATAGCGAGGGTTTGCGGCGTCCACTTCTATTAAACGGCGTAAGCGAGAGACTTGTACGTCAATTGATCGCTCTAGTGCAGAATAGTCCCGACCACGGGCAAGGTTCATTAGCTTATCGCGAGATAATGGCTCTCTTGGATGAGATACCAATACTTTAAGCACCGCAAATTCACCAGAGGTGAGGGCAATGCTCTTATCTTCATGGAACATTTCGCGGGTGGCCAAATTCAGTGAAAAATCACCAAAACTAATGACTTCTTCTTGCTGGGCAGGAGCACCTGGCACTTCAGTGGTTTGACGACGCATAACCGCTTTAATTCGTGCTAATAGCTCACGTGGATTAAACGGCTTTGGTAAGTAATCATCTGCGCCTAACTCTAAACCAATAATGCGGTCTACTTCATCGCCTTTAGCGGTCAACATGACAATCGGAATTGGATTTTCTTGCTGACGCAAACGGCGACAAATGGATAAACCATCTTCACCTGGCAGCATTAAGTCTAAAACCAATAAATGAAAGTTTTCGCGCTCTAATAAGCGATCCATTTGCTCAGCATTGGCTGCGCTGCGAACTTGATAACCTTGTTCAAGTAAGTAGCGTTCCAATAATGATCTGAGTCGCATGTCATCATCGACAACGAGAATTTTAGATGTTTCCTGGCCCATGAAATATCCTTTTGTCTAAATTTCGGCGCTAAATACAGTTATTAAGCTAAATATAGCGACTTTATTAGAGTGCAAACAAGAGGTGTAACAGTAGTTTGTGATTGTGCAGGAACAATATGACGAAGTTATACCATTAAGTCTATGAAATTAAGTGAATTTAATGAGTTTGGTAGGATTATTAGAAATTGTAACTAAATCAGTTTTTTCGCATCAGCCGAGAAAAAGTATCTATTACGCCATCTTCATTGTTATCTAGCAGAAAGATCAACTGATCATCATGAAGTTTGACATTAAATGCTGCAGAGGCAATTTCGCCATAACGACTGAAACCTGTTTGATGATTGTCATCAAATTGAGCTTGGAAATACACTTCGTCAGATTCTGCTTGATGTTGGTATTGCCCCCACTCCATGCCAGTTAATTCGTCGTTATGTTCAAAGTTAATTTGCAGTTGCACATACAAGCCATTATCGAGCATCAATACCGCATACAAATCATCGAATTCTTGGCTGTACCAATATCCTTCTATGTCCCGCGAGCGCAGCTGTTCATATTCGACAATGCTGTCGATGGAACTGTCGCCCATTCTATCCATGTTTAATTGTAGCCGTGAAGCGTCATTGTTGAGATAAACGTTACTGCGATTACGTTCGGTGAGCAGGGTAATAAACCCTTTAGCAGGATTGTTACTAAAGGTGGGATTGAAGGAAATGGATAAAGGCATATTGGTAAAAGTATCAGTATCAGATAAAGCAAAACTGCCCCATTCTGCAAAACTATTACTGGGCTCTTTTAAGTCTAAACCAATTTGAAGATAACTTTGATCTTCATTAATTTGTAGTAGCTCGATATGGCCAGCTTGCTGACTTAGCCAGTTACCTATGATGTGCGCGGGGAGGTGGCTACTTGGCAACGCCTTAAAGCTCACTAGCAATAATATTGCTGCACCAATTAACACCAACCAGAACACTCTACAGCACATAAAAGTTCCTTTTTTATGTTATTTACGCAAAATAAGGTAAATAAAAATGGGATCTCAAGTTTAGTAAAGAACGTTAATAGGGCAAGAAATTGTAGATTAAATCGCCATAAAGTTGACGTTTAAGCAACTAATGCTCTATTTTAGAGCGGACGTCAAGTTTTTTATACCTATAAAGCAGTATAGGATATTTTATTGATATACCAATCTTGCGGGCCTGCAGGGGTTGGGACGACCGCATCGTCGTCGACTTCTTTTTTTAGTAATGCCCGTGCCATTGGGGAATCGATAGAGATATAACCTTTGGCATCGCCATAAATTTCGTCAGGGCCGACGATGCGAAACTGTAAGATATCACCGGCATCGTTTTCGATTTCAACCCAAGCACCAAAGAAGATTTTACCTTCTTGCTCGGTAGCATATTCGACCACTTTAAGATTTTCGATACGTTTTCTTAAAAAGCGGACTCGGCCGTCGATTTGGCGTAATAAACGTTTATTTTCTTTGTAGTCAGCATTTTCGCTACGGTCACCAAGACTGGCCGCCCAAGTCACTTTTTTAGTGATTTCAGGCCGGTATTCGCGCCATAAATAATTTAATTCAGTTTTTAGTTTGGTCATCCCTTCCGGGGTGATGAGATTGGTCTTCACTTGGGTTTCTACTCAATGCTGATGATGGTGTGGAGCTTAAGAGAGAAATTACCTAAAAGGAGTGGGATTGTCGATGATTTTAGGACTTAGCTACCTATATTTCAGGTCTTGTTTCGTCTACGGCGTTGCTTGGTTTTAATTTAGCGTTTTGACTTAACTGCCCATATTTCGACTTTGGCTGCGACGCTGTTGGCGTAATTGTGCCAGTTGATTCATGGCTGAAATGACTTTATGACTTTGATTGCAAATAACCGCTTGGCGAGCATCAACACTTTGGTTGGTTTTTGCATGTTCATCTGCATGTTTAAGGCACTGTTTTGCGTAGTGTTCAGTCATTTGCACAATTAATGCTTCAGCTTGGCTGAGATCATTACTGTTGATCTCTTTAACGAATAACAGCAAAAAGCAGTCGAATAACGCGCTAAATACATCGGCATCATCAAATTCAGAGTCTATACAAGCTTGGCGTTTAGTTTCATCAATCAGTGCTGCAACTAAATTGGCTGTAGTTGTAGCGTTGGTTGCACCCGCAAAAAGGCTGTTTACGTAGGTGTCTTGCTGCCAAAATGATACTAATTGGTGAGACCATTCGGCCTTATCCCATTGCTCGCCTACGGCATGTATCACTGACATAACAACTCCTACGAAAACAACTTAATTAACCAGAAACTCTTTTCACTAGAAACACTGTTCACTAGGAACTATGGCTTATGGTTAATGAGTATAAAACGGCGTTAAGTGACTCATTATAAGAAACTCAAATCAGTCACTCTAATCACTTATCTAAATAACTTTCTTGGCATTGGTAATACGTTAAACGCATCAGCAAGCTCTGCTAAGTAATCGTTAGCTAGTAATGAAATACCGACATAAAAATCAGTTTCAGCATTCACTTTTGCAAGCTCCAAACAGCGACCAGCCCAAGGCAGCATATGCTGTTGCAATAATACCTGAATAAACTGGGTTAACTGCTGCGCATCTGTATCTGAATCAGGGTTTGTTGCGGCTTGTTGCAACTTGGCAAAACTTGAATCAAGTACACTGAAAAACAGGCCAATATGATCCACTGGTTGCGGCATTTCGAGTTCGAAACTCACGCCATGCTGCTTATAAAAGTCAATCAAGGCAATGGTTGAGGCATCAAAATGTACTTGATCTTCACCTAAATATGCAGACCCTTGCGGGATTGCTTTAGGCTCACCAGGACCAAAAAATAGCTGACCATAATCGACTTTTAAATCCATTAACTGTTCAGCTTCATCCCAATGGTTGAGATAGGCTGTTAGAGCGTCACGTCCTTGTTGATTATCACTGCGACCTGCGAATGTTGGCCAAGTGGCAGCAACGTCATTGTCTTTAAAGCTGGTGATAAGCTCAGCCTCAGGATAATGACAAAATAGGTTATGCAGAATACGCGCTATTGCTTGGTATTCGCCTAACTGTTCAACTGACTGTTTAATACTCATTTATTTTTCCTCAAAAAGGGCAGTGGTTAAGCACCACTGCCAGATCTGATTATACTTCTTTCGGGTTCAAGATATTGCCCGCACCACCACCTGTTGGTTGACCATTGCGATTTGCTTTAATGATCAAGTTAGGGGTAGTGATTGATGGGTTTGGTAATGGCGCAATATGTCCGTCACCTGTGCCATATTTCTTTTCGATGTTTTCAGTGGTATCGAAATCAAGTGCACGAAGTGGACAAGACTCAACACAAACTGGCTTACGACCTTCAGCTAAACGATCATAACAACCATCACATTTGGTCATCACTTTACGTTCTTGGTCCAATTGTGGCGCATCGTAAGGACATGCACGTGAACAGCTTTCACAGGCAATACATAACTCTTCAGCCACTAGGACTAAACCGTCTTCACGACGTTTGTGCATTGCGCCTGTTGGACAAGCTTTAACACAAACTGGCTCACTACAGTGGTTACAACCTACAGACATGTAGTAAGCATATACGTCTTGCTCGAAAGTACCTGTTGCTGGGTCAACCGCCCATGTTCCGCCACCGTACTCATATACACGACGCCAGTTAACGCCGTTTAGGCTTGGTACACCGTTTTCAACTGGCTTAGTTGCGTTACGGATTTGTTCGCCTTGTCTGTCTTTACAAGAGATATGGCAGGCTTTACAGCCAGTACATTTAGTCGAATCGACATAAAAACTATATTGGATAGCATCGCTCATTGTAGCGCTCCCTTATAAAACTTTACGAATTTGAACACGGTTAGTGTGTTGTGGATTACCTTTAGCCACTGGGCTAGGCATGTATTTAGTCAGCGAGTTAATTGCGCCGCCAATATCAACCACTTTACCTGTTGAGCCTGTACGGCCGTCTGGATCAGCTAAGAACCAAGCGCCTTGACCTAGAGCTACAACACCCGGAACAACACGTGGGGTGATACGCACTACGACTTCAATCGAGCCACGGTCGTTATACATTTCAACTGTGTCACCAGAGGCAACGCCGTATTGCTGTGCATCAATTGCGTTAATCCATACTGCATCTTCAACGGCTTCACGTAACCAAGGTACGTTGTGGTAGCTAGAGTGAGTACGACCTTTAGTGTGATAACCTGCTAATTGCAGTGGGTAATCTTCTTTAGTATCTTCATCTTCGTAGCCGTCCCAAGTTACTGTGTACTGTGGGATTGCTGTGATGGTGTCGCCTTTAACTTTGTTTTGTTCCCAGTTAGCTGCGCGCCATGCAAGCTCAGCTGAATGGATTTCAATTTTTCCAGAAGGTGTTGCTAGTGCGTCACCGCTGTTCACAAAGCCTTGAAGTGCAATGTTGCGGTTTTCCATGTTCTTACGGAAGAAACCAATTTCTTGTGCTTCTTTGTAAGTGGCAGGGAACGCTGGGCTAACACCTAAGTTTTTGCTGTTGTCGCGAGTTTGTTGGTATAACTCTTCTAACCATTCGTCTTCAGTTTTACCTTCAGTGAATGCTGCGCCTACGCCCATTGCTTCAGCAATCATTGCTGATACTTGGTACATAGACTTACAGTCCCAAATTGGGTCTACTGCTGCTTTCATTGCAGTGATGTAACCCATAGCGCCTGAAGCGTATGAGTCATCCACTAAGTCGTTAGACTCTAACCATGACGTATCTGGAATGATGATGTCGGCAAATTTAGCGCCTGGAGTCATCCAACAATCACACGATACGATTAGCTCAACACCGCTTTCATCTTTTAAGATTTCAGCTGTGCCGTTAATGTCTGCGTGTTGGTTTAGTAGTGAACTGTCAGATGCTGAGATGATCACTTTGATGTTAGTGCCTAGTGGCGTGTCTAAATCATCAGTACCGGTAATACCATGGGTACGAGCTGTCATGGTTTCGCCGTTGTGAATAGCTTCAGACCAAGTGAAGAAAGAGATTTTTTCTTTTACTGGGTTAGTCCCTGTAGGGATTGAAGCACGGTACATGTTAGTCATGTTTGGTAGTTCACCGTTAGATGAACCTTCACGACCTAACTTACCTGCTAAAACACCTAGCATGTAAATAGCACGAACTGTTTGTTCACCGTTTGCTTGGCGGTTAACACCTGCACCAGCGATGATATAAGGCTTTTCAGATGCCATTAAGTCGTCAGCGACTTTTTGGATGTTAGATTCTGAAATACCAGTGATCTTTGCTGCCCACTCTGGAGTGCGTGCTTCACGGTCTGAGAATTTACCTTGACCCATGATGTAGTCAAAGTAGTTTTCCTCAGGGTTCATTGCCGCAGCATATTCGATTTTCTTGGCATCGCCGCTTGCTTCAAACTCAGCAATTTGTGCTTCAATAGAAGCAGCGTCATAACCAACACTGTGTTGATTAATAAAACCGATAGAGTTCGCATCAACCCAACCTGAGCTGATCATCAAATATGCAATAGCTTCGGCTAATGCAGCATCAGTACCTGGACGGATTGGTAACCAAGATGATTCTTTACCTGTCATAGAGTCAGTGTAACGAGGGTCAATCATGGTCACTTTAAGGCCGTTAGCGCGTTGCAGAGCCTGTAAGTAATCGTAACCTTCGCCAGAACCTGACTGACGAATTTCGCTTGGGTTGTAAGCAAAACCTAATAAAAAGTCACTGCTTTCTAAGGTTACTGTTGCTGAACCAGAAGTACTGCCTGTACCAAAAGTGTGCTTAGCAGCTTCAGTTTGTTGTGCCCAAGAGTAGTTACCGAAGTATTGTAAACAACCGCCAACTAAGTTGAATAAACGGTTAAAACAGCCATTTGATGCGAAACCGTAGTAAGCACCAGAACCGTAACTTCTGAAAATAGCTTTGTTGCCGTGCTCAGCGATAACTGAAGTCAGTTTACCACCGATAGTGCTTGCGGCTTCTTCCCAAGTGATTGGTACGAATTTACCTTCACCACGTTCACCAACACGCTTCATAGGTGATTTTAGACGGTCTAACGCGTAAGTGCGTTGACGTAATGAACGGCCACGAGCACAAGCTCGTACTTGGTGCATACCGTAAACATCTTCTACTTCGTGGTCAGTCTCAACGCGGGTAATCATCCCGTCGCGGCTGTAAACTTTAACAGGGCAGTTTGAGCCACAGTTAACTAAACAGGCAGACCACGTTAGTGTTTCATCAACTGGTGGTTGTGGCTCTACTGGCTCAGCATCTTTTGAACTGGTGTTACAACCAGTGACTGTAGCAGCACAACCCAATGCAGCACTCATTTTTAAGAAACTTCTGCGTTCCATTATTATTTCCTCTTACTAAAATAAATTCAGCGCGTTTGTTAAACGACTACAGCACATAGCTGAAATTCAGCATGATTTGATGGGCGTTATAATTGTGATTAAGCTCGCCCAGGGTAACCATGCCTGGCACTTGGTCAGGGGTCATTTGAGCGTCATCGGTGTCGTAATAGCGTTCGTAGCGGTAAGTGAGCTTCAATGCCATGTCATCACTCAAGGCATAGTTAGCGTATAGGCTAGCGCTATGGTTATATGAGTAGTAATCGCCGTACGGACTCGTACCATCTGCGGTGACATAAGTGTCACTGCTTGAATTACTAAATAGGTAATCAGCACCTAAGGTCAGTTTGTCTTCCATTAAGCCGCCATAGCTTACGCCTGCGCCAAGGTTGATAAACTCATCTTCAATATCGGCATACCAGTCAGGGCTGCTGTATGTTTGGCTGCCAGCTTGAGCAGAGTTAATCCACTGCTGACCTGCAAAACCATAAGCAGAGAACTGTTTAGTTAGCTGCATGTTGACGTTGATGTCGTAGCTGTAGTCTTCTGATTCAGTTAAACCAATCACGGTGTCGTCGTAATCGTCTTTGGCATAACGACCAGTAAAGTCGATGCTTAACCAATCCAGCGGAGTGTGGCTAACACGTAGCTCAACTTCGTTACGTTCTCTGTCGGCTAAGTAGTACTTGCGCATTAGTGAGTTTTCTTCGCTAGAAGTTAACTCTGTTGCTTGATACTCAGAGCCACCACGGTTGCTGTGACCAGCTTTAACGTCGATGGTAAAGTTGTCGATGGCGCGAATAGACAGTTTTGCCCATAAGCTATCTTCGTTGGTTTCTTCACGTTCGCTGTAGCTGCGCTCGATATCTTTACGGTCGTATCCTGCTTGTAAACGGTAACCACTGGCAATGCGGTAGCTGGCGTTCACTTTGAACGTTGAGCGCTCAATATCGGTGGCGACATTTTCTTTAAAGGTGCCACTGACGCTATCGAAGTTGTACTGTTGGAATTCATACACTGAGCTGTTGTTTTCACGGTTGCTGTAGTCGTAACTACCGCCAACGCGTAAACGATTGCTGAGCATTGAAGTGATGCGGAAGTTCGCATCTGTGGTGTCGACTTCGCCGTCCCAGTTTTGAATCGGATTGCCTGCCACTTGGATTAAGTCATCATCTTGGATCATGCGACCTAAAATGAAGCGGCCTGACATCACGGTGCGATCAAGTTGATATTGACCAGACAACGATACTTGATGCGCTTCATTATCAGGTGTGGCCGAGTACACATCGTAATAGGTTGGTAGGCTTAAGTTTTCGGTGTTGTTTTTATACTGACTACCAAAGTAGCTCAATTCAGTTAACCAGTTGTCACCGGTTAATGCAGCGCCTGCGGTGAATGAGTCAGTGGTTGAATCAACACGTTGGCCAAAGTTAGTTGGACTTGGGCTCACTAAGCTACTGCTTTTATATCCGGTTTTATCTTCACTATCGAAGCGCACATAACCTTGGTAAAAGTCTTGCTTGAAATCTGCGCCGATGCCGACTTTTTCACGTTGCTGTGAAAGCTCGAAGACATAGGTTTCGCCAGAGGTCATCATGCCGTTGTCGTAGTAAAGATTACTTTGTGCATCGCCAGACTGATAAGTGGTGATTAACGAGTAATCCGCATCAACATTGAATAAACCTTTTTGGCCAACACTAATGCTAGCGCTGCTGTTTTCAAATCCCAGTTGATGAGCTTGAGCACGTGCTTGGTAACCATTTTCATCTTGGTATTCAATATCGCCGCTCAATGCGGTAACAAAACCATCTTGGTCTGTTCCGAATGCGTTGGCAGCATGCACATCATCACTGTCGATGTAACCTGCAGAAATATCGACACTACCGCTATAACCCATTGAGCTAGTACAGCGCTTACACTCATACTTTTCTTGATTAAGGTTTTCAGTATTGGCATTACCGACGGCAAAGTTTGCCGCCATTGCAGGTGCTGAAGCCAGTAATAAAGAAGCAGTAATTAAATTCAGTTTAAAGTTCATGTTATGGCTCCTAATTAGCGCTGCAGTAAGCTGCCGGCTGGGTGGTTAGAACCATGGATTTGGCTATGACAGTTCAAACAGCTTTTTGCGCCGCCAAAGGCATCCATTCCAGGTTGTAGTACAACGCGACTTGCGTGACCGTCGTCAGCGTGACATTGCTGACATAACTGAGGTGCACGGTTGTTTAGCATGCCTTCATTAACGCTGCCGTGTGGGTTATGACATGTCACGCAGTTTTCAGTCACTGGTGCATGTTCCCAAAGCATCGGGCCACGTTTTTCTGCATGACAGCTATAACAAGTGTCATTAATGGTCGGTTTGTTCAGTGCGCTTTCAGACATAGAACCATGTGGCGAGTGACAATCAATACAGGTCATCTGGTCCCATTTCATTGGATGAGCAGAGCGCTTGTTCATGTCCGCTTTTTCACGGGTATGACAGCTAGTACAAGTGTCATTGACGGTGAGTTTGTCTAAGGCTGGATCTTTAGCAGCGTGAACCACGTGACAATCAGCACAGGCAATCTCTTCTAGATTGTGGGTGCTGCTATGCCATGCCATTTGCTCAGGGTCGTTATGACAGCCTTGGCAAACGGTATTCTGGGTTGGTGCATCTAGCTTGCTGTCTTTGCCAAATTGAATCATTGGCTCTTTGCCGCCACGGTTGTGACTGCCTTGAGGACCATGACAGGCTTCACATTGCAGGCCCGCCATCGGTGAGTCTTTACTGGTTAAATCGCCATGTGCGCCTTTAAAGATGTCAGCGACACCTTCAGTGCGTTGGTGACACATTAAGCAGCTGTCTGCTCCTTTAGGGGAATACTTACCTTCAGCGAATTTCTCAACGAGTTTTTGAGAGAGCTCTTCACCTGTCATGTCATCCCATGGCGCTGCTGCGGCATTAAATGAACACAAGCAAAGGATTACACTGATAGAAGCTATTAAGTTTCGACACCAGTTCATCATGTCACCTGACCTTATTAAATCTTAAATAAAAATGGAGTAATCAATTGGAGGTATTTTAAAGAAGAGAGGATTTCAAATCTAAGAATAGTGATTATCAAAAAACGACATTTGTGATCTAAATCTACATCATAGTTAGCAAAAAAAACTAAAATATATTTTCCAATAGTTCCTTTACTTAAAAAGTTCCCCAAATGATAAAATATAAATGCAGACATGCAATTCACACAAAACTTGTT
>NZ_BPEV01000004.1 GCF_019654955.1 Shewanella sp. KT0246 | reverse complement strand
ATAGGCAGGGTGTGTAAGCGTTGTGAGGCGTTGAGCTAACCTGTACTAATGACTCGTGAGGCTTAACCATACAACCCAGATGAGTTTTTATCTGAGTTGATGGTAACTAGATTTATTACTTACTGTTAAAGGTAAGACTTAGTGAAGAATTTAAAGCGCTTAATAAAGTAAGGTCATAAAATGCTCCTGCATTTATGACATCAAGTACATCCATGTACTTGAAACTCAAAGAAACAGCTTTCCGAATTTAGTTAATTGCGATAAGCGATTAACACCGAATTTGCTTGGTGACAATAGCATTGTGGTACCACCTGATCCCATCCCGAACTCAGTAGTGAAACGCAATAGCGCCGATGATAGTGTGGGGTCTCCCCATGTGAAAGTAGGTCATTGCCAAGCGCCTAATTTCTCTTTTTAAGAGAGCAGATAGCCCGTTACTCACGTAACGGGCTTTTTTGTGTCTGTCATTTAAGATATACATCTTCAGAAACGAAGCTAAAGCTCAAGTTTAGACACATCAACAGCTGATAGTGTGATTGATATGCCCATGTAAAAGTAGGTCATTACCAAGCGCTTAATTTCTCTTTTAAGAGAATCGAGAAAGCCCTGACTTAACAGTCAGGGCTTTCTTCGTTTATAGCGAGTAAGAATTAGTGCAGCGAAAGACAGTGTGATTGATATGCCCATGCAAAAGTAGGTCATAGCCTAGCGCCTAATTTCTCTTTTTAAGAGAGCAGATAGCCCGTTACTCACGTAACGGGCTTTTTTGTGCTTGAAATTTGAGGGGCTGGAGTGCCAGATTAGATAATTAGCAATGATTTACTAGCCGATATTGCCATGTTTTCTAACAAGGTTAAATAAGCAGTCCATTTCAAGTGTTTTGGAGAGTAGCTAGCTGGTTACTCACGTAAGGAGCTTTTTTGTGTCTGAATTTGAGAGGCAGGAATGCCAGAGAAGAAAATTAGCGAAGATTAAGTAGCCGATAAGGCTATGTGTTCCTAAATGGAAAAATATGTAGGCCATTGCTAAATGCCTAATTATGTTTATTCAGTTGTCATTAGTTTCTACGCCCAAGTTTTCTTCGATCTATGTTTTCTACTTTTAAAGTATCCACAAAGTGCCTTAATTCTTTAGTTACTAAATTTAAATATTATATTCTCGTTGATGTTTAACATAGGTCAGCTATCTTGTTAGGCAATTCATTAACTTTTATTAGTTGAGCTAGATTTAAAGTCAGTACTTTAGGGACAAAAATGAAATTAGAAATGATTTGCACTGGTGAAGAAGTTTTATCTGGCCAGATTATTGATACTAACGCAGCTTGGGTTGCTAACACTATGATGGAGTTGGGTATTGAAACCCAACATCGCATTACAGTAGGTGATCGTTTAGAAGACCTGAAAAACGCTTTCATTGACCGAAGTCATCATGCTGATGTTATTATCGTAAATGGAGGTTTAGGGCCGACAAGTGACGATATGTCGGCTGAAGCCATGGCGATGGCCAAAGGCGAACAGTTAGTAGAAAACGTGGAGTGGCGAGAAAAATTAGTAGACTGGTTCGCTCGTAACAACAGACCGATGGCTAAGAGTAATTTAAAGCAAGCATGGTTGCCTGAGTCAGCAGTAATGGTCGATAATCCTGTGGGGACAGCTTGTGGCTTCAGAGTAAAGCTAAATAATGCTTGGTTGTTCTTTACGCCAGGTGTGCCATTTGAGTTAAAGCACATGATTAAAGAACAATTTATTCCGTTTATTAAAGATGAATTTGATCTTAGTGAAAATACCTCATTGAAAAAATTACTCACTATTGGTCATGGTGAGTCTACGCTGGCGGATAGTTTGTCTGAGCTAGCGCTGCCAGATGGCATTACCTTAGGTTATCGTTCATCGATGCCGCACATTGAAATAAAGATCTTTGCCCGTGGTGATAAAGCGATTAGTAGACTCGTTAACGTCACCAAAAAAGTAAAATCAATATTAGGTATAGCAGTGGTTGCTGAAGATAGACCTACTCTAGCATCTGAAATTCATCATCGGTTGTATCAATCTGGCTTTAGTTTGAGTGTCGCAGAATCCTGTACAGGTGGTTTGATAACAAGTCAGTTGATTGATTTTTCTGGAAGTTCATCTTATTTACATCACGGCTTAGTGACTTACAGTAATGAATCAAAAGTTAAAGTATTAGGCGTCAACCCACAAATCCTCGATGACTACGGTGCAGTGTCAATCGCAACTGTTGAATCCATGGCTAGAGGGGCAAGAGAGATCTTAGACAGCGATTTTGCACTTTCGACAAGTGGGATAGCGGGACCAGATGGCGGGAGTGACGAAAAGCCTGTTGGTACCGTTGCCATTGCACTAGCAACCAAGCACGCTGTTTATAGCCAAATGGTGAAATTGCCGAGTAGGTCGCGACAGCTAGTGCGAACGATTAGTGCTGCAATAGCTTATGACATGTTACGCCGTGCTTTGCTCGGTGAAGCGGTGATAGTGGATTATCCTTCTATATCACGATTTGCCAAGTAGTTCGTTCATCTAACTAGCTTGATGCAAATAAGCTAGTTAGATTAATTCTGTACTTTTAAAAGCTAACAGTAGTAACTACATCATATAAATCTATTTGATGCTGATTCATCCCGTTGATGTCTTCATTTTCAGGTGCTTTTAGTAAGCTAATTTTGTTACTAACTTGCACCACTTCGAGTAGGGTTGGTTCTTCTGGTGGCATCAAAGTCGACATGACTGTGTTTCTTACAGGGATATTTTTCAATTTTATATGTTGAAATATATCGCCTTTTTTAACCCCATGCATCGTTCCGATATTGATAGTAATAAATTCATCATCACGATTTATGACAGTCGCTTTAGTGGCTTCACAACTCAATGTTTGGTTGATGTCTTGTGATACTTTAAACAATGTATCGACAATAGCTTGACCATATTCACTACGCCAAAATAGGCTATTAGACATATCTACTTTGGTAAAAGAGTCAAAACTCCAGCCACCTTCTCCGTGGTATTCATCTTCAAGTAAAATACTGTCGCTGATCCTATCGTACATAAATACTTTAATGGTGAAGTTTCGTTTTGGGTAGATAGTATTTTTTAGCAAGCTGGATGTGATTTCATTGTATAGGCCGATATCGCGTATATAGCCGAAGACTAAATATTGGCTTTGAAATTGGCTGTTTAATCCATGAGAAATACCTTGAACTGATTTCAAATTAATACTGTCAAAACTAGAAACAGGTTTAAATACCATTTGCGGTATTAACTCTTCTACAAAAACACTAGGCTGATTGATGAGTTCATCTTTGAACCTTGAAGCTACATGAAAAGGTAGTGAAGAAATATCACCCGGTGTGGCTTGTTCTGGGTTAAGTAATGGGAACTGGGCAATAATGAGCTGTTTGGAATATGCATCTTTAATGCAGTTTGATTTTGAATGAAGGTTTACTTTGAGATTGACCGTTAATTTACCTGCTGTAATAGTTTCATTGAGAATGATAATTTCACTGATTTGTTGTTTTGAAATAACATTACTCTTACTACTTGTAAGAATTCCGTCTCTTACCGTATTTTCGATACTGATATAACTGCTGGCTTGAAGTGACGCATTTTCTATTGCTAGTTCTACGGCTTGCTTGCGTATTTTGTTGTAGTCATCGCCATTATATGTAATTGATGCTTGTCCGACATACCATTGTGCGAATGATGCAGTAGGTATACAGAGCATCATGATAGCAAAGAAGGTTCTCATCATTTATTAACCAAATACGTTTAGCAGTTTCGAGATTAATGAGGGATCTTGATTGTCTTGTTGCTCGCCTTTGCCACTGACTTCGATGACGGTATTGCCAACCATGCTTGAATCTATCGAATGATCAGATGCGATATCTGTAACCCTAATCTCTCCAGAAAAGCGGACATATTCGTCGCCTTTATTCAATTTTAACCATTTTTCGCCCGCAACGATTAAGTTTCCGTTCGGCAGTTTTTCTCTTACTGCAACAGTGATCGTGCCGGAAAGAGAGTTGTTATGATTACTTGCAGAGGAACTATCAAAGTTTTTGTCTTGAGAGTAGTCAGCGCTCAAATTGCTGTCGTCAATGTTGATGTTACCGGCAGTGATGTTAGGGGATAGTTCAAAGTTATTAGAGCTATCTCGTTTGTAGCTAACAGATTTTTTAGACGTCATTTCTTCATTTAGTCTAATTAAAATCATATCTCCAATATCGTATCGATTATTATTTTGATAAATATTATAAACGTTATCGGGGTTAAAGATTGAACCCGTTACCAACTGCGCTTGCTGAATGTTATTGTTTCTAACTGGTCGATACTGCGGATCTCCCTTCATCACTTCGTCAGACGGTTCTGTCACATTCACTGAGGTATTTTCTTTAGTCGGAACTTTAATCTCAGCTACTTCAGTTGTAGTACAGGCTGACATACTGAATAAAATGAATACTGCTAACGGGGTTGTTAATTTCATTTCTTAACTGTGTTGATGGTTTTGCAAATTCTAACTTCAACTTAATACTTAGATCTATACTCTGCACAGTATCTTCATTATCTTTACCCATTTTTACGTTATTAATGGTTATTTGTTACTAACTATTGCTATATATTGTTTTGGTAAGGTGTGAGTGGTGTTTAATGATTTGCAAGATAATGATAATAAATTATTAATGTATTATTCTTATTTTTATATCGGTTTTGTTTTGGTTTTTAAATATGGAATAAATCTTAATGTTTGTCAATTTTATGGATTAATATATTATAGTGGTAAGATCATTGGTTGTATTTAATTATTTTATACAGTGGTGATAATTAGAATATAATATATTTAATTGGGATTTGGTTTAATTATAATATGAGTCAACAAGAATCACTTTCTGTGCTAACAAGTGCAGCTGAGCTCATCAATACGAGTTCATCGGTTCAGTCCCAGTTAAGTGGAGAGTCAGAAAACTTTGCCGATATACTCACAGGTGTTTCTGCTGCAAGTGATGTTGCCAATGTTGCGCTGAATGCAAGCGCTATCAGTGATGTCTTTTCGGTTGATGACATGCAAGAGAAGATACTTGCGGAAGTGGGTTTAGATAACCCTGACATCCTTTCACTTAGCATGAATACCAGTATGATTTCTGAGTTGCAACAAGGCTTGTTATCATCGCTACAGACAAGCATGATAAAAAGTTCACTCAACACAGTGGCTAATATCGCAGCTGACGGTATTCAGGTTTCTGGTGATGATACTTTAGGATCAGTAAGCTCTCTAACAAGCTCTGATGATGTTGAGGATTCTAGTCTTGTAGATGATATTTATTCGTACTCTTTCGGTGAAGATGGTTTTAATCAACAGGATATTATAGATTCAGTTAATATTTTAAACCACACACCAATTTTATCTTATATTTATCAAGAAACAACAAATACTGAAATAAGTCCTGCTGCAACTTTAGCCGGAAGTGTTCTTTACTCTGATTATGTTGGTGCTGGTTCTACTGCTATTAAATTAATTATGGATTACTTTACAGAAAAAAACTCAGACGGTATTGCTGCTGGAGTTAGTTCATTTTTGTCTGATGATAATAATTCCGAGAGTGATATAGCTGAGACAATTGGAAATAGTTAATTCTGTAACTATTTAATTAGCGTTTTATCATAAATTATCACTGTAAATATTTTAATGACTATTTTTATATTAAAATGAAATATTCAGTCTGGTTACTTAAATGAAAAAATTAATATTTATTTTGGGCCTGTTAATAAGTGGTTGTGCCACTTTAGGAAGTGAATCTGAAAAATACCAACCTAGTGATTTTCCAGTACTGAATGCTGTGGGTTACGCGCCTATTGAAAAGCAACCCGCAGAGTTACGCTCAGAGCAAATTTTAATGGCAATGGAAGCGTCAAAAATTTTGGCCTATAGAGAGTTAGCTGAACAAGTCTATGGCTTACAGCTTAATTCGCAAACAGCAATACAAGGACACTCTCTGAATAATATAGCCACGAAGATCAAAGTTTCTGGTGTGATCAAAGGGGCCAAAGTCGTTAAGACTTATCCAATAGATGGTTTTTATGTCACCGAATTGGAGCTAGATTTTAAGCTAGTGCGAGATTTGTACATGCAGTCAGAAAACCCAGTGCATAGTAGTACCTTGGTGGTTGAGCCAGTAAAAAACTTTTAATGTGAGCTTTGACATTTTAGATTACTGATAAAAAATAAGCGCCTTAAGGCGCTTATTTTGCTTGAGGCGATACGATATTAAAACTTAATCACTATTTTGCCTTTTTGAACTTCAATTGCTTTTGTCATCGATGCCATTAATGCTTGGTTCGAGTCATTAGTATCGAGCACGTATACAGGTTGTGATTCTAAAAACGTTCGCAAAAACATCATCAATTGTGGGGTGATGGGTTTCAGCATTTGTTCAATATCCGCAGGTTCTGATTTAACGCTCACCAAGTCCAACTTCTTCAAAAAGATGCTTTTGGTTTCAACGTCATACCAAGGCTCTGCTTCAAAAGTGGTTTCCATGTCAGCAGAAATAGACTTAAATGGATTTTTAACCGCCATTTTTGTCAATGCTGTGACTGAAATGGTATTTGGCTTGTTACCTAACTCCACTTCCATATCATTGAGTTTCAACTGTAGACCAAATATTTGATTGCCTTGAGACACTTCATAGTGCATCTCATTATTCAGATAATCCTCTACTTCTGATTCAGTGATGCTGTACTGACTGGCGCAACCAGTCAGAAACAGCATTAAGCAAAGTAAACTCGTTTTGAATAATGTCATTATCCTGTGTTTCTCATTCCTGCAGCAACACCAGCAATGGTTAGCATTAATGCTAACTCAACCTGTTTAGAAGCTTGTTCTTCATTACGGGTACGTGCCAATAGCTCTGCTTGTAAGAAGTTCAATGGGTCGATATATGGGTTACGAAGCTTAACTGACTCTCTATTCCAAGGAGTATGAGACATTAACTCTTCTGACTCCGTTAAAGATAGAACCGCTTCAGTGCCTAATTGTAGACTTGCGCGGAGCTTTTTACCTAAATGGTGCAAGTTTTCTGGCACTAGAGTACTTTCATAGTATCGAGCAAGATTAGGCTCAGCCTTCATATAAACCATTTCAAGCATCGAAATGCGAGTTTCAAAGAATGGCCATTGTTGCTCCATTTCTTTCAATAGACTCGCTTCGCCACGCTCATTAGCAGCTTTTAGCGCTTCACCAGAACCTAACCAAGCAGGAAGCATTAAACGGTTTTGTGACCATGCAAAGATCCATGGAATCGCACGGAGGCTTTCGATACCGCCATCAACGCGTCTTTTAGCTGGTCGACTACCTAGTGGTAATTTACCCAGTTCAACTTCTGGTGTCGCGGCTCTAAAGTAAGCAACAAAGTCAGGCTCTTCACGAACAATACCTCGATAGGCTTTAACTGAGTCATCAGCAATCCGCTGCATGCATTCACGCCATTCTTGTTTTGGTTCTGGAGGCGGCAATAAGGTCGCTTCCATTACTGCTGAGGTGTATAGCGCTAAACTTTGTACAGCTACTTTTGGTAAACCGAATTTGAAGCGGATCATCTCACCTTGTTCAGTCACCCTAATACGACCGTCTACTGACCCCGGAGGTTGTGACAAAATCGCTTTATGTGCAGGCCCGCCGCCACGGCCAATAGAACCACCACGGCCGTGGAATAGCATTAATTTAACGTCTGCTTTCTTGCACACGGCAACCAGTTGTTCTTGTGCGTGGTATTGGGCCCAAGCAGCAGCCATTACACCGGCATCTTTAGCTGAATCTGAATAACCAATCATCACTTCTTGCATACCTTTGGTGTAACCACGGTACCAATCAATGTTGAGGAGTTGAGTCATGCAATCTGCTGCAGTATTTAAATCACTTAATGTTTCAAATAATGGCACCACACGCATTGGGTGCTGACAACCTGTCTCTTTTAATAACAGTAAAACGGCTAGTACGTCAGATGGTTTACTTGCCATTGAAATTACGTAAGAACCAAGCGCTGTAGCTGGTTGTGTTGCTACAAGCTGACAAGTCTTGATGACTTCAAGTACATCAGCTGATGGCTGCCAATCCGCAGGGATTAATGGTCGGCGGCTGGTTAGCTCTCTTAACAAGAAGGCTTGTTTCTCATTTTCGTCCCAGTGATCGTAATCTCCCATACCTAAATAGCGTGTGAGTTCAGCTATGACATCGCTATGACGCTCTGCATCTTGGCGTATATCTAAACGCAGCATATGAATGCCGAAACAGGCTAAGCGGCGTAACATATCTAATAACAGGCCATTGGCAATTAAACGCATACCTGATTCAGATAAACTGCGGTACAGCAACTCAAGTGGCTGTTTTAAGTCATTTAGCTCCCATACTAAATCGCTGTGATTGACATCTACTTGATGACCTTCAAGGCGGGCATTGAGATAATCAATGGTGTTACGTAGTTTGTGACGTAAGTGTCTGAGGATATCGCGGTAAGGCTCTTTGCTGTTTGGCACAAGTGCCATTAATTCAGCATTGGCATCTTCCATAGACAATTCATTTACTAGCGATACCACATCTTTAAGGTATAGACGTGCTGCTGCATGCCGATTACGGAGTAATACTTCTTCGGTGACGACTGAGGTGACAAATGGGTTGCCATCTCTATCGCCGCCCATCCAGCTTGAAAATCTTACTGGGCAAACGTCAGCAGGAATTTGCTGGCCTGTTTTCGCTTCTACATGGTCGTTTAATTGTCTTAAGAAATCTGGCACGGCTTGCCACAAAGAGGCTTCAATAGTGCTTAATCCCCAGCGCGCTTCATCTACCGGTGTTGGGCGTTCGTTACGGATTTCGTTGGTATGCCATATCTGAGCAATAAGCTGGCGCAGTCTAAGGTGAGATTGATTACGTTCGCGATCAGTTAATTGCTGATTTTCTTGCTCAGTTAAACAGTCGACTACCGCTGAATACTTTTGGATTAAGGTACGGCGTGAAATTTCTGTTGGGTGCGCTGTGAGTACTAAATCAATATCGAGCGTTTTTAAACAATTAATCACGTCTTGTTCATTGGCGTTGCTATTCAGCATTCGTCCCAATAGCTGTTCGACAGGATCGGGTACGCATACAAGCTCATCGCAGTTACGACTGATGGTATGAAACTGCTCTGCAATATTGGCTAAATTCAAGAATTGGTTAAAAGCTTTTGCAAAAGGGACTAATTCTTCGTCAGGTAATGAATTTAGTAAAGTGAGCATTTGCTGTCGTGAGTCAGCATCACCTTTACGAGACTCCTTAGCAAGAATACGAATTTGTTCTACTTTTTCAAGAAAGGCTTCGCCAAGATGATCACGCATGGTGTCACCTAAAACTTGTCCTAAGCTACTCACATTAGAACGCAAAGAAGCGTACATGTCGGCGGTTTGCTCTGCCATAATTACTCCATAATTTTAACTTAAGTAGCCGTTATTATTTTTGACTAGTGCTAGCACAATAGCTAGCTGTAAGGGTATTGGTCAATGGCTTATTTTATTAATTTAAGTACATAATCAATTAACGCTTTTATCATTGATATTTATCACAACTATTTAATACAAGCTTGATAAATAAGCTTTTTCATTAACTCTACTGTAGGAGTTAAATACTCTAAGCCAATATATTCATCCGGTTGATGAGCTTGATTAATACTACCGGGTCCCATGACGAGAGTTTGGCATCCTAATTTTTTGATATAAGGCGCTTCGGTGGCATAGTTAACCACCTCAGGTTGAGTTTTTGAGATTTCTGCAACCAACTCAGTCCAATAGCTATCGACTTTACCAGCAAAAGACTCGGAGCCTGGATATAAAGTCGATATTTCAATACTGCCAGGGTATTGCTTGTTAATTTCTGCTAGGTAGTTAATTACCATCAATTCTAAATCTGCTAGTTCCATTCCAGGTAAAGGTCGAATATCCAAGTGTAAATCGCAACATCCGCAGATGCGATTTGCTGCATCACCACCATGTATATGACCAAAGTTCATCGTCGGGTGAGGGACACTAAAGGCATCTTCACGGTAGTTTTCACTTAAATCTTGTTTAAGTTTCATTAACTGACCGACAACTTGGTGCATGATTTCGATGGCATTGAGCCCGCGAGCAGGATCAGATGAATGACCGCTGCGGCCAATGACTCTTATGCTTTGAGCTAAATGACCTTTATGCATATATACCGGTTTTAAGCTGGTAGGCTCACCAATAATAGCGTAGTCCGGTGCAATGCTTTTGGCATCGGCAAATGCTTTTGCACCGTTCATGGTGGTTTCTTCATCGGCGCTAGCAAAGATATGCAGCGGACGCTTTAACTCATGCAAAGGTATTGTTTTAAGCGCTTCCATTATTAACGCAAAAAAACCTTTCATGTCACAGGTGCCTAAGCCGTACCAACGGTTATCTTTTTCGGTTAGCTCAAAAGGGCTTTGGCTCCAGCGACCTTCATCAAAAGGGACGGTATCAGTATGTCCCGCAAGTAAAAGGCCACCTTTACCTGAGCCAATTGTTGCGACTAGATTTTGTTTACCACGGCTGTCGGCCACGGTATGAACTGTGCATTCAAAACCCATCTCTGAAAACCAAGATTGCAGAAGTTCAATAACTGCATGGTTACTCATATCTTGTTCTGCTTCTAATGCACTGATAGATGGCAATGCAATCAGCTGTTTAAAAGCATTTTTTAGTTCTGGTAATGAATTCATAGGAACCTTTTATAATCTATTGCAATAAATATGTATTCATTATTATTGCATAAGTAATAATTTGTGTTAGTCTAGCAAACAGCTTAGGTAATCACCATAACTTGATAATGATTTAAGAATATAGATATGTATTTAATTGCGATTCAACTCACTGTAACAGATCCCAAGGTAAACTATCTTCGACGATAGTTTTATTCTCGAGCCCCCTGCTCACGTATCGATTTATCTTCAACAGTTTACTTAATTAAAGACGACAAAATAATGAAAAATATCGCAATAATTGGTGCTAGTGGTTATACCGGCGCACAAATCACCGCTCTTATTGATGCAGAAGCATCACTGTCTATACAAGGCTTGTATGTGTCTGAGAACAGTCTTGATAAAGGTCGTTTACTAGCTGATTTGTACCCAACATATCAACATATCCAAATTCCTTTATCGCCTTTATCTGCTGTGGCTAAACAAGATATCGTCGAGCAAGCTGATGCCGTGGTACTTGCCACTGAGCATTCTGTCAGCTTAGAGCTTGCAGCATTCTTTTATCAACAGGGTTTAGCTGTTTTTGATTTAAGTGGTGCGTATCGTTTTGCTGATGTTGAGCAGTACCCTAAATGGTACGGTTTTGAGCATACTCAAGCAGAAGTGCTTGCCGATGCCGTATACGGTCTAGCTGAGTGGAATCACCAGCAAATTGCCCAAAGTAAAATGATTGCTGTGCCAGGTTGTTACCCAACGGCATCTTTAACGGCACTTAAACCTTTAAAATCAATGCTAACTGACGCTTATCCAGTCATTAATGCGGTAAGTGGCGTGACAGGTGCAGGCAGAAAGGCACAGCTGCATACTAGTTTTTGTGAAGTGAGCTTAACGCCATATGGTGTTTTAGGTCATAGACATCAACCTGAAATAGCCACTCACTTAGGGCAAGAAGTTATTTTTACGCCGCATTTAGGTAACTTTAAGCGTGGAATTTTAGCCACCATTACAGTGCAATTAGCTAAAGGCACTACTGAAGCTGATGTGGCTGCCGCATATCAAGTGTATGACGATTGCCCATTAGTTAGCGTTAAGCATAACCAATTCCCTAAAGTGGACGATGTGGTTAATACGCCAAACTGCATATTAGGTTGGAAATACGACCCTCAAAGTAACTATTTAGTGGTTGCCAGCGCAATTGATAATTTAATGAAAGGTGCTGCAAGCCAAGGCTTACAGTGCATTAAAATTCACTTTGGTCTTTAACAGGAAAATATACTATGTCAGATAATAAGCCTGTTATTGTGCTTAAAGTGGGTGGCGCATTACTTCAGTCAACTTCTGGAATGGCTGAGCTAATGTCAGTGGTTGCTAAGATGATGTCTCAAGGGCAGAAAGTCATTTTTGTTCATGGTGGTGGATGTTTGGTTGACGAGCAACTTGCTGCCAATGGTAAAGAAACCATCAAGCTGGACGGTTTACGGGTTACGCCTGCAGATCAAATCCCCATTGTTGTAGGTGCTTTAGCGGGAACCTCTAACAAATTATTGCAAGCTGCAGCTATCGAAGCTGGTATTGTCACGGTTGGAATG
The DNA here is from genome assembly GCF_019654955.1 of Shewanella sp. KT0246. Classification (GTDB taxonomy): domain Bacteria; phylum Pseudomonadota; class Gammaproteobacteria; order Enterobacterales; family Shewanellaceae; genus Shewanella; species Shewanella goraebulensis. Next base: position 157,075 of record NZ_BPEV01000004.1, on the reverse strand, counting down.
AGTTTAGCCGATGGTAATACGGTTGACGCATCGATTAAAAATGAAAACTTAGGTCTAGTAGGTGAAGTCACCCCGAAAGATTCAAGTTATTTGAATTATTTATTATCGCAGGGTTGGTTGCCTATTTGCAGTTCAATTGCTGTGTCGCCTCAAGGCGATATGTTGAACGTTAATGCAGATCAAGCTGCGACGGCGTTAGCTAAATTAGTTAACGGTCAGCTGGTTTTATTATCTGATGTGCCGGGTGTATTAGATGGCAATGGCGAGTTAATTGCGCAATTAAATCAACAACAAATTTCAGATTTAGTTCAGCAAGGCGTGATAGAAAAAGGTATGAAAGTTAAAGTAGAAGCGGCATTAGAAGTTGCTCAATGGATGGGTAAACCAGTGCAAGTTGCATCTTGGAAACAGCCTCAACAATTAATTGCCTTAGCGAACGGACAATCCGTTGGCACTCAAATTCAGCCATAGGAGTTAAATACTAATGGAACATTTATTATCAATTAAAGATTTATCGCAAACTGAGCTATTGGATTTACTGGCATTAGCGAAAAAGATTAAAGCCAACCCAGCAGATTATAACCAAGCATTAGCAGGCAAAAGTGTCGTGATGTTATTTGAAAAGCCTTCGCTGCGAACCCGCGTTAGCTTTGATATTGGTATTAATAAATTAGGCGGTCATGCGGTTTATTTAGATCAACAAAATGGTGCATTAGGCAAACGTGAGCCGGTTTCAGACTTTGCGACGAACATTTCTTGTTGGGCTGATGCCATTGTAGCAAGAACATTCTCGCACACCACTATTGCAGGTTTAGCGGAGCATGCTTCTGTTCCTGTCATTAATGCACTATGTAATTTATATCATCCTTGCCAAGGTTTAGCTGACTTTCTGACGCTATCTGAAAAGTTTGATGATGTGAGTAAGGTAAAATTAGCCTATCTAGGTGACGGCAATAACGTTACTCATTCTTTGATGTATGGCGCAGCAATTCTTGGTGCCACTATGACAGTGGTTTGCCCTCCGGGGCATTTCCCTGATGGACAAGTGGTGTGTGAAGTTCAAGCATTAGCTGCTCAATATGGCGGGGAACTTATTTTAACGTCTGACGTTAATGAAATGGGTCCACAAGATGCAATTTATACCGATACTTGGATTTCGATGGGTGACACCACTTCCATGGAAGAAATTGAAGCAAAGTTTAAACCATACCAAGTGAATATCGAACTGATGACAAAAGTGGGTGCTAACTTCTTTATGCATTGTTTACCTGCATACAGGGAAGTTGAGGCGACTGCTGAAGTGGTGGATGGTGAGGGCTCACTCATTCTGCAACAAGCAGAAAACAGAATGCATGCACAAAATGCAGTACTGGTTACCCTGTTAGGTTAAAAAAACAACATATTTCGTTGGCTGGCTTATGTCATTTGAGCGAGTCAGCATTACACAGTTTACGTTAGGAAGAATTAAAGATGTCTATTGAAAAACAAGCAATCATTAAGAAAGTTGTATTAGCTTATTCAGGTGGTTTAGATACTTCAGCTATTATCCCTTGGTTGAAAGAGACGTATGATAATTGTGAAATTATCGCTTTCTGTGCCGATGTGGGCCAAGGTGATGCAGAGCTTGAAGGTTTACATGAAAAAGCAATCGAATCTGGTGCTTCTGAATGTTATATCGTTGACTTAAAAGAAGAGCTGGTGGCTGATTACATCTATCCAACGATTGCAACGGGTGCGATTTACGAAGGAACTTATTTACTAGGTACTTCAATGGCGCGTCCAATTATTGCTAAAGCACAAGTTGAAGTTGCACGTAAAGTTGGTGCTGACGCTGTATGTCACGGTTGTACTGGTAAAGGTAACGACCAAGTACGTTTTGAAGGCTGTTTTGCAGCCCTAGCACCAGATTTAAAAGTGATTGCGCCTTGGCGTGAGTGGTCAATGGTTAGCCGTGAAGACCTATTAGATTACCTTGCTGAAAGAAACATTGAGACAACAGCATCAGCGACTAAGATCTATAGCCGTGATGCGAATGCATGGCATATATCTCATGAAGGTGGTGAGTTAGAAGACCCTTGGAACGAGCCTAGCAAAGAAGTGTGGACCATGACGGTGGCACCTGAAGATGCGCCGAATACGCCAGAATACGTTGCGTTAAATATTGCGAATGGTCGTGTGACACATGTTGATGGTGTGGCTTTATCACCTTATCAAGCTTTGATGCAATTAAATGATTTAGCTGCTGCTCATGGCGTAGGTCGTATCGATATTACTGAAAACCGTTTAGTGGGTATGAAGTCTCGTGGTTGTTATGAAACCCCTGGTGGCACGGTAATGTTTGCAGGTCTTCGTGCAATTGAAGAATTAGTATTGGATAAAACAAGCCGTGAATGGCGTGAGCAAGTTGGCGCTCAAATGGCTCACTTAGTTTATGACGGTCGTTGGTTTACACCTCTTTGTAATTCATTAATTGCCGCTTCAGAAGCGCTGGCTGAATTAGTGAATGGCGAAGTGGTTGTTAAGCTGTATAAAGGCCAAGCAAGTGTGGTTAAGAAGCGTTCACCAAACAGCTTATATTCAGAAGAATTTGCCACCTTTGGTGATGATGATGTTTACGACCAAAAAGATGCAGAAGGCTTTATCCGTCTTTATTCTTTATCAAGCCGTATCAGAGCACTTAACAGCAAATAAGCTCAGCTGTTAATAAAATATTTAAACGGGGCTTACATCTAGATTCAGATATAAGCCCCGTTTTTCATATTTAGACATCATTTTACTATTATTGCTTTAGCAACATTGATTTAAGAATTGAACAAGAGGGTATCGACATGGCTTTATGGGGCGGAAGATTCAGTCAAGAAAGTAGCGCATTATTCAAATTATTTAATGACTCATTGCCAGTAGATTACCGGTTAATTGAAGAAGATATTGTAGGTTCAATTGCTTGGGCAACCGCAATTACTTCAGTGGGTATTCTGACCCAACAAGAGTGTGAACAATTACATGGCGCATTAAACGAATTATTAGCTGAAGTGGCTGATAAACCAGAAGCCATTATCGCTTCAGGCGCGGAAGATATTCACAGCTTTGTGGAGCAGTCATTAATCGCTAAAGTTGGTGACTTGGGTAAGAAGCTTCATACAGGACGTTCGCGTAATGACCAAGTGGCAACAGATTTAAAATTGTGGTGCAGAAAAGAAGGTGAGCAATCACTTGCGCTACTCAAAAAGCTCAGAGGCGCTTTAATCGATCTCGCTGCACGTGAAATTGATGCTGTTATGCCAGGTTACACTCATTTACAAAGGGCGCAGCCAGTATTATTTGGCCATTGGTGTTTAGCGTATGTAGAGATGTTCGAGCGTGATATTAGTCGTTTAGAAGATGCACTTAAACGTGCAGATACTTGTCCTTTAGGTTCTGGCGCATTAGCAGGAACAGCTTATCCGATGGACAGACATGAAATTGCTAAATCTTTAGGTTTTGCAGCGCCAACATTGAATAGCCTTGACACTGTATCAGACCGTGACCATGTGATTGAATTATGTAGCGATGCTTCTATCAGCATGATGCATTTAAGCCGTATGGCTGAAGATTTAATCTTCTTTAACAGCGGTGAAGCAGGTTTTATTGATTTAGATGATGAAGTGACCTCGGGCTCTTCACTCATGCCACAAAAGAAAAACCCTGATGCGCTAGAGCTTATTAGAGGTAAAACTGGCCGTGTTTATGGCAGCTTAATGGGTATTTTAACCACCATGAAAGCATTACCTTTAGCTTATAACAAAGACATGCAAGAAGATAAAGAAGGCTTATTCGATGTCATGGATAGCTGGGCTATTTGTCTTGAGATGGCTGCACTTGTGTTGACTGGTTTACAAGTTAATCGTGAAAGAACCTTAGCAGCTGCACAGCAAGGTTATGCTAACTCAACTGAGTTGGCTGATTATCTAGTAGCAAAAGGAATGCCTTTTAGAGAAGCGCATCATGTGGTGGGCGAGGTTGTAGTTGCGGCGATTGCCAAGCAAACACCTTTAGAGGAATTGCTGATTTCTGAATTACAACAGTTCAGCCCGATTATTAGTGATGATGTTTATGACTGTTTGACCATTGATTCGTGTTTAGAAAAGCGTGAAGCCTTAGGTGGCACATCGCTTATTCAAGTTAAACAGGCGCTCGCTGCCAAACAAGCTAAGTAGTGTGTGGGTTTATTTTTAAAGTACTCTCTTGCAATCAATATTCGATATTAAAACAATCTGGCTTCTAATCTCGTACCTAGACTTTTAGAATAGAATGTTAAAAAGCCCTAAGTGAAGTTCACTTAGGGCTTTTTATTATGTGGTGTTTTAGTTTCTATCGAAAAATTAAACGCTATTGAAACAAATCATCCGTTGGGTTCTCGATGAAAATGTCGTCGTCAATCACTTCATCTGTTGCGTATTCTCTTGGTTCTGTACCTTCAACAAAATACTCAAAAGAAGTCGTATGATCGGTTTTACGGGTTAACAACCCGGTTGCTAAATCAATGCGAGCCGAGATAATCCCTTTAGGTGGAATAGTCGTCTTTTCCTCAGTGCCTTTTAATGCCTGATTCATAAAGTCGTTCCAGCCTGGTCCTGCTGTTTTTGCTCCCGCTTCGGCACCTGATATTTGGTTTTCAGGCCCATCAGCTACCCAACTTGTTCGTCCAAGCCTACGGCTATGATCGTCAAAACCTACCCAAAAGGTCGATGTTAAAGTTGGATTAAAACCACTAAACCAAGTATCGCGAGATTCATTGGTTGTACCGGTTTTACCTGCAATATCACGGCGTTTAATTAATCTTGATGCACGCCAAGCAGTACCATTCCAGCCAGTGCCTTTACTCCAGTCTCCACCACCCCAAATTACACTTTTTAACGCTTCAGTGATTAAAAATGCAGTTTGTTCTGTAATGATTCTAGGTGCGTAACGGCTGTTTTCATCTCCGCATTGCGTTAGCGCATTTTCTGTATTTGCAATGTCGAAGTTCGCTTTATCTTGAGCTTGTTGGGAGCGAGAAAACTCAGCTGCCATGGCGGCAAAAGGATCATTTTCTTTAGTTGTAGCTTCACTGATTACTTCTGTAGGCTCTTCAGGAGTACAAGCAAGCATTGGGTTGGCTTCTTCGATAACATTATCAAATGAATCAGTGACTTGTTTAATGAAATACGGTTCGACTAAATAGCCGCCATTAGTAAATACATTAAATGCCGTTACTACTTGTAGCGGCGTAACCGAAGGCGAGCCAAGTGCTACAGATTCATTGCGAGGCAGATCTTTTGGATCAAAGCCAAATTCAACTAATTTGGCTATCGTATTATCTAAGCCGATATGTCTCATGGCTCGAACAGACATAACATTGACTGATTGCGCTAAACCAACACGTAAACGGGTAGGGCCACCATAAATATCAGGTGAATTCTTTGGGCGCCATGCTGTGCCTTGCCGGGTGTCAGGCTTATTAATCGGCGCATTATTGATTAATGTCGCGAGGTTGTAATCTTTTTCAAGCGCAGCAGAATATATGAACGGTTTAATATTCGAACCTAACTGACGTTTGGCTTGGGTGACACGGTTATATTGGCTTTGGGTAAAACTAAAGCCACCAACCAAGGTTTTAATTGCACCATCGCTTGGCTCTAAAGATACAGTAGCACTAGATACTTGAGGAATTTGAGATAGTTGCCAATATTCGCCATTATTTCTAATCCAAATTTTTTGGCCAACAGCTAAAATATCCTCAGCTTTTTTTGGTGGCTTTCCTTGACGTCTATCTGTGATAAATTCCCGCGCCCACTTTAACCCATTCCACTCGAGTAAGATCTCTTCGCCTCTGGCGTTCAACACAGTTGCTTGCTGTTCTTCTACTGCAATAACAGCTGCAGGCATGATGCCTTGCACTGGTGAAGTACTTTTAAGGTTACTAATGATGTCGCTGGTGGCCATTGGCTCAGTATTGGTCGCTGAAGGATCTGCAGACCATAACTCCGAGATAGGTCCTCGATAACCATGGCGCTGGTCATAAGAAAATACGTTATTTCGTAACGCACTTTGAGCCTTCAATTGTAAGTCAGACGATATGGTGGTGTAGACATTATAGCCATTGGTGTAGGCGTCTTCTTCGCCATATTGGTTTACCATGTACTCGCGTGCCATTTCAGAAATATAAGGTGCATATAAATCTATTTCGGCGCCATGATACTTGGCAGTAATAGGCGCATTGATGGCTTCTTGGTATTGTGCCTCTGTAATGTTGCGTTTTTCTAACATTCGACTTAACACCCAATTACGGCGGTTTTTAGCGCGCTGGGGGTTTCGAATGGGGTTGGCTGCAGAAGGCGCTTGAGGTAAACCCGCAATCATTGCCATTTCAGGTAATGAAAGTTGCTCTAACTCTTTACCATAATAAACTTGAGCAGCAGCTCCAACGCCGTAAGCTCGATTACCCAGAAAAGAGCGATTTAAATAAAGTGTCAGAATTTCTTCTTTGGAAAGCGCTTTTTCAATTTTTAAGGCTAAGAAAATTTCTTTGGTTTTACGAATATAGGTTTTTTCACGAGAAAGAAAAAATCCACGGGCGACCTGCTGAGTGATAGTACTCGCACCTTGGCTTTTCTTACCTGTCGTTACCAAAATAACTGCGGCACGAACAATCCCGATAGGATCAATACCTTTGTGTTCAAAAAAACGGGCATCTTCGGTATCTAAAACCGCATTAATTAATTGCTCAGGCACATCTTGATATTCAATTGGTATTCTTCTTTTTTCACCAAACTGAGAAATAAGTAGTCCATCGCTACTATAAATTCTTAACGGCGTCTGTAATTTTACTGTTTTAAGAGTATTTACATCCGGTAATTCGGGTAAAAGATAATAATAAGCTGCGACAATTGTGCCGACGCCTAATAAAGTTAAGCTAAATATAGCTATAAGTATTCGTTTTATCCACTTCACCGAATTATTCCAAAAATCATAAATATGCCCGCTAGTATATAAGGGGGAAGGTTTTTGGTGAAGTAAAAACATGAAAACATAAAAAAACAAGTTGTAAAATTTAGAAACATTTTATACAAATACTTATAACGAGTTGATTTTGTGCTAATCTATTTTAAAATATAAAAAATAAATGCGATGACGGAATATGCTTTCTAAATTTTGGAAGCGTCAAGCTCCGCAAATGGTTGGAATCGATATCGGTTCTCATGAAATTAAAGCCATTTTGCTTAGCAAGACCGCTGATGGATATAAAATTCAAAACTATATATCTGCACCTATACGAAAAGGTGCAGTTGTCGATCATGAAATTCGTGATTCAGAAGCTGTGATTGAATCATTAAGACATATTAGACGTGGACTGCCAAAAGGAATTAAGTCTGCTGCTGTTGCAGTCTCAGGTTCTGCTGTAATGACCAAAGTGATTTACATGGATGCTTCGTTAAATGAAGAAGAAATGGAAGCACAGATTGAGATTGAAGCAGATAACCTTATCCCATATTCACTCGACGAAGTGAGTATCGACTTTGAAACCCTGAATGCCAACACAACTGACCCCACCAAAGTTGATGTGCTTTTAAGTGCTTGTCGTACCGATAATATTGATACTCGAATGGATTCACTAGATGCAATTGAGCTTGATACCAAGGTTGTTGATGTTGAAGCTTACGCTTTGGGACGTTCGTCTGAACTAATTCTTGCGCAATTGCCTGAAGGAGCAAATGAGAAATCAGTGGTACTGGTAGATATCGGAGCCAATATGACCACATTTGCCGTGGTTGAAAACGGTGAGACAACATTCATTCGTGAACAAGCATTCGGTGGGGAATTATTCACTCAATCTATTTTGTCGTTTTATGGCATGCAATATGATGAAGCTGAAAATGCCAAAATAACGGGTGAACTACCTCGTAATTATATGTTTGAGGTGTTATCGCCTTTTCAAACTCAATTATTGCAGCAGATAAAACGTACACTTCAAATTTATTGTACCGCCAGTGGTAAAGATAAAGTTGATTATATTGTGCTATGTGGTGGAACGGCAAAACTTGAAGGCATGACGGCATTATTAACGAATGAATTAGGCGTACATTCAATTGTTGCTGACCCATTTCAAGGTTGTTTACATGCCGATGACGATATTAAAAACCAGCTAGAACCAAGTATTAGTAAATATATGGTTGCATGTGGTTTAGCGCTTAGGAGTTACGCTCAATGGCGAACATAAATTTACTTCCGTGGCGTGAAGAAGCTAGGGAAAAACAAAAAAGAGATTACATTGGTATATTAGCATTAGTTTTTTTAGTTACCTGTTTAGTTGTATTTCTTACATTAAGTTTTATTGAAGTTCTCACTGATGATCAGCGTCAACGTAATTCGTATTTGCAAACTGAAATATCTTTATTAGATGCTCAAATTGCGGAAATAAGAAAAATTACGGCAAGAAAGAAAGATATTGAAAGACGGACTAAGATTATTTTAAACCTTCAGCAATCTCGTAATTTGCCGACACATGTTTTGGATGAGTTAGTGAGAATAGTTCCACCAGGAATTTACCTCTCTAGCATAGAGAAGAAAGGTAGCTTGCTTTGGATTGAAGGTAGAAGTGAATCAAATAATAACGTTGCAAACATGATGAGGAAAGTCAAAACATCGCAATACTTGAATGATCCGAGTATGCAATCAATTATTAGCCAAAATGAAAACTTAAGACAATTACAGAAATTCAGACTACGAGTGAGTATCTTTGATGACACTCTACCAATGGATGCAACTGAAGGAGGTCGAAAATGAATCTCGACTTAGAGCAGTTTAATGATATTGATTTTGATAACATTGGTGGTTGGCCTACGTTAGTCAAAGTAGTCTTTGCTGTTTTTCTTTCGCTGACAGTCATGGGGGCAAGTTACTATTTATTTGTTTCAGATGCGTTAGATGTGCTGGACAAAGAAGAAAGAAAAGAAATTACTTTAAGAGATGATTTTCAAAATAAATATCGCTTAGCTGCAAATTTGAAGTTGTACCGTGAGCAACTGGTCGTAATGGAAGCTCAATTTGCGGAATTACTGAAAATGCTGCCTTCTGAAAACGAAATGCCAGGATTGCTAGACGATACAACTTTTGTCGCTACAGATGCAGGCTTGCGAATTAATAGCTTGGATTGGGATACCGAAATTGAACGTGATTTCTATTTAGAGTTTCCAATTAAAATGGCTGTCGTAGGCGACTATCATCAGTTAGGCAATATGGTCAGCGGCGTAGCAAAATTGCCACGTATTGTTAGTTTGCATGATTTTGTTATCAAGCGAGATGATAGTGGCAGTTTATCGATGGACATTCTTGCGAAAACCTATCGATTTAAAGAAGGCGCTAAGCTACCAGCAGAACAAAATAAGGGGAAGAAATAATGAAATTCTTACCTTTATTATTGTTACTGTTATTAACTGGCTGTATTGGTGATCGCAGTGATTTAGAGTTGTTCGTTACAACGACTAAAGCACAGCATATTGCTCGTATTCCTCCGTTAAAAGAAACACCTAAGTTTGAACACTTTGCCTATCAAGCAGAGTTGATGCGCAGTCCTTTTGTACCACCTTCTCGTGAGTTGACAGAGGAAGTGGTGGATACCAGCAGAAATTGTTTACAGCCTGATTTAAAACGTCGAAAAGGACGTTTAGAAACGTATGCAATAGACAATTTGAGAATGCGCGGAACGTTAAGTGAAGATGGCACGACTTGGGCTTTAGTTGAGTCATCGGATTCGAATGTATATCGCTTAGGGGTCGGTGAGTATCTCGGACTTTACCATGGAAAAATAGGTAAGGTTACACCGCAATATATTGAAATTATAGAATTAATTCCTGATGGTTCTGGTTGCTGGGCTGAAAGAGCAAGTAACTTAGAACTAACAGGCAAATAATGCGAAGGATGAGGGAATAATGAAATCTTCTGCCGCGATGCAAACATCGACAAAAAAAGTCTCACTATTTAAAACAATACTTGGTGTTGTTTTAATGGTGGGCGCACTACCAAGTGCAATCGCCGCCAATAAGTTAATGGATGTTAAATACCATTCTGTTGTCGATCACCAATTAGAATTAGAACTTGTTTTTGAATCTGACCTAATGACCCCTGAAGTTGATTTGTCAGGATCACCAGCTCAAATTATTTTAAGTTTTGAGGACAGTATTTCAAATCTAGAAAAAGACGATATAACTATTGATAGAGTGGGTGTTGAAGGACTTAAAACAACTCAAATTGATAGCTCATTAAATGTTGTCGTCGATTTAACTGAAGTCAAACCGTATCAAGGTAAAGTAGTTGGAAATACGTACCGTTTGACCGTGAATGATACTGTTTCTAGCCCCGACGATGCTGGTAACCCTTTTGTAAATGGCATCGAAACTATTGATTTTCGTCGTAATAAAACCGGTGGTGGAGATTTACTGGTTCATTTAAATAATCGCTCTGTAGCTGCAAATGTAGACCAAGTAGGGTCTAAACTTGAAGTGAAGTTCTATAACACTGATATAAAAAATGATCACTTGTATGTAATGGATGTACAAGACTTCAATACACCAGTGACTAGTTTCGAAACATTTAAAGACGATTTAACTTCTCGCATAATGGTTGATGTAGATGGCAACTATGATTACAACTACAAGCAAGAAGGTAACGTTTTTAAAGTTAGTATCAATAAAGTTGAACGAGCTGCGGTAACGAAAGAAGATAAGAAATACAATGGTCGTTCTTTATCACTAAACTTCCAAAATATTTCAGTGAGAACCGTTCTACAAATTATTGCTGATTATAATGATTTCAACTTGGTAACCAGTGATACAGTTGAAGGCAATATTACTCTTCGGTTAGACGACGTACCGTGGGATCAAGCGTTAGATTTGATTCTGCAAACAAAAGGATTAGATAAACGCATTGAAGGCAATATCTTGATGGTTGCGCCAAGCGAGGAACTTGCTACACGTGAAAGGCAAGATCTAGCTAACCAACAAGAAGTAAAAGAGTTAGCGCCACTTTATTCTGAATATATCCAAGTTAACTATGCTAAAGCAACAGATCTAGCTGAGTTAATGAAAAGTGAAGATTCAAGCCTTTTATCAAACCGTGGTAGCGTGGCAGTTGATGAACGTACCAATACACTTTTAGTTAAAGACACTGCAGAATCATTAGAGACTATACATCGCTTAGTTGAAGTACTTGATATTCCGATTAAGCAAGTATTGATTGAAGCACGTATGGTAACCGTGAAAGATAATGTATCTGAAGATCTTGGTATTCGTTGGGGGATTACAGACCAACAAGGTGATAAAGGTACTTCTGGTTCACTTGAAGGGGCCAATGATATTGTATCAGGAGTCGTGCCAGCACTAAGTGATCGTTTAAATGTTAATTTACCTTCGTCAGCAACTAATGCTGCAAGTATTGCATTTAGTGTTGCCAAAATGGCTGATGGAACGGTACTTGATTTAGAGTTAAGTGCACTTGAGCAAGAGAATAAAGGTGAGATTATTGCCAGTCCACGCATTACCACCTCTAACCAGAAATCAGCTTATATTGAACAAGGTGTTGAAATTCCTTATGTTGAATCTGCTTCTAGCGGTGCAACAACAGTAACGTTTAAAAAAGCAGTATTATCACTGAAAGTGACCCCACAAATTACACCAGATGATCGCGTGATTCTTGATTTAGAAATTACTCAAGATACTCGAGGTGAAACAGTTCAAACCGGTACAGGTGAAGCGGTATCAATTGATACACAACGTATTGGTACACAGGTGCTAGTTGATAACGGTGAAACGATTGTACTTGGTGGTATCTATCAACAAAGCTTAATTAGCCGTGTAAGTAAAGTTCCTGTTTTAGGTGACATTCCGTTAGTTGGTTTCTTATTCAGAAATACTTCTGATAGTAATGAGCGTCAAGAGTTACTCATTTTTGTAACCCCAAAAATTGTGACAGAACAGCTATAACTTTAATTGAGACTTATTAGCCATAAAATACCAGCAATTTGCTGGTATTTTTTTGGTTATCGTTTGGTAGCTGATTGATTCTATTAGTAACAAGTTAATCATTTTATTGAGTCGTTAATCAGGTTTTAATTATTCACTGAAATTTATTTTTAAGAATCTTAGGTTAATTCATCAACATGACTTGCAACAATAGCCATATAACTGAGATAATCCGTCGTCAAGTCTCATTAGAGCAAGGTTAAATTATAGGTCGGCTTGAGTTTAAGTCGATAAGGCATACATTTCATATAAGATTCAGACGTATATATAATGGCTGAAAAACGCAATATTTTTCTGGTAGGCCCTATGGGCGCAGGCAAAAGCACAATTGGTCGCCATTTGGCCCAACTGCTGCATTTAGATTTCCACGATTCAGATCACGAGATTGAGAAACGCACAGGTGCAGATATTGCCTGGGTGTTTGACGTTGAAGGCGAAGAAGGCTTTCGTGTACGTGAAGCTCAAGTCATCGCCGACCTGTCGGAAAAGCAGGGCATTGTCCTAGCTACTGGCGGCGGATCTGTACAAAGCAAAGACATTCGCAATCATTTGTCGGCTCGCGGTATCGTTGTATACCTAGAGACTACAATCGATAAGCAAGTTGCTCGTACTCAGCGCGATAAGCGTCGACCTCTTTTACAGGTTGATGATCCTCGTGAAGTGCTTGAGAATCTTGCTGATGTCCGTAATCCTTTATACGAAGAGATTGCTGATGTTATCGTTAAGACAGATGAGCAAAGCGCTAAAATAGTCGCAAATCAAATCATTGAGCAACTCGGTTTCTAGGTAGGTTTATGCAACAAGTTCAGGTTGAATTAGGTATAAGAAGTTATCCCATTTTTATTGGCCAGAATTTATTGCAGCAAAACGCTTACCTCTCCGATTACCTTTCTGGTAAAAAAGCACTCATAGTCACCAACGACACTATAGCTCCGTTGTACTTAGTACAAGTCCAACAAGCTATGGTCAGTTGTGCTGAAGTGAGTGCTGTTGTGCTGCCTGATGGTGAGAAATATAAAGATCTCACCCATTTGGATTTGATATTTTCTGCGCTATTAGAAAATAACTTTGCACGTGATTGTGTGATAGTTGCATTAGGTGGTGGTGTCGTTGGTGACATGGCCGGCTTTGCTGCATCTTGCTATCAGCGAGGTGTTGAGTTTATTCAAATTCCTACCACACTATTATCCCAAGTTGATTCTTCTGTCGGTGGTAAAACTGCAGTTAATCATCCATTGGGTAAAAATATGATCGGGGCATTTTATCAGCCTCAATCAGTACTTATTGACACTGATTGTTTGTCGACATTACCTGCTAATGAGTTTGCAGCGGGGATGGCGGAAGTGATTAAGTACGGTATTATTTGGGATGCTGAGTTCTTTGGCTGGTTGGAGCAAAATGTTGAGCAACTAAAGTCGCTTGATAACGATGCCCTTACTTATGCGATTACAAAATGTTGTCAAATTAAGGCTGATGTTGTTGCTGAAGATGAAACAGAGCGTGGTGTTAGGGCTCTATTGAATCTTGGTCATACTTTTGGTCACGCAATAGAAGCTGAGATGGGCTATGGGGTTTGGCTTCATGGTGAAGCGGTCGCAACAGGTACCATTATGGCGGCGCTAACATCATTAAAGCTCAATTTAATTCAACAGCAAGATTTCGATAGGATCACTCGCATAATGCAAGCGTTTGATTTACCTATTTCCTCTCCAGATACAATGACCTTTGATAGTTTTATCAAACATATGCAACGTGACAAAAAAGTGCTTGCTGGCCAAATTCGTTTGGTATTACCGACTTCTATAGGTACTGCTGATGTATTCTCTGATGTAAAAGAGTCGTTACTCGCAGAAGTCATTAGCCAAGTTTAAGCTAAAGTTTACGTCTAATGGTGGGCTTTTGGATATCCAACAAACGCTATTGTTACCTTCGCAAGAAGCTTTAGTTCAGCGACTAGAACATATCGCGAGTTACAGTGAGCAACTGGTGCTTGTTTCTGGCGCAAAAGGCTCAGGTAAAACGACATTAGTCACTGCGCTTGCGAGTGAGTTAGATAACTATAATTCAGCTTTAGTTATCTGTCCTATGCATGCTGAAAGTGCAGAAATTCGCCGTAAGATTCTCGTTCAATTAATCTCTTCCCCCATTTTCGATGATGCGTTACCTCTGGCTGATACTCTTCTAAGGATCCAGACAAGCTTAACTAAACCCTTGCATATCATTATCGACGACGCACAACATATGCCTCGAGAGTTATGGGCTGAATGTTTAGTATTGACCCAAATAAGATGTGCCGGAAAACCAATTTCAATCACATTCACGATAGAACCGGATTCTTTAGCAGAATTAAACCTCGAATTAACTGAAGCAATGCAAGCGTTACTACTTCATGTAGAAATCGAACCCTTATCATTGGCCGAGCGTGAAGGTTTGTATCGAACATTACTCATTAGAAGTAATAAAACCCCATTTATTCCTCGTGAAATAATTCAAGCGCAAATCGAAAAGCAATCAGGTACCCCAACTGAAGTTTTAGCCCTACTTAAAAAAGCATTAGAAGACAAGCCCGAAGAAATTAGAAAGTGGCCTAAGCATTTGCCTTGGTTAGCAGTACTTTCTGTATTTGTTCTGACAGCTGCTTTAGCTGCAGGAATGTATTTACTTCAAAGTGATCAGCAAATAGAAAATGAATCGGGTTTATTATTTACGGCTTATACAATGCCAGAATCAGACGCGCAGTGGTTTGTTTATCATTATGGGCGCTCAATGGTGACACTCGCTCCCAATCTGAATGTTACCGTGTCAGAGTCAAAACAAGACGTTAAGCTAGATAATCAAATTTTTGCAGATGAGGCGCTTGTTCACCAGAACAATATCGAATCAAGCTTTAGTGAGATGCCTGAATCAAATAATGTAAGAATTAAACCTAAAAAAGATGAAAATGACACTACTGATATCAATGATGTTAGCGAGAATCATCAAGCAGAATTTGAAATTATCGAAAATCCAGATGTGCAGATTACAGATGTTGTTGAAGGCGGTGCAATTGTAGAACGCGACAAACTTGAAGTCAGCACAATTAACGAGTCTGGCAGCCATATCGCGCAATTAACTGATCGAGTCGGGTACACACTGCAGATAGCCAGTGTGCGGGAACCAAAGTCACTTAAAAATATCCTGCTAAAACTTGAAAGCTTCCAGCAAAATGAATCTGAATTAGTACAAGCTAAATTCAAAAAACGCCATATCGTTTTGTTCGGTCAATTTGACAGTGCAATTGATGCTCAGCAGGCATCTGATTTACTCCAACAAGAGCTGGCTTTAACTGCCCCGTGGGTTAGGAAATGGAGCGATCTCAAGGGATATGAAATCAAATCGAATTAAACGCTTAAAAAGCCATTGGTTTAGATGATTCAAACAATGATTATTATTATTAAAAAGAGTACAATCATCAGCTTTAATTTTGCTAGTAACTGGTATTCATGACTAAAAAGCATAGAGCCTTTCTTAAGTGGGCGGGTGGAAAATTTAAACTCGTCGACGAGCTAGCAAAACACTTACCTCAAGGTAAAAGGTTAATAGAGCCCTTTGTGGGAGCTGGATCAGTCTTTTTAAATACTGACTATGAAGAGTACCTGCTATGCGATATTAATCATGATCTGATTAACCTCTACAATATTGTTAAAAATGAACCTGATGCGTATATTGCAGCAGCGAAAGCGATGTTTGTTCCAGAAATGAATGACAAGGAACAATATTACCGCATTCGCACCGAGTTCAATCAAACGAAAGATCCTTTCAAGCGCTCTGTATATTTTCTGTATATGAATCGTCACGGCTTTAATGGCTTATGTCGTTACAATCGAAAAGGTGGTTTTAATGTTCCTTTTGGTTCGTATAAAAAGCCTTACTTTCCTGAAGAAGAGCTTCGTTACTTTTCAGTAAAAGCCCAAAAAGCGACATTTAAATGCGTGAGCTATGAGCAAGCATTCGAAATGTCTGTATCTGGTGATGTGATTTATTGCGATCCGCCGTATGCCCCTTTATCAACAACAGCGAGCTTTACTACTTATGTTGGTCCAGGTTTTAGCTTAGATGACCAAGCCCTTTTGGCGAGGCAATCGCGCCATACTGCACTAGAACGGGATATTCCTGTATTGATCAGTAATCATGATATCCCACTGACTCGAGAACTATACCGAGGTGCAAAACTCGCCTCTATTGCTGTTCAGCGTAATATCAGTCAAAAAGGAAGTTCACGTAAAAAAGTGGATGAAATAATGGCTCTGTATGATCATCATTATCAAGAAGTGATTGATTAATAAGTTTGGTCTTGATTGTGCTTTGAGTGAGAAAAATCAGAAAGGTTTTTAGATTTATTTAGCTTAAGACTTGGTTCACGATAAAAATCAAAGAAAAAATCATTAGTACGGCTAAAGCTATTCCCATAAAAATGAAAGGCAATGGAGAATTGTTTTGGTTGAAATCTCGCTGGCGATTATCTTCAGTTTGCACCCCAAAAAATGCGGCTACAGTGCTGGTAAATACCCGCCAAATTGACATTAAATCGCGTTTGGATTATTTGTTGGCATGTCACTGATAGGTTTGCTTTTTTCGCTACCATGTAACAGCTCTAGTAAATCTAAGAAATGAAACTGACTTGAACGACTATTGCCTGTAACCCAGCTGCCCCAACTGACATCGTCAGATTGAGTTGCACAACGGTTATTAGGGTGGCTGCTTGGTAAGCTAGAATTGTAAGTGGCACTGTCAGAGCAAGCGCAATTTTCAGCGAATAACTGCTCACGATTATCAGATGCCGCAAAGTAAGCTACAAACATTAATGTACTGGCGGAAAAAATACTTAATATAGGCTTTAACGTCACCTTGCCTGTTTGGTAGGTGTTCATTTTTCGCTGATTGCACATCATAAGGGCTGTCCTTGTCTCATACTTTCAGGTTGAATAAATAAACGTGTCCTCAATAGCTGTTATACGATCCATGAAGATGTAAGGATCAAAACTATATATTGAAAAAAGACACAGTGACGTATGTCGCATTATAGCAAATTTGTCTAGTTAATGAACATCTATATACTGTGATCTAGATCAATTTAATACTTACAGGTTATTAAAATTTACATTTATTGACACTAACAAAGTTTTATTACTGTTTGTGACTAGAGCGTTTTCTCTGCAAAGGGTAAAATAAGGCCACTTTTAATAGCTTCGAGAAGACTATGCGTCCATTTCTGATTGCCCCATCTATTTTATCAGCCGATTTCGCCCGTTTAGGTGATGATGTTCAAGCCGTACTAGATGCTGGTGCTGACGTTGTTCACTTTGATGTTATGGATAATCACTACGTACCGAACCTGACAATAGGTCCTATGGTCTGTCAGGCTTTACGTGATTTTGGTATTACTGCGGATATCGATGTGCACTTAATGGTGAAACCTGTTGATCGTATTATTCCTGATTTTGCGAAAGCGGGGGCTTCAATTATTACTTTCCATCCTGAAGCATCAGAGCATTTAGATCGTAGCCTACAGTTGATTAAAGAGTCAGGTTGTAAAGCTGGTTTAGTATTTAATCCTGGTACACCACTGCATTATCTTGATCATGTGATGGATAAATTAGATGTGATTCTACTGATGTCAGTTAACCCAGGCTTTGGCGGGCAATCATTCATTCCATCTACATTGGATAAGCTTAAGCAAGTTCGCGCTAAAATTGATGCAAGTGGTTTTGATATCCGCCTTGAAGTTGATGGCGGTGTTAAAGTAGATAACATTGCTGAAATAGCCGCTGCAGGTGCTGATATGTTTGTTGCTGGCTCAGCAATTTTTAATCAGCCAAATTATAAAACAGTGGTTGATGAAATGCGTGCTGAACTTGCAAAGGTTGATGCTTAATCATGGCTGACCTTACTAAGGTTAAAGCAATTGCTTTTGATTTAGATGGTACGCTTATCGATAGTGTGCCGGACTTAGCTGCTGCAACTCAAGCAACATTAGCTGAGCTTGGACTGGCCAGGTGTTCTGAAGCACAGGTTAGGAACTGGGTTGGTAATGGCGCAAGAATGCTGATGAAGCGCGCTCTGCAGAATGCAAACAGCTTAGCGAATGCTTCAACTGAAAGTACATTAACTGAAAGTGTATCAGCTAATGAAGTTACTGAAGCCGAACTTGATGAAGCAATGCCTGTCTTTATGGTGCATTATCAGCAGCATCTTCAAAAACATAGTCTGCTTTATGATGGGGTAGTTGAAACGTTAACTGCGCTTAAAGCATCAGGTTATCCTTTAGCGATAGTCACTAACAAACCGTATCATTTTACATTGCCACTATTAAAGGCATTCGAAATTGAAACCTTATTTGGTTTGGTACTAGGTGGCGACTCGTTAGCTAAAATGAAACCTGATCCTATGCCGCTCAATCATATTTTGAATGAATGGCAACTTGAACCCGAACAGCTATTAATGGTTGGGGATTCAAAAAATGACATATTTGCGGCAAAAGCCGCTGGAGTAAGCTCAATAGGCTTGACCTATGGGTACAACTACGGTGAAGATATTGGGCTGAGCGGCCCAACTGCGGTATGCGAACAATTTAATCAGATTTTAGCCTTATTACCATCAGTTAAAACTAACGGCTAAAACTAACTGCTAAATCAATGGAGCAATAAAACAAATGACTGCAAAACCTATCGTGTTTAGTGGTGCTCAACCATCAGGTGAGCTAAGTATCGGAAACTACATGGGCGCGCTTCGTCAGTGGGTTGGTATGCAAGACAGTCACGATTGTATTTATTGTGTTGTTGATTTACATGCGATTACTGTCCGCCAAGATCCCGAAAAGTTACGTGCGGCGTGTTTAGACACTTTAGCCATTTATCTGGCTTGTGGTATTGATCCTGACAAAAGTACTGTGTTTTTACAGTCGCAAGTTCCACAGCATACTCAATTAAGCTGGGCACTGAACTGTTACACCCAAATGGGTGAGCTTAACCGAATGACACAGTTTAAAGATAAGTCTCAAAAACATGCTAACAATATCAACGTTGGTTTGTTCGATTATCCAGTATTGATGGCAGCTGATATTTTATTGTATCAAGCGAATGAAGTCCCTGTAGGTCAGGACCAGAAGCAACATTTAGAACTAACCCGCGATATTGCTACGCGTTTTAATAATGCATATGGCGATACGTTTGTTGTGCCTGAGCCATTTATTCCTGAAACTGGCGCACGCGTGATGTCATTGCAAGAACCGACGAAGAAGATGTCTAAGTCGGATGAAAATCGTAATAACGTTATCGGTCTACTTGATGATCCTAAAGCGATTATGAAGAAGGTTAAAAAGGCGATGACAGACAGTGAAGAGCCACCGGTTGTGCGTTTCGATGTTGAAGAAAAGCCAGGTGTGTCTAACTTATTAAGCCTTATGTCAGGTTGTAATGGTCAGTCAATCGAGTCGATTGAAAAAGACTTTGAAGACAAAATGTATGGCCACTTAAAAGTGGCTACAGGTGAAGCTGTTGTTGCTATGCTTGAGCCAATTCAAGAGCGCTTCCATAAGATTAGAGCTGACGAAGAGTATCTAAATTCAGTATTTAAAGCTGGCGCAGAAAAAGCGCAAGCTCGTGCTGAAGAAACGATTAAAAAAGTGTACGAAAAAATCGGCATGATTGTTTAGTTAATCGCTAAAATTGAGTCGCGAAATAGCGACTGACTAAATCGATATTGATGAATAAAAGCCAGCATGAATGCTGGCTTTTTTGTTGATGATGTTTAGCAATTTCATGTTAATTGAGATTGCTGTTTCAACCATTCAATAAAGCTGGCTATTGCAGGCTCTCGTTGTCTGCGTTGCTTACAGCTAAAGTTAAAATTGAAGCCTGTTAATAAATCGGGTAAATCGAGAGCAATTAATCGTCCTGAGTGTATGTCATCTTTCACCATAAAGTCAGATGCGAGTGCAATACCTTGGTGAACAATTGCAGCCTCTATGGCAAATAAGACATGGCTGAATATGTGCTGTTGCTGCTCTTCAGATGGAGTTAAGTGGTTGACCTCGAACCAACGCTGCCAATCAATGCCTAATGCTCCTTCATCAACCGTAAGCAGTACTGCACTAGCTAAGCAACTTTTTAACTCTTGGGTGGAGTGAGCAGGCTTAATTAACCATTTAGCGATGTACTCAGGACTTGCAACTGGAATTAAGCGCTCTTTATGCAAAGTTAAGTGACGGTAACCTTTATGGTTTGATTGGCCTGTAATAAACATGTCAGCGACGCTATCACTTAATTGTGGATCATCGGCAATCATATCCAAACGTAGGTCGATTTGTGGTTGAAGTTGGCGGAACTCACTTAATCTAGGTATGAGCCATTTAACCGCAAATGAGCTGTAGACGGCTAAACGTAACTGTTGATTTTCATCGCCAACTATTTGCCGGCTGATGTCATCAAGTTGATTGAATGAAATCTCTGCTTGGTCAAATAGTAGCGCGCCTTTATCAGTTAATTCTAACCGTCTAGTATTACGAATAAACAGCACTTCCCCATAGTACTCTTCAAGCTGCTTAATTTGATGTGACACAGCACTTTGGGTTATGCAAAGCTCATCAGCAGCTTTCGAAAAGTGCTGCAAGCGAGCTGCTGACTCAAAAACTTGTAAAGACCGCAATGGAGGAAGCTTTCTCATTGTCGTACCACTCAGAAATTATAGATATGAATAAATTATAGATAATAACCATATTGATGAATTTAACTCATGAATGGGTAAGAAACATCATTTCAGTTACAGAAATTTGCTAGATATCATGTTTTCCTTATTGAGGTAGCCTGTTAATTGAGTTTAGAAAGCCATGAAGCCACATGTCGTCATAGCATTATTGATATTAGTACTGGGAAATATTTTCAGCGCCTTATACGATGTATCCATTAAGTGGCTGCCACAAGATGCTGATGTGGTGACATTTTTACTTATACGTCAGTTAGGTTGCGTGTTAATGCTGTTGCCTTTATGGTTTATTGCTCGCAGACCAAACACCGCAGATTTTAAATTACAATTACTACGCTCAAACATAGGTGTTGTGACTTCGATTGCTCTAGTGGTCGGATTATTGTCATTACCTTTAGCAACAGTGAGTTCCTTATTTTTCTCCGCGCCTATTATCATCATAGTATTAGGCCATTTTTGGCTTAAAGAACAAGTGAGAATAAGCCAGTGGCTGATCACTTTACTGGGATTTGTGGGGATTATTATCTTACTTAGGCCTTCAGAAATGAGTTGGGCTGGGCTGGTGGTATTAATTGCCGCAGTGACATTTTCAGTTAATCAAATTACGTTACGAAAATTACCCCAAACTGACTCACCTATTGTGACTTTGATGCTCTATAACCTGTTGAGTATTCCTGTGTTAGTTATCATTGGTGGGAGTATAGGTTTCGGTCACATATCTTGGTCACTGATCGGTTTATCTATTGTCAGCAACATCTTTATTTTGGCTTATCATCTGTGCTGTATTTTTGCATACCGAAATGCGAAAGCCAGTGATATTGCGGTAGCTGAATACACTGGCCTGCTGTTCTGTATCTTCTTCGGTTGGTTGTGGTTCGATGAGTGGTTAGATGCGTTAAGTTGGATTGGTGCTAGCTTAATTGTGCTACCCACCTTAGTTATACCATTTGCTGTGAGATACTTTGCGGCTCGTTCAACTAAAGCTTTAGTAAGCTAACGTTTCGTTAAGTTAACAACAGCTAAAACAAAAAATTCATCGAACCAAGAGTACGATGAATTTAGGGATTAATTTGGGCGGGTAATTAAAGTTTAGTGGTTAGAAGTGTTTAAATATACGCTTAATCAGAGTCTAAATATTCAAATACTTTAATCACTTTTCTCACCCCTGAAGTATTTCGAGTCACTTCGACAGCGAGATCAGCTTGGTCGCGAGCGATTAACCCAAGCAGAAAGACTTCACCATTTTCAGTCACCACTTTTACCCGAGTGACGTCTAAATCAGAATGGTTCAACATACGTGTTTTCACTTTAGTGGTGATCCACGTATCGTTGCTTCGGGTGGTAAAAGAGGTCGGGTTACCGATACGAATTTGATTATGAAGCTTACCGCCAATCTCTAACTCTTGAACCACTTTGATGGCTTTGTCGCGCAACATAGAGTTTGGAGATTGACCAATCATCAACACATTACTGTTCAGCACCACACCGGTAATATTGGTTTGGCTATGAATGTCTTTATGTTTTGATAATGCACTGGTGATTTCAAAATCGGCATTGGTATCACTGATTTGCGTAGACATACTACGCTCATCATTGGCCATTTTTGCACCGCCAACAGCACCAACCATAACAACACCTGCACAACCTTGAAGTAGAAACAGTATTGCTATGGCAAGAACTGCTTTTATCATGCTTGCTCGTCCTGAGGGAACAGAGTACGGTCGATGTTGTCACATAGACAGTGAATCACTAATAAGTGAACTTCTTGAATACGTGCAGTCACATTTGAAGGTACGCGAACTTCAACATCTCCTTCGCTCATAAAGCCAGCCATCGCGCCGCCGTCTTTACCGGTTAACGCAACGATAGTCATGTCGCGACCTAGTGCCGCTTCCATTGCTTTAATCACGTTACCAGAGTTACCACTGGTTGAAATAGCTAACAAAATATCGCCTGGTTGACCCAATGCCATTATTTGCTTTGAGTAAATTTCATCATAGCTGTAATCATTTGCAATAGCAGTAATCGTTGAAGTATCACAGCTTAATGCGATTGCTGGGAGTGGTGGACGTTCAATTTCGTAACGATTAAGTAATTCTGCAGAGAAATGTTGTGCATCACCGGCACTACCGCCATTACCACATGCAAGAATTTTATTACCACTTAGCAGGCATTGAACCATCATTTCAGCCGCTTTCTCAATCGACTCTGGTAATGCTTCTGCTGCATCAATTTTAGTTTGAATTGATTCAGTGAAGCTGTCTTTAATACGTTCTAACATGGTTAAATCCTTACTCGGTAAAGTGTTGCTATCATGCTTAAATCACTATCTTGGCAGCATTATAGCTAAAATTGTCTATTTAAAAACACCCTTGCAGCCATTGTATGTCTTGGCCATTGAAGGCAATCACATCAAAGCGGCATGGGGCATTGATTTTGTTTGTTTGTAAATATTGCTCTGCTGCTTTTCTGATACGCGATATTTGTGCAGCAGATAACGCATTTAATGCGCCACCAAATTGGGTTGATGAACGAAATTTCACCTCAACAAAGACCCAATATTGTTTATCCCGCATGATTAAATCTATTTCACCAAAACGATAACGCTGATTTTGAGTCACAAACTGTAGACCTTGTTGTTCAAGGTAAGTTCGTGCTAATGACTCAGCGTGTTGTCCTTGGCTAGATCCGTTCATAAAAGATGACTCATAAAGGACGAAGTTGTCCTCGCTGGTATTTGCCCCAGCTCAATGTGCGCTCAATAACACCGTCATTATCTACAGATAGTGCGCCACTGCGGCCGTTAAATTGATAACCAGGGAATGCACGCATCTGTGCTAAACGGCTCACAAGTTCTAGTGAATCATAACCCATGATATATAAGCGCTTTTGGCCATTATTCCAGTTACTCCATAGTTGACTCACCATGGTGGTTTCAGGATTAGTACCCATTAACCAAGGGATATCGCTGATCATCAAATTATTAAGCTCTTGTGCTGACTGAGTCGAGTTACCACTTAATCGACTGCGGCTGGTGGTATAAAGCGCTACAGGGTCGGCAAACACACTGAAGTTAACATCTAAAAAAGGCTTCAGCAGTACTAAATCTTTAGAAGCTGAAATCATGTAAATAGCGTCGATATCACGACGTGAACGAAAATCCGCTTCAATATTATTGCCAATCAGTTGTTTCATACGGGCAATACGAGCCTGACTATCTTTAACGCCAAGAGCTTCTTGTACGGTGAGCTTCATTTGATCGCCACCATCGTAATAATGAATCTCGGCGTTTTCTTCAGTCAGCTCAAGCCATTTCTTATTAAAGCTTTCCGCCATGCGCTTACCTGTAGAGTCATTACTGACTAATAACAGTGGCAAACTAATGCCATCATTAAATAAACGCTGGGCAGCATCACTGGCTTCTTGTGCTGGAGACAGCGCAAAATAAAATTGGTCGTTATTGGCGGTAAAGGTTTCAGTTTGATTTAAATAAAGCTGTGGAATGGTCATTAAGCCTTGATCATTCAAGTTTTGCATTTCTTCTACAGCATTTGGTAGTAATGGGCCAATAACAAACTCGGCGCCCGCTTTAATCGCATCTTGATAAGCCTGCTCAACACCTAAATTAGTATCAAAAAAGTTAAGTTCGATTTGATCATCATATGCAGCCATGTAACTGGCTAAAATGCCTTGTCGAATCGGCTCGGCAACTGCAGCTCGTCGCCCTGTAAGCGGCAGCATTACCGCAATATTTTGAGGCTTATAAGGTTTAGCATTAAGGGCTTTTTCTAAATCAGAAGGAAGTTTAACTGCCCCAGGGTGATTTGGGTTAGCCTGTTGCCACTCGCCTAGATAACGAACGAGCTGTGATGGATCAACGGCATAATGCTTAGCAATGTAGGCTAACTGTAACCAACCTGAGAAGGTTGGGTTAGTGGTATCATTCATAAAGCTTTTGATGGTTTCTTCATGAAGTGGATGCAATGTTCTCCAAATCGTGTCATTAACCTCAAAGGCTTGTTCTTTCGGTAAATACAAACTCAGCGAGCTTAGCTGGCGTAATTCATCAATCGGTTGTTTGGTTTGATTAAATAGCCGCGCTTTATATTGATGATAAGTCACACGTTGCCAGTTAGGTAAATTCCATTGGCTCGGATAGTTTAATATAGCTAGTGCATCAGCATCTGAACGCGTTTGCTCAGCGACTCTTGCAGAAAGATACAACCACTCGGCTTGTAGACTCGGTTCAGGCTGTAAATTCGGCTTCATTGAGCTCAATAATTTATCAGCGGCAGAGACGTTGCCTTCATTCACATAGGCATGAGCGGCTAATAGTAAATATCTATCGCGGTCTTGTGGCTGCTCACTGTTACTCGCTGCAGATAAATAAATATTTGCAGTTTGAGTGACAGTCGCTAACGAATTATCAATAGCTTGTTTGTTATCAGTCGTTTGGGTTGCACAACCAAATAATACAGTAGACAAAATGGCTGCGAAAACGAATTTTGTTGTAATCAGTCTTTTTAACACAGGGCTTCACTCTGGTAAGATGCTGTCTCTAGTTTAACCTGCTCTTTCACTTGGCGAAAGTCTTGATGATATTCAATACAGAGGTAGTTATGGACCTATCGGTCGCACTTTATATCGTTCCCACTCCCATTGGCAATTTAGGGGATATCAGCAACCGCGCGATCGAGGTATTAAACAATGTCTCATTGATTGCTTGCGAGGACACGCGCCATAGTGGAAAACTGCTTAGTCATTTCGGAATCGAAACCCGTAAAACTGCACTGCATGATCACAATGAGCGTGACAGAGCGCAGTGGATTATTCAGAAGTTAGGCTTCGGTGAGGCAGTCGCGTTAATCTCCGATGCCGGTACGCCATTGATTTCAGATCCTGGCTATCACCTAGTCAAACAAGTGCGTGAAGCAGGATTTGATGTTATTCCTTTACCTGGCCCATGTGCTGCTATTACCGCGTTAAGCGCATCGGGACTGCCGTCTGACCGATTCTCTTTTGAAGGTTTTTTACCGTCAAAAGAGAAAGGTCGTTTAGATAAATTAGCGGCTGTAAAAGAAGACCCGCGTACACTGATTTTTTACGAATCACCGCATCGTATTGTGCACAGTCTTGAATCTATCGTTGTCGCATTAGGTGAAGAGCGCGAAATTGTCATGGCGCGTGAAGTGACTAAAACCTTTGAAACATTTTTATCAGGTTCAGCAGGTGAAGTGCTGCAGAAAGTGAAAGATGACCCCAATCAGCAGCGCGGCGAAATTGTTTTAATGTGTCATGGGCATCGCACTGAAACGGAGTCAGAATTTTCAACAACTGTGATTAATACTTTAAAAATCCTATGTGAAGAATTGCCATTAAAAAAAGCGGCCGCTGTAGCGGGCCAAATTTATGGTTTGAAAAAGAATGCCTTATATAAGCATGGATTAGAGATCGGACTTTAATTCAGGTTTTAGCCAGCATTTACGCTCATTTAACTATCTTTATGTTGGTTTGTTGCTGGTGGTTAGGCTATAATCCGCGCCGAGTTGGCCAGACAGTTGCTGCGTTCGTAAGAACGGGGAGGAAAGTCCGGGCTTCAAAGAGCAGGATACCAGGTAACGCCTGGGCGGTGTAAACCGACGACAAGTGCAGCAGAGAGAAGACCGCCAACTTCGGTTGGTAAGGGTGAAAGGGTGCGGTAAGAGCGCACCGGACCACTGGTAACAGTTGGTTGCAAGGTAAACTCTATCCGAAGCAAGACCAAATAGGGTCCCACTGCTTACTTAGGTAAGTTAATGCGCTGCTCGCGTTGGGACCGGGTAGGTCGCTTGAGCCTGTGAGCGATTGCAGGCCTAGATGAATAACTGTCCAAGACAGGACCCGGCTTATCGGCCAACTCACCTAATAAAACAAAAAAGCCCGCTTATCGAAAGATAAGCGGGCTTTTTGTTGTCAGTGTTTAAAGGTAGGCATTGATAATTTATTATTGCTGTAGCGATTAGCCTTCAAATACCCAGCTCTGCCAGCTTTGCATACGCAATATTACTTTTCTAATAATTGAAAATGCTTTCCACTTTGGTGAGTAAACAGCCACGTGGGCATCAGTACCAGCAGGCAGCGGCATATTGGCTATCAGTTCTGGTTGCTCTAATTCAACTTTCACTAATATGCGTCCGGGTTGGTGGTTTGTTTCCGGTTGAATGAGGTTGCCAGAAGGGCTTACTGCGCCCTGAGCAAAAATATCGTTAATTTGTACTACTTTGGCTTTAAAAGCATGGCCGGGAATAGTGCTAAAAGTGACTTCGGCGGCATAACCATCTTTTATATATCTCGCTGGCATCTGTTTGAAAGCGGCAAAGATCTGCTTCTCTTCATCATGTACAAACGTGAGGTTTCCCTGAAAGGGAACTGTGCGGCTTTTCATACCGGGTCTCAGTCTAACCTGAGTGACATAGCCGTCGGTTGGTGCCACAACAGTGGTACTTTCCAGATTAAACAGCGCTTCTTCTAAGCTGGCTTGAAGACTAATTTTTTGCTGTTTAGCGTCGATCAACCTAGTATTGAGGCTATCGATTTTCTCATCTGAAGAGAACTGAGATAGCTGCAAATCTTCATAGCGCTTGAGTTCTTTGTCTAAGAAGCTGATTTTTACATCTGTCTCGATAATTTGTGCTGATAACTGATCAACTTGTGCCTGAAAAGGTATTTTATCAATCTGGTAGAGCGCTTGTCCCTTGGTAAGCGGCTGATTATCTTTTACATACACCTCGGTGATTAGTCCACTAATTTGTGAGGTGATTGGCGTTGTCACGCTGTATACCCTTGCCATACGAGATACTGGCTGGTACATCGCCATATACAGAAATATCCACCCCATAAGAAATATGCCAATGACACCCGCAGTTGTGAGGGTCCACTTATTTTTAGGTAGTTTGAATACCCGAAAGGCAATGACGCATAAGCTGATGTAGCTTAACAATATAAGTGTTTCCATTACGCCTCTCCTGCCGTGTTTTGCAGAGTGACCACATCTGCTTTCAGGTCATTGAGCTGGCGCTGTAAATCCTGCTGTTCGCTTAAGGTGAGCCCTCTCACTGATTCGCCTTGAGTTTTAGGGTCATAGTACATAGCCCAGATCCATAGCAAAGGCCACAGTGCATGCATGAAAAACAAACTTATCCAGCCCGTGACATGTATCGCTTCTTGTTGTGGGTGATTGCGTTTTTTGGCAATTTCAAATGGAATATCGTAAATGGCGATAAGGCCATATATCAAAATCAATATAACCAGCAGTAAGATTGCTAGCGATGCATAATCTAATGTTAAATTCATAGTTACTCTCTCAAAGTAAGGTTTAGGAGGAAATCCTTTTCCGTTTCTTTGAGAGAGTCTTCCATAATTGATAGCAAAAACTGCGTCTGGTGACTTGGAGTTAAATAAGGAACTATTTGACTTGTTAACTCTGCTCTACAGACTCTCTCTTTCATTCGAAAAGCAGTTTGCTTGACGTGGAGTTTAGGTTAGCAATGAGCAGAAAAGTCATCGATAGAGCCAGACTTAAAAGCCAATTAAGCTATACTTAATCGGCTAGTTGATATTAGCCATTATCGATATTAAAAATGAAGTATTGTCTATGTAATCAAACCAGTAGCTGGTAAGTTGGCTGCAAAGCCAGAATTTTACTTTTCATGATATTCATCTTCATATTTGCCACTGTTCTGAATGGTCTCCTGTATTTACGATAGAAGAGTTACCTAAGCTGATGAGCAAACTGTTTTAAAATAGTATTTTTATGGGCGCTTATCGTGTGCTTTCGGTTGGTGGCAAGGGTAGTGACGACATTTGTTAGTGAAATAATGCGGTTGAATGCAAAATAAAAAGCCCGCAATTGCAACGTAAGCGGGCTTTTGGGCTGTCAGCTAAATGAACTGTCAGTAAACGATACTTTAGAAATAGTAACCAAAGTTAATATTGAAGCGTTTATTCGTATCACCATCACCAACCATAGTACCGCCAATGAAGGGTTGGTTTTCGGCAACCACATAATCGAAGTAGGTATATAAACCGCCTGCAGAAACCGCCATACCTGTAACATTCATAAAGGTATCTTCTAGTGATGCTGATTTTCCAGTTACTAGTGAATAGTCATTGTAGAAGGTTAAGTTAGATACTGGACCAAAATCAACCGGCAGGCTGTATGCTACGTTAGCGATGTAGGTCGTCGCTTCTGCTGGAATAGAGTCATAGAAGTGGTAAGCAGCAACGACAATACGGTCAACGTCCATGCCGTCAACGTCATAGGCATAATCGGTAACCTGCAATTTCACGTTCCAGCGATCGTAATCAATAATACCGTGAATCGCTGCCGCAAAATTGTCACCATCAGTGCCATTGGCTATTTCCAATTGACCTGCTTGTACTGAGCCACCGAGCTCAAGACCCAGTTTATCAAAGGTAAAATTGTGGGCGTAACGTAAATTAAAGGTATTCACTTCGCCAGCTTCATAACCTGCTGTTGGTGCGTCATAAGCATCTTCGCCATCTAAGCGAATGCCAACAACGTCATAGGCGTAGCGGTCTGTGCGATCAGATACAAACCCATCAATACCGCCTTGCTCATCATTTTTATAGAAAGCTAAGTCAAATTGGTTAACATCACTTTTATAGGTGTAATTTAGGCCCATATCGTGGTCATCTTCAAGACCCAGATAAAAGTTAGAACTGAAAAAGTAGTTGTTTGATGCGTAAGTCAGCATACCGAATGGCACTTGGGTGACACCGATTTTACCTTGTTGATTTTCATCAAAGTTATAACCAATCCAAGCGTGTTGGACAACGTTCATGTATTCAAACCAGCGGTATTGAGCTGAATAGATTAAGTCGCCGTAACTGCCTGATACATCAATGCGGAATAGGTCAAAGTCAAAATCACCACCACGATCGGCATTGGCATCATTGAAATCTTCATAGGAGTAATTGACACGAACAGCGCCACCAAAATTAACTTTGGCTTCTGTTTCTTCAACTATCTCAACTTCATTGACAACTTCATTAACAACCTCAACTTGTAGCAGCTCAGTTGCTTGTGGTTTTTGTGCTTCTTTTTGTTGTGCTTCTAATTGTTCGATACGTTGTTTGAGGGCTTTTAGTTCTTCTTCAACGGTGGTTGCATTGGCACTAGCTGATAACGCTAAAGCAATACAAGAAGCGGCAAGTGTATAACGAGTCATCATATTTCCTATGGAGGGGAGTTAAGGAATGTGAGGTCTATGTTATCATTTTTAAGGTTTTGCTAATAGGATGTTTGCGCCTGGGTGCCGTTATTAACCTGCTTATCTAGGTGATATAGATCACGCTTATGGCATAAAGCGAAGTGCAGCCAACCAATGTTGAAAACGTGGTAGGCCTTTGGTCTTATTCATTGGCATCGTTTCTATTTTCTCAAAAATCCAACTTCAACATCTTCATCATTCTTAGATGAATATCACCTCTCTTAGCTTTCTTTCATGATAATTTTGAGCTCATCTAAAAAAGGAGTAAGCCATGAAGCGCCCTGTAATTCTTGATTGCGATCCCGGACATGATGATGCAATTTCGCTAATCCTCGCATTAAGCTCAACCGAACTCGACGTACTTGCCGTTACCACGAGTGCAGGTAATCAAACTCAAGCCAAAACACTGAATAATGCTTTACGTGTGTTAACGCTATTGGATCGACACGATATCCCCGTTGCTTCAGGTGCGCCTAAGCCTTTAGCGCGTGAGTTAATTATTGCAGATAATGTTCACGGTGAATCAGGTCTTGATGGGCCTAAACTACCTGATCCTGCATTTGCTCCTGTGGCGCAAACCGCAATTGAACTGATTGCTGAAAAGGTGCGTCAAAGTGATACTCCTGTGACCTTAATTCCCACGGGGCCTTTAACTAACATTGCTATTTTCTTAACGGCTTATCCTGAGCTGCATGCCAATATTCACAGCATAGTATTGATGGGCGGCGCGGCAGGTGCAGGCAATTGGACTCCAGCTGCTGAGTTCAATATTTTCGTTGACCCAGAAGCTGCGGATATTGTATTTAAATCGAAACTTCCGATTGTTATGTGCGGCTTAGATGTGACACATGAAGCGCAAATTATGGATGAAGATATTGAACGTATTCGGAAAATTGATAACCCAGTAGCTCAATGTGTCGCTGAGTTACTCGATTTCTTCATGATTTATCATCGCGACCCTAAATGGGGCTTTACAGGGGCGCCCTTGCACGACCCTTGCACCATTGCATGGTTGCTTAAACCAGAGCTCTTTACAACGACAGATTGTTGGGTGGGAATAGAAACTAAAGGTGAATATACCCAAGGTATGACGGTGGTTGATAGATACCAACTTACTAGCAACCCTCATAACGCTAAAGTGCTGTTTAATATTGATCGCCCCGGGTTTGTCGACTTTATCGTAGACTGTTTAGAAAAGTATTAAGTAAATGACTATTAGTCGAGTCAGATTAACTTCGGTTGCATACTATCGTTTGCAACCGGATTAAAGGTAGCTATGAATAAATTATTAGTGATTGGTAGCGCAAATGCAGATCATGTCTTGGCATTTTATTCATTACCTCAAGCAGGTGAAACCTTGCTGAGTCGGGATTATCGCCTTGAACTGGGTGGCAAGGGGGCTAATCAAGCTGTTGCCGCAACTCGACTTAAATCATCAACTCAACAGGTCGATTTTATCTGTGCATTGGGTGATGATGGCAATGGCGAATTGATGCGCAAAGCTTGGCAAAAAGATGAGCTTGAGCTTTCTGGTTGCTACGGCATCGCTGAGCAAAGCACAGGCACAGCGATGATTTTTGTCAGTAGTTCAGGAGAAAACAGTATTGGTGTAGTCGCGGGAGCCAATGCCTGTTTGTCGCCAGAACATATAACAGAGCAACAAGACAAATTTGCTCAAGCAAGTTACTTGTTAATTCAACTTGAAACACCGCTAGATACCGTTTTAGCAGCGTTAAAATTGGCTAAGGAACATTACTGCACCACTATTTTAAATCCCGCACCTGCTGCTAATTTACCTAAAGCCTTATTATCACTTGTGGATATCATCACGCCGAATGAAACTGAAGCCCAAGCCTTAACAGACATCAAGGTGACTGATACAGCATCAGCAGCCAAAGCTGCTGAGCAATTACATGGATATGGTATCAATACTGTTGTGATTACTTTGGGCAGCCAAGGCGCATATTTGAGTGTGCAAACCACCAAAGAAATAGTGAGTGAGCTAATCCCTGCATTTGCTGTAACTGCAATAGATACCGTTGCGGCAGGAGACACGTTTAATGGTGGCTTAATGGTTGCGTTAGATGAAGGGTGTTCTATTAAGGAGGCTGTTATTTTCGCCAATAAAGCATCGGCTATTGCTGTTACTCGCCATGGTGCGCAGCGGGGTATTCCTTATCGAGCAGAGGTTACAAACGAAAGGACTGTTTAAAGTATACTTGGTATTTGAACTGGATTTATACTTTAAACAATAAGGGGAAGTTATCCCCTTATAATAGATGTAACTGAAAGTGGTTAACTCGATTCTTGATCGTGATGTTGTTTTAATTTTTGAAACAACACATCTTTCAAATTTGCACGTTGTACTTTTAGTTGGTGCATATGCTCGTCATCGGTTGGGCTTCCTTCAACTTCTAACTCACGTATTTCATAATCCAGTAAATGATACTGTTTTGATAAAGCTTCAAACTCTTTGTCTTTATGGTTCAAGTAAACAATGTCTTTCTTAAACTCTGGAAAGTCGAAAATAAGTGCGTGATTCTCATTTAACATAGGCAATCCTTGAAATGGTTAATTGAAACTCTTTGCTTTAAAGCTAAAGTCACTATAGCACTATGAAGTTTCACAAAGGGATAAGTTTGAATGGTTTAGCGATCTAGGTAGCAAAAAATATGCGGGTAAAGAAGGGTGCTTTAATACAGTGAAGATTAAAAACGCCTCATTAGTTTTTAACAAGGCGTTGATGACAGTTGATGCAAATGAGTGCTAACTAAAAAGCTTAAAAACAATGAGCTAAATAGCCCGTTTGCTGTACCGCTGTTCAAAATTAAATGAGCTCATCTTCATAGTGCGAATTGAATCAACCCAGCCCATGACCATTGGCACTAAAGTCCAACTGAACACTAAGTAAAGGCTGCCTTTTAGATGTTGGCCTAAATAGAACTTATGCAAACCTAAGCCGCCGAATAAGAAACCAAACCATATTGCAAACTTTTGATTCTTAATACGAATATTGGGGTCAATGCCTGAAAGTGCTTCTAACCCCTGAATCGCCTGACATTGAGGGCAGGTAATGTGGTTAGAATCGATTTTTTGGCTGCATTGTGAACAAGCTATCTGAGGCATTACAAACTCCAATGGTCAATATTGCTAATGAAGTATTATGAGTACATGTGTTCGCTCAGTTCTAGTGTTCTAGATCTCACTATTAAAATAAATAATACGTTAACGAAGATAAATTACTTAAATAGAGATATGTAAATGCTATCGGTCGCCAAATGTAAATTAAATTATAACTTTATCTTACTGTAAATAATGTATTTTTTATTTGGTGTTGGCTGGTGGCTTTCATAGTGAAGTATTTTTGTCATACCAAGCTAGACTGTAATAAAGAGCCAGAAATTAAAGCTGAATTTGTGCTTAAACAGTACGCTTGTTAATTTTGCTTGTCCTAAATGTGATATGTATTAAGACTATTTTGCAGGTTTTACTCGTATCACTCATTATTGAATAGGTAATCAATCCGCAAAGTTCACTATCTAATAGTAAAGTGTGAGCTTTAGATAACAGCATGTCGCATTTATTGTATTGATTATCGAGACAATAAAACTCGTAAACACTCCTTATTTCCTCATCATGTTCTCTCGTAAAATAGCGCCTTCAAATTTTTAAGGTGTTGTTCAATTGAAACAAATTTCTTGGTGGCAAAAAGCATTAGCCCTTTGTACAAAATGTATAGTTTTGGTCTTTAGTTGTTATTTACCGCAAGTATCTGGCCAAGAGCTTGAAGTGGTAGCTAATAACTCTATATCTCAAGCTGAACCTCCTTTACTGGGTTCATCCGTTACACCTAGATTAAAAGTGGGGCTGGCGCTCAGTGGCGGTGGTGCTAAAGGGGCTGCACATGTTGGTGTGCTGCGTTACTTAGAAGCCAATAACATAGCGATAGATTACATTGCAGGAACCAGCATTGGTGCATATGTTGGCGGGTTATACGCATTGGGTTATAGCGCCGATGATATTGAAAACATCATGTTAGGCTTAGATTGGACTAGTGGCTTTGACGACAACGTGCCTCGCAAGGCGCTAAATTATCATGATAAACAGGATTTTGACCGCTTTAATTTACCCTTCGAGTTTGGCTCGTTAGATGGGGAACTCCTCATGCCTCAGGGGGTACTGCGTGGGCAAACGATGGGGAATTTATATATTCGCTCCGCAGGGGTAGTGCCTCAGCAGAAGTCGTTTGATGAGTTAGCTATTCCATTTAAAGCGATTGCGACAGATATCAGTACAGGTAATGCGGTGGTGCTTGAGTCGGGTAATTTGCTCACTGCAATGCATGCATCGGCTTCTGTGCCGGGTATTTTGCAGCCCGTTGAAATCGACGGTAAGTACCTTGCCGATGGAGGAATGGTAAGTAACATGCCTGCTGATACAGTCAGAGAAATGGGCGCAGATGTCGTGATTGCTATTGATATCGGCGCTGAACTTGCGCCAAAGGAACAGCTAAAAGACAGCTTTGCCATACTCGGTCAGTTATCGACGATTATGACTCGCGCGAATGCACTAGAGCAAATCGACAACCTTCAACCCCAAGATATTCTTATTCGTCCTGACATCAGTGAGTTAGACACTACGGATTTCAGCACTATGCCCCTTGGGTTTATTAAAGGTGAGCAAGCGGCTACCTCTTTAAAGCAGCAATTATTACCACTTCAATTAAGCGCTGAATATTATCAAGAGTATCAATCACAGCGTTTAGCCTATAAGCATGCTTTACTGGATTTTCAGCAGCAACCTATTACTCAAGTGACACTCGTGAATAACAGTAAAGTGAACACGAAACAAATCGAGTCCGCTTTAGCCGTTTCAGCTGGCGATAACCCTGATACTGAGGATATTGTAGCGGCAGTTGACCGAGTGTATGCGCTAAATGAGTTTGAGCGGGTAGAAGTAGAAACGATAGATCATGCAAATGATGGCAAAGAGTTGATACTAAAAACACAGCGAAAAAGCTGGGGTCCCAATTTTTTTGATATCGGTTTTTCCTGGGAAGAAGACTTTGCTGAGGTGTCGGATCTCAAACTTGATTTGATGTATTCGATGAATAACGTCGCAGGCACCGATGGACAGTTACGTTTGGAGCTTACTTCAGGTCGCGAAAAACTCTTGGCTGCAGAATACCGTTTACCATTAGATGACTTAGATACATATTATTGGAAAACTCGCTATCAACTTACCCAAGAAGAGCAACTCTATTACTGGGACAATGAACGCGGTTTAAGCACCGATAATACTGCTCATAACCTGAGTATGGCACTTGGGTTTAATGTGGCTAACAACATGATTTTTGAACTCGGATTTTCGGCTGAAACCGGCAGTATTGAGGGGGCTTCGTCGCTTAAATTAGATATCGACTATGATACCTATTCAAGCTTTGCGCTGATAAGTTATGATTCTTTAGACAGTTATAGTTTTCCGAGTGAAGGTACTTTGCTTTACTTGAAAGGTGCCTTTAACAAAGATCAGTTAGATCCTGTCATTATTCCTTTATTAGGGGAGGTGTTAGGTGATACTGAACTGTTCAATTATGATTTTGTCCTTAAACATGCTCAAAGTATTAATCAGCATACTGTCATCGGTAAAGTCAATCTTAGTGGAACTGATAGCAATCAAATTAGCCTTATACATACCCAAAAACTCGGTGGTTTTCTCAATTTATCAGGCTTACATAATGATGCGCTTGTAGGGTCACAACTTGCTTACGGTTCACTGGTATATCAATACCGAATTGACTGGCATGGGATAGGGGGGAAAGCTATACCTATTTATATCGGTGCATCGGCTGAAGCTGGTAATGTTTGGCAATTTAAAAATGAGCGCGATTTAGATGATTTGATATATGCGTCGAGTATTTTTATTGGCACTGAAACAGAATTCGGACCTGCAGTACTCGGAATAGGCTTTAACGATCAGCATCATAAAACAGTCTATTTAACTTTAGGTAAAACCTTTTAAACGAGTGGTTAGTCTAAGCAACTAATCTTTGCTATTAACCTTTGTCACTAACTTTAGTTGCTGGTTTATGAAAACTCAGTTCATTCTGAATTGCCTGATATGATCAACAGCTTAAGCTTGATTTGTGGTAGTTGAAATTCAGGGTTGTAAACTGAGTAAAATAGAGATTGATTGCCAACAAAATGATGCGGGTCACAGTTATCAACCCTTACAACTGCAGAGTGTGAACAATATTACGGTTTGAAGGCGTAAAAGCACGTAGGTTAATCTCACTAAAGATATGGCTCGCCGGAAATATGTCGGCTCATTATTGTCTTATTACTATCTCATTATTAGGGACCTAAGCATGTCAGAATCAAACCAAATGCCAAATAAGGCTTTTTTCGATCGCGCTAACGAAATCATTCAAGTTGCCAATAACCATAACCAAGATCCTGAAACTAAGACTGGTGAAATTAGTGCTTCATTTATGTATGCATTAACTCGATATAATGCTTGGTTTGGTTCAACAGGTTTTTCTTCGGCAGAACAAATGCAGCAGAAAAAATCAGAAATGATGGAATATTACGTTGAAGAGTATCGCAAGATGCTTGAAGGTAATATGGATGACTATATTGCTAATTTCGACCAATACCGCAAAACACAAAAGTAAGACCCTATTTAAGTTAGTGCGTTAAACCTGTCGCTAACTTAATATATAAAGCCACTATTAATCTATTTAGTAGTGGTTTTATTTTTTGTGTCATTCAACTCTTATTTACTCTTTAGTTCCTTCTATGATAACAGTGTTCTTAATTATGGATTGTTAGTTTTAGTTTTTAGTTTATTGCATTTGTTCGAAAGGTAAATATGAGAACATAATAATATTATAATGATTAATTTTTCATGTTCGACATTGGCTATTAAACTTGAAATAAAAATGGCATATATTATTTTGATTTTTATAGTGAAATGTTGCCAAAAGGTTTTCTACTGGTTTTTTGTGTGCAGAGTTTACTTTGTGCCAATGTTAAAGCTGCGTGTTATATAAAAATTAAATAATCTAAATTCTGTTATTTATACTGTTGAATTTGGCCCAATTCAATTTTTACAATCGTTAATGATTCAGTCAGAACTGAAAGTTAATGATCATTTCTATCTTTCGCCCCAATATTTATTGTTTAAAATATCTGCAAATGATGTTTCTTTATTATTTTGAGAAAAATAAAATTACTATAAACTAAATTTTATGTAACTTTTAAATTCTGCGTTCCTATTTATCATTATGTTTTTTTTGGTTTTTGTTGCCTTCTTTGTGGGTGTGTTCATTCAGGGGGACATTAAACTGGCTGTTGGTCGATATTTATCCTTTTGTGAATACTTAAGATTTTATGGCTAACTCAGATAGATTTAACTTTAAAAACATCTTTACGTCATTTTTAATAAATTATTCTTACTTGGTTTAATATTTTTGTAACTTTACTGGTGGATTTTATTGACTGTAATTTGTGCTTTTTATGTAGTTTTATATTTTGCTTTTATTTCTTTATTAAAAGCTATTGTGGAATTAATTGGGTGATTTATTGTTAATTTACTTCTTTTTTAGATTCGTTGTTCTCTTTACTTGTTTATTAATTTTATTTAATTTATGGACGTTTTTAATAGCGTCAACAAAATTAGTTAATAGTTACTGCTTTATTTGGAAATTAGTTAATTCTTAAATAGGCGGTAATGATTTGAGTGAAAGAAATCAAACAATCCTTTGGAGTAAACATGAAATTTAATGCTAAGAAGCTTCTTCTTGTTTCAAGCGTTGCAGCAGCACTAGTTGGTTGTAGTAATTCATCTGACGATAAAAAAGATACTATTAGTATCGATCTTCGTTTAATGGAAACCACTGATATCCATACAAACGTAATGCCTTACAATTACTTTGTTAGCCAAGCTGATAACGAAGCTAACTTACCTGAATGGGGCTTAGCACGTACTTCTTTAGTGATTGCAGAAACGCGCAAAGAAGTGGCTAATAGCATGTTGTTTGACAACGGTGACTTAATCCAAGGTAGCCCAATGGGCGATTACATGGCGGCGCTTGGGGCTGATCACCTTAAAGGTGAAACTCACCCTGTTTACAAAGCAATGAACCACTTAGAGTATGACGCTGCTAACTTAGGTAACCATGAATTTAACTATGGTCTTGAATACTTAGATGAAGCACTTAAAGGTTCAGAGTTCCCATATGTTGCTGCCAACGTTTGGAAAACTGATGACTCGTTAGAAAAAGTGAGCAATGCAACTGATGAGTGTGAAGTTCGCATTACAGAAGATTTCTACGATAAAGCTGAAGGTTTATATGACCCATACGTGATTTTAGAGCGCGAATTCATAGCAGATGATGGTCAAGCACATACTGTAAAAGTGGGTGTGATTGGTTTCACTCCACCAGATATCATGGGTTGGGATGCATCTCACTTAGTCTGTAATGTTGTTGTTTCTGATATTAAGAAAACAGCTGAATATTATGTACCAATGATGAAAGCTGAAGGCGCAGACGTGATTGTTGCAATCCCGCATTCAGGTTTGAACAACAATGATGATGAGTTTGCTGAAAATGCTTCTCTTCATTTAGCGCATGTTGACGATATTGATGCCATTATGTTCGGCCACGATCATCGTGACTTCCCTAACTCAACTGGTGAATACGGTGATATCCCAGGTGTTGACGCTGAAAAAGGTCTAATTAATGGCATTCCTGCTGTTATGCCTGGTTATTGGGGCGCGAAACTAGGTGTTATTGATTTAAAACTTACCTCTAATGATGATGGTGAAACTTGGTCTGTAGATCATAACCATTCAACGGCAGAGCTTCGCTCTTTAGTTGAAGGTTCTGATGGTGCAATTGAAGATTTAGTTGTCACTGAACATGAAGGTACAGTTGAGTTTATGGCTGAAACGATTGCAGAAATCGACGTCAACATGAACAGCTTCTTCCCACAAGTAGTGCCTGATTTATCAATTCAAGTAGTGAATGAAGCTCAGCTTCATCAACTAAACAAGTGGAAAGCTGAAGGTGAGTTTGCTGATGCATCTGAAGATGCGTTATTCCTATCAGTATCAGCGCCATTTAAGTCTGGTCGTAACGGCCCTGAAGACTACACCAACATTCAAGAAGGTGAGCTAACTAACGCATCTGTTGCTGATATCTATGTATTTGATAACAACACTCCAGCCGTTTTAAAAATGACTGGTGCAGATATGAAGCGTTGGATCGAGTGGGTTAACTCTAATGCCTACCGTAGCCTACCTTTATCTGCTGGTGAAACCTTCTTAGTAGAAGAATTCCCTGGTTATAACTTTGACGCATTCTTTGGTGGATTCAGCGAAGAGGGTGAAGGTTTACTTAAGTACACTGTTAACGTTGAAAATGAGTCTAAGTTTATCATTGAAGACTCTGGCTTCACAGAAACTGAAAATGAGCAGTTAACAAGCCTGACTTACGGCGGTGTTGAAATTGCTGATGATGCAGAAATCTATGTAATTACCAACAATTACCGTGCATCTAATACAAGCATGCCTGGTGTTGATAATGCTACTCTTGTAAAAGAAGAAGCTGCGTTTGTTAACCGTGAATTAGTTCAGTTCTACTTAGCTGACCGTTTAGCTGAACAAGAAGGCACTGAGCTTGCTTTCCCTAACGCGAAAGTATTCCAGCTTGAAGCGCCAAATACTACTAGCGTGTCATTTGCTTCTGCAACTGTTGAAGAAGGTTTCCGTTGTGCGACCAACGAAATTACTGGTCTTTCAACTGATAAAGAAGAAGGCACTAAAGAAGGTTCACCTGGTTTCACTATCTACAACTTTAACTTTGACTACAACGGTGAGTTCAACTGTGCAGCTAAGTAATATTTAGCAGACAGAAATTTATCAACTGACGTTAAATGGATACTAGAAACATTTAACTGAAGCGACAAAGCCCTGCTTAGCAATAAGCAGGGCTTTTTATTGCCACTAAATTGATCTTATTTATAAGTGCAAATTCCTCTAACTAATTAACCCTTAATTTTATAGGTGCCCTTCGTGGTTAAGGTCACTGTGACTGGGCTGCTGGTGTTGTTCTTCCAGTACCAACCATGGTTGCCTGCAAATGGGGTGACTAATGAGCCTTTCATTTGATTCGATGTCGTAATCGCATAGCTTTCGTAATAGCCAGTGGTGTCACCTTGTGGCTCACCATGGAAGTCAAAAAATAATGCTGTGCCATCAGTTTTCCACTCATATTCAAAGTGACCATGTTGATTTAATAACAGTTTATATTCCAAGCCTTTATTCGCTGGAATGGTAATGTCGATGACATCAGCACGAGTGCCAGCGTCGATGCGATTTTGTTTAATTTCGCTTACGGTTGGCGCATCAATAATCACTAATTTTTCAATGTCTTTACTTTGAGTCATCTCGGGCACATTACCGTTTTTATAATTGGCAGCTTGAGCTATTTTAGTTAGCCCCGCTGCGCTACCTAACCCTGTAGGATCGATATTGTATTCGGCCGGTAATATGGCTATCAAAAGAACTACAGAGCCAATTAAAGTTGCTGTAACGCAGGCTTTAATTAACGTTGCGGTTGACTGCACTTGCACGTCATTATTGTCAGAATGTTGCATGGTAAATCCTTTCAAATTGTCTGTTTATTCTTATTGGTTAGTTAACGAAGTAGCCTGTTAACTGAAATCCGACTAGCATGACGCCGCCACTCATCAGTGCAGTGTTGGCCGCGACGGAAAACCGTGTAAAGCTGGGACTACGTCGCCAAAAGCTCATGGCGATTAATACCAACCCCAATGCCATAAACTGACCTATTTCTACACCAACATTAAACGCGATAATATTCTCAATAAGGCCTTCTTGTGGCAGGTTAAATTCTTGAATTTTTGTCGCTAATCCGAAGCCATGGAATAAACCAAATATCAGCACAGCGAGTTTGGTATTAGGCTGAAATCCCACTAAACGCTTAAAGCCTCCAAGATTATCAAACCCTTTATAGATGATAGAAAATCCGATAATGGCATCAATGAGATAAGCATTAATATTGATGTCGTTAAATACGCCCCAGAGTAAGGTAACACTGTGGCCTAAGGTAAATAGGCTGACATACAGCAATACATCTTTGGTGCGGTATAAAAAGAAAATCACCCCGACAAGAAACAGTAAGTGATCGTAACCCGTCACCATATGTTTAGCGCCAATATAGATAAAGGGCAGAATTGATACCCCTTGGTTTTGAGTTAAAAACTGTCGAGTAGTTTCATCCACTCCGTGGGCATAAATTGAAAATGATGTCATTAACCCTAGCAATATCAAAGATATCTTTAAGGTATTCGCCAAAATTTGGCTCATTGTGTTACTCCAATAAGTCATTGAGTATCTACGTAAACGGCCGATAAATTCAGCTTAATCTAGACGTGATACAGCACAAATGAGTGAAAGCTATCGAGGTTATTTAACCTTGATTCGATACACACTCATGATTCGTTTAAAACGGCTATCGACTTATTGATGTGGTGGTGGGATTGGTGGCGCGTAATGCACGGTAGCATAAGCCGTTTTATTATCGCTAATGGTGCTGGTATGAGTAAATTCTGCCACAAATACAGACTCTATAGGAGGGTGTGATGGAGCGTGTGAATGGCTACTGTGTTCGTGATCGGTTTGTGTACTATCGAGCAAAACTGTATCGGTGGCAGTAGATTCAAGAATATCTTGTTGAGTTTCAGTCGCATTAAAGCGTAATTCGCCTTGGTGCGAATGCTGGTGGATAGGTGAATTTGCGTGTTCGTTATCTTCGTGAGAAAAATGACCATGATGATGATTCACCTGACTACCTGATGGGTGTTCACCATGAGGGTATTGCACTGAAAAAGCCGCACTACTAGTGGAAAACTGACACAAGAGTACCAATAACACAATAAGTAGCGTCATTGATGATGGTGAATTAGCGACTCGCAAAGAGCGCTGTTGATAAGACTTATCGGTCAGTTTATGTTTCTCTGTTGGCTCATGCTTATTGGTTTATTGATGGCTAGATTGATATCTAAGCTAGCCGATTAAAGCAGAATTAGTCGCTAACCGCCAGTAGATAAAGGCGATTTAGCGTCTTATTATTGTTAGGTTTTAGGTGCCAATTTTGATTATTTAACTTACTTAGATTAACGGTTTAATCGCACCACGAATCTTAGCAATTTGGTTACAGGTTCCCGTTTGTGAACAGTTTTCTAGTTCGATGAGCATATGATCAATAAAACGTTGGCTGGCAAGGCTAATGTATCGTCTCGATGGGTAGACTAAATAGCACTTTCCTTCATAAGGGGCTGAGTCTTTGAATAGCATTTCTAATTGACCTGTTTTGACATAATCTTGGCAAAAAGGTAATGGCATCATGGCGATACCTGCTCCTGCTAAAGTGGCTTCTAAGCAAACAGAGAGGTTGTTGACACATAAATTCCCTTTTACTGATAAAACCATGTCTTGGCCGAATGGGACTTCATTAAATATTCGTCCATTTGGGTATCGAAATAAAATTGAATTGTGCTCGCTAATTTCTTCAGGGGTTTGGGGCGTTCCAGCTCGGGCAAGGTATTCAGGGCTTGCAAAAAAATGTACTGTCTCGCTCATGATGTGCCTAGCAACCATTTCATTTTCATTAAATGAATCTTCCAACATAAACGCCAAATCAATATTGTTGCGGATCATATCTTGAGGTTCGGCGCTGACAATAATTTCAACTGTGATGGAAGGATGCAGATACATAAAATGTAAAATGCCTTGGGTTATTTGCAATAACTCAGGAATAGGGAAGACAAGAATTCGTAAATGACCACCGACATCGGTTTTCTCATTAGTCAGTTCTGACAAGGTTTCTTCTAATGAAGACATCATTGAAGTGGTTTTATCGTAAAAGTGACTGCCCGATGCCGTTAATGTCATTGAGCGGCTTTGGCGGTGAAAAAGCTTTACCGATAATTCATCTTCTAATGCCTGTAAGCGTCGACTCAAGGTTGATTTAGGTAAGTTCAAAATGTCTGCAGCCTCAACAAGGCTGCCGGTTTCAACGATTCTATGGAACAGCGAAATATCTTCAGTTTTCATCTAGATGACTCTTTAAATTGTATTTAACTTATCCATAGTGTTAACAAAGTCCTGACTATCTATTATCAGTTTGCACACACAATTCAGTATATAGCAAGCGAATATAGTTTCATTTAATGGAACCTGTAGTTCCAAATCATTCCATTTTATTCAACCATAATCACTGATATCTTTGCGCCCTGTTTACATCAAGGTTACATGACTTTGTTTCGCTATTGGGAATTCGAAAATGAAACACCTCCTACTACCATTTTCACTTTTATTGTTCATTCTGATGACATCGGGTTGTACTGCTGAGTCTATTGAAACGCCTCCACCGACAATTCGGCCAGTGAAATTGCTAACAGTGACAGATGTTAATGCTGGCTCCATTCGCGCTTTCCCAGCAAAGGTCGCTGCGACTAAACAAGCTAACCTTGCTTTTCGAGTCTCAGGTCATTTAGTTGAGTTGTCGTTATTTGAAGGGCAGCAAGTGCGAAAGGGGGCTGTACTTGCACGCCTTGATGATCGAGATGCACGTAACACGTTATTAAACCGCGAAGCCGATCATGAGCTTGCGGCAGCTGACTTCAAGCGCAAAGGTGAGTTATTAAGACGTGAGCTTATTTCTGCCGCTGAGTATGATTTAGCAAAGGCCCAGCTTAAATCAGCTGAAGCGAATCTTGCGAATGCAAAAGATCAATTAAGTTACACAGTTTTGAAAGCGCCATACACAGGCACAATTGCCAAAATTGATATGGACAACTATCAGATGGTACAAGCGAACCAAGCCATTTTAGTTCTGCAAAAAGACAGCAACATTGATGTGGTGATTCAAGTACCTGAATCATTAGCGAGCACGGTAACGAGATTTAATCCTAATTCTAGTTTTATTCCTCAGGTGCGCTTTGCTAATAATCCTCAAAAAGCATACCCAGTAAAATTGAAAGAACATGCAACGCAAATTACGCAAGGCACTCAAACCTATGAAGTGGTATTTACCTTGCCACGGCCGCAATCTATCACTGTTTTACCTGGCATGAGCGCTGAGGTGAGTATTGATGTGACTGGGACAGAGCCAAGCTCTATCACTGCAATTGTTCCTGCCAATGCTGTGTTTAAGCGTGATGCAGATGGTCAAGATGTTGTTTGGTTATACAGTGACGAAACGGGTACGGT
Organism: Shewanella sp. KT0246; assembly: GCF_019654955.1. Taxonomy (GTDB): domain Bacteria; phylum Pseudomonadota; class Gammaproteobacteria; order Enterobacterales; family Shewanellaceae; genus Shewanella; species Shewanella goraebulensis. The sequence goes on along the minus strand of NZ_BPEV01000004.1, from coordinate 112,722 downwards.
GAATCAGCACCTAGTGACCATAGGTAATGTTACAACCCAAGGTATAGAAATTATTGAAGGCATCAATATTGGTGATCAAGTTGTTGTCGCTGGTGTGCAGTACCTTGCTGAAGCGCAAGCTGTTAAACCTTTACGTTGGCAACGAGGTGTGTAAACGATGAATTTTGCAGAGTATTCGATCACTCATAAGGTGATCAGCTGGATGTTCGCGTTACTGTTGTTGGTTGGCGGTAGTTTTTCATTTTTTAGTTTAGGGCAGTTGGAGTTTCCTGAGTTCACCATTAAAAATGCCTTAGTGGTGACCGCATACCCAGGCGCATCGCCTGAGCAAGTGGAAGAAGAAGTCACTTTACCGCTGGAAGATGCTTTACAGCAGCTTGATGGAATTAAGCATATTGTTTCGATAAATAGTGCTGGCCTGTCTCAAATCGAAATCGAGATTAAAGAGCAATACGACAAAGACGCTTTGCCACAAGTGTGGGATGAAGTGCGCCGTAAAGTGAATGACAAAATTGGCGAGCTGCCACCTGGTGCTTATACCCCAAGTGTTATTGATGATTTTGGCGATGTTTACGGCATTTTACTCAATGTCAGTGGTGAAGGTTATAGCAACCGTGAACTGCAAAATTATGCTGACTTTTTACGTCGTGAATTGGTACTGGTAGATGGGATTAAAAAAGTTACCATTGCAGGTCAAATTAGCGAACAAGTCGTCGTGGAAATTTCACAGCAGAAGCTAAATGCCCTTGGATTAGATCAAGATTATATTTATGGGCTAATTAACAGCCAAAATGTGGTATCCAATGCCGGCAGTATTCGTGTTGGTGATAACCGTATTCGTATTCATCCCACTGGTGAGTTTGATAACGTCAGTGAAATGAAACGCTTAATGGTCAGTGCCCCAGGCAGCGCTAAATTAGTCTATTTAGGCGATATTGCCGATGTATATAAGGATGTCGAAGAAACACCAAGCAATGTGTACCACGCTAATGGCAAGAATGCGCTATCAATTGGTATCTCGTTTTCGAGCGGTGTTAACGTGGTTAAAGTGGGTGAAGCTGTTAATGCGAGAATGGTTGAGCTTAATGGCGAATTACCCATAGGTATGCAGCTAGAAACCGTTTATGACCAAAGCAAAATGGTGGATCAAACCGTCAATGGTTTTTTGATTAACTTAGCTGAGTCCATCGCCATTGTGATTGGTGTATTGCTGATATTTATGGGCGTACGCTCTGGCGTATTAATTGGTTTAGTACTCCTGCTGACAATCTTGGGCACCTTTATCGTGATGAAAGTGCTTAACATTGAATTGCAGCTGATATCACTGGGTGCGCTGATTATTGCATTGGGGATGTTGGTGGATAATGCCATTGTGGTTACCGAGGGGATATTGATTGGTATCAAACGAGGTAAAACTCGCCTTGAAACCGCCAAAGAAGTCGTGAGCCAAACTCAGTGGCCGCTGCTGGGCGCCACCATTATTGCCATCATTGCTTTTGCGCCAATTGGTTTGTCGGATACTGCGACAGGTGAGTTTTGTGTGTCGCTATTCCAAGTGCTATTAATCTCACTATTTATCAGTTGGATTACCGCAATGACCTTGACGCCGTTCTTTTGCAATATGATGTTTAAAGATGGTGAAATCAGTGCAGACGAAAGCCAAGATGATCCTTATAAAGGTTGGTTATTTCAAAGCTATCGAAGCAGCTTAAATCTCGCTATGCGTTTTCGTAGTGTGACAATCGTATTGATTATCGCTGCATTGCTGAGCTCGTTATATGGCTTTGGCTATGTAAAGAACGTGTTTTTCCCTGCATCAAATACACCGATATTCTTTGTGGATGTGTGGATGCCAGAAGGCACAGATGTTAAAGCGACTGAAGCCTTCTTACATAAAATAGAGGCCAATCTGTTAGCCGAGCAAGCAGAAAAAGCTGTCGGGATGGTTAACTTAACCACAGTATTAGGCCAAGGTGCACAGCGTTTTGTTTTACCTTACGTACCGGAAAAGGGCTACAGCGCATACGGTCAGCTCTTGATCGAAATGACTGATTTAACCACAGTAAACAGCTATATGCGTACGCTTGAGAAAGAGTTAAGTCAGCGCTTTCCTGAAGCTGAATACCGTTTTAAATATATGGAAAATGGCCCGAGTCCAGCCGCTAAAATTGAAGCCCGCTTTTATGGTGAAGACCCTAAAATATTGCGTGAATTGGCAGTGCAAGCCGAAGCGATTTTAAAAGCAGAACCAACGGCAGTGGGCGTTCGCCATAATTGGCGCAATCAAGTGCCGATGATCCGCCCTCAATTAGCATTAGCGCAGGCCCGTGAAACAGGCATTAGCAAGACAGATTTAGATGATGCGTTATTGACTAACTTCAGTGGTAAGCAAGTGGGCGTTTACCGCGAAAACAGTCACTTATTACCTATAGTGGCACGCGCACCAGCGAGTGAACGTTTAGATGCTGAAAGCATTTGGAAGCTGCAAGTGTGGAGCTCTGAAAATAACACATTCGTGCCAGCAACACAGGTGGTATCAGGGTTTGATACTGAATGGGAAAACCCTTTGGTGATGCGCCGTGATCGCAAACGAGTACTATCTGTTTTGGCTGACCCAGTTAACGGTACAGACGAAACCGCTGATTCAGTATTTCGTAAAGTTCGCCCAGCAATTGAAGCTATCGAATTACCAGCAGGCTATGAGCTAGAGTGGGGCGGTGAGCATGAAGTCTCTGTTGAAGCACAAGAGTCGGTATTTAGCTCTTTGCCATTAGGTTACTTAGCCATGTTTTTAATTACGGTCTTATTGTTTAACTCTGTCAGACAACCGTTAGTGATTTGGTTTACCGTGCCGCTAGCATTAATTGGTGTGGTGTCCGGCTTATTGTTATTTGATGCGCCCTTTAGCTTTATGGCGCTACTTGGGTTACTCAGTTTAACTGGGATGATCATTAAAAATGGCATCGTGCTGGTGGACCAAATCAACGTAGAGCTCAGAGAGGGCAAAGACCCTTATCAAGCGGTAGTGGACTCGTCGGTTAGCCGCGTACGACCAGTGTTAATGGCGGCAATTACCACCATGTTGGGGATGATCCCGCTGTTAAGTGATGCCTTTTTTGGCTCGATGGCAATTACTATTATCTTTGGTTTGGGCTTTGCGTCGATTTTGACATTGATTGTTTTACCTGTGGCGTACACCATCGCATTTCGGATCCCTTATCAGGCCACAGCGACTAATTAATTATGCAGCCGGTTAATTAATGTCGAAGGCTTGTTGTATCGTCATCGCTGCTATTACAGCCGCTTAATGCAAAGGATAAGGTAATAGAAAGCGCAACAGTGCTTAGTTTCATCTTCATGAGAAACTCCAGTTGTATTGATTGTTTTAAAAAGAAAAAAGGGCCTATAGGGGAGGCGGCCCTTTTATTTTAGAGATGATGTAAATAGAGCTTAGATTTCAAATTTATAGTAGACGTAGAAACGGGTATCCGTTAAATCGTCACCAGTGCTGTAATTTACAATGGCATGACGAGCTCGTAGACTGAGTCCTTCTACATATTCTTTCAGGTCGTAACGTACAGAAATATCAGTTTCATCAATGTCTTGACTCGCGTCACCATCGACTTCGTAGTTTGCCCAGTTTAGATATGCGCTAACGCCATTAAGTGCTGAGCTTGGTGCAAAGCGGTAGGCAAGTTGCGCAGCATACACATCTTCATTTGCGCGGCCAGATTGAACAACTTGTTGAATAACCACTTTTTCATCGCCAAACGGTGCCACAATATCGCCATCACCCGTTTCAACGTATTTAACTGTTGCATCAAAGCCATTCCATTTCATACCAAGGTGAAAACCAGCTTGATAGGTATCGAATTGTGCTTCGGTGCTACTTAAACTCCCTTGGGAATCTTGTTTTAAATAAGATGGCTTGAAGTACCAGTTTGTCGCACCTAACTCACCGCTCATCGTAAGTTTGAAATAGGTTTGTTTGTATACGTCTTCCATGTTGTAGTGCCAAAGGCTTGCTTTCGTTTTCACCTTTTCAAACGGTAAGGTGTAATCAAAACCTAGAGCCAACATTGGGTTATCTTCAACATCAACGATAACACCTTTACGAGCAAACTCCCCCTTTACACCATCAGAAGCATTGGCAAACTCTTCATCGGTCCAGCCCATGTAATCAGTGATATATAAAGCTGAAATGGCTAAATTGTCGATTGATGTATTTTTAACACTCGCGCCACGGTAAGTGAAAGGGATCGCTCTTAATGGAAACGGGTTCATCATTGGCGTGCGAAGTTCTTGTGCACCAAGGGTTATTTTTGTGTCGTACCAGTTGCCACTGACAAAGTATTCTTGCAAGCGGTTAACTGAGTCTCGCTCGTTTGAAGTGCCCGGAGCACCGCCACCCACTAGACCATAAATGGCATCGTTGCTATCCCAAATTGGGTTTGCAGAGGCGAATGAACCCCCAAAGCTGACCCCATTTGATTCACCTGAACGTAGGTAAAAAAGTCCGCCAAAAGAGGTGTCACGTCTATCAGCGGTTTCGCCATCAAAATCGCGCTGAAAATCAAATAACTGTAGTTGCCCTTTGAACGTTGCATCGTTGAATAAATTTGCAATAGGCTCTGCTGCAAAGGCTGGGCTAGCCGCTAAACAAGCTGCGACTACTGGTAGTAGTTTTGTGTTCATATTTATCATCCATGTTTATTGGTTTAATTTTTGCCGATATTCATTGATTTCGATTAAGGCGTGACGAAGTCAAAACGTTGATGACAGCCTTCGCAGTAGTTCTCAGACTCTTTATGTTGGTGGTGACAATAATTACAGTTCGTTTCGGTATCGAAGTGACGGTTTTTATGAGGGTTTGTTGGCTCAAAGTCAGCCGTTGCTTCTGCTAAATCAGCAGTGTCATGACATGCTAAGCACTTAGTTATGCGAACTTCTTCTTTCTTACTTTTGGCATGACAATCATTACACACAAGCCCTGCATTTTTGTGGGTGACTTCTAGTAGTTGCGCGTCATTAGCCATTGCATTACTGGCCAAGAAGCTGAATGCAAGAGAAAATATAATGTTGTGGATAGTTAAGTTTTTCATTGCTTTATTCCATGATTTCATTTTGGAAGGCTGCCTGAATAACAGGCATTCACTTTGTTGTCGTTATGGCGCTTATAGCTTGGCAACGTATTTGCCTGCTAAATAACCAAAGGTGTAGCAGCGACCAAGTGATAGACCGAAAACAGTGAGTGGGTAATCAACGCCACCGTAGAAGCCGCCACCTAAATTACCGATGACGAATAGACCACCAATTTTGTTACCGTCAGCATCTAGTGCCTGGTGGTTTTTATCGACTAACATTCCTGAGCAAATGGTGGAAACACGCATACGGCGGTGAATGCCATAGAAAGGAGCTTTAACAATCGGCAGCATTTTAGATGAAGGTTTGCCAAAATCGTCATCTTGCCCTGTTTTGCATAGCTCGTTATAACGCTTAACATTGGCAACGAATGTTTTAGGATCACATTCCAGTTTGACTGCTAACTCTTCCAATGTATTTGCTGAGTAAGTGTTTGTGAGTGAGGCGTAAACCCCTTTTTTCTCGGCTGGGTCTTCAGGCATGTATTTTTTCATTTGCTCTGGAGAATAAAGTTTGCCCGGCCAATCAGCAGCTTGTTCCATGTAGTTAGCGTCAAATACTTGCGAGTAATGACCTGCATTTTCTTCATCACGTAAGTAGTTGTTCATCAATGACATTGCTACGGTTTCATTGACGAAACGATTGCCTTTACGGTTAACCGCAAGGAAAGGCATATCACACATTGAAGCTGGGCCTGCATCAAAATCGTGCAGCATTTTAGTGTGTCCTACAGGCTCGATTACGCCGCCAGCCCAATAGGCCATAGAGAAACCATCACCGTTACGATCCATTTGCTTACGTTCAAAGTTCTTTAAGTCAGGGATAAAGAAGTCACACATTGCTTTGTTGTTCTGGTAGTCACCAGCAGACAAAATCACGCCTTTTTTAGCCATAAACTTGTGGTAAGAACCGTCACGATTCTGAGCGATGACACCAATCACCTTGCCTGATGCATCTTGGATCAGTTGGTTTGCTGGCGTATTGAAGAAAAACTCTACTCCTGCTTTCTCGGCTGTCTTAGCAAGATCACGCATGCCGTCACCAGTGGTGTATGGCTTAGGCCCAAAATATGAGGTCACAAAGTTAAGTTTGTGTTCAGTTACACCATGAATACCATGCTGTGGGCCAGTACCTTGATCGACAACTTGTGCGCCGCCCTTTTTAGCGCGATCAATAACCCAAGATACGGCTTCGCCTGAGTTATAAGCCCACTCTCTTAATAGCTCTGGGCTGCAGCGATGTGCACTGTCACTCATAAGACGGGCAACCATAGCTTCAACACCTGCTTTATCACAGTTCGCCAAATCAAGGCCTGAGCCAGTATTCCCTTGAGAAACAACAATGGATTGTTTTTGTAGTACCGCAACTTTAGCGCCATTCTCAGCAGCCGATAGCGCAGCAGGTACACCTGAAGCACCAGCGCCGACAACAACAACATCGAATGTTTGTGTAGAAGAAATTTGACTATCTTTGATTGGTTTTGGCTTCGGCATGAAGTCTAGAACAGCACCACCATCAGAACTTTTTGCGAGATTTTCTGTATCACTCGCCGTGGCTGCTTCCGCACTAGCACTTGATAAACCCGTAAATGCGACTGCACCAGTTCCCATTGCTGCTCGGGACAGAAAGCTTCGGCGCGAAATACCATGCTGCAAAACGTGACTCGTATATTGATCCATGACTTTGGTTTCTGGTGATTTGTTTTTACTCATTTTCCTACTCCTTTGCCCTAGCGGCTTAGGGTGATGACCACACCGCTAACAGCGCACTTGAACTTCTACCTGCTTAGTGAATTAGGGTTTGCGGTAGCTTGATATTGGCCAAACTTCTTTCCGCTTTACCAATTGTCAAATGTATGACGTTTGATTGGTGAAATGTATGATATTTAATTTTGTAAGTACATAATGTTGAGTTAAAGTTGTAAAAAGGGTCACAGATTCAGTTTTTTTCAGTGTGAGTTCACTAAAATAAAATTTGATTAACATTAACTGGAGTTAGGGTGTTGTTTTTATAAACACAACTGGGTAGGAAGTACTCACTTAGTAACAATATTGATAGTGGGATAAGCGGTTGAGAACACTGCTCAATAACAATGGGTGTGATACTATTAATCATTAAAATATTTTAAGGGTTTGTCTTGAGTAACTTTAAACCAATCAAGCAAGTAAAGGCCTCTGATGAGGTTTTCAATCAATTAAAATCTGCCATTTTTGATGGTCAGTATTGTGCTGGTGACAAGCTACCTTCAGAGCGAGAGCTGATTGAAACCTTTAGTGTTAGCAGAACGGTCATTAGGGAATCATTTAAAGCGTTAGAAGCCAATGGTTTGATTGAAATTAAACAAGGGGCAACAGGTGGCGCATTTGTTAAACAAATGACCTTTGAGCGCTTAACCTCGGCGACGAAAGATTTGTTTTTTCTTAACCAAATGTCGTTTAGGGAAATTTGCGAAGCGAGGCTTGAAATTGAGCCAATGGTGGCCCGTTTGGCAGCTGAGCATTGTACTGAAGAGCATAAAGCCTTGTTGTTAGATGCCTGTGCACACGAAAGTGACTCATTACAATATCCTGAAACGGTGCTGTTAAGAAGCCAAGTTCACTACATACTGGCTGACATGTGTGGCAATCGTTTTTTGACTGCAATTGATAAATCTTTGATTCAGTTGGTTGGGAGGATTGCACATAAATTTCAACCTGATACAGACAAGATTCATCCAGCAGGTATGCATGATGATTTGGTTCAAGCTGTGATCAATAAAGATGGTGATACTGCTGAGAAGCTAATGCATTTTCACTTAAAAGACTTTTTAGATATTTTGCAAAAGATTGAATCAGATTTCAGAGAAAGTCATAGTTAACCCTTCTTATTCAGTCTGATTTCAAACACTAAGTGATTATTTACTATCACTTAGTGCTCTACTGCCAACTCACTTAATCTTGACTATTGTTAAAGAGAAACCAAGCGTCTCATTATGGTTAAAGCCATTGAGTCGTGTGAAGGGCACCGCCTCAATCTAGACTTGAACAGTCGTTCATTGTAAAATTGAATTAGGTGCTTTATGCGCCATGTAATCATCCCATTGTAAGGACGTATTGTGCTTAAGGTGTTGTTTTGTCTTTGTCGGCCTTTAACTAACTGCCACCCATTAATTGCGCTGAGAAAAGTATTATGAGTAAACCTGCCAAATTTAACCGTGAAGAGACCATTCAAAAAGCGGCCAATTTATATTGGCAAAAAGGCTTTCACGCTACATCGATGCGTAACCTTCAAGAAGTGATTGATATGCGTCCTGGCAGTATCTATGCAAGCTTTGGTAGCAAAGAAGGGCTATTTAAAGAAGCACTACAGCACTATGCAACATCAGGTATTGTTCAGTTAAACCAGTGTATCGCCGATAATGATTCTCCTATTGCAGCGCTTAAACAATTTGTTGAAACTGCTGTGCTGGCTAATCGTAATTGTGCCCCGAGTGGCATGTGTATGCTTGTTAAAACGGTGGCGGAATTGACTGACGAAAATGCAGATTTACTTGAACAAGCAAAGCGGTCATTAGTGATGGTTGAGACAGCATTTGCCGAGTTATTGGCGCAAGCACAAGTGCAAGGTGAAGTAGACACTCAGCAGACACCTCAAGCACTGGCACGTTTTTTACAAATACAGATTATTGGTATTCGTACGTATGCCCATGCCAACAGCGACGATAATACGATTCAGGATTTTATCGACGCAATTTTCAGTAATCCGCCTTTAGCCATGCAGAGTTAATAGGACTTTTCATCGTTGAAGCGATGTTATTGAAGGTGCTGTTATGAAAAGCTCAGCTATTTACTGAATACATGTCATTAAAGGGTAAGGAGTGAGGAAGGTGAAAGAAAATCTAAAACGGCCAGACATCACCTTGGCTTTTGATGTGTATGGCACCTTAATTAATACTCATGGCGTGTTAATCCTGCTCGAGACAATGATAGGCGACAAGGCTAAAGCCTTTTCCACTCGTTGGCGTGAAAAGCAATTAGAGTATTCCTTTCGTCGCGGGTTGATGAAAAACTATGTTCCTTTTAGTGACTGTACCCGCCAAGCACTTGAATATACCTGCGATTATTATCAAATTTCCTTATCTACTGAACAAAAAAATGCGCTGATGGAGTGTTATAAAACCTTACCCAGCTTTGAAGATGTTAAGCCTGCCTTGATAGCATTGAAAGCCCAGGGTTATCGTATGTTTGCTTTTTCAAATGGCACTAAGCGTGCCGTTGAAACATTACTGCATGCTGCGGGAATAGATGCATTGTTTGAAGGGGTCGTCAGTGCTGACGAGATAAAAACGTTTAAGCCTAACCCAGATATTTACCAACACTTTTTACAGGCAACTGAGTCGAAGGCAAGTGATACTTGGCTGATATCAAGTAATCCGTTTGATGTGATTGGTGCAATAGCGACGGGGCTTAAAGCGGCATGGATTAAGCGAACTGAAGGCGCTGTATTTGACCCGTGGGAAATGCAGCCTAACGTGATTGTTGCTGATTTACAGCTGCTTGATTCTGCAGTTAACGAGTGTGTTAAATAGGTGCAAAGCTAACTCGTAAGCGAGCTGATAACTAGGTTGTTATTAACGAGTAATATACGATAATCACTGATAATAAGTCACTGATAGTAAGTAACTAGTAATAAGTAACTAGTAATAAGTAACTAGTAATAAGTAACTAGTAATAAGTAACTGGTAATAAGTAACTGGTAATAAGTAACTGGTAGTAAATAAAATAACTGGTAGTAAATAAAATAACTGATAGTAAATAAAATAACTGATAGTAATTGAAGCCTTAGTAGAATTAAGCAACTCGCTTTTTATTTTTAAGCATTTCTTGATCGGCTTTATCGAGTAAATCAGTAAAACTGGCATGTAAATCGACTTCGATACTACCAATAGAGACTGAATACTCAGGTAAATGTTTCGCGCGTTTCGCGCAGCAAAAACCAACTTCTAAACGTTGCTTGAAGGCAACGAGATCGGATTCACGCTCTAACATAACTAGTGCGACAAATTCATCCCCGCCAATACGGCCAATCACATCACTTTGACGCACGGTATTCTGTAATACTGTGCCAATGTGCTTAATCATATCGTCACCCGTTTTATGGCCATATTGGTCATTAATAAGCTTAAAGTTATCGACATCTAAGTAGCAAAGTCCCAGCTTAGCTTGGTTACGTTTGGCTAGCGCAATACGTTGCTGACTCAGGGTTTCAAAGCCACGGCGATTATTAATGCCTGATAAAGGATCTGTAATCGCCAGTTGCTGCATTTGGCCGTATAAATCGATTAAGGCGAGATCAGATTCAAGAATGTCTTTTAATTGTTCAATAAGCTCTAAGTAACTGTCCTCATATTCTGTTTGCTTATAATCCATGACACAGAATGTTCCGAAAGGGTGCCCGTCAGGCCAAAAAACGGGGACGCCCAAATAAGACGTAAAGCCATCGTTGTGGACTTCTGGGTTGGTATCCCAACAAGGGTCTATCGGGGCATTGGGCACATATAGCGGATTGCCAGTTTCAACGATACGGCGACAGAAAATATTGGCTTCGGGTTCTATGACAATGCCTGCTGCATAGGGATTACTGTCTTGCTGACTTGAGATAGTGACTTGAAAGCCATCATCAGGGGTAAACTGAACTAAAAAACCGGCAGGAGCATGAAATACCTTAGCAAGTAAGTTGACCGTTTTCTGCCACTTATCTAATGATATGAGCTCATTAGGATTATCAAGAAGGAATGTTTTGGGATCAAATATTGGTTTTTTTTTATTCATTGATAAACCCATTATGCTTTTTCAATGAATTAATTATAGTTCAAGATTTCAGATTCGAGGTATTGCCAGTCAGCGCGAGCGTTGAGACAAGGATTTGAATATAAACCGTGAAGGCAAATCTATATAACTTTTTGTCGCTCAATAGATTTGCCGAACACAGACGTCATGTAGAGTAACGATGACAAGTTAGTTAGCGGACTCTTCAAGTAACTGAGCCAGCACTTGCTTATAAGAGTCAACAGGGTGCGCACCGTTTAGCGCGCTGGTGCGGTTAAATACCACAGTGGGAACAGATGAACTACCCGCCGCTGTCCATCGGCCTTTTTCCATGTTGATGCGCGTTCGCACCTCAGGGTTATCCAGTAGCGCCATTGCTTCATCAACTTGTAAACCGACAGCGGCTAACTCTTTAGCCAACACTGCTCTGTCTGAGATATCTTTATGTTCAGTGAAGTAGGCAGAAAATAATCTTAGCTTGAGCTGGGTTTGCTTATCGAATTGTTTGGCATAATCTAACAATATGTGCGCATCGAAGGTATTCACTATGTGCATGTTATCGCCAAAGTTAAATTCAAAACCTAACTCGGCGCCACGAGCGGTAATATTGGCGCGGGCTTGGTCACTCTCTTCGCGGCTCGAACCATATTTGCGTGCCACGTGAGCACGTAACTCTTCACCTTCTGGTGGCATGTTTGGGTTAAGTTCAAACGGTTGCCACTCAATATCGACTTTATCTGCAATATCCAGCTCGCGAATCGCTTGTTGTAAGCTTTGATAACCAACAATGCACCATGGACAAACAACATCTGACACGATATCGAGTTTAATTTTATCTGACATGCTTAGCCTTGTTTTTGTGGTGATGAAACGCAAACCAGCGAAAGCAGATAGTGCTTTCGCTAGTGCTATGTTTTACTTGTTATCTTGCCATGCAAATGGCTGAAATGGCGCATCTACTGGAGTATGTGCAATGTGATTAACGTAGTTGCTGATCACTTTTTGCGACAAACCTAGAATAATTTCCAGTAACTGTTGTTGACCATAACCTGCCGCAAAGAAGGCGTCCATTTCTGCATCGGACAATAAACCACGTTTACGAACCATGAGTAATGTGGTGTCGTGCAGTGCTTGTAACTTTTCAGTTGGCATAGCAGTGCGGTTTCTTAGTGCTTCGGTTAATCCACTATCAACCTTCATCATTCCTGCAATAGCGGTATGTGCTGGGACACAATATGTGCAGCCATGCTCAACATTAATGGTTTGCCACACTACGGTAAGCTCTTCGGCGTTAAATGATGAGTTAGTAAATAGTTTATGCAGCTCTTGATATGCCTCAAATGTTGCAGGAGACTCAGCCAGCACACCATGTAGGTTGGGGATCATGCCGTTAGCTTTTTTAGATTGCGCTAAGAAATCTTTACTTGCTTCAGGTGCTGTTGCTAGGTTGTGGATAGTAAACTTGCTCATGGTGCTCTCCAGAATTTATATCATTCAAATGTGTTTAATTAATTCAAATATTATTAGCAGTAATACACCATGTTGTTGGCGTACATTTGCTTGGCTTGGTTAAAATATAGAATGAATTGAACGGTCGTTCAAGTTTTATTTTGAACAATTGTTCAAATTGGTGGGGTTATTTTCCTAAGGCTATGAAAAAATAAAATAATTATTTTTAGAAGAGTATTTCAGGAATGGTTTTGAAATAGGTTGGTGAAGCTGCTTGGAGCGTAGTGTCAGTCCGAAAGGAGAATTTAATTTTGCAGTTTTTTACAAGGCAGGCGGTCGATGAATTAGTCTTATATCAGTTAAAAACTAAGTGGTATTGGACAATAGGTGCCAATAAAAAAGCCCAGTTACACCGGGCTTTTTTGTGGTTAAAACAGGATGTTTTAGATCGCGGATTGGCGAGAACTAGCCGATCCGCGGGCCATTCTTGATGGCGACCGAACGAGCCAGAATCCCTAACGTTGTCCCGTTATGCAATAAAGCACTCATGGTTGGATTAAGCCAGCCAAGTGCAGCAGCGAGCATAATGCCACTGTTGACGTATTCAGCGACTTTTATGTTGCTGTTGATCATCTTCATTGCGATTTGAGACAGCTGATAGGTTTCAGCAACACCGTATAACCTATCTTGCAGTAACACGACATCGGCAGCTTGTCTGGCAAGCTCTGTGCCTTTGCACATGGCTACACCAACGTTAGCTTTGGTCAGGGCTGGAGCATCATTGACGCCATCACCCACAAACATCACTTTATGGCCTTGTTGTTGTAAAGACTCAATGATGGTGGACTTGGTTTCAGGTGTCGCTTCGGCAAACACTTTATCTAATTTAAGATCATCGCCCAGCATATTGGCTTTATAAACACTGTCGCCAGAAATCATCATTAAATGCTTGATACCAAGTTGCCTTAAGTCCTCAAGGGTTTGATGAACATCTTCACGTAAGTGATCTCTAAGGCCAATCATTCCCATCAGTTCGCCTTGATGAGAGATGAAAATTAAATGACGCCCTTTGGCTTCATATTGACGAATTTCTTCTTCATAGATCTCAAAGTTGACGTTTTCATGTGACTCTAGGAAATGACGGCTGCCCATAACAAGGCAGTGTTCATTGACTGTACTTTTAAGACCATGAGCAATGACATATTCGACTTCACCGTGATCAATATGGGGTAGTTGATGATGTTTGGCAGCATTCACTACCGCTTGTGAAAGCGGGTGGTTACTGTGTTCTTCAACTGATGCGGCAATGGCCAATAAATCTCGAGCGCAGTGTTCACCTTGGCAATTGAATGGCACCACGTCGGTGACCTCCATATCGCCATGGGTTAAGGTGCCAGTTTTATCGAATACACACACATCGACTTCGGCTAGCTTTTCAATGGCGCTACCGCCTTTGAGTAAGATGCCTTGCTGAGCGGCGCGGTACATAATGGACTTGAACGTCACTGGTGTACTGAGTTTTAGCGCACAGGAGTAATCGACCAAAAAGACAGATGCGACACGATTAATATCTTGAGTCAGTGCAAATACTGCAGCACCGATCCCTAAGGTAATTTTTACGCGGCGATTCGCCATGTCTTGGGTGACTTGCTGGATCTCGCTTTTTTCGCTCAGAGAGTCGTAAATCAGTTGGGCAATTTTAGCTGTAGTCGCTTCACTACCGACCTTATCAACTCTGACCTTAATCGTGCCTTCATGCACGCTAGAACCTGAATACACAACGGCATCGAGTTCTCGTCGAATAGGAACACTTTCACCCGTCAACGCTGACTGATTAATTAGCGCAGCGCCATCAATGACAACGCCATCAATCGGAACAGGGTCACCTGGAACTAATTCGATAATGTCGTTCACCGCAAGTTCAGTTGAGCTCACCTGCAAGCGAGTGCCATCAGGCATGATCTGCCAAACGATAGACTCTTGTGGGATCATCAAATCAGCGAGCAACTTGTCACTTTTACGACAGGTTTCTTGCTCCATGAATTCGCCAAGACTAATCAGCGTTTGGGTCATCATCGCAGTGCGATAATCTCCGCGATAGGCTGATAAACCTACGGCGATAGCATCAAGCACTTCAACTGATACACGTTTTTGCTTCAGCTCTGAAATGCCTTCAGCAAGGGTCGGTGCTATCAGAGTGGCAGTGGTCAAAGCCCCCCATTTATTAGGCAGCAAAGCCGCTGATAAAGTACCAATGACATTCATGGCAATGTCACCACGAGTAAATTGGTGTTCAGACTCTTCAAGCTCAGCTTCGCTAAGATCAATCTGGGTTAGCCTAGCCTCGATAGTGTGAGGCTCAAGCAAGTTGTCATCGTAATCAATCACAATCGAGTGAGCGGCTTCATTGACCCGCACAGCACTGACGCCTTGGATCACCATGACGCTTTTTTTGATCCACTCGCCAGTATCTTCAAGCTTGGTTGCGCGATTGAGCTTGAAGCGTATACGACCCGGAATATGGTGCTTAATTCGCAACGGGATCATTATTCACCTTTATGCAGATTACGGTAATAATCTAACTCAGCTTGGGTGTCTTCTAAGCGCTCTTTAAGCTCTTCAACTTCTCCGCGAACTGTAGACCAGGCTTTTTCGCCGGTTGATGCCACGCTTTGTTGCACCTTTTTATTGCTGATCAAATACGCCACGGCAGCGCCTGCGGCTAATCCCATCATAAAGTGGGTTTTGGTGTTTTGTGCTTTATATGGTGCAGCGTTTTCAGTCGGAGCAGACTGTGCCTGTTGAGCCTGACCTGCTGGGCCATAACCGTAACCATAGCCATAAGGAGGATAATTATTCATGGTGATTTTTTCCTGAAAATTGATCGACGAGGTAAAGTCCCGCTGCGCCTGCAGCCAAAATCGTCATTAATGACAAGACTGGACGGCCAGCCATTTTACCAGCAGCATAAGTGGTGAGCCCACTGATTGCCGCCGCTTGAATGGCTGATTTAGTCGCCTTAGACACCATCATTTCTGCTTCTATCTCACCTTGTTTGTAAGATTTCCACTGGGTAGCGACCGAGGCGCCACCGCCTACCATGGCACCGACAAGCAAAGCACGGCTGGCAGGGCTTAGTTGGCTGTATGTATTACTCATGCTGGTTTCATTTCATCTGATGATTGCGTTGCTAGCACTGGTGCTTCTTCAGTTGGAGCTGGCTCTGCTTCAGCAGTCGCTTCTTCAGCTGGTGCTTGATAATGACGCTCTACCGATGCTTGAAAACCTTCTTTACCCGCACTGTAGGTGTCTTTAAAGATTTCACTGCTGTTAGTCACGTTTTCTTTAACGCTACTCGCTGTTTGGCTTGCGGTTTCTTTTACTTTACCGCCACCCGTTTTGAGCATGTCACCTGCGCCAGATACTACGTCCATTAACTTGCCACGGACTTTATCATTGCTAAGTAATAATGCGGCTGCAGCGCCAATCATTGCGCCTTTCCAAAATTCTTTATCGTTCATACCTAAGCTTCCTAATATGTCTTTAAACATGCCTGCGTCTTCACCTAATGCTTGTTCGAGCATGGCTTGCGCCTGTTCCATAAATGGATCGTTTTGCTCTGCATTTGCGTCAGCTTCTGACTGAGGTGGCATGTTAGGGTGAGGATAATATGCGGGGGGCATCATGTGCGGTTGTGACCACATTGGATGATGTTGCGCATAGGGTGAGTGATAGTGTGGATGCCCGTGTGGGCCATTAAATCCTGGGTGCATATGCGGATGGTTATGCTGCATGCCTTGATGCATGCCCGGATGCATATGAGCATGAGGGTGTTGCATGTGAGGGTAGCCTGCATTTGGCGGCATACCGTAACCATAACCTGGAGGCATATGTGATTGGTAAGGATTCATTTCTGGTGGTACTTGAGCCTGCTGTGGCTGAGCTTGCGGATTTTGCTCTTGTTGAGGGACGCTTTGATTGTCGCCTTGTTGAGCATACTGTGGGGCATAACCCTCGGATGTGTATTTATGGCTCATGTTCTAATTCCTTCGGCATTTAAGTACTGAGCAAGGGCGAAATAAGCGTGTTCTGCCTGCTCATCTGTTCCTGCGAAAAGATCATCAACCAGCTCAGGTTTGACGAGATTGGCGTTGTATTCAATGACGATGCTACCAGTCGATTTATTGATCTTATAACTGACAAAAGCGGGTACTTGAGCAATCACATCGTCAACATTTTGCAAATTAAACTGCATCAGGTGTGACATGATCCCAAGCTTGTATTTGAGACGAATTCGGCCGGGAATATGATGAGCTATCATGACCCAGCGTCTCATTTTGATAACTTTGTTTAGATATTTGTCCATTCGAGCATTATACGAACCGAAAATCTTGAGTTATTTGTTTGAGATCACGTTTGAGTGAATTTTTATGGCAGGGATCGTTTATCATCCGTTTAAATTTGAAGTTGAGCGAAAAAGTGCTGTAGGGAGTGGTATTAAGTTGATGATATTGAATGCTTTAATCAATTTATGCTGAAACAAACTTGGTTTTGTAAGTTTTGTAAAGATTGTGCGGAAAAGGGGTGTGTTATTGAAGCAAGCAGAACAGAGATAAAGAAATAATGTTTGAAGGTCAAAAATGTGATCGAGTGCTTTACGTACAATTGCTGTCAGTGATAACATTAGTGTAATGATAATGATTATCAATTATAGAGGTGTGCGATGAGTGTTTATGTTCATAAAACAAAGCAAAGATTAAGAGTGAGATCTGAATATATTCGCCACAATAAAGATCAAGTTGTTGAGCTTATTGAGCAGCTAAATGAAATTGATGCTATCAAACATATTAAACACCAATGCCATGCTGGTTCAGTTGCAATTACCTTTGATGATAATGAGCTTGATTGTGAAAGCTTGTTAGAAATTCTAGAAAGTCATGATTGGCTAGTTGAAAGCGGTAAGTCATCATTCGTTGAGAGTGCTGTTATTGCGGGTACTAAAACGCTAGTAAAAGGAATGGCAGGTATTGCATTATCTCGCCTCGTTGGGCCATCAATCAGCCGCGTCATTCTAAGCGTTTAATGGGTTATTAATTCAGATTAAATTTTTTCATCGCACATTTACAATTCCCCCCAGCGAGTGCTGGACAGCGTTTACAAGGTGGCGTTTTTAGCGGCAGTTGCGCAATCGAACGTGGCTGAATTTGGACGGCGTTTGTCGCTGCTGGTTTTGCTGTAGAGATAGGCATTTTTACGCGGCTAACAGGCGCAATATGAGATGGCTGCCCACTGTCATTAAACCATGATAAAACTGGATTGAGTGGCTGAATAAGTTCCGATACAACATTACCAACAACTTGTCCTGACAACTGATTAAGCTCTTGCTTTAGTTGCGGATTAAGCAAGGTGACTTTACTGGTGTTTGCCGTTAACGCATTCAATTGCTTTAATGACTTATTGGTCAATTTTTTTGACTTCTTCTTTAGCTTTTTTAGCGCGCTTTTTGAACTCACTGTAATGCCTACTACGTCATGGACTTGATGATAAAATAGCAAAATTTACAACGTAAATAAATATTATTCTCATTTAGTTGTGGTTTTTTTATACTTGCTAAGGTTATTCATTCCAGAACATTTTATAAATTGACTCCCTAAGTTGGACTAATTAGGTCATTATTAGTCACACATCGAATTAAATTAACGGTAATTTCATGTCTTTAACCAAACAATTGGCGCTATTTGTTGATGTCGTTCAGCAAGGCTCGTTTACCAAGGCTGCAACTTTGCATGACATGGACAATTCGTTGCTGTCTAAACAGATTAAAAAATTAGAAACGGAACTTGGTGTGCAGTTATTGAATCGTTCAACACGTTCGTTTTCATTAACCTCTGCTGGAGAAGAGATTCTAGCCCAAGCGCTGCAACTCACCGATACCTTATCGCAAATTCAAAATATTGCAGATTCATACCAGTCAAAGCCTAAAGGGATAATTCGAATCACTTCTGGGATCTATTTTGGCCAATTGTATTTGCAGCCAGTGATATCTCGTTTTATGAAGCGATACCCTGAGGTAAAAGTGACTTTAAATTTAGATGATAAACGCACTGATATCATCTCTGATCATTTTGATGTGGCATTTCGAGTTGGCAAACTCACTGAGTCGAATCTAATTGCACGGAAAATTGCTAAAACTCACTTTGCCATTGTGGCGTCAGAATGTTTTATTCAAGAACATGGCATGCCTATGACACCAGAAGAGCTAATTCAACTGCCCGCAGTGGTCTACGGCAATGGTAACGTGAATTTAGATCAGATGTGCTTAACTGAAACACCCCATGGCGATTTGTATAAAATGTATAAAATGCGTGGTAATTATAAAGTCAGTGATGTGCGAACGTTAATCGATGCAGTTAAGTCTGGACTCGGTTACAGCTTGATTGATTTGTTTAATTTAGAAGAGCCTATCGCGCAATCTAAGTTAGTACCATTACTGACTAACTATGGTTTATCAACGATGGATACAGGCATATATGCGGTATACCCACATCGAAAACAGACCTTATTAGTCAGTGAGTTTATTAAGGCGGTGCAAGAATATATTGGTACACCGCCATTTTGGCTTGATCATGTGCCTGATTTTAAAAATATGTATAAATAATTAAATCAGCACCAAGTTCATGCGTTAATTTCAGTGACAAAGTTCATGTATTGATTCATGTCACCCACTACTGCTTGTTCCATTAATGCCCCCGTCACTTTTGAGTATGGTTGGTTAAAATGGATATCCCAAACGTCAGACTCTTTGCGCCAATGCTCGTACACAGCAATCGTATTGTCATCACCTTCTACAGTGTATAAATCAAATAGTAAGTTACCTGGCTCAGTTCGAGTATGGTTAATATGTTGCTCAAATTGAGTCAGTAATTGCTGACGCATTTGTGGATTTATTTTGAAAATAAAGATGATAATAAACACCTCATCTTCTGGATTTGCTGGTTTTAGAGCAACGGGGACTGGGTTTGTTTCACCCAAATTAAACAGCTCAACAGGCTTATCGAGTGCAGAGTCAAATAACGCAATCATGTCAGCAGTATAAGGCATGGCCATATGTTGTTCTAATGCTTGTTGGTTTGCCCAGCGCTCATAAGCAAAAAAGACATTTGGGTTGTTATTATCCACAAATATGGACATTTCTATATTGCCAGCCTCATTGGTCGTGCCGCGTTTATTAGTCACTAAGGCTGCTTTAAACTCAGTTTGGTATTCTGGTTTTACAGTGAACTTTATGATTTGATTTAACATGGTCTGCTCCTATCGCCGCATAATAAGCATACTAGTACGGCGTTTGTGGGATATTGGGTGAAGTGTCAAAGTTATACCGATAAGGAGTTCTAAAAACCTTCTAATACAATCTTACCTTTGGCTGTTCGGGTCTCGAGTAACTGATGCGCTTTGCGAAGGTTTTCAGCATTAATTTTGCCAAAGTTATTGCCAACAGTCGTTTTTAATACATTGTCATCAATGAGCTTTGCGACAGCATTGAGTAACTCATGTTGGGCTTGCATATCTTCAGTTTGAAACAGTGAACGAGTAAACATTAGCTCCCAATGCACTGAAATCGACTTCATTTGAAATGGCACAATATCGAGCGTTGCAGGATCATCAATCAAGCCAAATTTACCCTGAGGTTTAAGTACTTTCTCAATTTCGACGAGGTGCTGCTCGGTATTATTAAGACTGACAACATAATCCACAGCAGGTAGTGAGTAAGCTGTAAATTCATCACTTAATGGGTTGCGATGATTGATAATATGGTCTGCACCTAAATCTTCTAACCATGAAACAGTTTCAGGTCGAGATGCGGTCGCAATAACTTCAAGGTTGGTTAACTGCTTTATAAGCTGAACCATCACAGAGCCGACACCACCCGCTGCGCCAATAACTAAGATACGTTTTTTAGATGATGTACCGGCGAGCGATTGCGCTATCTGCAAACGGTCAAATAACAATTCCCAAGCAGTAATTGTGGTTAACGGTAAAGCTGCTGCTTCTGGGTATGAAAGTGAGTGGGGCATATGACCCACAATGCGTTCATCAACTAATTGATACTCAGCGTTACTGCCTGTTCGAGTCACATCTCCTGCATACCAAACTTTATCTCCCGCTTTAAATAAACTGACTTTATCGCCTACAGCTTTAACAACACCAGCAGCATCCCAACCGAGCACATTCCACTCGTTAGTTTCAGCAGGTTTATTTAGGCGAACTTTATAGTCGGCAGGGTTAACAGACACGGCTTTCACTTCTACTAAAATGTCGTGACCACTCACTGTGGGAGTCGCTAACTCAATATCTTGTAGTGAGTTAATATCTGTGACGGGTAGGTTGTGTTGATATCCGATGGCTTTCATTATTTAGCTCCAATGTCTGTTCGATGGAGCCATAATGACGTGTTTGTGTATGTTGAAAAAGAGACATAACGACCAATTATTATGGACTAAAATGTCCTTAATGCTAGCCTGTCCTTGGTCTTTTAAACCTCAATTTAAATGCAAGTGTAAAAATAAATTACAAAAAAGCCCCGCTGTTTGCGGGGCTTGAGGCATCACTTGCTATTTACTCTTCAGCTTCAGATGAAGCAGTTTCAGGGTAAAGCTTGTTCCACCATTGTGGTTCATCTTTAAGGTGTAAATCGAACCATGCTAATGTTGCATCCCACCAATCAAAACGTGCTTGGCGACCATTAATATGGTGGTCTTGGCCGTTGAACTCTATCAGTTCAACGGGCTTATCAAGCATCTTTAATGCGGTATACATGTAGTGGCTTTCGCCTACAGGAACGTTGGTGTCAGCATTGCCGTGCAGCAGTAACATTGGCGTGTTGATTTTGTCTGCGTTATACAGCGGGCTGTGTTCAACATACAAATCACGGTTATTCCAAGGGAAACTGCCTTTACTGGCAACGCCCGAATAACCGTAACCCCACCAACCATGGCCCCAGTAAGCTGATAAATTACTGATCCCAGCATGTGCCATTGAAGCGGCAAAAATGTCAGTTTTAGTGGCTAAATACATGGTCATAAAGCCGCCGTAAGAGGCGCCCATGTTACCCACACGTTTAGGGTCGACAAAGTTATGTGCCTTCAAGAAGGCTTGTGTACCTTCGATAATGTCATCAGCGCTGTAGTCGCCCCAAGCGTTAACGTGACGACCACTAAACGCTTGACCGTAACCTGTTGCACCATTGGGTTGTAGTACATACACGACATAACCTTTCGCAGCCCATAGGTTAAATGGCCAACGACCAGTAAAGTTACGGGTTACTGGCGATGTACCGCCATAGTAATAAACAAGTGCTGGGTATTGTTTATTGGCGTCAAAATCAACAGGCAGATAGACACGGCCATCAATGTAATGGCCATGTTTGTTGGTAAAATCAAAATCTTGAATATCACCTAAGCGTGTATCAGCATAACTGGCTGCTTGGCTATCAAATAGCAGTGACTTTTTACCCGATTTCATCAAGTAAGCTTTTTGTGGCACGGTGGCAGAGGTGCCAGCATAAGCAATAACAGGTTTTGATAAGTCGCTGGCTACGCTGAAGCGATTAACCATATCCATGCCTGCATTAATTTTATTAAAGCGCTTTTTGCTAATATCGAACAAATATAATTGGCCACGGTCGCCTTCGCCAACGCGCAATACTAAGTCATCATTACTCAGTTTTGCTGCGCCGCCAATAGCAGGATCAAAGTCTTTGCTGAGAGCGGTGACTTTACCTTCGTTACTACGCCAGTAAAGCTGACCATCATAGTTATTGACAACCACGCTAGTGTCTTGAACCCCTAGACCGTTCATAAAATCAGGCCCGGCCATGATGTACATTCCATCATCAGTATAAGTGGCTGAATTGAAAGTACGGTATTCACCAATGAGCTTTTCAGATAGGTCTTTTATATTGAGCTCAACCAGTTGAGTTAACCCATGAGCAGGTTCTTTATAATCAACAGGTGAACGAGTCAGCAGTAGTGTTTCTTTATCGGCATGACTGTCGAGCAAGTAGCTGCTGAGTTTGTCATTGGTTAACTGGCGAATGAAGCCTGATTTAACATCTAATTGATAAATTTGGCTGTTGTTACGCCAGTAACTCCATCTATCTTGCAGGGCTTGGAAGCGTTTATTGGTTGCTTTCTCGTCTGCTTTATAGGGCTTCTCCCAGCTAAATAGTAAGTTATCGCCGTACCATTGAAGGCCCGAGACGTTTTCCATGTCATTAGCGAGGATATCAAGGTTAATGCCATCTACAGTGAGCAGTTGTATTTGATTGTCGGCAACAAAAGCCAATTGTTTGCTGTTATTTGCCCAAGCGGCACTTGCTGGAGCACTGTGCTGCCAACGATAAAGCACATCTTTACTTGAGGTACTGATTAACTCGGTGACACTGACAGGTTTATTGTCATTATTGGCCGGATAATGGCTTTTGCTTTGGAGTAAGTATTTGCCATTTGGTGATAGGTTCAGACTCGTGACGACTTCAGAGTCAAACAACTGCTCAGGAGACACTCGATGGGTTTTAGTTGCTGTAAAACTCGGATTATCAACATCTGACTTACCTTGCCAGTCAATACTGAACTCAGATTCATCATCACTGCCATCGGCTAAAATCATGAATTGATAATCGCCACTTTGCAGTGCGATTTCAGCTTTAGCAGATGCTTCAAGTAGCACACCGTTAAGGTATATCTGCGGCTCATTAAGGCCTGAAACCGTTAATGTACCTCGGGTAAATCGCTCTGCACTAAGCTGGACTTTATAGCCAACCCAACCGGCTGCTGTTTTAGTATCAACAGCTTGCCATTGGTAGCTTTTACCAAAAATATCGATATCACTATTAGCAGACAAGCTTGATGCAAGGTTGGCTCTTAGAGCATCACTGTGACTGCCAGCCGATAAAGATTGTGAGGTGGGAATGGCGACAGGGCCAAATTGTTGAATATGACTATGGTCGATTTCTGCGCTGTGGCTGAATCCTGAAAACGCCAAAGCGATACTGGCACAAACCAGTGAAAGTGCTTTCATGGGGCATCCTTGTTGTTATTAATTCTTTGCTTGAATATAAACCCAATTTTTAGCCATACAGTGTGTCAAATATTGTCCAGATATGCACCTGATTTTACTGAATAGATGATGGGGGTTTGCAAAGGAATGTGTCAGTAATGACTGACACATTCTTTTAATTATTGAAGTGGAATGCGGTAGATGTCGGCGTCATTGATCCCTTGCATACTGACAATTAAACTGTCGTCTTTACCTGATGCCAAACTGCGTTCATTACGAATACTCATTGCAGGGAGCTTAAAGGCTGTGGTGACTATACCTTGTGAATCTAATGCTCGGATAAGGTCATTTTCATCACTTCGCTCAAGGAAATATAAGGTGTTATTTTGGTAGAAAAAGCTGCCCCAGTCTTTTGCTCGCAGGCTGTCATTCACTTTATCGTGTTGATTCGTTTGTCGGTTCCAATAATAGATCCCCGACACATTATCTAAGGTGTAATACAGGCCATTATTATCATCTTCAATGGCGTATTTGATGTTTTGTTTCAGTAATAACTCAACTTTATTGGTGGCTAAATTGTAATTGTATAACCCCCAATCTCCATCAACAAAAGATGAGTAATAGATGTTGTTGCCATCGGTAGAAAAAGAAGCATAACGAACATTGCCTTTGACAGGCTCTATTTTAGCTAAGGAGTTGTTTTGAGTGTCACCCAGATATAGCTCATTATATTCAAGCCCTTTGGTTCTAATGGGTGCTACATATAACGAGCTAACTGGCGAAGGCGCAGGAATGGTTACCATGCCAATATTATCGGTGAGCATGATATTGTCACTTTGCTGCTTTAACCACAGCTCCCAATCACCTGAGCGGTTTGATAGAAACAGCAGCTCATCAGTGGCAGGTAAGTATTGACCGTATAAATCCCGAGATGAAGAGATAAGTTGCCTGATAATACTGCCATCTATCAGCGAGCGATGAGTGATATGTTCCTGCGAGATATGACGCGCATAATACAGGCTATTGCTAGTTTCACTTATTGTAATGCTGCTGATGGTTTCATCTTGATGAAAGCTTGTTAACGCTTGTGACTCAACATTATATTGTTGGATGACGAAATCAGCTTCTCTGAGCGCGGTAAAATACAGTTGATTACTGCTGTGCTCCCAATCTAAGCCGATGACTAATGTCTCGTCACTGATAATGGTGGTTTCGCTGTCATCTGAGAGTGAGTAGAGTAAAATTTTTGCAATCATATTCTCTTGAGAACGCATTACAGCCAATTGTGAAGCATCTGCTGACCACGTCATCATTAAGTCATGCTCTCCAGGGGATGGCGATGTTAAAGCTTGCACTTCATTACTATTAAAATGATACAGGTGAATAACAGAGCGATCATCAACAGCCTTTGAATACGCTAAAGTGCTGCCCTCTGGTGACCATTCAAGGCTATGCAAATACCCTTTACTAACACATCCTGAGTCGAGCTGTTTGTCTTGATTACTGATTAAATCCCTTACATGGACAAAGCACTGGTTATCGCTGGTGGTTCGAAGGTAGGCGAGTGATTGTCCATCAGGAGACCAGCTTGGCACCGCTTCTGTGTCATGACTCATTGATATCTGTCTTAATGGTGCTGACTCATCTTGTAAATCTTTGATGTACAAATGTCCTTTAGCACCTTCTTTGCGCCACTGAAAAGCCATTAATCGACCATCAGGCGAAATAGCTGGCCGCTCTTCAACACCTTCAAAATTAGTAATTCTTTCAGGTGCGACATTGATTCTTGTTGGTGGCGTGGTTAATTCCGTCGCTTTTTGGTTAATAAAAAAAGCTAAACAACTTATAAATAGCACTGTAAGCGCGATAAAAGCGGGCTTTTTATGGTCACTCTTTTGTTGGCTTTTAATGGTTGCTGACGTTATAGGAGTAGGGGAGATAAGTAATTGGTAACCGACTTTATTGACGGTTTTAAAGTAGTCCTCAGGCTGTTCTCCGAGTTCAGAAAATGATTTTCTTAGTTGCCATATGGCATTGCCTGTCCCACGCTTTCCTACCTCAATATTACCTTGCCAAACCTGTTCGATAGCTTGTTCTTTAGTCACGGTTTGAGCAGGGTGCTGAATCAACAATTTTAAAAACTCGAACACCTTGGCTGGCAAGGAAACGGTGTTATTTTGAGCTGTAATAGTCATGTCATAACAATTAATGACACATTGACCAAGTTGATATCGTTGATGAGGAAGTGAAATCATTGCTGCAGAATAAACTCCTGAGTTTTGTTTTTATTATTATGTTTTCAGTTGAATATAGCGTTTGTTGTAGTGTAAACCTGCGAAATATCGGACTAATGCATGATAGGCATCGGTATATAGTCGATAGCTAACATAACTGATTTATTGATTAAGTGAACAAGCTATGAGTTTTGGAATAAGCCAATAAATGAGGTGGTGATGGGATTTTTTATTAAGATTCAAGTGGTTATGGTTTGTTTGTGGTTTGTTAAATTATTGTTTCAATTTGTATCTTTTGTGGGCGGAAATACTCACTTGGCTAGTGGCATTATTGCCAATTTTAAAGCTCTCAAGTGGAAGTATCTATCGGCAGATAAAAATCAATAAAAATGCGCTAAGGTTTTTAATTCTTAGCGCATTTTATTTTAATGATAAATCCAGACTCTAGATTGAGCTAAAAAGACTGACTCAACATACCCTAGATACTTAATCGGTTATTTATTCATTTTGCGTCTAAACCCAAGTAATGCCAGTAAACTTAAGCTTAAGAAACCTAAGCTACCGCCATCATCGTCATTATTTGGCTCTGGTGCGGCTTCTACAACTGGTGCATTAATGGTCATCGTAAAGCTGGCTTCGGTTTTATTGACCATGTCATCAGCTGTTACAACCACCTCATAAGTCCCAGCAGCTGCAGTACCAGTAATCATACCTGTTTTACTGTCGATACTGATGCCTTCAGGTAGACCCGTCGCGCTAAATGTCAGTGCATCACCTTCAGCGTCGCTGAAATACATTGAGGCATCAATTTCAGCCGATTGTTGATCCTCCATGGTGACTGCTGGCATTTCAGCGACAATTACTGGCGCAATATCATTAACGTTATTAATGTTAATCGTCACTGTCGATACCGCAGTGTATGCGTTACCTTGATAGCCAATGACTTCTAAGTCATAGCTCATGTGGCCTGCATCATAGTCGATAGCATCAGGGTTGTTGACGGTGATTTCTCCGTTATTTGCAATCGAGAAAGGATCGCCTGGAATTGCTTGTGCTAATGCCAGTGTATATGGGGACCATTCAGCTTCGTATTGACCATTAGCAAAAAAGGTTTCTGCATCGAGTTCAACATGGGCAACCACTTCACCCATCTCTGCATCTTCATTTATGCTGTGACTTTGGCCGTCCTTTGGATGTGGAATAAAGGCATAATCACCTTGGCCCATAGGCGTCGCCATTGCCCAGTTATTTTCAAGACTTATGAGTAACATACCGTCATTTTGACAGCCACCTCCACCAAAACCGAAAGAGAAATTACACTCACTTGCCATCGCAAGTTCGGCTGTTTCGCCAGCGGCTAGAGTGACCATCGGGCTGTAATCTTTGGCTTCACCTTCTTCCACTAAGCGAGAGATTAATGGTAGTCCACCATCTTTACTTTGTGTTTCGACCATTTCGCCGGTAAACCAGTCGAAATACTCAGTTGTGGTTGTCTTACCATATTGGACTGGATTAAACAGAATAATGGGTTCACCAAGGTTAGCCAAAGCGTCGCGGTCGGTGCCAAAAAGCCAGCCTTGATTTTGGTCAAAGTCCTCTAGGCTTGCCATGCTTTCGCCGTGATATAACTCATCAACACAGTATTGCGCGATAAAGTTTTGGCCATGACCTGTGACATACGTTGGTAAGCTTGATTTTGTGTAGCGACCATAGTGATCTGTCCAGTCGTACTCTTTATTAAAATCAATGTAGTACGCATGTGGCTGACCATTTTCATCAACTTCAATAAAACCACTCATGACCATTTGAGTCGCTTCATCCCAAGCATAAGGGTCGCCATTGACTGCTTTATCGAGTTCGTTGTCGATAACAAACTGCTCTTGGTAAGTACTCCAATAGACAAGTGCAGCGCCCGCTTTGTCGAAATGGTTCGCCATCCCGACATCATTTGGTTCAAAGAAGCGGCCAGCAACAACCATTTTTTTACCTGACGAACACATCGCTTCATCATAAATACCACCAGCAACCGTGTTGAGCATATTACCTTTGGTATGCTCTTTACCAACATTGATGTTGGGTTGATGTTTCATGGCAGGAAATACGGCAAACGTTGTTTCTGTTTCACTGTCATTGGTAAATTGCTGTGCATAAGCACCAGCTGTTTCGCTAAATTTTTGAGTAAACTCAGTACCGTATATTTCTTCATACGTATCAAAGTGACGGGTGATAGAAGTTTTCGCGCGTGGTTTGGCAAGCCAATTCACACTCAGTGTTGGTAGTTCTTCAGCCATCAATTGTAGCTGCCCCGAAAGCTCGATTTTTTGCCAGTTGTCGATGGATAAATCGCTGCCCATTTTCATCGGCCAGTTAGCCAGTTTGGTGTAATCAACAACCATAGTGACAGGGAAGACGACCGTTTGTCCTGCTGGAATGCTAATATTGGCTGGATGCTCCCAAGTCAGCGCCATGTCGCCATCTTTGCCCATGCTTGTTAGGGCAACATCGTATGTGACGGTTTCTTCTGAAAGGTTTTTTAACTGCACTTCTTTGGTATAACGCTGCGTGCCAGTGCCTTCTGAAAAGCCAAAACTGAGGTTAGGCTGATATGAGCCTTTTTCCCAGGCTACGGCTGCAGAAGCTAATGCGTCTTCAAGGTTTTCAGCGCCACTACCAATAAGCGTTAATTCGCCTTGTTTGTTGTTTAGGTCCATGACTTTGTTGTTGGCAGTATTCATAAGCAGTGCTTTGATTTCAGCCATAGACAATGAAGGGCGTTTTGATTTTAATACCGCAGCGGCAGCAGCCATGCGGGCTGCTGCCATGACAGTGTCAGATTGGGTGTCCATTTCATCACCACCACCCACAACGGCGACTTCGATATCTTCAGCGTAGCTGACCATATCAGGTTTACTGAATGTTGATGCACCACGAACTGGGCCATATGGGGTCTTTTCTGTGACCATCATATTGCCTTCTTCGTCAGCAACCATGCCACCAACCGTTAATGCACTCGGCGCGGCGCCGCGCCATGTCATATTAAAACTATTGTCGTACCATTCTCCGCCATTACCAGCGTTAACCACCACTAAGCTACCTAATGCCGAAGCCATTTCAATCGCATAAGCTTCAATTACTGCACCTGATACACCATCATCATGTTCAGCATAAAATGCATTACCACCTAATGAATCTACGACGATGATATCTGCTCGATCATCAAAGCTACCGTCTTGGTTTGGATCGAGAGCATATTCTAATGCCATCATAAAAGTGCTTGAGGTTTCTGATGACAAGCTATAGCCATAACCATATGGATCTGACACATTCGAGGTTTTGTAAGCAGCAATTTTTGCTGCAGGAGCAAGAGCATGAACAACACTGGCAAGGCGAGTACCGTGACCAGTATTATGGGTAGCTCCGTCGTAATCACGGGTAAAATAGATATTCTGATCGATTGGATTTGGATCGAGCCCCCAGCCTGCATCACTGGCTAAATCCATCCCTTCAACAACCACATCAGTTGGGAATCCGTCAAAAGCATTAATTGAATTTTCCATTGCTGCGGCATAGGTTTCTGTCTTGCCGTCGCCACCTAGCCCTGTGTGGGTGTAATCCACACCACTACCAATGATAGCGACTTTAACACCTTCACCTGCAGTCATATCATCTGATAAAGCAGGCGCAGATGCTGGAGTGATAGAGTTAACCGAAGGGCTTGTTGCTGTACGAAGTGCATTTGTTGGCACACTAATAGGTGCTGTAGCGACAACAACGGCTTGTACACCATCAAGTTGTTTAATTTTTTCAATATAGCTGCTGTCGGCTTGTACTCGAATAAAGTTACTTACGAGTTTGGAACCAGGAAGCGTCTTGATATTGCCATCAAGCGCCAAAATATCACTGATCACATTTTTTTGGCTTGCTTCTACCTGTTGTAGGCTTTTTGCGAACTTGGCTTTGTTATTGATAGTTGCTTTGGTTAATGAGCCAGTATCAGATAAGTAAACAAACAAGGTAGCGTTTTCAGTTTGTTTTACTGATGAAGAATAGGTGGACAATACATCCGTTTGGTTGGTTGCATAAACAGCGGCAGGCATGATGGATGCGAGTGCAATACACGTCGCTAATTTTGACTTTTTAAATGACATTGGCTTTCCCTTCAATTTATCGTTTTATTGTTTTTGTTTCACTTGAGTCGCCTGACTCTGGGGCTTATTAAGTCAGGTGAGTTATCTGCTCAACACTTGTACTTAAGGACTCGTACATAAGGTTTTCAGTGAAACCCAACAAAACCTCAAGTAAATGGCTGTTGATTTTGTTTCTTTTATCTTTCATTAAGTTTTCATTTTCTTTTAAAACAATGAGATAGGTTTATTGTTTTGCCATCGATATGATGAGGTAAATCATCATCCAGTCATAAATCGATGATATAGAGCTCATTTTGAGAGAAAGACTTATTGTTGATACATTTAGATACAGGTTGTATTTATAAATAATTGAAAAATAAGTAATTGAAATAAAATTGAAGCTTAAATGAAATGGAATAGTCGCTGTATATTTGCCAGTGATTAAATCTTTCGAGTATCAAGGTTATAGCCATCGCTAGAGCAGCATAACGCTGCGATCTGTAACGGTAGTTTTGCTAACGACAACAGATAAAAAGGCGAGAGACATAATAATTAGAACGAGGAAGATTCCGTGACATCGATATATAAAAAAAGCATCATTGCAGCTGCATTATCGCTAGCTTTAACTCCGACATTAAGTGCTAATGTTATTGATACTCGAGGTTTAGATACCGACAGTGGCCAACGCACTAATCAGCCTTCTCCAATCAAACAGCGTCATATTGAAAACCTGTATATGGTGTTACTTGATGATCAGCCTTTGGCAACGTATCACGGTGATCAAGGCAACCTTAAAGCAACCAGTATTTTATCTAATCCAAGTAATAAGGCGGCTAAAAGCGGCACCTTAGACGTTAACAGTGCAGTTAGTCAGCAATATGTTCAATACCTTAGTAGTCAGCGCAGTAAGACGCTAGCTCAAGCTAAATCTCGATTAAGTCGTCAGTTAACTATCCACGCTGACTATCACATTGCATTAAATGGCTTTAGTACTGAATTATCAGAAAAAGAAGCGCAAATGCTGGCCTCTGTTGCGGGTGTAAAAAGCGTTCAAAAAGTCGAACTGCGTCATCTTAATACCGATTCAGGCCCAAAGCATATCCAAGCACCAAGTGCTTGGGATGGCTCTGCAACGGGCGTAGGTAGTATGGGGGAAGGTGTCATCGTCGCAATCATGGACACCGGAATTAACCATACAAGTGCCTCTTTTGCTGATATTGGTGGCGACGGTTATGACCACGTGAATCCGCTCGGCGAGGGCACTTACTTAGGTCATTGTAGCGATTCTGAATTAGCTCATTACTGTAATGACAAACTGATTGGTATTTGGGCGCATGAAGCTATTTTAGATGATTACACCCCAGAAGGTGATGATCGAATTGGTATTGACCATAATGGTCATGGCTCTCATGTTGCTTCAACCACAGCAGGTAACATCGTTAAAGATGTGACGGTTTACAACGCTGTAGGCGACGAAGCTGAGTTCAGTTTTGGTCAAATCAGTGGTGTTGCTCCTCATGCCAATATTGTGTCTTATCAAGTGTGTGCCGCTGATGCTGGTTGTTGGACTGATGTGACAGCTTTAGCTGTTGAACATGCTATCGCCAACGGCGTGCAAGTGATTAACTACTCAGTGGGAGGTGGTGCAAGTGACCCTTGGAGTGACACTGACGCGCTGGCCTTTCTTGCTGCACGCGAAGCAGGTATTCATGTTGCCGTTGCTGCAGGTAACGATGGTCCAGGCGCCGAAACAGTCGGTTCACCAGGAAATGCACCTTGGTTAACCACGGTGGCAGCTTATACACATGATCGCAGCTTCACAGACAAGGAAGTCACCTTTACTGGCGGCGATTATGATCTTGATATGCTCACAGGTAAAGGGGCGACAAGCGGTATTACAGGTGAGATTGTTAGCGCTGCAGATTTTGGCCAAGCTGGATGCTTAGACCCATTTGAAGCAGATACTTTCACAGGCAAAATTGTGGTTTGTGATCGTGGTGATATTGCTCGAGTTGCTAAAGGCAGCAATGTGCTTGCTGGTGGTGCAATAGGGCTTGTTTTAATCAACACGGATGGCGGGGATGAAACCGTTGATGCAGATTTACATGTGCTACCAGCAGTGCATTTAGACGCCACTCAAGGTGCAATGTTGACTGATTGGTTAGCATCTGGTTCTGATCATACTGCAAGTTTTAATGCCTCTGTACTAGAAAGCGATCCTGCTAAGGCAGATATTGCCGCTTCATTTACGTCTCGAGGCCCCGAGTCGATAATGAACCGTTGGTTAACGCCGCACATCTCAGCTCCAGGGGTAGAAATCTATGGTGCCAATACCGAATATCAACCTTGGCGATCTGACGTAGATAAATCTGAATCACCAACTACCTTTATGAGCGGTACCTCGATGGCGAGTCCGCATATTGCTGGCGCTTACACTTTAATTGCAGCTTTAAAACCTGAGTGGTCACCAGCAGAGGCGCAATCAGCATTAATGCTCAGTGCTGAAACTGATACTTTAATGGATGATGGCGTAACACCATCTAGTTTGTTTACCGGTGGCGCAGGTAGCGCTCGAATTGCCAGTGCGCTTAACGCTGGTTTAGTCATGGACGTGACATATGACGAATATGTTAATGCTAATCCAAATCTTGAGGGTACTCCTGAAAACATGAACTTACCTTCTGCATTGATGAATGAATGCATGATGGAGTGTTCTTGGACTCGCACGTTCACAGCGACAGCTGCTTCAACTTGGACTGTAAGTGATATGACCGATACCACAGGGTTATCGATCACAGCTTCACCATCTAGCTTTACCTTGAGTGCAGGCGAAAGTATCAGTTTAGATATCACTGCAGCGATTAGCGAAGGCTTTAGTTCTGAGTATGGCATGGGTTATCTAGTGTTAACGCCAGAGAACGCTGCGTTGACTACATCAAAGATGCCTGTCGTGGGAACTTTTGTTGCAGGTAGCTTTCCTGATGATGTGATGTTAACTACAGGACAAGACCGTGGGAGTGCTGACATTGAAGGCATAACCACAGTGGGTTCTAGTGATATCCAGATAGGGGTGTTTGAGCTCGCTGAAGTCGAAGTGATTGAAACTACAATCCCACGTGATGATAGCGATACCGCATCTTGGCCAACAAATGTGTATAACGACAGCAGTAAATTCTACTCTCGTTTAATTAATGTGACGCCAAATACCAAGCGTATAATTGCAAGAGTGAAGCATACAACATCACCTGATTTAGATTTGTACATCGGTCGAGATGACAACTATAACGGTCAGCCTGATAACGCAATGGAAATGGATCCATTAACATGTATGAGTGCGACGGAAACAGCTTATGAATCATGTGAGATCAATGACCCTCAAGCTGGTTCTTATTATATCACTGTGCATAACTATGGTGATACTTCAGCACCATCGGATATAGAAGATGATCTCACGTTTGAATTGGCGATTATCGGCAAGGATGATGAAAGTATCACAGTAGACTTTAAGTCAGCAGTGGCCGGAAACGAAGACATTGATTTAGTATTGAACTGGGATAAACAGCTTAAATCGGACACTTTATACACCACAGTGCTTGAAATCGGCACTGGCGCAGATGCTAAAGATAATGTGGGGTTAATGCCTATCGAGCTTTATCGCAGTGCTACTTACGCGCAAAGCAGTGTGGATGTTGAAGCTATTGATACTGGCGATATGGTCACCCTGTCAATTGTACTGGCTGATAATGACACCGATGAAGAAAGAACTATAACCGTGTCGACTTCAATCCCTGTAGGGTTAACTATCGACAGTGATAGTCATCAAGGTGTACTAGAAGCAGATACCGTAACGTGGGAAATGGTGCAAGCAGCTAATGAAATTGGGCAAACTATTGTGCTAGCAATGGATACTCAAAATTTAGTTATGTCGCAATCTCTTAATTTCAGTGTATCTCATACTTTAGGTGATATGAGTAATACCGAGTCGTTAACACCTGTAATGTTGGAAGGTATTCCAGTCGCATTAATCAACGGTGAGCCGTCAGTTGCAATAACTGCTGATGAAGCAACGACTGTAACACTTTCTGCAGCAGCAAGTACTGCACCGAATATGGATGATGAGCTTAGCTACTCTTGGGTACAAGTATCGGGTCCAGTGGTGACATTTGCTGATGATACTGCGCAAACCACAGAGCTGACTCTACCAGCTGTAGATGCCGATGGTTCAGCTGTGATTGAGCTGACTGTTAGTAATGGAACTAAAACGGCAGTGGCAGCAACAGCATCAATCGCAGTTGTCGCTGAATATATTGCACCAGCGCCTGAGCCAAAGTCTGATTCGAGTGGTGGAGCTATGGGCGTATTAGTCTTATTGGCTGGCTTACTTGGCTTTAGACGTCGTAAATAACATTTATTTATAGTGTGTTCCCAATTGCCGCATTAATTCTTTGATGCGGCTTTTTTATGGAATATTTAAATATATTACTAAGGAGAACGAATACAATTTGTAAGATTAGCTCGTAACTTTTGTGAGGTTGGTCATTATTTACTTCATTTGAATACATTATTATTGATTGAATTCGTAATAACTATAATGCACTCAATAATAAGAATATGTTTCTATGAAATTACGTAATAAATTTAATTTACTGCTTGTTCCTACAGTCGTTTTTGGCTTTTTTGTGCTGGCGTCTTTTACCATTTTTTTAAGCCTAGGGACGATGAAGTCAACTTCAGAAAATACCGTCAGTGGTAACAGTGCATTGCTTGAAAAAAACATTATAAGCTGGATAAGTTATAACCAAAAAATTATTGAATCACTGGCAAAAAGTCCTTTTGTGTTACATGAGCTAACGGGTCAACAAGAGGGTAATAATCAGCTTTCAGCACACTTTTTAGCGTTAGCACAGCAATTTGAATTTCGTAATTTAGCTTTGTTAGATCAACAAGGCATAGCCATCGCAGCAAGCAACCAACAAAGAATAGGGAAAAATTATCAGCAACTGGATTATGTAAAACAGGCAATGGGCAGTCGCTATATTGTGGTATCTGACCCTAGAGTGAGTCGAGTCGATGGCAAACTATTGGTGACCATTGCGCAGCAAGTAAATGGTTTAGGGGTGATATTTGCCAGTGTGCCATTAGACGGTTTTTATCAAAAACATGTCGATGTCAGCCAATTTGATGAGCATAGCTATGCATTTATTTTATCAGCACAATGTGAACTGATTGCACATTCATCAATTGGATTGGGTATAGATCATAGTAAAGTTGATCGTGCATCCCATGCGCCTATTTGTATGCAAAAAAATGGATTGATTGAATTTAGTGAGAACGGTAATGAGTACTTAGGATTTATCAGGCAGCAAGCAGATACCGGCTGGATTGTTGTCAGTGCGACTAACAAAAAAGTGATGCAAACGAGCCAGTCCCAGTTAATCACAATTAGTAGCGTGGTCGCGCTACTGTCACTTTCGGTTGTGGTATTAATCATTGTGCTGTTAGTTAACGCAATAACCAAGGGGTTAAGTACTATAGTGACGGCGGTGGATGACCTTTCTGTTGGCGATATACAACTTACCCATTTAAACCAAGATAAATGGCAGTCAATATTAAAACGGCAGGATGAATTGGGGCAGATGAGTCAGTCAATGCTATCCCTCATTACCATGCAGCAAAAACAAGTCATTGCGGCTGAAACCATTGCAGCAGGTGACCTTACCTGTATCCCTTATGTGGCAAGCGAGCGAGATTTACTTGGTCATGCTCTAGTGGAGATGGTTAATAATCTCACCGTTTTAGCTACGTCAGTTCAGAGTAATGTTCAGGAAATCATTACAGCAACAACGGGGTTAAATAGTAACAGTCATAGCTTAGCTGACAGTGCCTCTGAACAACTGGCTTCGGTGAGTTCGATTAGTGCAGCGCTTCAAGAAATTGATAGTCAGATTCAAGTGACAGCTTCAGCATCTGATGACATGAATATTAAAGGGCAGTCAGCCTATCAAGAAGCAAAAGCGGGTAATGAGAGAATGCAGGCTTTGACGATATCTTTACAAGAAATTCAAATTTCAGGTGAGCAAATCGCTAATATCATGCGTGAAATTACTCAGATTGCCGAGCAAACGAACTTAATTGCGTTAAATGCGGCAATTGAAGCCGCCCGAGCTGGAGAATTTGGCCGTGGTTTTTCTGTGGTTGCAGATGAAGTGCGAAATTTAGCAAGTAGAAGCGCAGAAGCTGCAGCTAAAACTGTAAAACTGACACAGCTATCATTAGTGAAAATGACTGAAGGCAATATGATTGCAGAGCAAACGGCGACATCCTTCCATGAGATTGTTGAACATATGAGTTTCTCTGCCGAACAGCAGCATTTTATTGCTCAGGCAAATAGAGAGCAAGCTCTAGCTACATCAGAATTAACCGAGGGCTTAGCAATCATAGATGAAGTAGGACAGTATGTGGGGACTATTGCCCATGAAGTTGCTGAACAATGTCAGGGACTGTCATGTTTGAGTTCCCACCTTAAGTCAGCGAGTGATAAATTCACGATAAACTGATGTGTAAATCTGTGAGTGAATACTGATGTTTGACTGTCGCAACATTCTCTCTAGTTCACCTATTAAGTCAGCTGAATTTAATAGGAGGCTTTGGTTAGCTGAACTGGGGCTGTCTGTCTTTAAAAATTAATTGGTCAATATATCCTTTTGATGGTTATAGTTATTATTAAGTCTTATGACTGATTTGCTTCACTTCACAACTAATAATCACAAATAAAGGTATATGGCATGCGATTAAATAACACCTTGAAAACATTGATTACAGCTGGTTTCATCTTATTAATTGCGGGTTGCAGTGCATCTGAAGCAGCCAAGCAAAAAGCAGCGCTTTATCAATTTGATGAGTTAACTGAAGTGACGACCATTGATAATTTCCGTATGGATGGTTGGCGCACTATGGATAATCGCACTGTGTTTGTGGATAGCCGTCCTCGCGAGACTTACCTGCTAGTGCTCAATGGTGTTGATAGTAATTTAAAGTTTGCTAAAGCGTTATTGGTGTCTTCAAGAATGGGCAAAGTCACAGTGGGATTTGACTCGGTAGCGACAGACGAAAACCCAAAGCTAAGAACCCAGATTAAGAAGATTTATCGTATTGAAAGTAAAGAACAAGAGCAGCAAGTTCGTCAGAAAATTGAGTCGTTTTCAGGCAAAGAGTAATCAATAAAGCCGTTATTTAAACCCAAAAGTCATACCGCTAACAGTTGAGCGTTAAAGTCTAATGATAAATTAGCGGCATGGCTAGAAGCGGTTTTTTACCTGAAAACGCCATTCCCAGTCATCGACATTTTCTCCATTGGTAAAAGGTACGGCTAAATCAATATGACCGACACTGCCATAGCTTGATTTTGACGAGTAAACTCGCGCGCCAATGCCAATACTGCCGATGGGAGAGTTGACTTCATTATTATCGTCAGGCCCACCAAAAGCTTGCCCCACATCCACAAAGGTCGCCCACCCCAACTCTGCTAACTGGTATAAATTAATGTTGGGGTAATAGCGCACTTCACCTGTCACCAGCCATTGATTATCACCATATTGATAATCATTTGGGTAACCGCGCACACCTGTTTCATCACCTAATGCAAAAGGTTTATCGAGGTAGTTATTTTTAGAGGCCGCGAGACGGGTTTTGGCATATGCAGCCCACTTGGGGTGAATTTTATAAAAGTACTCAGCTTGAGCGCTAACATTATAAAAATCCTTTTGGGTAGTATTAAAGCTGGCTTGGCCTACAAAGTTAAACAAGATTAAGTTGTCACCTTGTTGATAGCCTCGACTGGTGCTCAAATTAAGGTGATAACCTAGCTCACTGCCTTCAGCAACGTCATTGGTTTCAAAGCCGACTCTGCCGTAATGACGCCAACCTAAATTGAAGTCTTCATTATTGTTGATCAGGTGAATATTGGTAAAAACTTTGTAGTCGTCTTGCAGGTATTCAAAACCGATCCACGGATAGATAAAATCTCTATCTTGAGGTAGCGGGCTGTCAGGAAAGGTTTCGCTTGGTCCAAATTGATGTTTATCCTGGGTAATACCGAGTGTTACTCTTGAAAGATCAGCGTCTGTTTTATCTAATAACCAACCAAAAGACAGGGCTGCATAATCAACGTTATGTTCGAATTCATTAACGTCCTCACCATTTTGTCTCAAAGTATCAATACGTTGATCAGTTAAGTACTCTGCAAAATACTGATCTTTAGTGTCCAGTGAGTAAAACGGTTTGTTGAAATAAAGGTGGGTCGCTTGCCCGTCACTGTTATCGTAGATGTTGGCCGAAACCGTGGCGTGTTGAATAATTTTAAGGGGCGCGGTAATGCCAAATTTATAGCCCGTTCTGTCAGCATTAGACTGGTATTTTAGGCGTGTTTTTATTCCTAAACCCATCAGATTATCTTCTTTAATCCCTACTGAGTATTTAGTTTCGCCGCCACTGGAACTTAAACTAAACGTCGGCAGTAATGACCAGTTATCCCAGGTTTCGACCACCACTGTTTGTTCATTGGTATCTGAGTCAGGGGCTTTTTGTGACGCGTAAATTTTAGCGTCTCGTAAGTAGGGTTCTGCGCGCAAAAGTCGTTGTGATTCAGCAAAGGTTTTTTGGGTGACAGCATCCCCTTCTGCAAAAGTAAGCTTGTCTAGAATGGTGGGTTCAGTGGTATTGATATGGAGGAAATTAGCCCAGTGATGAATGAAAAAGGCATCAGGGTCGCTTTCATCAAAAATAGCATTACTGACCACCACAATATTATCAACGGTCATGGGACCTTGATTATCTGTGGTCGTCGGTGTCAATATTTCGGTTGATTCGATTGTACTGACAACCACTTTATTTGCCGCTGGTTGTTGTTTGCTGGGCACTTCTGCCTGAGCAATCGAAGGAAATATAACTGTGACGACGAAAATGATTACCATAGCGCAAATGGTCATATTCATCGTTCCTATTTGCTAGTGCTCTAACTAGTGTTCTTATTAGGTTTTTGTTAGTTCTATTATTATTTCTGCAATTAGACCTTGTATTAGATACTTATCAATTCGCTTTATATTCGATACGTTAATTAAGCTTATTTGGATTTAATTCATCAAGGCTATATTAGCTAAAAGTGTTTTTAAGCTGTTGAGTCAATAGCGATTTATCTTGTAGCGTTTTGTTTGCTTTGATTGATTTAAGTATGGCGCTAATTTTAAAAAACGGCAGGATATTTTATTAAAAAACCAATAATGATTGTTGTCGCGCATAAAAAAGGAGCCTTAGGCTCCTTTTTTATTGAAAGATTTAATCGCTCGTTGAGTTATAGGCTTCTTCGTGGTGGCACAATAACGTTGGCAAAAATCAGTCCTGCAATCAGTGACATGAAAATCAAGAATACTTGGGTACCTAAATGAGCTTGATTGAGCATCGTTTCACCCGAAATCATCGCATTTAATCCAATGTAGGTTTTACTTCCCGGTACCAAGATAACAATACCTTGTAGCAGGGCAATAGATACAGGGGCTTTCATCCACCGAGCATAGAGGTTTGAATATATACCTACGGCCAATGCACCGACGAAAATACCAATCGACTCTCCTAAATAAAGGCCGCCAAGCATAGCGGAGAAATACGCCACAATGCCTGCGCAAATTCCCCAAGGTGAATCTTTGATACGTGCTTTAAAGATGATAACGAGTGCCATTGAAAGCAGAGGCACCGCAGCCCAAGAGGCGTAACGAGGTAAAGCATCTGGCTCAATATATACTGACTCACCAAACATCACTTTACCCAGTGTCATCCCAAGTACTGCGCCAAAATACAACTTAAATAACAGCATTATCGCATCCATGATGCGCGCGGTGCCGGATATTAAATCTCGCGCAGCCAGTTCAGCAAGGCCAAGGGTTAGTGCTAAACCCGGCACAAAGATAATGATGCCCGATAAAATCACCACCGGGATATTAATACTGGGGTCAATGCCTGCAGCAATGCCACAGGTTAAAATGGCGCAAACCACTGCAGCTAACGGCTCGAGCATTTCTGCTACTCGCTTAGATTTTTCAGCCCAAAAAACTAGACCGTAAACTAATAAACCTAACATGCCAGACCAAAAAACATCGTTCCAGCTGGTGTCCATTAGCATGGCAAAAGCGCCAGCACTGATGCCAAATGACATTAAGGTTAAACCGTGACCATAAGGGTTAGGCTTGTTGGCTATTTCTTCTAATCGTTCTAGGGATTCTGCTAGGGTACGTTGGCCTGTGCTGAGCTCTTCAACCAAATCAAAGGTGCGGGCAAGAGAGCCTAAATCTAAGTCGCCAGGTTTAACGCGGGCAACATGATTGTATTCTTGTTCAGTATCGTGCTGGAGCACAAAGGTCATCGAAGTGGGTGAAATCAAAAAATACCCTTCGATTCCAAGAGTAGATGACACCGTTTGCAGGTGCGACTCTAGTCGATATGCAGGGGTTCCAAATTTATGCAGGGCTTTGCCTAATCTTATGATAAATCTGCGTTTTTCAATGAAGCTGGAATCGTTCATTAGGCGTGTATCACTCTAGTCTATTTGGGTAGTGGTTCATTGGCGCGAATAGTAACCGAAATGGGGTTGGCTGAATACCTTCAATTCATCAAATTTATGTTAAAAATGTGATAATTCCATTTTGATGTAATGTGTATAGAATGAATACTCCATTGTAGTCAATTTATGGCTTACTGCAGAAAATAACAATAAGGAAATGCAACACATGTCATTGATGATTTCAGGATTTTACGCCAGCTTAACCGCGCTACTTGCGATAGGTTTATCTATTCGAGTCATAAAGCAGCGTCGAATCAATAAAGTTGGTATTGGGACTGGTGGAAATTCTGATTTAGCCCTCGCAAAACGAGTCCATGAGAATTTACTTGAAAATGCACCCATGGCGCTGATTTTATTTATGCTGGCTGAATTTAATGGCTTATCACCTGCAATATTGCATTGCTTTGGCACCATTTGGATAGTTGCTAGGTTATTGCACGCAATTGGGCTGACTGTGGGCAAGGGCGGAATACATTTTGGCCGTAAATGGGGTGTGTTACTGACTTGGTTAGTGGTCATCGGCTTAGCGGTTGTTAATATTGGCTTTTTTATTGGTTTATAAACTTATAGCCAAAAGTAATAAGTAAAGTCATTGTTTTTAATAAGGTTATAAGGCGAATTAAATACCTTAAAAATCTTATTTTGCTGTTTTTTTAGTCACACTTAGTGTGGTGTAACTGCTATACTCCGCCTCCATAAAAAAGTTGGGTGAGTTGGACTAAACTTTATGTAGTTCAATTCACCATAATGATGATGTTTATTGTAGGCAAATCTCATGCAAGTTGAATCCACGTTATTTAATTACCCAAGATACTGGGCCGAATGCTATGGCACGGCACCGTTTCTTCCTATGTCTCGCAAGGAGATGGATCAACTTGGTTGGGATAGCTGCGATATTATTATCGTCAGTGGTGATGCTTACGTGGATCATCCAAGTTTTGGTATGGCAGTCATCGGTCGTATGCTTGAAGCGCAAGGGTTTCGAGTGGGGATCATTTGTCAGCCTGATTGGTCAAATAAAAATGACTTCATGAAGCTCGGTCGCCCGAATTTATTTTTTGGGGTGACAGCCGGCAACATGGATTCGATGATCAACCGCTACACCGCAGATCGCCGTATTCGTAGTGATGATGCTTACACACCAAATGATGAAGGTGGTAAACGCCCAGATCGCGCTGTGACGGTTTATACCCAGCGCTGTAAAGAAGCCTTTAAAGAAGTGCCAGTCGTCATTGGTGGTATTGAGGCAAGCTTACGTCGTATCGCTCATTATGATTATTGGTCTGATAAAGTGCGTCGCAGTGTTATTTTTGATGCCAAAGCCGATATCTTAATTTACGGTAATGCAGAGCGTCCGCTGGTGGAAGTGGCACATCGTATTGCTAACGGTGAGAAAATGACTGACTTGCACGATATTCGTGGTACAGCCGTCATTCGTCATGAGCCTTTGCCGGGTTGGAAAGGCATGGATTCTCGTAAGCTCGACCAACTTCATAAAATCGATCCTATCCCCAACCCTTATGGGGCTGATGATGTTGGCTGTGAAAAGTTGTCAGGGCCAACCGATAAAAAGATTTTTGATAATGATGCACCTAAAGCGATTAGTGTGCAGCCTGCTAGACCTAAGCCATGGGAAAAAACCTATGTGCTGCTCCCAGCTTATGAAAAAGTGGCTGAGGATAAATTCTTATATGCCCATGCTTCACGTATTTTGCATCAAGAGCAAAATCCGGGTTGTGCCCGTGCGTTATTTCAAGCTCAAGGCAACCGCTCGGTGTGGGTAAACCCGCCAGCATGGCCATTAAATACTGATGAAATGGATGCAGTATTCGATTTACCGTATCAGCGTGTGCCACATCCAAGCTACGGTAAAGCAGTCATTCCAGCTTACGACATGATTAAAACCTCGATTAATATCATGCGTGGATGTTTTGGTGGTTGTTCGTTCTGTTCTATTACCGAACATGAAGGGCGAATTATTCAGAGTCGTTCACAAGAATCAATCATCAAAGAAATTAAAGATATTCAAGAAAAAGTACCAGGCTTTACTGGGGTGATTTCAGATCTTGGCGGCCCAACAGCCAACATGTATCGTTTAGGTTGTACCAGTGTAAAAGCGGAAACCACGTGTCGTCGTTTATCTTGTGTTTATCCAAGTATCTGTGGCCATTTGGGGACAGACCATAAGCACACCATTGATTTATACCGTGCAGCACGTGACGTACCGGGCATTAAAAAAGTATTGATTGCCTCTGGTGTACGTTATGACTTAGCCACTGAAGATCCACGCTATGTTAAAGAGCTGGCTAAGCATCATGTAGGCGGCTATTTAAAAATTGCCCCAGAGCATACCGAAGATGGCCCACTCAGTAAGATGATGAAGCCGGGTATGGGCAGTTATCATAAATTCAAAGAGTTATTTGATTTTTACTCGAAAGAAGCGGGTAAAAAGCAATACCTGATCCCGTACTTTATCTCGGCACATCCGGGCACGACTGATGAAGATATGTTGAATTTGGCATTGTGGCTAAAGTCAGAGAAATTCAAACTGGATCAAGTACAAAACTTCTATCCATCGCCAATGGCGAATGCCACTACGATTTACCACACTGAACTGAACTCGTTGAAAAATGTAAAACACACCAGTGAAGAAGTTACCGTACCTAAAAAAGGTCGTCAGCGCCGTTTACACAAAGCATTGCTGCGTTACCATGACCCAGCAGGTTGGCCGCTTATTCGTGAAGCGCTGGTTGCTATGGGCAAAGAACACTTAATTGGTAATGGTGCGCAGCACATCGTGCCGCCAGAGTCGCGCAACGAGCGTCAAGGTTATCGAAACGGTAAGGGGGGCGGTAAGAATGATGGCAGTAAAAAAGCTTTCACTCGTTTCTCGGGTAACCAGTTCGATGATAGAAAATCCTCGGGTAAGAAACCGACCACTGCCAATAAAGCTAAGGCAGCCGCTGAAGGTAATGGCGCTGGTAATGCTGGTGGAAAAAGTAAACCTGCAGGTAATGGCAAAGCGTCGAATAGCAATGGTTCTGGTAAATCTAAAATTGGTTGGTCGCAAAATAAAAAGCCATTTGGAGCTAAAACTTCTGGTAATTCAAACAATAAGCAAGGTAAACGTCCTGCTAAGGCAAAATAATACCAGTTTATTCGCACTTATTTTTTGCTTAAGTTAACCGAAATACGCTTTAATAAAAAACCGCCTTTATAGGCGGTTTTTTTTCAGGTTAAATTAAACAATCACTGTTACTGTGGTTTGTTAGTAAAAGTTAATTGATCGATACCAAAAGGAATAATAATGAAAAAAATATTGGTCGCTGGTGTAATCAGCAGCATGGCGCCAGCTATTGCAATGGCACATGCCCCTCAAGAAAACCCGCAACATCAATATTTTGATGCTATCGCAGCTTATTGCGGTAAAGCTTTTGCAGGTAAAGTCACTGCTGGCAATGAAGCAGATTCAGCATTCAGCAATAAAGCATTAGTGATGCATGTGCGTGAATGTAGCGACACAGAGCTTAAAGTTCCTTTCCATGTAGGTGATGACCATTCACGTACTTGGGTGATTACCAAAACAGAAACAGGCTTGCGTCTAAAGCATGATCATCGTCATGAAGATGGCACTGAAGATAAAGTCACTATGTATGGCGGCGATACTGCTGACATGGGCACCGCCACTCAGCAATCATTTCCAGTCGACCAAGAGTCTATTGATAACTTTAATGAAAACGGCTTAACGGCGTCAGTAACTAACGTGTGGCACATGTATATTGAACCAAACGTATTCACTTATCGCTTAACCCGTGAAAATCGTGACTTTAGAGTCGACTTTGATTTAACTAA
Organism: Shewanella sp. KT0246; assembly: GCF_019654955.1. Lineage (GTDB taxonomy): Bacteria > Pseudomonadota > Gammaproteobacteria > Enterobacterales > Shewanellaceae > Shewanella > Shewanella goraebulensis. The sequence goes on along the minus strand of NZ_BPEV01000004.1, from coordinate 68,441 downwards.
ACCAGTGGCACTGCCGCCAACGCCTTGGGGTCATGAATAATGTCACTGAAAGCATACATTGACATAAGATAACCATAGTCTGACAAATTTAACAAAACCTCGAGCAACACCAGTACACTAAATGTACTGGTGTTGCTCGAGGTTTTTGTACATGTATATAAGGAATTTACGTAAGCCTTCGCCCAATAAAAACGTTTTTAAATTCGCGAGTGCAAAAGTGAGCGAAACAATAATGTGTGAAAGCACGTTGGAGTTCGACGCATGTTTTCATCATGAATATAATGAAACAATTGCGACTTTTGGCAGTCAACCAAAAAAATACATAGACACCCATAGTTAATGGCATCAATCGTGAATTCCTACTAAGCTTGATTTGAGCATTAAACAAGGAGGTTATGATGCCGCGCCCTCGTAGAAGCCAAATTAGCCTTGAAGACACCCCTTATTATCATTGCTGTAGCCTTGTGGTTCGCCGCGCTTTCTTAAAAAATACGTAGACACCCATAGTTAATGGCATCAGTCGTGACTTCCTACTAGGCTTGATTTGAGCATTAAACAAGGAGGTTATGATGCCGCGCCCTCGTAGAAGCCAAATTAGCCTTGAAGACACCCCTTATTATCATTGCTGTAGCCGCGTGGTTCGCCGCGCCTTCTTATGTGGTGATGATAAATACACAGGTAACAACTATGACCACTGACGAGGATGGATTGAATCACTCATTCTTGAACTGACGGATGTGTTTGCCATTGTTGGTCAAGGACATGTCGATAGACCTATTTACAAGTGAATGTGCAACCCATTGCGGTCGAGTTTCACGGTGCTCCACGAATGTAAGGCAATCAAACTGGCAAAGTAGCGCTTCAAATCATCGGTTGAAAGGTTATTAGGACATGCATCGAAATAAGCACTAATGCGCCTGACAGCGTAGCTTCGTTCAACAAGAGCATTAATGATAAATCACAATCAATACGAATTATCGTACAGCTTATTATCTGCATATTAGTTCTGAACTGTAATCTCATTACATCACCTATTGGTAATGCCTATATTTAAATTGGTAATGATCAGGCTTGCAAATTGGTAATACATTTTGGCCGCTGACTAACTTTGTTCTGTTATTTGGTAATGTTGCCATATTCATTGGTAGTGAATATAAAAACTATTCAACAAAAATAGCTCGTTATTTTCGTAAGCTATTGTTTATTTTGCTTCTTTTTGTTGTGTAGAGAATGTGTCAAGCCAATGCGTTAGTCTTTTTTATACTCTGATTACTACCAATTTTGGTTTTTGGTAATACTTTAGGTTCTATTTTGGTTGACAATGATGTGTTGTGATGGTTATATTTTGTTTAATATAAAGTTACAGTTGTGAGTAAATTGTTAACCATGCAGCTGTATTGGGTAAGTTATGTATGATTCTATGGGTAGCAATTAATCATAGCTCTTTGATCATATACAACAAAGAGTTCTGCTTCTTTTTACAACGAAATTAGATAATTTTTGGTGTTAATTAGAAGCAAAGATTTACCTATTTTTATTACGTTTTTCAGGGGTCGTTAAGTTCATGTGTAGGTGCGCCACTATATGCTGCACATATACAACAAAGAGAGCGTAAATTATAAAGGATTTCAATATCAACACGCATAAATCTTACCGACATTTTCAAAAGAAAATGTGTGACGTTTTCGCTGTGCTATTTTTTGCTTTAGCTGTTTTTAGCGCATCACTCAATGCTCAGGAAATTGAGGGGAATACGCTTATTCCTAAGTCACACACTAGCCTTGCTGAAGGTGTTTTACTGGGGGATTTGTCAAAACTCGATCCGCTTAAAAAGCCAGGTGAAAACTTTGACTTACTCGATTGGTCATTAACGTTGCCAACCGATCTCAACGAAGATAAAAAAGCTGATACCGTCTATGAGAAATCATTAAGTAAAGGCTTTAACTTAAAGCCATTTTTTTATACAGCAGATGATGGTGGCTTGGTATTCGCTTGCCCAAACGTAGGTGCCAAGACCTCAAAAAATACAAAATATGCGAGAACCGAACTACGCGAAATGCTACGTAGAGGTAATAGTCGAATAAAAACGCGTGGCCTGACTAAAAATAACTGGGTTTTCAGCAATGCGCATGGTTCGGCGAAAGCTAAGTCTGGGGGAGTTGAAGGCAGTTTGGAAGGGACTTTGGCAATAAACCGAGTATCTACCACTGGTGATGAAAAAAAGGTCGGACGCGTGATCATCGGCCAAATTCATGCCACTGATGACGAACCCATCCGTTTATATTACCGAAAATTACCTGGCAACTCGAAAGGGTCTATTTATTTTGCCCATGAAATAAATGATGGTGATGATATTTGGATAAATATGATTGGCTCACGTTCACATACGTTATCAGATCCTGATGACGGCATCGCCTTAAACGAAAAGTTCTCTTATAAAATTTCCGTCGAAGATGAAGTGTTGTTCGTCACTATAATCAGGGAAGGTAAGCCTAATATTACTAAGTACTTTGATATGAAAGATAGTGGTTACAGTACTAGTAACCAGTATATGTATTTTAAAGCGGGTGTTTATAACCAAAACAATGGCGGCGCTGATGGTGATTATGTGCAAGCTACTTTCTATCATATTCATAACATGCATAAAGGGTATAAATTTTAGCGCAGTTAATACATCAATTTAAAATTCGTAACTCGTAACTACAATTATTGGTTGTATTTTTATTTAAATTAATAGGTTAAAAATTTTGTTTGGGTTTCGTTTGTTGAAATTAATATAACTCTAATTTAAATATAAGAATTTAAGGTAGTCACCTGCTTGCAATAATAAATATAAGAATTTAAGGCAGTCACCTGCTTGCAATAATAAATATAAGAATTTAATGGCAGTAACCTGCTTGCAATAATAAATATAAGAATTTAATGGCAGTAACCTGCTTGCAATAATAAATATAAGAATTTAAGGCAGTTACCTGCTTGCAATAATAAATATAAGAAGTAAATGGCAGTAACCTGCTTGCAAAAAAAATATACCAATAAATGGCATTAACATGCTTATTAAAATACTAAGGGGAAGTACGGTATGTCGACGAAGTTAAGTAAAAAAACAAAACCCATCCATAAAATAGGGAAGTTCAAGCTTTCACCTATAGCAAAATGGATGAAGCTTGCTGCATTTACTTCTGTAACCAGTTCTTTTGCATTTTCGGCAATAGCACAAGAAGCCGAAACTGAAAATCTAGATAAAGTTGATAATGATATAGAAGTTGTTGTCGTTACTGGTACACGTAAAACAATTCAAGACCAAATTTCAATAAAGCGTGAATCTACCACTGTTGTTGACGGTTTATCTGCTTCAGATATTGGTGATTTACCTGCACTTTCAATTGGTGAGGCGCTAGAAACATTAACGGGTGCATCATCTCACCGTGAAAATGGTGGTGCTACTGAAATCAGTATTCGTGGTTTAGGTCCATTCTTAAGTGCCACTAACATCAATGGCCGTGAAGCGACCAATGGTAGTGGTGACCGTTCAGTTAACTTTTCTCAGTTCCCATCAGAGTTGATGCAGAAAGTCGCTATTTATAAAACACAAGACGCTTCCATGATTGAAGGTGGGGTTGCCGGTGTTATTACTCTGGAGACACTTAAGCCTTTAGATTTTGGTAAGCAACGTTTTCAGGCTGAAGTAAAAGGTAACTACAACCCAGACCAAGCAAACGTTGACAATTCACTTCAAGGTGATTTGGGCTACCGTGGAACACTAAGTTATGTTGATCAATTTGAGTTTGATAACGGTCAAGCATTTGGTTTGAGTGTAGGTTTGCAGCGTCAAGATATTAGTCAGCCAGAAGCTGAATATAGAAGCTCAAGCCCAACGGGTTCATCTTTGTGGGCATGTTTGAATGATCCAACCGATACCAATACCGGTTTTTTCCGTAGCTCAGCGGGCGATTGTGAAGATGAAATTGTTGGCTCAAATAACCAAGGTTATAATAATGATATTGATCCAGACACAGGTCTTGCAGTAGATGATGGTAGAGAATACGCATGGACTGGCTCAAGCCGAAGCTTCCGTCAAAATGAAACATCTGATGAAAGAGACGCTTTATTCTTTGCTTTACAATACCAACCCTCAAATAAATGGGATATCAATTTTGACGCGCAAATTTCAGATCGTACCCAAGCAGAAGCGCGTCATGATTTAATTTTCTTACAAAAGCGCGTTACACCGGGTGTAACGGGACAAAATCTGATCACAAACGATGTTGGCGGTATTCTACATTGGGAAGGTGAAGAACGCATCGAGTCTGCGGGCGAGCAATTTTCGCGTGAAGAAAAATATCGTGGATATGGCTTGAACGTTGAACATTTTTTCTCTGATGATCTAAAGATTAGTCTTGACCTTGGCTATTCAAAAACCAGCCGTGAAGAACTACAAATAACAAACCGAGGAAGAACGAGCTCTCGTCCTTTCTTATCTTGGGATTTAGGTGAATATATTCCTCATTTCACAGTGACTGATTTTGATGTGACTGATATTTCCAATTTTACTGATAGCCTTCGTACTCGTATCGACAGAGAAAATGTCCGCGACAACGAAATTATGGGTGCACGCCTTGATATTGATTATATTCTAGACAGTGATTTTTTTAGTAGCGTTCAAGCTGGCGTTCGCGTTTCTGAGCTAACATTTGTTCAATTTGGTGGCACGAACGGTAATGGCTCAAGAACTACATATAATTTAGATGAATCTGCAACATCGGCCATCGATGTACTTGAAGGTTGCCAAATAGCCTTCCCTGAGACTGATTTTTTATCCAGTGTTTCTGACGGTGATATTATCACCCATGTTGACAGTTCAGGTAATGTTGTAGAAAGCGGTACAGGCGCTTCGTGGGCAACTTACAATAACGAGTGTTTCTCTCAAGCAGTAGCAGCATCAAACGGCGGCGAATTCGCATACCCAGAGGTTACATACGAGAATGCGGGTACTATTGACGTAACAGAACAAACTACCTCTGCTTACGCCATGCTTAATTACGACACTGAAATGTTTGGTAAGTATATTCGTGGTAACTTTGGTGTTCGTGTAGTGGATACTGACGTTACCTCTATTGGCTTTAGAGAAGGTTTCGACGTTGTCACTGATCCGGCGACAGGTATCGTCGAATTGGTACCAAACGGAAGTATTGAAAAAATTGAAAGTGGTGGTGACTACACTGAAGTACTACCAAGCTTTAACTTAGTCGTTGATTATGATGACAATATTCTCCTAAGGGCCGGTATTTACCGAGGTATGTCACGTGCAGATCCATCTGATCTAAGTTATAGCCGCACATTCGTAACCGATGACTCGGATGACCCTGAATCAGTTGAAGACTTGTTGGTTGGTGTTAATGGTTCAGGTAATCCTGATCTTCAACCATTAATGTCTTGGAACTATGACGTTGCTTTTGAATGGTATCCAAGCGATGACTCTATGGTAGCGCTAGGTGTTTACTACAAGCAATTCAATGGCGGTTACCAACAGCAAACACAGTTAGAGAATTTTATCGTTGACGGTGTGGAAGTTTCTTTACCTATTACTAATTCAGTCACTACTGACGAAAACAGTGACCTTTATGGTTTCGAAGCGACATTCTCGTATCGTTGGGATTTAGGCATTGGTGTGAAGTTTGGTTATAACTACGCGGACACAACCTATGAGTTTGAAGACAGTAACTACGGTAATACCTTTACTACTGATTTAGACGGTGTAACCAGTCAGCTTACCGCAGGTATTGTTCCACCTGCCTCAGTACCTGGATTTTCTGAGCATGTATTCAATGGACAGCTTTACTACCAAATAGGCGATTTTGATACAGCTCTTATCTACAAGTATCGTAGTGAATACTTCCAACCATACACTTCTAACGGCACAAGACTGCGTTATGTTGATGAGGCAGGTATTTGGGAAGCTCGTGCTGCTTACAAAATCAATCAACACCTTCGCATTAAAGTTTCAGCAATTAACTTGTTCAGTGAGCCTCGCAGTGATGACTTCTATACCCAAGGTAACTTGGGTCAAGTAAGTGATTACGGTCCTCGCCTGTTCGCAGGTGTCAGCTTTAAGTACTAGCCAAGTCTAGTACTTAAATAAAACAAGCTAAATTTGGAAAAAGAATCTTTTTGGAGTCATAAAAATGAATAATAAATCTCTTATACCGCTCATCATTGCGACAGGCCTATTAGGTTGTGGTGGTGATGACGGTGCTGAACTCGATGGTAATACTCGCGGTAGTATAGCAATAACCGGAAGCAATTTTATCGCTGGCGAAACAATCTCTGCAGCAGCTACTGATGCTGATGGAATTCAAGCAGACACCATTACCTATGTTTGGTCTACAGGTACTATCGGCACATCTTACACAATTACTGAAGCTGACGAAGGCACTGTCATTTCTGTTTCTGCTAATTATACCGATGATGCAGGCTTTACCGAAGGCGTAGGTGCATCTACACCCACTATCAATCCAACCTTAAATGTTTCAGCTAGCATTATTAAAGGCCCTATTGATGGTGCAACTTGTGACATATTTAAAGTTGATGATAGTGGTGCTGCGGTTCTTCCAGAGCAAGGCACTGCAACCTCTGACACTTCAGGTGGCGTTACATTTAGCAATGTACATTTCGAAGGTGCGGGTTTAATTGCATGTACTGGCGGTACTTATACGGACGAATCAACAGGTTTAACCTTAGATGCTCCTCAACTAAGATCTGTAGTGAATGTAGTTGAAAATATAATTGAGACTGATGAAGAGGGGGTGGAAACCATACTACCACCACCTACCTATGTTGTTTCTCCTTTAACCGAAATGGCTGTTCAAAACGCGGGTAGTGATTTAAACCAGTTTGCTGACGCAGCTGAAATAATTAATGCACGTTTTGGTATTCGTTTTGATACAACAGAAGTGCTTCCTACTTTAGTTGGTACTGTTGAACTTGGTGCTGATGGTGCTGAAGATGCTGATAGATATGGTTCTGTGTTAGCGCTACTATCACAAGTTGATGCAGACAACGCAGACGCAGATTTATCTACCGTTATGGAAGATCTTGCTAGTGACGTCGCTGATGGTTCTTTTTCTGAAGAGTCTTTAGTTACACTTGAGACAGCACAAATTAATTTGCAAACTACTTCACAAGTTGCTAGTTCTGTTGATGAGGAGTTACTGGATGTAATTGGAGCCGCTGTTGGTTATAACAATGACCCTGTTGCAGCAATCATCGAAGGTGAATTTGGCGGTACTGTTCAACATACTGCTACGGATCCATTAACTGGTTCACTAACCATTATTGATCCAAACTTCGAAGAAGATGCTTTTGTTGCTCAAACTGATGTGACACTTGATTATGGTACATTTAGTATCAGTGCCAACGGTAGTTGGTCTTACTCGGTTAACACTGCAAATGATACTTTAGCGAACCTTGAACTAGGTGACTCTGTAAGTGATTCAATCACTATCGCTTCTATTGATGGTACCACTGCTGAAATTAATATTCGTGTTGCTTCGCTTACTCAAGTTGTAAAAATAAGCGATACAGGCGGTGATACGGGTGAGATTAGATTTACCGTTGATAACCTTCGTCAAGGTAAGCTGAGTGCATCAATATCTAAAGAGGTTGCGCTTGGTAGTGATGGAAATATTAAAGATGCTTACATTACGCTTTATGGCTCATCTGGTAGTTCTAGTGAATCGCTTATAGATTTGCGTATTCAAGGAACTCAAATTCAAGACGACGGCACCGTAATTGACCCTCGTTTCTTTGTTCGAAATACTGACAGTGACGCTTACCCTGGCAATATAATCACTGCACCATTTGTTGAAGAGCAGTTTTATGATGTAGCAATCACATGGGACTTAGATCAGGCAGATCAAATCACCGTGACTATTGATGGTGAAGTGATTGGTGGAGGTTCATTCTCTACTGCAGCAGTTGTTGACTCTGATTATACAGGATTAGACCAGTGGTTCGCTGATGGTGTTAAAGCTATCCAATTTAGATTCGGTGATAATGATAGAACGATTCCTTTCGGTTCTTTCTATGCTGATAACATTGAAGTATTTTCTGATACCGCTGGCACTACAAGTATATTTTCAGATGACTTTGAAGGCTATGATGCAGGTGAAACTTTAGATGGTACAGACAGCAAATATAGCTTAGCTATTTACGCTGAAGTGTCTGTATTTGATGCAGGCGATGGCACAGAAGAACCTACGCCAGCAGTATTCTTTGATTTAACTGGAAGAATTGCAAGTGATGAGGCAACGGCAGCAGGTGCTGTAAGTGTACTTGACCCAGATGATGGCGAAGCTTTTATTGTTCAGACAACCTTAATGGGTACATACGGTACATTAGCAATTTTAGAAGATGGCTCTTGGACATATACCCTCGATACTGCTGATGCCACTATTGCTGCACTTGTTGTGGGTGAAAGTGAACTCGATACCTTTACTATTGAATCTTTTGATGGCACTACCGCTGAATTAGCAATCACAATTACAGGCACAATTGTTGTTGATACTGGAGCAAACAATGTTGCCAGAATGGCAGATACATCATTAACTGCTGACGCTGAGTTACGTTTAACAACGGATCCACTTGCTGAAGGTTCTATTTCTACAACCATTAAGCTACAAGCAATTTCTGGCTTCACTGCTACACCAGAAGTTTCTGAAGATAATACCGCTTACATCAGTATCTATGGTGGCTCTGCTTCTTCAAGTAACTTAACGGGTGAAATTGTCTTTGCTAAAGACGGTGCTGTTAAGTATCGTGATGCAAATAAAGATCAACAAACCATTGATGGCTTAACTTATTTTGATGATACAGATATTGATGTAGTTCTAGCTTGGACAGCAACAGGTTATTCACTTTCAATTGATGGTGGTACTACGTTCTACGGTCCTTATGAAGCAATCAATACAGGTACAGCGACTGAAACGTATCAAATTCGTATTGGTAGCTCTTCGAAAGAGTCAGCAAAAGAATTACTCGCTGATGATATCGTCATTGCTGATGAGAGCGATATGGCAGTGCTATCTGAAGACTTCGAAACTTATGCTGAAGGTGAAGATTTAAGTGCAATGTATTCAAGTTCTGCTGAAGCAACCGTTAAGACCATAGCGGGAAGTAGTGTAAATAAAGTTGCCCGAATGGCTGACACATCACTAGACGCTGACGCTGAGTTACGCTTAATCACGACTCCACTTGCTGAAGGCTCTATTTCAACAACCATTAAGTTACAGGCGATTTCTGGCTTTACTGCAACACCAGAGGTTAGCGAAGATAATACCGCTTATATTAGTATTTATGGTGGCTCTGCCTCTTCAAGTAACCTAACGGGCGAAATTATCTTTAGTAATGATGGTAGTGTTAAATATCGTGATTCATCTAAATCGCAGCAAATCATTGATGGCTTAACGCATGCAAATGATACCGATATTGATGTAGTTATAGATTGGACTGCAACAGGTTACTTTTTGTCAATTGATGGCGGTACAATGTTCTACGGTCCTTATGAAGCAATCAATACAGGTACAGCGACAGAAACGTATCAAATACGTATTGGTAGCTCTTCGAAAGAGTCAGCAAAAGAGTTATTAGCTGATGATATCGTGATTGCTGATGCAACAGATACGGCGATTCTATCTGAGGACTTCGAAAGTTATGCGGTGGGTGACGATCTAAGTACGACTTACTCTAGTTCTGCCGAAGCAACAGTGCAAGAAGACTAATTAACTTGCAGTTGTAAATTAATGTTTTAAACAATGTGTTAAAAATGCCGCTTATTGATAGCGGCATTTTTTGTACTTATTTTGTAGACCAAACTGTGCTATTTGAATACGACTTTCGCTCTTTTAAAAGTGATAAATAGCAAAGTATCTATTTTCCTCTTTATCTTTTTCGTCTTTAGCGAGTTTTTTAAATATCAAGCTATAAGCATTTTAACAAATAGGTGAATGAAAATAGCAGATTTTAGATCAAGCTTTTAGAGCGCTTGAGGTAATTAAATGAAAGGCAACCATACAATAAAGAGACCTTTATGCCGTACCTGAAATATCGGCCAAAATTGTTAACTTATCAGTATTAGATAATGACTTGATTGATCTCGTCACTGTAATTAAATAGCCACTCATTTTCTTTGCTTTACTTTTACACTCATTATGCTTAAACATCTCAATAATATTACTGATTGACGTTCCCATATAAATCAAGAATATCTTGGGTCAGTGTAAACTTTAATTTATTACCATACATTTTCTAATCTCACAGCTCACTTTTAGAATTTCTGCATTAACTTACTTTTGTCCAAAAGTGAGCTAGAAAGAGCTAATGTCTTATTAGTAATAAAAGAACATGACACTATTCTCGTTTATTAGTGAATATTACTATTTGTCAGCTTATGGTTATATCTTTAAGCTAAGTGATTGAAAGTAAAATAAGGGTAATGTCAGCTTATGCTTGCAGCGAAAATAAGTTAAGTTCATATTAATTCAATCGGCAAGTTTCCGTATTAGATAACTCTTACACCATCTGACATCATCATTGTTTAATAGGGCTGTTAACCAAAATAGCTCTGCTTAATTTATCACTTTGTCCCCAATATTCTGCAAAATCCTTAAGTGTCATGCCTGATTTATTCGTCAGGTTTGCGTCGCATTCATGGCTATATAACTGCTTAATTATTGTAAATTCTGCCTTAATTACAGCGCCCATTATTGCAGTGTTTCCTCGCTTATCCTGTAAGCAAGCATTGGCGCCCATTTCAAGCAATGCTGATGTTGCTGATGGATGGCCGTTGTACGCTGACACCATTAAGGCGGTGTAACTTTGGCTATTACGTTGATCTATAGGGAAGCCTGCTTCAATAAAGTGGGTTAATACTTCTACATCGCCCGTTCTGGCCGCTGCAAAAAAGTAATCCATTAATAGCTGTGTTTCTTTATCAATATCTTGACTGGGCGTAATAGATTGAGCCGCATCATTCTTGCTCAAATCATCAATATTGCTTGTCTCTACAGGTTGAGCTGCTGAGTAAGACAATAATAAATAAGCCATAACAAAACTGGCTGAAAAGCCGATTTTTAATAAGTTCGGGATAGATTTTAATGAGGTCGACATATAGTAAGCATCCATGCGAATAAAAAATGGATAATGAGGATGGCCTACAAGACGCACTCTAAACGGGCAGAAAAGAGCACAATTACGTCTTGCAGGACTTACTCTGTTGTCTAACGCTGGCCCAATGCGTTAGTTCAATACAATGAGAGTTTAAATGTTGGCTCTTTTTTTCACCTCTTTAAGGTTACCGTCAACAGCTTTGGTTAAACGTTCTCCAAACTCTTTATCTGCTTGATAGAAGTAACTGAGCATTTGATGTTTAACATTTGCGTCTGCCACTTTGCCTAAATCGCCTGACAAGTTGGTGATAAGGTCACTTTTATCTTGTTTGCTTAAACTTCTATACAACACACCTGCTTGAGTGAAGTTATCTTGTTTTGCAATCACGGCTTGTTGCACTGTGCCTGATAAAGGCGTGTTCACAGATTTAAAACGAGCATCATCACTCAAAGGCAGGTTTCTGCTTGGTTGATAGTTAATATCAGACTTAGTATTAGCGTAATTAGCTGCGCCTTCTTGATTGTGATTGGCTACAGTCACTTTTGCTTGGTTAATCGGTAACTGAGATAAATTAGCGCCTAAACGGTAGAGCTGTGTATCTGCATAAGAGAAAATACGCCCTTGAAGTAACTTATCTTCTGATGGCTCAATACCTGGAATTAAGTTAGATGGCGCCATTGCCACTTGTTCCGTTTCTTGGAAAAAGTTATCTGGCACGCGGTTTAGGGTCATTGTGCCAACAGTCGTTTCTGGCACATCAAGCCACATCTTGGTTGCGTCGAGCGGGTTGTAAGTGAAATTATTGAGCTCACTTGGGTTCAATATTTTTACTTTTAAATCCCATTTAGGGTAGTTACCTTTGCTAATCTCACTGTAAAGATCATCAGTTAAGTGATTGAAGTTTTTCCCTTGCATTGCGGTGACTTCGTCAGGTCTTAATCCTTCAACACCTTGTTGGCTTACCCAATGAAATTTAACGTAGTTAACTTGATTTTCATCATTAATAAATTTGTATGCATGAACACCCCAACCATCCATTTTACGGTAGCTAGAAGGCGTACCTAAGTTGGTATAAACCCACGTTAGCATGTTAGTTGCCGTTCCTTCATGGCTGAAAAAATCGAAGAAACGATTAGGATCTTGAAGATTAGTGACAGGAGATGGTTTTAGTGAATGAACCATGTCAGGAAATTTAATCGCATCACGGATGAAAAATACAGGCAGGTTGTTACCTACAAGATCCCAGTTTCCTTGATCTGAATAGAAACGAGTCGCGAAACCACGTGGGTCACGTAAGGTTTCTGGCGAGCCTTTAGAATGGACAACAGTAGAGAAACGTACAAAAACAGGTGTGGTTTTACCTTTTTCAGCAAAAGGTGCTGCTTGCGTTAGGTTACTTAAATCAGTACTGGCGACAAACTCACCATGGGCACCAGTCCCTCTTGCGTGTACGACACGCTCTGGAATTCTTTCGCGAGCGAAACGTTGTAACTTTTGAATCAAATGGACATCTTGCAGAAGTACGCTGCCATTACTGCCCGCAGTGATTGAGTTTTGGTTATCTCCTACAGGAGCACCATTGTCACGGGTTAATGTTTCTGCTTGAACACTAAATGCCAAACTCATTGATAAGATTAAACAGCTTTTTTTTGTTATATCCATGGGATTCTCTCAATTAACAACTCACGCTCTTTCTGCCTGTTAATAATGTAACCGCAAAAAATGATTGTTTGCAGTGGTATTAATCGATTAATCGAATCGGTTAATTGAATCAACAAATGCTGTTCAGCTAAATTAGCGCTATTGGAATGTATTCAGGAACTTGAGGAGAAAGTGGATCTGAGTTAGAGCTAAGAAGGAATAGAGTGGCCTAGTTTAGAACCTATAGTTTAGAACCTATAGTTTAGAGCCTAAGTGAATTTGTCCACCTCGTTAGAGGTGATGTTTAGTCCTCTATGACCCAAATTTGCTTTGATGATTTGGAAATAAAGCTAACCCTTATTTGTAAAAACTACCTGTTAGATGCATGACGTTTTATTAGTTTTTAGAATTTGTCAGCTTATGCTTTTAGCGACAGATATGCTCAAAAGAGTTCGGCTTTTATTTTAGTGAGTAAAAAGGCTGCTATTGCAGCCATTTTTAATGGGTGACAGTTTTATTGTCTAAATAAGCTTATTTCGCATCAAAGCTAAAAGCTTGACCGGCAATGGCCGCTTCATACATTAAGCCGCCTTTTGCAGCAGTAAATATCGCCATGCCATTCATGTAATTAGCTTTTGCTGCGGTGCGATTTCCGGCATTACCAGCTGCTGCTGAGTTACCTGTCGACCCAACCTGTGCATTGGCACCTACTGTAATAGCTACTGCTGAAGCTTGAGCGCTAAACTCAAAGGTACCGCTGGTGAAGTCATCATAAGCGGCTTTGTTTTTGAAGAAGATAATCTCGCTGTAAGCTTGGCCGCCTAACTGAAAGCCAATTGATAATTGAGATAACGTTGAGTCACCAGTGTGGATACCACCTTTATACACTCGGCCTGCACCATAAGCTGCGCCGATGCCGATGCCACCTTTACCGACGGTTGGATAAATCGCATAGCCGTATGCATTACTAAAGAAGTTTTGTACTTCTGGTGCTTTTCTAAAGTCTTCGACAGTTTTTGAGTATTTATCAGCTCGAGCTGAAGTTGAAAAAGTCAGTCCTATTAAGATGAAGGCGACGGACAACAGTGACAATATGTTTTTCATATTTACTCCTACTGAAATGATAAAAATATGCTTATTGATTAATGGTTGTGAATTATCACAAAGTGATAATCGACTCAGATTAGCAGCATAACAAAGCCAGTGTCATAATCACAAAATAAAACGCCTAATGACAGCTATTGTTCAGGCTGGATCATTAGGCGTATTTAAGTTTTAAGCTCAACTAAAGTCATTTAAGCATTGAGTTAAGCACGTGTCTTATTCTTTAATTCTTGCTCTTCAATATTTGCTCTTCAATATTTACTCTTCAATACCTAACACATAAAAGTCGAACCACTTTTTATCCCATTCCATTTTGGCTTTGCGGTGCTTATAGTGACTCAGGCCGTGGCCTTCACCAGGGTAAACTATCAATTCAACAGGCACATTTAAGTAATGCCTCAAGGCACGATATAGTCCTTGCGCATGGCCAACTGGCACACGCTGATCGTTCTCACCAATGTGAATAAGAGTTGGGGTAGTGATGTTATTCGCTGTAGTTAACGATGACCCATGAGAGTATGCCTCTGGCTTTTCCCAAGGTAGACCTTCCATAAAGTTTACGACATGGCCGGGGGTGTCTTCAAGCATCCACTGCAGGCGTTGATCAAATACACCAGCTCCTGAACTCGCAGCTTTAAAGCGGTTTGTGGTGCTAATGAGTGCATTGGTGAGGTAGCCACCATTACTCCAACCCATGACCGCCATTTTGTCACCATCAGCAATGCCTTGCTCAATTAAGTGATCGACACCAGCCAAAATATCTTTGACTTCAATATCATGTTCGCGGCCCACAAGTTGGGTTAAAAATTCATCGCCATAGCCAGTAGAGCCACGGTAGTTTGGCGATAAAATTGCCCACCCATCGGCAGTAAACGTGCTGCGGCCGTATGAACGATGTTGCAGTGCATAAGGTGTGGCGGAGGTCGGCCCGCCATGGATTTGTACCACAAGAGGCAATCGACCTTGAGGTTTGCTGTAGCCGTGGGGAAGTTCTAAAATACCTTCTACTTGGCTACCATCTGGTGCATTCCATTTTACGATTGATATTTGTGGTAATTGCCAATCACTCACTTGGGCATTGATATCGGTAATACGTTTAATTTTAGCGCGACGCTTGTTGGCATCAGCAATAAATAAATCACTAAAGTGAATTAAACCATTATGAGTGAGCGCCAGTTGTTTTCCTGATTGGCTAAAATCATAGCTGCCAGAGACGATATCGGCGTCTATAACACTGCGAGTATCTTGCTGTTTACCGTTTTCAAATTCGCTGCAGTAAATTTTTACTTTCGCTTCGATGGCGCCGCGGTAACACACTTCGTCACTGTTAGGGCGCCACTTAACATCGTCACCATTTAAAGTGACTTTATCGGGACGAGCTAATTCGGTTATTTTGGCTTTTTTCTGGCTCACATCGGCGATAAATAATTTACCGGGATGGCCATCAAAATCGATTCTAAAAGCAAGTTGTTGATTGTTTTGATGCCATGCTAAACCAAGTAACCACCCGTAAGGGGATGGGGCTTGTTGTCGCCATTGGGTATCTTGCAAGACTCGATGAGTGCGACTGTTTACATCGTATACATCAATATCTGACCAGCCTTCCAATTTGACCAGTTCATTGTCGTCAGTGGTGATACGGGCGATTTTTGATTGATTTTGATTAACACTAAATTGCCAGACTACTTTACCGTCATCAATCAACGTTTTTTGCTTATAGTGCTCTAAGTCGAGCACATGTAATGGGTTAGATTCGTGAGAGCCGTGACCGTAATTAGGGGCGCTATGGCTATTACGCATGGCGCTCCATTGGTCTGTTTCTTCAACAGTCTTATTGCCGATAAAATAAAGATTTTTGCCATCTTGGCTTAACTGAAATGCATTTACGCCTTCAACTTCTTTGGTTATTGGTTGAATGTCATTGCCATTACTGGTCATTCTGAAAACTTGGTTTTTACCGTTGAATGGCGCTTTTTCGTTGGCATCGCTGCGTTTGGTTAAGAAATAAATAAATTGTCCATCAGGGCTCCAAACTGGACTTGATTCATTTTCGTTACTAAATGTCAGCCTTTGGGTTTGGCGGGTTTTAGTGTCGACTTTCCATAGATCTGCTTGCGACTTATCAAGTTCTTTGTCCCAGCGACTTTCTACCCATATGGCTTGTTTTGCATTGGGACTAAAACTGACTTGTTTCATGATGCCAATATCGAAGAAGTCATCAATGGTTATTTTATGCTGAGGAGAGTTGGCGATAGCTTGAGTCGATAATCCGAGTAAGCCAAGTAGCCCAATATGGCGAAATGTGAATGTTGATAAAGTCATGGAGCTCCGTTCCTTGTTCATCATCTACGTGATGGTTATTTATAATTGTATGTTGTTAATTGGGTCGCTTTTCGGGTGTAGCATCCTCGATCATAATGCTTTGAAGGTAATTTAATTCTTCGGCATTCAGCAATTGTTCACTGGCTTTTTGTGGCTTGCTACTATCGTTGGAATTGGCTTTATTATTCACATTGCCACGAAGGTAAGCTGCGCGGGTTATTTGATGTAACCCATATAAAGCAAAGCCATAGACGGTGACTAATAAGGATAATCTGGCGATCGTGTGGGCTAACACAGAGATAGAGTCGCCAAAATAAAATGGTACTAACACCATCATAATACGTAAGACCCAATTCAGTAAGATCCCACCCGTTAAAATGAGTAACCAGCGAAAGCGAATGTCTTTTAAGCTTTGTTGTGTAGTGAGTTTGAAGCGCTTTTTATGTTTATTGAGGGTTTTGAAAATTAAGCCAAAATATAAGCAACTCTGTAAAATAATGAATACTGGCATGATTAAGGCAACGCGATTGATATGACTTAATTCAGAGAGGGTATTAATAGGCTGTTTTGACGCTGTAGGGTCTAGACCAATATTAAAAAGTACCGCAATCACAATGAAAAACATCGACACAAATGTTGGCATGAGATGTTTGACAATATTGCCATCTGACACTGGTATTTTTAGGCTCGCTTTACAGTAGGAATAAAGTAAAGGCATTAATAAGAAATAAAACGGTACCATTAAGGTCAAAATAAAATGGATTTGAATAGGGGCGTTCTCGCGAGTGACTGCTCCGATGGCAAAAAATAGTGCGATGAGAATGAATAATGAGCCCAGTAAACGATTGCTTTGGGTGGTATCTGGATCGTTATTGGCGTAGATATAACGCACATATAATCCTACCCCGAAGCAATGTATACCGCCGAGTAAAGATAACCAGATATAAGCTTGAGAAAAAAACGGTCCGAATTCGATTAGTTACCCCTTATTAAAGTTAAGTGATAATACCTTTAAGCGACCCTTTCAACCAGTATCCTAAGGTTTTTTTTGCTTTCGCATATGACGGTTTGAGGCAGCTTCGGGTGGCTTACCAGGGGCAGGCTTTCGTTCAGACAATAAATGCTTAATCGACATAATTGGGTGAGGGATCAACATACGCGGGCCCGAGTAGATCATTATCTCTCTGACTTTTTGTTTCATATGGGGTTTATAGCAATGAACAGGGCATTTATTACAGGTTGGTTTATCTTGGCCGTATGGGCAGCGATCTAATCGAGTTTCGGCATATTCAAGCAATGAACGGCATTCTTCACACAGTTCTTCACCTTGTGTCTGTTGATGATGAGCACGACAATATATGCCAGCCATGGCTGTCATTGTGTTGAGCTCAAATAACAATTTACCTGAAAGAATTGAAGGTTCAGACATTAATAAATACCTTAGTAATTTACTCGGGTATGGCTAGTGTAACTAGCTTCAAACAATGAGTTCAATTTAGGTGATAATAAGCTTGAGCTAAAGCACAAAAATGTCAAAATTTGAATTTATCCCCAGTTATTGGGCTTAATGGCACAAAAGCGTGATAAATACTTGATTTATTGCCATACAATAGCTTATTAATACTAGATGTGTTGCTTAAAAATGCAGCGTAGAAGTCACTCTCTCTTAAATAGGCTTTGACCATTACTTTAAGGCTATTTAACCATACACAAACATGACACAGGCATGGTGTTATCAATGAAAATTATTGTCATTATTTTATTAGTTCTACTAGGTGTGTATTTATACCGTCGAACTCAGAATGTTGCTCAACAAGAATTAGACCAAACAGACACTGCTGATAATGCTAAAACCTCTGACAGTGTCATTGATGGTGAAGCTGAAACTGTAGTTGTCGCTGAAGATGAAAAATCTGATACTGTGCCAGAGCCAGAGCCAGAGCCAGAGCCAGAGCCAGAGCCAGAGCCAGAGCCAGAGCCAGAGCCAGAGCCAGAGGAAAAAGTTGATGCTCAAGAGCCTCAAACAGCAGTTGTCGAAGAGGCTAAAGTCGAAGAACCTAAGGTTGAAGAGTCAAAAGTTGTAGAACCAGAAACTAAAAAGCCTGCAGCAGTTGCAACAGCGGAAGTGAAACCAGCCGATAACGATGCAGATTTGAGTTTACCCGCAACTGGCGCATGGGCGGGCGATGTATTTGCTGATTTAGTAGCGAAACATGCTAATCAAGTGGATACGAGTGCTCAGCACCAGAGTTTACTGAATATTATCGGTCACAGCTACAAGCTGCGTAAGCAGGCTGAGTATTGCCAATATGGCGCACAATTAACTGATGTGTATTTATCTGTCTTTGAGCTGTATCAGCAAGACAATAAAGTGGCTGTCGATGAAAAAGGCCCAGGCTTTATGCAGCTTTCAACTATGCTTAACGATACAAAACAGTTTGATAAAGCGATATCGGTTTGTCAGCAAGCCATGACTTACCAATTAAGCGATGGAACTGTAACGGGTTTTGAAGGTCGAATTAAACGTATTGAAAAAGCCAAATCTAAATCAGGTGATTAAATTCTTACTCATCTAGCTTATGAGTGAGCTTACGATTGAGTATACTCACAATTAATTAGCTATAGATTGATATAAAGCGGACTCAGGTTCGCTTTTTTTATTGCTAAAAATGCTGATTTATATAGACAAATCACCCTATGTTGCCATTATAGGGCGCGTTAAAATTAGCCATGGTGAACCATACAGTCATGGCAAGCATTTTCATCTTAATAGCGTGTTGATTTTAAGAAAGAAATAAGAGGTTTTTATGAATTCCAAAGTGCTGATTAAAATAGTTTTTTTATTGGGCTTAGTCAGTTTGACAGGTTGTTTACGTACACCTGAATGGACACTTTTTTATTATGCTGACGAAGCTAAAAAGCCACAAAATCCAATAAGCGCAGATTTTATCGCAGGCTATTACGACACCCTTGAGCAATGTCAGTTAAAGGGAGATGGTATGCTGCGCTTGAGTGGTAAAAGTTATGTAGAAATGGACAATCGAGCCCTTGAAAACGCAACAGCGATTCCAGTGGCAATTGAGAAAGGATATCAATGTGAGCAGCTATGTGAAGTTAATGACGACGATGTCATTATCTGTAAGTAGGCTGTTCTAGGGAAAGGCTTAATGCAGTTTAAACAGGATTTTTTTGAGCAACTTGAGGGGTTTTACTCGCAAGTTTACCCTTTGCCAATCAGTAATCCACATTGGCTTGCGTGGAGTGATGATGCTGCAAAACTCATTGGGCTAACAAAGCCCAATGATGAATTGCTAATGCAATTGTCAGCTAACCATGCAGTCCCTGGCGCAAGTTATTATGCGCAAGTGTACAGTGGTCATCAGTTTGGTGGTTATTCACCACGGTTAGGCGATGGACGATCAATCATTCTTGGAGAAGCCTTTAAAGGTAAACTTGCTGACAAACATCAAGCATGGGATGTGGCATTAAAAGGGGCTGGACCGACTCCGTATTCTCGCCACGGCGATGGCCGCGCTGTTATGCGCTCAGCTGTACGCGAGTTTTTAGCGTCAGAAGCTTTAGCTGCATTGTCCGTACCGACGACTCGCGCCCTTGCGGTTATTGGCTCTGATTTACCAGTGTGGCGTGAGTCCCAAGAAACCGCTGCAATTACCGTAAGGCTGGCTAAAAGCCATATTCGTTTTGGCCACTTTGAGTACTTTTGCCACAGTGACCAAGGCGGTAAAGACAAATTAATCCAATTACTTAACTTTACCATTGCTCAGCATTATCCACATTTAACTCAAGATGGCCAAGGCTATAAAGCTTGGTTTACTCAAGTGGTTAAAGATACTGCTATTCTCATTGGTCATTGGCAAGCGGTTGGTTTTGCTCATGGTGTGCTAAACACCGACAATATGTCGATTCTTGGTGACAGCTTTGATTTTGGGCCTTTTGCTTTTCTAGATACCTTTAAAGAAGACTTTATCTGTAATCATTCTGATCCCGAAGGGCGATATGCCTTTGGCCAGCAACCTGGCATTGGGCTTTGGAACCTACAACGTTTAGCCCAAGCGCTCACTCCGGTGATAGAGTCAGATGATTTAGTGGCGGCGCTAAATACCTATCAAGCTGAGTTAGTGAAGCAGTACTTGTTATTAATGCGCGCTAAAATGGGCTTTGCTGCAACAGATTTATCGGCACTATCAGTTGATAAAAGTGCTTCGTCATTAGCTGAAATACAGGCAGAACAAGATAAAGGTGATTTAGACTTAATTGGCCGATTTTGCGCTGTGATGCAACATAATATGCTTGATTATACCAATACTTTCCGGGCTCTTGGTCGACTGGATATTACCAGTCACCAATCTAATATTGCTGATGAAATTATTGACCGACCACAGTTTGATACTTGGTATAAAGATTATCAGCAACGTGTGGCTGCTAATGTAGATGGCACTGAGGGCTCTGGCACTGAGGGCTCTGGCAATAAGATAGATATTGAGAAGTGGCAAGCAGATAGAGATGCAGTTAACCCTAAATACATATTACGCAATTACCTTGCTCAAGAAGCGATTGTCGCTGTTGAAGAAGGTGATAACAGTAAACTTGTAGAGTTACATCAGTTACTGACAAACCCTTATGCCGAACAAATTGATAAAGCACATTATGCTGAACGTCCGCCGCAGTGGGGGCAGGGCTTGATTATGTCTTGCAGTAGCTAGCAAAATATTTAATAGATTTTTAAGGAAGTGTATGAACTCAGGTTCATTAGAAAAAATTAATCTCAATACAGTAAGCATCAAAGAAGCTAAGTTTGATAGCGATGCCATGAGCATTTTGATAACTGCTGATATTGATTTTGAACGTTTTGAAGTGTTTGCTACGCCCTTTGCAGCAGCATTAGATTGTGAAGTGCGTGAGCGCCAATGGGGCGCAGATCGTCACCAGTGGTTATTGAATTTTGAAGGTAGTCAGTTGTGGCTGAATTATGAATTTTACGGTGATATTTGTTGGTTAGCCACTGAAACTCAGGCCGATGTTGAAGTGCTAAGCTATTTGATGACATTAATACGACCACTAGTTGCTGTTAAGGGAACTCATGAGTAATCGCATTGAAGAACCTGCATCTGTTCTGATACAAACGCCTAGTGAACACGACGCCTCGTTTCATTATCAGGCATTAACGCCTGACTTAATTCTTGATGCCATTGAAAGCCTTGGTGTCTATCCTGAGACGGGATTGTTAGCACTAAATAGTTACGAAAACCGCGTATATCAATTTAGATGTGATCGCGGCAATCGCTATGTGGTGAAATTTTATCGCCCTCATCGTTGGAGTGAGGAGCAAATTCAAGAAGAACATGATTATGCACTGGCGTTAGCGGCTGAAGACATCCCTATTGCGGTGCCATCGATTATAAACGGTAAAACCTTGCATCATTATCAAGGTTACAAATTTACCTTGTTTCCATCGATTGGTGGCCGCGCCTTTGAAGTCGATAATTTAGATCAACTTGAGTCGGTCGGACGTTTCATCGGCCGTATTCATCAATATGCCAGTAAACAACCGTTTCAGTACCGTGAACCGCTTTCAAGTAAGATTTTAGGTGATGATGCTCTGGCATTCTTAAAGCAGTCTGGGCAAGTTTCTGATGGCATTAGCCAGCAATTTTTTACTGTGGCAGAGCAGGTACTAGATAAAGCTAAAAGTATTTTTTCAGAGCACGAATTTCCTACCATTCGTCTACACGGTGATTTACACGCGAGTAATATTTTATGGACGCCTGACGGGCCAGGCTTTGTTGATTTAGATGATGCTCGCCAAGGTCCTGCAGTTCAAGATATCTGGATGATGCTCACAGGCGATAGACAACAGCGATTATTACAGCTTGATGTTTTGCTTGAAGGCTATCAAGAATTTTATGATTTTGATCAGCGCCAGCTTAAGCTAGTAGAGCCTTTACGAGCGTTAAGAATGTTGCATTACAACGCTTGGTTAAGCAAAAGATGGCAAGATCCTGCATTTCCAATGAACTTTCCGTGGTTTGGTGATATCAAATACTGGGAACAACAAACCTTGGCGTTCAAAGAGCAGTTAGCTGCATTGGATGAAGCCCCTTTAAGCTTGATGGGCTACTAAGGCGATTAACAACTCAATTGTAGATTGTTACAAATGATCTTGATAAGGTCTTGAGATACGAAGATAACCTAATTTATGATAGGTTTAGCAAATAACTAATTTAGTTATGCGAATCGGCTGGTTTAGTCGGTGGCATAATACAGATGGCAAGTTTTAAAAATCATTTTTAAGATTGCCCACTAAAGGAAGCAAAATGAAAAAAGCACTATTAATGGCAGCAGCACTACTTTTAGCCCCAATGGCTGCATCTGCTGCAGATTATAAAGAAGGTGTGCATTACACCGTGATTAACGAAGGCCCAGCGACATCTAAGCCTGAAATCACTGAGTTTTTCTCTTTCTTTTGTGGCCACTGTTATAACTTTTCAAAAACAGTAGTACCAAAAATTGAAAAAACATTGCCAGAAGGCGTCACGTTCAATCAAGCTCACGTTGAGTTTATTGGCCGAGAAATGGGCACTGAAATGTCACGTGCTTTTGCTATCGCTCATCAGTTGAATGTTGAAAAGAAAATTGAACACGCTATTTTCACTGCGATCCATGATTCTAAGCAACGTTTCACCAGCCAAAACGATATCCGTATGGTATTTATTGCCAATGGTATTGATGGTAAAGATTTCGACGCTGCAGCGAATTCATTCATGGTAAACGCGCAAATGTCTAAAATGAAGCGTGATACTGAAAACGCTAAGTTATCAGGTGTACCAGCATTAGTGGTTAATGGTAAATATCGTGTTGAGACAGGTTCAATCAAGTCTTACGACGAATTATTAGATATTGCTTACTACTTAACGACTGTAGATAAGTAACCTTTCATTGGCGCTTAGCCTACCGAAAATTAAGTTGTATAAAAGGAGCCGTTATTGGCTCCTTTTTTGTGGCTTTTACATCACACTTCCTGAGTAAATTACTGAAAAAAAGCAAAAAAAAACCGTAGGTTTTAAAATTTAGCATTTTAAAACAATACGGTGATGAGCCAACTGGCTCTTTATTTACCCTGAGTAACGTGGTTACTCTATCAAAGCGTCAAAAAAATGGCAAGTGTCATTTTTATGTTGTTTTAAGGTGTATGTAAATTTGCAGATATTTAGATAAATAATGTTTAATTTAATGAAACTCTTTATGACTTTATAATGTCCAAAATTGAGTCAATAACAAAACAACATGCTTAGGAGTTCTCATGAGACGCTTTCCAGTTTACGCGCCAAAGCTAATTGTAAAACACGCTAGAATTTTTGTGACGGGAGTCATTTGGGTTAAAGATTTAGGCTGTATTGAGTTCAACCGAGGGCGTTTTGTGATGCCGAAAAAAAGCCTGCCAAAAGTGAAGCAGGCTGTTTCAGAACTTAATGAGCTACTTGCAGCTCAACATCTTGAAGCAAGTGCAGTTTAGCTTTCGCTATTAAGCAAACCAACAAGGCCGTTTACTTTGTCGTTCCACGAGTTTAGGTCTTGTTGCAGTTGTTGATTAGACTCAGTCAACTGAGCATTCTTTTGCTTCTCTTCTTCAAGCTCCATTTTTAGTAGCTCAGCATTTTCAAGAGTAGCCTGGATTTTGGCTTCCAGTTGGGACAATAATTCAAGGCTCATATCGGGAGTCCTAATAGTTTCTGGATGGAATGCTGATTCTAGCAGCGACTGGGGTTTAAGGAATAGACAAATCTGTTAAGTGGTTAAAAAAAGTACCACTTTTACTACTATTTTCTAAGCTTTAATATTCAGCTGGTTTTTTTCCCCTGTTTTTACCCATATCACCCCAGCTATTTGCCTATTAGTGCTGAATTTCTAGTGATAATGTTTTTAACGTTCTTTAATTTTTTAGGCATCATTTTTGCGGTATGTATTTATGTGCACTTCAATTGACGGTTAAATTTACTCCACATTGTCCATTTGCTTGACATTGCAACTGATGATTCATAGTCTGCAATCTCTGTTTTCAAGGTGGTATCAAATGGACATCAAACATAATTTAAAATCGTCACGCCGTACTGAGCAATTTCAACCTGAAGGTAATGTTGGCTTTGGTAATCTCAGAACTGATCATATGTTTTTAATGGACTATAGAGATGGCCAATGGTGCGATCCTCGCATCGAACCTTATGCTCCTTTTGAAATCGCCCCAGGTGCAATTTCACTGCATTATGGACAATCAATCTTTGAAGGCGCAAAAGCCTTTATGCATGATGATGGTGAGATCTATACTTTTAGATTGAACAAGAATGCGGAGCGTCTAAATACCTCAGCAGATATTTTATGCATTCCTAACCTTGATGAAGAAAAGCAACTGGAAGCGATTAATGCATTGATTGATGTCGATCGTTTGTGGTTCCCAATGCAAGATGGCGCATGCTTGTACATTCGTCCGTTTATTTTTGCAACGGAAGATCGTTTATCGGTTAGCCCAAGTTTGAACTTCACCTTCTGCGTAATATTAAGCCCAAGTGGTGCTTATTATGCAGATGGCGTGAGCAAGGCTATTCGTTTACTAATTAGTAAAAAATTCCACCGTGCAGTGTCTGGTGGTACAGGAGCATCAAAAGCTGCTGGTAACTACGCTGCTTCATTACGTGCGGGACAAGCGGCGGCTGAATATGGCGCTGCGCAAGTCTTATATCTTGATGCCAATAATCAGCAGATTGAAGAAGTAGGCGCGATGAACCATTTCCACGTGCTAAAAGATGGCACTGTGGTTATTCCAACGTTTACTGATACGATTTTAAAATCGATCACTTCGCAGTCAATGCTGGAACTTGGGCATATTTTAGGTTGTGAAGTGCGCCAAGAGACTATCATGCTGGATAAGTTTATTGCTGATATCGAAGCGGGTGAAATTGTCGAAGCAGGTGGTTTTGGTACTGCTGCGGTTGTATCGCCAGTGGGTTCGTATATTTTTGAAGATGGGCGCATTGTGACTGTGGGTGACGGCGAAGTCGGTCCAAGCATTAAACGTATTTATCAAATCTTTACTGAGCTACAAAATGGTCAGCTTGAAGGCCCAGAAGGTTGGGTTAAACGCGTTGAGCGTGTTGCGCCATAGCTTATAGCTCTTCGTTCATAGTATTGAATTTAGTATAAAAAAGGCGATAGCTCCTAGGAGCTATCGCCTTTTTTATTGATTGTTATTTAAAACGTTAATCGACTCAGTGTTGGGTTCAATGTGGATTATTGCTCACTGACCACATCGGCATTCTTTTCACATTTATCTTGCTTAAGTTTTTCTAAGCAATCATCAGCGGTTAATGGTTTACTGAGTAAGAAGCCTTGTACTTGGTCACAACCTTCATCTTTAAGGAAATCTAATTGCTCTTGAGTTTCTACCCCTTCTGCCACTACGTTTAATTCTAAACTGTGGGCGAGGGTAATAATCGCACTGGTAATAGCGGCATCATCAGGATCTTCAATAATATCGCGTACGAACTCTCGGTCGACCTTAAGGGTATCGATAGGGAAGCGTTTTAAGTAACTTAAGCTTGAATAGCCTGTACCGAAGTCATCAATGGCAATGGTAAGTCCTAGGGCTTTTAGCTGTGATAATACTTTTACCGAATCTTGTGGGTTACCCATAATCATTGATTCAGTCAGTTCAAGTTCTAAGGCGCTTGCTGGCAACCCTGAAACCGCTAAGGCAACTTCAATGGTAGAAATAATGTCGGCTTTAAGCTGTCTTGCTGACAAGTTAACTGCAATCGAAATGTCTTCGAAACCTAACTGATGCCAACTGGCAAGCTGGTTACAGGCCTCATCAATGGCCCAATGACCAATGGCGTTAATCATACCGGTTTCTTCGGCGAGTGGAATAAACTCGACTGGTGAGATAAATCCAAGTGTTGCACTATTCCAGCGCAATAGGGCTTCGACGCCTAGAATTCGTTTGGTTTTGATATCGTATTTGGGTTGATAAACCAAATACAGCTCATTATTTTGAATCGCCTCTTTAAGTCCTGCTTCCAGTTCAACATGACGTGTCGCATATTGGTTCAGCTCTTCTGTGTAGAATTGGAAGTTATTGCGGCCTAAAGATTTAGCATGATACATCGCGGTATCGGCATACTTAATCAGTGACGTAGTATCATTAGCGTCATTTGGAAATAAGCTGATACCAATAGACGGCGACACAGTGATGTTTTTACCTTCCAGTAAGAACTGTGCTTTAAAGGCTTTAAGTACTTTTTCGGCAATAATAGTGGCGGCTTTTAGCTTAGCGACGCCTTCCAGAATAATGGTAAACTCGTCGCCGCCTAATCGGGCAACGGTATCACCATCACGGATGGCATTTTGCAGTCTTGATGCCACGGCTTTTAGCAATAAATCACCCACATGGTGACCCATAGAGTCATTAATGTGTTTAAAGCGGTCTAAATCAAGGAATAGCAGCGCCACAATTGATTTTGAACGATGTGCCTTAGTGATGGCTTGATTTAATCTGTCCTGAAATAAGGTGCGGTTAGGTAGACCTGTTAATGGGTCAAAATTGGCTAAAATTCGTAAATCTTCTTCGGCTTTTTTACGCGAGGTAATATCGGTGAATACCGCAACGAAGTGGCTGGTTTCACCTTTGGTATCGATGACTTGATTGATCTCAAGCCAAGCTAGAATGCCTTTTTTGTCTTTGGTGCGAATGTTGATTTCGCCAGCCCAATGTTTGTTACGCAGCAGCTGTAATTCAACATTGTGATAAAACTCTCGTGAGCGTTTACCGTGAGCTAAATATAAAAAGTGTTTACCTGCAATCGCATCATGATCGAAACCTGTGATACGACTAAATGCTGGGTTTACCGTACGCACGCGATAGTCGAGCTCGCCCACCACAACGGCTTCATTCATACTGTGAAGCACTTGAGTCGACAGTTTGAGTTCGTTTTCTGTTTCTTTACGAATGGTAATATCTTTATGGGTCCCCGCCATACGTATAGGTCTGTCTTGTTGGTCCCATTCAACGACTTTGCCGCGATCAATCAGCCAAATCCATTTACCTGCCTGCTTTTCAACTCGATATTCTGCTTCGAAAAACTCAATCTCACCGTCTAAATGTCGATTTAGAATTTTAGAAACACGACTCTTATCTTCTGGGTGAATATTGTTAATTAACGCTTGGGTTTCGTTACCTAACATAAGTGGTGGCACCATGTCAGTTCGGTAGACTTTATTTTCACGGATATTCCAGTCCCACATGCCATCGCCTGAGGCCCAAAGTGCCAATTTAAGGCGTTCTTCAGATGCACGGATACTCATTTCAAACTCGCGTTGCTTTTCACGCTTGAGTTGTTTTAAGTACACAATAATGGTCAATACCAGCATAATTAAAATGCCATAAATGACATAAGCGCCTTTGCTTAAGTAAAACGGCGGTACCACAGTAAATGTAATAGAAAGCGGGGCTTGTTGATAATTGTTATCCGTTAATGTGTAGCGAACCAATAGTTCATAGTCTTTAGGGGCAAGGCTAGTAAAGGTAATCTCATTGGTTTGATGTAGGTCGATCCATTTATCATCTTGGCCGAGCAATTTGTAGCCAAATTGGTGTAAACCAGGGTAGTTAAACTCTAATGCACTGATGTCAAAGCGGATAATTTTGTTTTCAAAGGGCATGAGTAACTCTGGAGGTGCCATTAAATCATGTAGTTGATGGCGCTCTTCGCCAAATGTATAACTTGTGAGGGCGAGTTTGGCATCGGGTCTTACTGTTGGCACATTTTCTGGCATGAACTGGTTTAGACCATTGATGCCGCCAAACCAGAGTTCCCCGTCGAGATCTTTAAATTTAACGCCACCATTAAATTCATTGGATTGGACGCCGTCATACTCGTTATAGGTAATTAAAGTTTTTTCTTCTAAGCCTAGGCGAATGATTCCTGAGTTAGAGCTGAGCCATAGGTCGTGGTTGTTGTCTTCAAGAATGGCATAAATCGTATGCTTTTTTATTTGCTCATTGAGGGCTTCAAACTGGATGGTGCCATCTTCTGTTTCAATGATTTTGTCTACGCCACTGTGAGTCGCCATAAGAAATTGATCATCACTAGTGACAATAAAATCTCTAATTCGGTTATCACTTAATGTAGATTCATCGGCTGGTTGTCGTGACTTAAAGGTCAGTTGTTGCTGATCCGGCTTTAAGCGCACAAGCCCTGCCATTGTGCCAATCCACAAACTGTCATTATGATATTTTAGCGACAGGATCGTTTGTTTTTTAGGTGAGTAGTCAGGTTGGAAATCAAATTGATAATGATGTAATACGCCTTCACCAGGTAGCACGAAGTATAGGCCATTACTACTGCCTATCCATAGACGTTGTTTATCGTCTAGCGCTAAAGCACGAATGCTCAGTGTGTGTGGCAATAAATGATCAAATGCAGGTAAAAAGGTGAGTTGCTGATCTGCGGTGAGTTTTGCTAAACCGTGATCGGTGGCAAACCATAAGTCGCCATCTTCGGTTTGTTTAATGGAATGAACCGTAAGGTTAAGCTCATTTTCATTAAGGTTTAGGGCTTTAGCGAACAAATCGTTGTAGTAATAAAATTGACCTTGTTGTTCATCAAAACTTTTTAATCCAGCGCTTTCAGTGCCAATCCATAAACGTTGTTGCTTATCACGAAAAATGGCACGGATCATATTAGCCATTTTAGGTTTAGATGGGTGCATCTCAAATATATGATTAAAATATACCTGATTCAAATTAAGCTTGTTGATGCCTGAATAACGGGTGCCTAGCCATAAGGTACCATCACGGGCAAGCATGATGCTTTGTAGGTTGTTCTCGCTAATTGAATTACGGCTATTAGGCTCATACTTGTGGACTCTGCTTCGCCATTGACCATCGATTTTATCGAGTTGAATTAAGCCTGAATTAGCGCCGATGGCCCAAACCTGTTGGCTGCTATTGATAACAAAGTCTTTAATTTCGTTGAATATAGTAGGTTGTTCATTAACCCATACCACGGTTTTTTCATGAGTTTCTAAATCATATCGAATTAGCTTATTTTCAATGGCTAACCAAACCGAGCCATCAAGGTTATTGGTTTGAATGCTGTTAACCTTTAAATTTGACTCAATATCGAGTCGAATAATGGTATTACTATCAATTGCGAATGTGCCGCTTTTTTCGGTGCCAACAAATATGTACTTGTTATCCACATTTGCCACACTGGTAATGTGAGGGTTAAGGTTATTACTGAGGCTAATTTTAGTGATTTTATTTGTTTTAAGCGAGAGCGTGTATAAACCAGACTGAGTGCCTATCCATAACGAATCACCAATGATGCTTAACTTTGAAAGATGTAAATCATTAAGTCCTTGCTTTGTTCCATAATTGGTAAATTTACCTGTGGTGAGATCTAATCGACTTAACCCTTGAGAAAATGTCGCCACCCATAAATTGTCATCATTTGATTGAAGTATATCTATGATGTAATTGCCAGCGATACTGTGTGGATCATTACTGTCATTGAGAAAGACATCAAATTGAATACCATTATAGCTGTGTAGTCCATCTTGAGTACCAACCCATAACATTCCCGCTTTATCCATGAATAACTTTGTCACAGAGTTTTGGTTTAACTCATTAGCAGCTTCGAACTGTTCGAAAGACAGTAGGTGATTATCATTTTGAGGAGTGATGGCGAAAACAGAAGCAGACATTGAGGTAACAAGAACCCAAATGAACAAGCATGCTCTCAATGTTATGGATAAAGGTAAATTCAATCTGCACCTATTGTTATAAATATGAGCATGGGAAAAAGGTCCTGCTGGGTTGCATATTGTTAGCTTGGAAATAATGTTTTAACAATGATAGTAAAGCACGACTAAAATGGCTCATTACTTAAGCAGTATTTGTAAAGAAACTACTGCATTTCTAGTTCTAGTAACCTCCATATTACGTAGCTATGTGTTTTATTTCAAATTAGATTTCAGTTTTGTTATTTGGCAAATGTTACAAAGCAGTTTGCTTGTTAACATTTGCAAATGTTAAGGCTGTAGAAACAAAAAAACACGCTATTTAGCGTGTTTTTAAACTTGATTGTTAATTACTCTTTGTGGGTTATTTCTGCAGCATACTTTTTGAAAATATCATCAAGTTGTTGGTCTTTTTCAAGCCAAACTTGATTGAGCCAGCGCTGGAACTCTACGCGGGTTTCTGCCTGAGAAAAATACACTTCTGAATCTACAGTTGGGACTGGCATTTGCTCAACTCTGACGACAATTTTTTTCACCCGTCCTGACATCACTTGGTAAAGCACACCTTCTTTTGAAGCTAAATCTGCATCTGGGTATGCCAGTGTCATATTCAGCAAGCCTGTAAATTGTTCACCCATTGCTGACAGGGTAAAGGCAATACCGCCTGCTTTAGGACGTAATAAATGGCGATAAGGTGATTGTTGACGGCGTCGTTTGTCTTCAGTAAAGCGACTTCCCTCAACATAGTTAATAATTGAGGTCGGCGTATTTTTAAACTTCTCACAAGCTTTTCGAGTGGTTTCTAAATCCTTGCCTTTAAGTTTTGGGTTCTTCTTAAGCTTGGCGGGACTGGTTCGGTTCATAAATGGCATGCCAAGCGCCCAACAACCTAAACCTAGAAAAGGGACAAATATTAGCTCACGCTTTAAGAAAAACTTCAGCATTGGAATGTTATTACGCAGGATGTAGGTTTGTGCTGCAATATCAAATCCACTGACATGGTTACTGATCAGTAAATACCAGCCTTTTTGATCAAGGTCGTCTAGACCTTCGATATCCCATTCAACCTTAGTGATTAAGGCAAGAATGCCACCATTGCATGTTGCCCAAGCCCACATAAAACGATTCATTAAACTGAGTAGGGCATTACTCGGTGCCTCAAAAGGAATAAATAGTTTAATAATACCGCCAATACTGATTAATCCAGCCCAGAGGACAGTATTAAGGATCAATAAAAAGGTACTGATAAAAAAGATAATTGGACCTGGTAAAAAATTTAGCATGGAGCTAAATACCTCTATTGTTTTTTTCAGCCATTGAGCTGATTTTGTTGTCTTTTTCTAACCAGAGTTGATTAAGTTGATTTTGAAAATCAATTTTAAACTCACGATCTTTACTGTAGTCACCACGCATTGCATCAGGTATATCAGTAATTTGGATATCCACGTGCACTTCATCTAAACAGTTACAAATATATTCCCAATATGAAGGTATTTTGTCTGGATAGTAAATAGTGACATTAACTAACTTGTTTATTTGGCTGCCCATTGCATCTAAGGCAAAAGCCATACCGCCGGCTTTGGGCTTGAGTAAATGTTTAAAAGGCGAATTTTGTTTCTGATGTTTACCAGGATGGAATCGAGTTCCTTCTACAAAATTCATCACACTGACAGGCTTATGCTTAAACTTTTCACAAGACTTACGAGTAATTTCGGTATCTTTGCCTTTTAGTTTCGGGTTCTTCTTTAGTTGTGCAGTCGAGTAACGACGCATAAATGGGAAGTCTAATGCCCACCAAGCTAAGCCCAATATAGGTACATAGATAAGCTGTTGTTTTAAGAAAAACTTTAAAAACGGAATTTTTCGGTTAAACACGCGCTGTAAAATTAGGATATCTACCCAAGACTGATGATTAGCTATCACCATGTACCATTCTTTTTCTGAGAATTGGTTATCACCCGTTAACTTAATCTTAGTTGGATGCAAAATGGCTTCAATAATGCCATTAACACTGATCCAAGCGCTGGCGCAGTTATCTAAAATATAACTGCAAACTTTGCGGATAAAGTTAATTGGCAACACCTTGAATATACTGAAAATAAGTATAGGTATTACCCAGAAGATAGTATTTATGACGTAGCAAATAAATGCTACAGATCCTTTAATTTTTGCGAACAGCGGCATCTAGCTCTCCTGTAAATGGAGGCTTATGTTACTCCGTGACAAGCTTATGCTCAATCCGCAGGACAATAATATCGCAATTTTTACTAAAAAATTACATGCTAATTAATCTGTATCGAACTGAAATACCGACTATTTATAGTTCTTGAAACTTCGTTAGCTGATTACTGTTGCCTTAAACGACTCATTAATCTATCCATGGCTCGATATCCTAATGCTTGAGCAATATGACGTCTTTCAGTCGTTTTGGATTGCTGTAGGTCAGCGATGGTTCGAGCAACCCGCTGGATCCGATGAAAGCTTCTCACAGATAAACCGAGCTGCTGCACACTTGCGTCTAAAAACTCTAAGTCAGCTTGGTTCATGTTTAAATACTGCTTTAACAGTGAAGGGGACAGTTCACTGTTGAGCAAACCTGCGCGCGATAACTGTATCTGTCTTGCTTGATTGACCCTTTTGGCAATGCTTGCACTGCTTTCAGCCGTTTGCTGGGGTTGGGTGAGAGTGCCTGCTGGCAGTTTAGGGACTTCGATTGTTAAATCAAAACGGTCTAAAAATGGACCTGAAAGTTTAGATAGATAACGCTGAATTTGGTCAGGAGTTGAGCGGGCATTATCTACATCGCCACAAGGGCTTGGGTTCATGGCTGCAATCAGTTGAAAACGACTCGAGAATTTTACTTTTGCTGCTGCGCGAGAAATGACGACTTCGCCAGACTCCATAGGTTCACGTAGGCAATCTAATACTTTTCGTGGAAACTCGGCTATTTCATCTAAAAACAATATTCCTCTATGGGCTAATGATATCTCCCCCGGCTTTGGGATGCTGCCACCGCCAACTAATGAAATTGATGAGCATGTGTGATGCGGTGCTCTAAAGGGACGTTCAAGAAAAGCGTTAGGTTTGATGTTTAACCCTGCGACAGAATGAATAGCGGCAACATCAATAGCTTCTTCATAACTGAGCTTGGGCAATAGCGGAATGATTCGGTTAGCGAGCATACTTTTGCCGGTGCCGGGAGGGCCTAAAAATAGAGTGTTGTGCCCACCTGCTGCTGCGATTTCTAACCCTTGCTTGGCCTGATATTGGCCAATGACTTCGCTTAAGCATAACTGCGGGCCTGTTGCTTCATCTTCAAACCATTGCGGTTGCTGGTCAACAAGTGGTAATTGAGCTTGGCCATGCATAAAGGCAGCTAGGTGTTGTAAATGGGCAACAAAATGAGTTTGCTCAAAGCCGACTAACTCCGCTTCTCGTCTGTTTTCTAAAGGGATAAACAATTGATGTTGTTGGTTCTTGGCTGCAATGATTGCTGGCAGTATGCCAATACATGGACGAACCTCCCCTGATAGCGCCAGCTCTCCAATAAATTCACTGTGAGCCAATTTATCCGACGGCACTTGGCCTGAAGCCGCTAAAATACCGATTGCAATGGGCAAGTCATATCGACCTCCTTGTTTGGGGAGGTCGGCTGGAGCGAGGTTAACGGTAATGCGCTGCATGGGAAACTCAAAGCCAGCGTTGATTAATGCACTTCTAACCCGTTCACGGGCTTCTTTAACTGAGGTTTCTGGTAATCCGACTAAATTAAAAGCAGGTAATCCATTACTTAGGTGAACTTCGACTGTGACTTTAGGAGCTTCAACGCCGCAGCAAGCACGAGTGACAACGCAGGCAATCGCCATAAACAAATCCTTTTGTTTTTCGTTTACAGATATTTAATGACACTTAATGAGGTTATTAAGCCCATTAAGTGTAGCAGGTAAATAAATCGCTGTAGTCAAACCCCACCAATGACAAAAATAAGCGGGTTAGGATGATTATTTATTTAATAGAATCAGAGCGTAAGGTTTCGATGCGTTCGTCAATGTCGGGGTGAGTGCTGGCCCAGTCTGGTATGTCGAGATTATGCTCAGCTTGCAGCAACTGGTATAGCTCGACGATAGAGTCGGTATTCTTGTACCAAGTTTGAAGTTGCAATGCTGCAAACTGGTCGGCTTCTCGTTCATGATTTCGAGAATAGGTTAAGCTGGTGCCTAATACCGTGACACTGACAAGCATATCCGAGATCCCGCTGGCATCACCGACAATTAGCGCTGCTCCAACAGAGAGGAGTGATGATTGTATTAACGTTGTGAGTACATGCCTGTGATGAACATGACCCAGCTCATGCAAAATAACCGCTTCAAGTTGTTGGTCGTTTTTCGCAAGGTTAATCATGTCATCCGTTAATATAATTTGACCGTCTGCGAGTGCAAAAGCATTAGCACCATCTTTGCTGCTATAGATTAGCAAAGAAGGTTGGATTGAAAATACTATTTGCTCTTGATGCAGTTTATCTAATGTCTGCTGAAATAACTGCTGCAGTTCAACTTGTCTTTGTGGCTTGATTTGGCTTTCGGTGAATCCCATGGACTCCACTAAGCTGAACGTTTGCTCACCGACTTCTTCCACCACAGTATCTGGTAATAATTGGGCGATGGTTTTAGAAACGGCAGGTATGCCATGTACAACAATAAAATACAGCGCAGCTAGCGAAACCAAGGTTGCAATAATAATCAGTCCAAGGTTTTTTTCTAGCTGGGCTATCCAGCTTTTTTTAGCGTGAACATTGAGCCATTGATTAAGCTGTTGAGGATTTGTTGAGACAAAAACATGTCCGCTGGAAAAAGTGATATGACGAGCCATATTACCTATAGGATCTGTAACAATGGTTTGGTCTAGTTGAAATTGCCCTCGGTGAACGTCGGAGGACAATGTCAGCATTCCATTTTTACCCAGCACTAATGTAGCTGGGTATTTTGTGGCTTGTTTAGGGGCAAGAATATGCCCATTAACTTGTTCTATCACAGCTTTATTCCAGCAGACCTTGGCATTGTTAAACTATGCCAATATTAATATCAAAGGCATCTGCCACTTCATCTGCTACAGCGGTACTACTTTGCTCATTATGGTCATGAGCTGTGAAAGCATCTAAGTTTCCTTCAACTGCAGTGACTTCTGCCATGTACTTAGCAAAACGGACATCAGCCCAAGCTTTACCCATGCCAAAGGTGAACATGACAAGCAGTAGATTAGTGACAACTAAGAATAAAAAACTTGAGGTTTTCATTGTCGATGTCATTTGTAAGTCATCATTAATAGATGTTTGGCTAAAGACATAATTGCGAACACAGACTCGAACATAGGCAGCGATGAGCATCGATAGAATAAACATGAAGAAGTATCCGAAGAACACCATGCCTATCAACGAAGCATTATTTTTAAATGCTTCTTCAGAGGCGCCACTTTGAATGAGCTCAACAATCGACCCCATCATGCCAAAAGCAAATGCAAAAACTGAAAAAAGTAACCCTGCACCGAAGAATAATCCAATGGCGGTGACGGCAATTTTGGCATACTGATTGATTTCAAGTTTGGCATTAAATGCCTTATCGCCATAGCGATAACCATTGATTAAGTATTGCGCCATTCCAGCACTAACCCATGCGTAAGAGTAAATAGCAGCAACAAAGAAAAATACCACGCCCGCGGTAATTGCAATGCCGATAGCAATGGGGTTATCTGTCATTAACCTTGTAACAACACCAATACCAAATCCACCCGCGACAACGATAATATATGCCGCAATGGGTTTTAGCAGTAGATTGATATATGCACTGCCATAAGAGCCTGCAAAATCAAATCTAACATTGCGAAAACGTGTCATACGAGCATCAAAACGGGCATTTCTAACGGCTAGAAATGGTACTGCTAACATGAATATGATGGCTAATGCGACAGCGACAAGAGGCATAGTGCTACTGAGCACTGACCATGTAATCAATAGAAAAATGGCAATAATTCGGCCAATTAAGATTTGCATTGGCTTGGCAAGATATTCGAATCTGTCGCCGCCTAATTCAGTATTTCCGTAAAAGTAATTATTGGTTCTCACTTTAGCCCAGGCTGAGTAAATGCCGAATGTCACCATGGTGAGTAAAACGTTGACTATCCAAATACCAAAAAATTCACCGCCAATACCGTGAAA
Organism: Shewanella sp. KT0246; assembly: GCF_019654955.1. Lineage (GTDB taxonomy): Bacteria > Pseudomonadota > Gammaproteobacteria > Enterobacterales > Shewanellaceae > Shewanella > Shewanella goraebulensis. Next base: position 32,185 of record NZ_BPEV01000004.1, on the reverse strand, counting down.
CTTAAATGGAGTACTGGTTGTTGATGCGTCTGAAGATATTGTTGATGTCGAAGCTGTAGAGGCGGTACTGCCTTGTGATGAGTCTATGGTACTCATTTAGATTTCCTTCCGTTGGAATTAAGCTGGTTATTAAAACTTTAAAAACGATATAAATCAATATTTTTAATCATATTTTTGTCGCTTGTTTTGTCCATTACATTTAGTGACAAGAAGCGGTTTTGGCGGGATGTTTTTTATCAGTAGCATATTGAAGGGTGAGTAGGCTTTTCACAGAACATAATCATGCAAGATGTGATTTTTACAGACATAATTTAGTTAAATGGCATTCAAGCTCCAGTCTGCGGAGGCGAATCACTACTCAAATAGACTATGCTTTATTCAGATAACTGCGATAGGTATTTTTTTGAAAAAGGACATGTCATTATGCGAGCTTTGCTCATTATTATGCTTCTCATGCTCTCAAATTCGGTGCTGGCGAGTACTAATGTGATGTTTTTAAATCCCGGTGCGGCCGATGATTCATTTTGGCGCCATATTGATAATGTCATGCAAGCTACAGCGCAAGATCAAGATTTTAGTTTAACGATACTGCATTCAAATCGTGACCGTAATTTGCTTTTAAGTCAAGTTGTTGAAGTTTCTAATTATGCACATTTACCGGACTACCTTGTCATGGTTAACGATAAAGACGTTGCCAAAAAAGTGCTTGATATTTTTTATCAAAAACCCGTTCACATCATTTTTATGATTAATGATATTGAGCAGCCGCTTAGGTTGCAGTTAATGAAGGATCCCCATTGGAAAAAGCACTTATTACCTGCAGTTATTGAAGACAATTATCATATTGGCCGTGAGTCTGCTGCAGCATTAACTCAATTATTTACGACTACCCCCGCGCATGTATTGGCTGTAGCGGGGGATGATATAAGGGAAACATCGCTACTACGCACAGAAGGAATGGAAGGGTATTTTAACCTGCACTTGAATACCGTGTTAGAGCAAGTCGTATACGCTGATTGGCAAGCCAATAAAGCCTACGAACAAACGCATATATTGCTGAATCGTTTTCCTGGGGTAGATGGCTTATGGATTGGAAATGATGAAATGGCAGTTGGGGTCGTTAAAGCCCTAAAAGAAACCCATCGAAAACCGGGTGAAGATATTAAAATATTGGCGATTAACCCGTCGTTATTGTCATATGAGTTACTTAAAAATGGTGAAATCAATGCAGTAGGGGGAGGCTCATTTTTATTGGCAGGTGTGGTTGGGTTGAATATTGTCCGCCATCAAAAAAAACAAGCGTTTGACCTATGTTTTGGCCATGATTTTTATCGACATTTAACCCTTGAATGTCCATTATTCAGTATGATTGTCAGCAATCAATGGCACCAAATCCTTGAGCAAGAAATCAAAGCTGTGTGCAGCGTCAATTAACATACTTTGTTCAGCCTGCTAACCTAGTAAATTAATCCAGTCTAGTGATTAAATGATCTCTAAAAATGCTTTTAAAATAGGTTCTTGAATACGTTTTTGTTTACAACAACAGCCTAGCTCAAATGGCGGAATGGCTTGTGGCGATTCAAGTTTTACTAAGCGTTCGCGAACTGGGCTATTTTCTACCACAACTTCAGGACTGATGCTTACGCCACAACCTAATGCAACCATAGAGGTTATCGCTTCTTGTCCCGATACCTGCGCATAAATATTAGGTTTGAACCCCATTGCTTTAAACCAGTTGTCAGCTCGGCGTCGTCCTGGACCATGATCAGGTACTATAAAAGGCAACTGCGCCCAATCTATAGGTGTTTGATTGACCATTTGTTGTGCTTGGCAATGTATGGTTGGTGCGTATACGTGTAGAGGCACTCGATCAATTTCTTCAAAATGTAGGCTTGTCGGCAATGAATCCGGCAGTGCGATTATCGCAACATCGGCTCGATTGTGCTGAATTTCATCGACTGCGTTAGCGGCATCACCGGTATTGAGGGCAATCTCGACTAATGGATGTTCTCGTCTAAACCTATCCAATAAAGCGGGCAAATGGCTATAAGCGGCAGTCACAGAACAGTACAGGCTAATTCGACCATGCAATAAAGGTTGGTCGGGATCAATACGGCCTTTTAAATTGAGCCATTCAGACAATGTCTGCTCGGCAAAACGTTTAAATTCGTTACCCGCATGGGTTATGTTGACGCTGCGATTATCTCGCTCAAATAATTTACATCCGACTTCTTCTTCAAGACGCTGCAGGGCGCGACTTAAGGTTGATGGGCTGACGTGAGTTTGTTCTGCTGTTTTACCAAAATGCAGGCTATCGCACAGGTGTAAGTAGAGTTTTAACGCACGAATGTCCATGATCTCACCTATATTTAATCAGCAAATTTTTCGTTCATTTTAGCGAATGGTTTTACGTTGCATAAAGTGAAATGTAATATCCCGAATATATCATTTTAAGCAACAACGAGCTTACGCTATAGTGATTTCAATCACAACTTTTGAGCAACTAGACTGCCAAAATGTTGTGTCTCAAATTTCTGAATTAAAGGTGGTATCTCAGATGGCTAACTATTTTAACTCTCTGAATTTACGTCAACAATTAGCTCAATTGGCACAATGCCGCTTTATGGACCGTACCGAATTTAGTGACGGTTGTAATTTTATTAAAGATTGGAACATCGTGATCTTAGGTTGTGGGGCGCAAGGCCTAAACCAAGGTCTGAACATGCGCGACTCAGGTTTAAATATTTCTTTTGCGCTTCGTCCACAAGCGATTGCTGAAAAGCGTGCTTCATGGAAACAAGCTACTGACAACGGTTTTAAAGTCGGTACGTTTGAAGAACTGATTCCAGATGCAGACTTAGTATTGAATTTAACCCCAGACAAGCAGCACTCAAACGTTGTTAATGCGGTTATGCCATTGATGAAGCAAGGTTCAACATTATCTTACTCACACGGTTTTAATATCGTTGAAGAAGGTATGCAGGTTCGCCCTGATATCACGGTTGTGATGGTTGCACCTAAGTGTCCAGGTACTGAAGTACGCGAAGAATACAAACGCGGATTTGGTGTACCAACACTGATTGCTGTTCACCCTGAGAATGATCCAAAAGGTGACGGCCTAGCAATTGCTAAAGCATATGCAAGTGCAACAGGTGGCGACAGAGCTGGTGTTTTATTGTCTTCTTTTGTTGCTGAAGTTAAATCTGACCTAATGGGTGAGCAGACGATCCTTTGCGGTATGTTGCAGACTGGTGCCATCTTAGGTTACGAGAAAATGGTTGCTGATGGTGTTGAGCCTGGTTACGCAGGTAAGTTAATTCAACAAGGTTGGGAAACGGTTACCGAAGCGCTTAAACATGGCGGCATCACTAACATGATGGACCGCTTGTCAAACCCAGCCAAAGTAAAAGCATTTGAAGTTGCTGAAGAATTAAAAGTGATTCTTAAGCCGTTATTTGAAAAACACATGGATGACATCATTAGCGGTGAGTTCTCTCGCACTATGATGGCTGATTGGGCAAATGACGATGCTAACTTATTACGTTGGAGAGCAGAAACAAACGAAACAGCGTTTGAAAACTCGCCAGCATCTGATGAATACATCGATGAGCAAACTTACTTTGATAAAGGCATCTTCTTAGTCGCCATGATCAAAGCGGGTGTGGAATTAGCATTCGATACTATGGTTGCTGCGGGCATCATTGAAGAGTCGGCTTATTACGAGTCACTGCATGAAACGCCATTAATTGCTAACACCATTGCTCGTAAGCGTTTATACGAAATGAACGTAGTTATTTCTGATACTGCTGAATACGGTTGTTACTTATTCAACCATGCAGCAGTGCCATTACTCACTGATTACGTTAAGTCTATGTCATCAGAGTTACTTGGCGCTGGCCTGAAAGAAGGTTCAAACAGCGTTGATAATAAGCGTTTAATTGAAGTAAACGAAGCGATTCGTCATACCGATGTTGAGTTTATTGGTGCAGAGTTACGCGGTTACATGACTGATATGAAAGGTATTGTTGAAGCTAGCTAATATTTGTTGATTGTGTTGTGAAGTACCTGTTCAGCTAGGCTATCGAGCAGGCATCAAATCTACTTTCAATGAATGATAAGTAGAAACAATCTATAGATAATTAGGAGGGTAATTTAAGTTCGATAGTGAATTTAATCTTACCTTCATAGCTTTAGATTTTTGTTGTTGTTTGCATTGTCTCGGCAGGGAAGCTGAATTTTTTTTACAACACAGGATTTTTTGTTGTGTTTATAAATCACTTTATGGTACTCCTATAGAGGATAAATAATAAACAAGTCTGGCATAGAGCTAGATTGAACAGAAAAGTTAACAAATATTTTTTAGGACTCAGTTATTAATGTTTAACCAAGCTGCCCAACTCATTATTGTGATTATTACCGTCGTGATTATTAAGTCACCGCGGGGGTGGCGTTTGGCAACGAGACTGAGTTAAGAGTCAGAATTTGCAAAAACCCCCGCTCCGAAAGGACCGGGGGTTTTTTGTTTTATGGGCTTTAAATCCGAATGCTGACTTTTCAATTTATCACTAAATATTACATTTTAAACGCAGACCAAAAACGAGAGTATCAATATGGAATCAGGGCAGAAAATGCGTGGTGCAGACGCAGTTATCAAAGTACTAGCCGCACATGGGGTTACCACTGTATTTGGTTATCCAGGTGGTGCAATTATGCCGATTTACGATGCGCTTTATGGTCATCCAGTTGAGCACCTATTAAGCCGACATGAGCAAGGCGCTGCATTTGCAGCTGTTGGCTATGCTCGAGCAAGCGGTAAGACAGGCGTCTGCTTTGCCACATCAGGCCCTGGTGCTACAAACCTTATTACGTCTTTGTCCGATGCGTTATTAGATTCAGTGCCAGTGGTTGCTATCACAGGCCAAGTATCGACTGCGGTTATTGGAACCGATGCCTTTCAAGAAATTGATGTATTAGGCATGTCATTGTCGTGTACCAAACACAGCTTTATGGTCACAGATATTAATGAATTAATTCCTACGCTGTATAAAGCGTTTGAAATCGCGGCATCAGGTCGTCCAGGCCCTGTATTGGTCGATATTCCAAAAGACATACAAATCGCTGAGCTTGAATATAAAACCCCATTACTGACCGTGACAGAAGATCCTGCACCAGAAGCCACGGCTATAGAAGCTGCACGTGCTTTATTACAACAAGCTAAAAAGCCCATTTTATATGTAGGCGGCGGGGTTGGCATGGCTGGCGCAGTGGATCAGTTACGTCAGTTTATTGATAAGACAGGTATCCCATCAGTTGCAACACTAAAGGGATTAGGCGCTATTGAACATGGCACTAAAGGCTACTTAGGCATGTTGGGTATGCACGGTGGTAAAGCGGCTAATTTAGCGGTGCAAGCTTGTGATTTGTTGATTGTTGTTGGCGCACGTTTCGATGATCGGGTGACAGGCCGATTAGCGACATTTGCTGGTAACGCCAAGGTTTTGCATCTCGATATTGATATCGCCGAAATTAATAAATTGCGCCAAGCTGATGTGGCTATTTCTGCTGATTTTCGTCAAGTGTTACCTGCGTTGTGCATGAATCTTGAATTAGGCCAATGGCTACACGAAGTAGAAGAGTTAAATCGTGAGCATCAATGGGACTATCAACACCCTGGCGAACTTATCTATGCCCCTGCGATGTTACGTCGATTAGCTAATAAATTACCTGAAGACAGTGTCGTGAGTTGCGATGTGGGTCAACACCAAATGTGGGTTGCTCAACATATGTGGTTTCGCCGTCCTGAAGACCACTTATCAAGTGCGGGCCTAGGCACTATGGGCTTTGGTTTGCCTGCAGCTATTGGTGCCCAAGTTGCCCGCCCAGACGCAACAGTAGTGACGGTATCAGGTGATGGCTCATTCATGATGAACGTGCAAGAACTGACTACGATTAAACGTCGTAAGTTGCCAGTGAAAATATTGCTTATTGATAATCAAAAGTTGGGCATGGTGAAGCAATGGCAACAACTGTTTTTTGAGCAACGTTATAGCGAAACCGATTTATCCGATAATCCTGACTTTGTATTAATGGCATCAGCGTTTGATATTCCAGGTCGCACAATTCATCGCGCTGAAGAAGTAGAAGGCGCGCTTGATGAAATGCTAGCAACGACAGGACCTTTTATGCTGCACGTGGCCATTGATGATGCCTTTAATGTATGGCCGTTAGTCCCACCTGGGGCGTGTAATAGTGACATGATGGATCAAATGGAGAAGCAAACATGATGCATTCAGTTGAATTAACATTAAAGCAGCAACCAGAAGTGCTTGAGCGCGTATTACGGGTGACGCGTCATCGTGGTTTTACCATCACAGAATTAACCATGACCGTAAATGAAGACAGTACATTGAAAGTGAATTTTGATGTCAAAAGTGAGCGAGTGATAGGGCTGCTAACCCATCAATTAACAAAGTTATTTGATGTGCTTGATTGCCAAGTTATCACCAGCTCAGTAGCACAAACAGAGGCTGAGTTATCAGCTTAAACTAGTGCTTAAAACAGTTTCATCAATATTCAATAAGGGAAAGACTATGGCAGCTACACAATCAGAACTCATATGGTTTAATGGTGAAATCATGCCTTGGCAGAATGCCAGAGTACACGTTATGACTCATGCGATGCATTATGGTACCTCAGTATTTGAAGGCATTCGTATTTACGATACTCATCTTGGCCCAGCAGGTTTTAGGTTAACCGATCATGTACAACGTTTATTTGATTCTGCCAAAATTTACCGCATGAATGTCCCTTATAGTTTTGAGCAAGTGATGCAAGCCTGTAATGATTCAGTGATGAGTAATAATTTACCCAGTGCCTATATTCGGCCGTTGATATTTCTTGGTGATGTTGGCATGGGGATCACCCCGCCAATCGACGCGCAATGTGATATGGTCGTAGCTGCTTTTGCATGGGGTGCTTACCTTGGTGAAGACAGTATGGATGCAGGTGTTGATGTTGCAGTGACTTCTTGGCAGCGTCTTGCACCGAATACAATTCCTACTGGTGCCAAAGCCGGTGGCAATTACCTATCATCATTACAAATTTCGACAGAAGCTAAACGTAATGGCTTTGACGAAGGAATAGCACTCGACACCAATGGTTTAGTTAGCGAAGGCGCAGGCGCAAATTTATTTGTGGTTAAAAATAATAAGATTTATACCCCGCCAGCGACCGCAGCGATTCTTAAAGGTATTACCCGAGATACCATTATGGTATTGGCTAAAGACTTAGGCTATGAAGTGATTGAAGAAGCCATGGCACGGGAATTTTTATACGTAGCAGACGAAATTTTCATGACAGGAACAGCGGCTGAAATTGTTCCAGTTAGAAGTGTTGATCGCATTGAAGTAGGGGCGGGTAAACGCGGCCCAGTAACCAAGCAAGTTCAAAATAGCTTTTTTGGTTTATTTAATGGCGAAACTGAAGATAAATGGGGCTGGCTTGAGCCGCTCAAAAAGTCAGTATAAAACTGGCTATCAACAATAATCATAATATTGGTGAGTCGTAATAAGTGACTCAAATAAATTAACTGTATTTGCTTGTTCCATTACTGATTAATGGAATGATGAAGGAAGGAAAAGACAATGCCTAAATTACGCTCAGCAACCAGTACAGAAGGTCGTAACATGGCAGGTGCCCGTGCTTTATGGCGTGCAACTGGTGTAAAAGAAAAGGATTTTGGTAAACCGATTATTGCTGTTTCAAACTCGTTTACTCAATTTGTCCCAGGCCATGTGCATTTAAAAGACATGGGTCAATTAGTGGCTGGCGCAATTGAAGAAGCAGGCGGTATTGCAAAAGAATTCAATACCATCGCAGTTGATGATGGTATCGCAATGGGTCACGGTGGCATGCTTTACAGCTTACCGTCTCGTGAACTGATTGCCGACAGTGTTGAATACATGGTTAATGCCCATTGTGCCGATGCATTAGTGTGTATTTCAAACTGCGACAAAATTACTCCGGGCATGTTGATGGCTGCACTTAGACTTAATATCCCAGTGATATTTGTCTCCGGTGGCCCGATGGAAGCAGGTAAAACTAAGCTTTCAGACAAAATCATTAAACTTGATTTAGTCGATGCGATGGTTGCTGGCGCTGATACGAATGTCAGCGATGCAGACAGTAAACAAATTGAACGTAGTGCTTGTCCTACTTGTGGCTCATGCTCAGGCATGTTCACTGCAAACTCAATGAACTGTTTAACGGAAGCGTTAGGCTTATCATTGCCAGGTAATGGTTCTCTTTTAGCTACGCATGCGGCACGTCGTAATCTATTTTTAGAAGCGGGTCGTCGCATCATGGATCTTGCGACACGCTATTACCGTGACGATGATGACAGCGTATTACCGCGTAATATTGCGTCTTTTAAATCATTTGAAAACGCTATGGCACTCGATATTGCGATGGGCGGTTCATCAAATACCGTTTTACATTTAATCGCAGCAGCCCAAGAAGGTGAAGTCGACTTCACTATGGATGACATCGACAGAATGTCTCGTCTTGTGCCGCATTTATGTAAAGTTGCTCCTTCTACACCTAAGTACCATATGGAAGATGTTCATCGTGCAGGTGGTGTAATGGGCATTTTAGGTGAACTTGATAGAGCCGGTTTATTGCATACGGATGTACCCCATGTGGCGGCAGATAATGGCGGTAACTTAAAATCAGTGTTAGCCAAATATGATATTGCCCAAACTCAAGATGAAAGCGTGCGCCGTTTTTATAGTGCAGGCCCTGCTGGTATTCCAACACAAACTGCATTTAGCCAAGATTGTTATTGGGACAGCGTCGATGATGACCGTCAAGAAGGTTGTATTCGTACTCGTGAAAATGCCTTTAGCCAAGAAGGCGGTTTAGCTGTGCTGTCAGGCAACGTCGCTGAGAATGGCTGCATCGTTAAAACCGCAGGTGTTGACGAAGAGAACCTGACCTTTACTGGTAGTGCTCGCATATATGAAAGCCAAGATGATGCTGTTGACGGTATTTTAGGTGGCGAAGTAGTAGCGGGTGACGTGGTTGTTATTCGTTATGAAGGCCCTAAAGGTGGCCCTGGGATGCAAGAAATGTTGTACCCAACCACTTACCTTAAATCTCGTGGTTTAGGTAAAGCCTGTGCCTTGATTACTGATGGCCGTTTTTCTGGTGGTACGTCTGGCTTGTCTATTGGTCATATTTCGCCTGAAGCCGCTGCTGGTGGCACCATTGCCTTAGTTGAAAATGGCGATCAAATTGAGATTGATATTCCTTCTCGTAGTATCAAACTGGCGGTTTCTGATGCTGAGCTTGCTAAGCGTAAAGCTGCGATGGAAGCGAAAGGTTTACAAGCTTGGAAGCCCGTTAGCCGTGAGCGTTATGTGTCGTTAGCACTGAAAGCTTATGCCTTGCTTGCGACCAGTGCCGATAAAGGCGCAATTCGCGATCGCAGCAAGCTTGAAGGTTAATTATTTCTAACGTCAATTATCAGCAACTGATGGAACTAGGCTTATGTCTATAGCACAAGAATATTTACAGAAAACCCTGCTGTCATCAGTCTATGACGTGGCGAAGGTAACCCCTTTGTCGAGCTTGAATAAGCTGTCTGCCCGTTTGGGCAGTCAGGTTTATCTTAAACGTGAAGACATGCAGCCAGTGCATTCGTTTAAATTACGTGGTGCTTATAATCGCATGGCGCAGTTAACGCCGCAGCAATGTAAAGACGGCGTAGTCTGTGCTTCAGCAGGCAACCATGCCCAAGGTGTGGCAATGTCAGCTGCCAGTCGCGGTATTGATGCTGTGATTGTGATGCCGGGAACAACGCCTGAAATTAAAATCGATGCAGTAAAGCGCCTTGGCGGAAATGTGGTGTTATTTGGCGAAGCATTCGATCAAGCTAATGAGCACGCAAAGCAATTAGCGGAAACTGACAACCGCACTTATATCGCCCCTTTTGATGATGAAGCCGTGATTGCGGGTCAGGGGACGATTGCTCAAGAAATGCTACAACAACAGCGTGATATCGACACTGTCTTTGTGCCAGTCGGTGGTGGTGGACTGATTGCGGGTATTGCTGCGTATTACAAAGCTGTGATGCCACAAGTTAAAATTGTTGGGGTTGAACCTGAAGATGCTGCTTGTTTAAAAGCGGCAATGGAAGCAGGCGAGCCAGTAACATTATCGCAAGTCGGCTTATTTGCTGATGGCGTCGCGGTTAAACGTATTGGCGAAGAGCCATTTCGTGTGGCAAAAGATTACGTTGATGAAGTAGTGACGGTCACGTCTGATGAAATCTGCGCAGCTGTAAAAGATATTTTTGAAGATACACGAGCGATTTCAGAGCCCGCTGGCGCATTGTCAGTTGCTGGGCTTAAAAAGTATATTCAGCAACACCCTAAAGAAGCGGGAAAAGGTGAGAGAGTTGCTGCCATTTTAAGTGGCGCTAATGTTAACTTTCACAGTTTGCGCTATGTGTCTGAACGATGTGAGTTAGGTGAGCAAAAAGAAGCTGTATTAGCAGTTAAAGTGCCTGAGAAACCAGGGAGCTTTTTACGTTTTTGCCAGATCTTAAATAAGCGCGCCATGACCGAGTTTAACTACCGCTTTAGCAGTCGTGACAGTGCTGTAGTGTTTGCGGGAATTCGGATTAGCCAAGGCCAAGCTGAATTAGATGACATCATCGCTCACTTAGAGGCTGAAGATTTTCAGGTTCAGGATTTATCAGAGGATGAAACTGCCAAGCTTCATGTTCGTTATATGGTTGGTGGCAGACCGCCAGAGCCATTAGATGAACGTCTTTATAGCTTTGAGTTTCCTGAGCACCCAGGCGCATTACTTAAGTTTTTAACGACCTTACAAAGCCAGTGGAATATCAGTTTATTCCATTATCGTAACCATGGCGCCGCATTTGGCCGCGTGTTAGCTGGGTTTGAAGTGCCTGCTAGCGATGAGACTGCATTTGCAAAGTTTTTAACAGATTTAGGTTTTGTATATCAAGAAGAAACTAATAGCCCTGCTTATCAGTTGTTTCTGAGCTCGGGATCTAAATAGTTAATTGTGCAGTAACCTAATCAAGCTTGATAATAAATAGCTTCCTAAGGAAGCTATTTTTGTTGCTGAGTTACACCAGATTGTCTTATAAGAAATAGAGTTTTTAGCTAATAAATTTCATACAGATAGCGCCTTTTAATCTATCTGTGTGTTATTGTCGTTCCAGCCTACAAAGGCGAGACAGCCACAAACGAAATGATATTCGGTGGCGATAAATACAACGAAAAATGTAGGTTTCATTGAGCTATTACAAATTGACCTCGAGCCAAGGAGACTTTGATGTTATCTGTACCAACAATTTCTGCACCTAGTATTACTGCTTTTAATCCACCACGACGGACACTCATGGGCCCAGGTCCTTCAGATGTGTATCCTGAAGTACTCGCTGCACAAGCAAAGCCGACCATAGGCCATTTAGACCCATTATTTGTCGCGATGATGGATGAACTTAAGTCTCTTATTCAATATGCATTTCAAACTGAAAATGAAATGACCTTAGCAGTTTCGGCGCCAGGCAGTGCGGGAATGGAAACCTGTTTTGTTAATTTAGTTGAAGCGGGTGAGAAAGTTATCGTGTGCCGTAATGGCGTATTTGGCGAACGTATGCGCCAAAACGTTGAGCGCGTTGGCGCTACTGCTGTTGTGGTTGACAATGAATGGGGTGAACCTGTTTCTGTTGAGGCGGTTGAAGCTGCTTTACAGGCTAACCCTGATGCAAAATTTCTGGCATTTGTGCACGCTGAAACATCCACTGGTGCATTATCTGATGCTAAAAGCTTATGTGCATTAGCGCAGGAGCATGATTGCATCTCCATTGTTGATGCCGTGACTTCACTAGGCGGTGTTGAACTACGTGTTGATGAGTGGGGAATTGACGCGATTTATTCAGGTAGTCAAAAGTGTTTATCGTGTGTGCCTGGTATATCACCTGTGTCATTTTCTGCTAAAGCCGTTGAGAAAATTAAAAGTCGCACCACACCAGTTCAAAGCTGGTTTTTAGACCAAACTTTAGTGATGGGGTATTGGGGAAGTAAAGATAGCGGCGCAAAGCGCAGCTACCACCATACCGCTCCAGTGAACGCATTATATGCACTGCATGAGTCGCTACGTTTGTTAGCGAGCGAAGGGTTAGAAAATGCGTGGCAGCGTCATGCTGATATGCATCAGTTATTACGCGCGGGTCTCGAGCAATTAGGTTTAAGCTTTGTGGTTGATGAATCGTGCCGTTTACCACAGCTTAATGCTGTGTATATTCCTGATGGGGCTGATGATGCATTAGTGAGAAAGCAATTGCTTGAAAGCTATAACCTTGAAATAGGTGCAGGTCTTGGCGCATTGGCGGGTAAAGCGTGGCGTATTGGCCTGATGGGTTATGCTGCTCGTCGAGAGAATGTGGCTTTATGCTTACGCGCATTAGATGAAGTGCTTAATTAGTTTCAAGTTGATTAAGTATAGGCAATAAAAAATGGCATCCTAGGATGCCATTTTTAGTTTCAAATCTGGAGAATAGTTATCGATTTTAGGAGGCTATTTTCAATTCCTAATTTCTATTAGCTAATTTCGAACAGCCTGTATAAAAAAAACTACTTCTTCATTGCTGTTATTACTTACCGCAATCTTCAGAAGAGCACTTTGCTTCTAGTGCTTCAACTTGTGCTTGCAGTGCTTCCAGCTTTTCACGGGTTTTTAATAACACGTGTTGCTGTACTTCAAATTCTTCGCGAGAAACCACATCTAACTTCATCAGTTGGCTTTGCAATACTTGTTTTGAGCGCTCTTCAAACTCGCCAGCAAATTGCTTTACACCACTAGGAAGATTATCACTAAGCTGCTTAGCCATTTCTTCAAGTTTTTTTGGATTAATCATCATCAATTCCATATTAAATTAGGTTTCTTATCTATGACCTAATTGTACCTCAGCAGTCATACATATCCAATGTTATCAATTGAGCATGTGCACTTGTTCACTTTGAAGGACAATACGCACTGAATAAGCGTATTGATCGCTTTTGAAGATTAAAATTTTTAATTGTCGATCGCGGCTTTCTGGTATGATCGCACTCCATTTATTTTCGTTATTGGTAAAGTCGACAGCATGAAGTTAAATCCTGGGCAAAATGATGCCGTTCACTATGTTTCTGGACCTTGTTTAGTATTAGCTGGGGCAGGCAGTGGTAAAACTCGGGTAATTATTAACAAAATTGCATACTTAGTTGAAAAGTGTGGCTACAAGGCGCGCAATATTGCTGCCGTTACCTTTACCAATAAAGCAGCGCGCGAAATGAAGGAGCGTGTGTCGCAGTCGATGGGACGTAAAGAAGCGCGAGGCTTATGGATTTCAACTTTCCATACCTTAGGTTTAGAAATCATCAAGCGTGAACATAAAGTGGTGGGTTTAAAAGCCGGTTTTTCACTGTTTGATGATCAAGATACGTTTGCGCTTTTAAAAGAGCTCACTGAAGACGAGCTTGAAGAAGATAAAGATCTAATTAAAGCCCTAGCTAGTGCAATATCAAACTGGAAAGGCGATTTGGTCATTCCAGATCAAGCATTAAAACGTGGTGGCGATGAGCAAACCCAATTGTTCGCTAAATTATATCAACGCTATGCTCAGCATATGAAAGCCTATAACGCGTTAGATTTTGATGATCTTATTTTATTGCCAACATTACTACTGCGTAATAACGAAGAAGTCCGAACGCGATGGCAAACCCGTTTTCAATATCTGCTGGTGGATGAGTATCAAGATACCAATACCAGCCAATATGAATTGGTAAAGTTATTGGTTGGCGATCGCGCTCGATTTACAGTGGTAGGTGATGACGATCAATCGATTTACTCTTGGCGCGGTGCTAAACCGCAAAATTTAGTGCTGTTGGGTAAAGATTTTCCTCAATTACGCTTAATTAAGCTTGAGCAAAACTACCGTTCTAGCCAACGAATTTTACGTGCAGCCAATATTTTAATTGCTAATAACCCCCATGTTTATGAGAAAAGGCTGTTCAGTGAATTAGCTTATGGCGAGCCACTAAGAGTGCTTTTTGCTGCTAACGAAGAACAAGAAGCCGAGCGAGTGATTGCTGAAATCGTTCGTCATAAGTTTATGGGTAAAACTAAGTTTGGTGACTACGCGATTTTATACCGAGGTAACCATCAGTCACGATTATTAGAACGTGCTTTGATGACTAACCGTATCCCGTATAAGTTATCAGGCGGAACCTCATTCTTCGCTCGTGCTGAAATCAAAGACATCATGGCTTACTTACGCTTAGTGGTAAACCCGGATGATGATAATGCCTTCTTACGAGTTGTGAATTTGCCTAAGCGTGGTATTGGTCCTGCGACATTAGAGCGTTTAGGTAATTACGCCAACCAAAAGCATATATCGATGTTTGAAGCGATTTTTCAGGCGGAACTGAATCATCATTTAGCGCCAGCTGCTATGGCTTCTTTGTATCAGTTTGGCAAGTTCATTGTCGATACTGGCGAAATTGCCACCCGCGGCGAACCTGTAGATGCGATTAAACAGCTTATTCGTAAAATTAATTACGAAGACTATCTGTATGAAACCAGTACCAGTGCTAAAGCGGCTGAAATGCGGATGAAGAACATTTCAGAATTATATCGTTGGGTCACTGAGATGCTTGAAGGTGACGAACTAGATGAGCCGATGACATTACCAGAAGTTGTGACTCGTCTTACGTTGAGAGACATGATGGAGCGTAATCAAGAGGACGAAGGTGGCGATCAAGTACAATTGATGACACTTCATGCTTCTAAAGGCCTAGAATACCCTTATGTGTTTATGGTGGGGACTGAGGAGCGCATATTGCCGCATCAATCGAGTATTGATGAAGATAACGTCGATGAAGAGCGTCGTTTAGCTTATGTGGGCATTACGCGAGCACAAAAAGAATTATGGTTTACCATGTGCCGAGAGCGTCGTCAGTTTGGTGAAACTATGCGCTGTGAGCCAAGCCGTTTCTTGATGGAGTTGCCACAAGATGATTTGATTTGGGAAAACCGAAAACCTAAACAAACAGAGCAAGAAAAAGCGCAATCTGCTAAAACCAATATTGCCAATATCAGAGATATGTTTAAAAAGTAGCCTGACTAACCTTTTTAGTGTATTAATTTAGAGATGTTAACTCAGATTATGATTTCAGACGCTAGCGCAGGCGTTTCGACTTGCTCTGTATGCTGAGTTAGCACTAAGTTTGCTAAGGAAAACACTTCTCCTTGACCTTGGTGGTAACCTAAATTTTCCAACGTTTTCTTTTGTTCAGGCGTATTCACGCCCTCTGCATAAATTTCAAAACCTAGGGTCGTCGCAATTAACTGATATGCTTTAGCAAGTTGTAGTTGCTTATCATTAATTAAATGCTGGCTAACATCTGCATCAAGCTTTAACGCTTTAATAGGTAAAAAGCTTAAACTGCTGAGTGAGCTATACCCAGTGCCAAAGCCATTAATTCCGATATTAACCCCGAGTTCGACTAGTGATTCAAACGCACTAATATGATGAGTGCTGTCTTTAACGAAAGACTTTTCATGAAAAAATATCCATAACTTTGAGGCCGAAATTTGACTGCGCTTAATGGTATTCTTTAAGCTGCGAAGTCCATATTTATGCTTTATATGTTGACTAGAAAGTGGGATATGAATTTGTATTCCATCGCCTAACCCGCTGGCAAGCGCTTTATAATGATGGTCGATATATTTAAAAATATAGTCATCTAACATCATCATGGTTTGAGTTTGATTCGCGAGTGTTGATAACTCGTTATTGTCGATTAAACCTTGAGAAGGATGTTGCCAATGACTGATAGGCTCATAAGCTAAGATATCAGAGTCGGCAAAAGACACTATGGGAGTTAACTCGACGACAATGTCGCCGTTTTCTAAGGCATTTAAAAAATCCTGTTCTAACTCGATACGCTGATTGAAGTGATACTCAGTCTCTCTGTCAAAAATAACATAGCAGCCTTTGCCTTTAGATTTTGCTTGATACATTGCGGTATCGGCATTTCTGAGAATAGACTCACTATTATCAGATGCATTGAGGCAACTAAACGCTACGCCAATACTTGCTCCTGAAATAACTTGCTGATGTGCTAAAACATATGGCTCAGAAATCGTTTGTAAAATTCGCTCACACACTTCCTCTGCATCTTTAAGATTGTGGATTGAGTCTAATAAAATGACAAATTCATCGCCTCCAAGACGCGCTAAAGTATCATTTTCTCTAATACATAGTTTAAGACGAGTAGAGGTTTCAATTAGAAACCTATCGCCCTCTAAATGTCCCAAAGTGTCATTGATTTGTTTAAAGCCGTCTAAATCGATAAAAAGCAGTGAAAATTGTTCATCTTGATGACGACGAACATGCTTAATGGCTTGAGACAACCGCTCCATAAAAAAGCTGCGATTAGGTAAGCCTGTTAAGTTGTCGTGCTTAGCATCGTATACCAATTGGGCTTCCATTTTCTTGCGCTGCATGATTTGACGTTGCAAGTTGTCATTCATTTCAGCAATCGCTTTTGTTCGTTTTTCTACTTTATCTTCTAATAACTCGTGGCTACGCTTTAATTGCTCAACGGCAAACTTACGCTCAATCGCATTGGCAATGTGCTGCGAAACAAACGTGAGCAGTTCTAGATCTTTTGCCTCGTATGAGTTTTGGTCGGTGAGACTGTAAATCGTTAAACCGCCAGCAATTTCACCATGGATAAATAATGGGATACCAATCCATTGTTTCATTGTTTGGGTGTGGTTAAGCGCTGGGTTGGTGCCGTAAATTACACCGGCTTGAACCATGTCTTTAATATCTTGTTGGCTTAATAGTTTGGGCTGTTGATGCTTCAATATAAATTCGGTTAACCCATCTTGCATTGCCCTTGGTTTTGGTGGCTCGCCACTTAATTGCGATACATAAAAAGGAAATGATAAAGTTTTCGATGCTTTATGTACTAACGAAATAAAACAATTATCGGCAGGTAATAATTGGCTTATGACTTGGTGGATTTGGGGATAGAAATCTTGGCCGCTGATGTTTGATGCTGAAAGATCGGCTATTTGAAATAAGGACTCTTGTAATTTTTCTGCTTTCACTCTTTCTTGAACTTCAAGCTTAACTTTGTCGTAGGCTTGGCTGAGTTCTTTAGTGCGTTGAATAATCGCAATTTCTAGTTCTTCATTATGTCGAAGGCGCTCCATTACTCCGGAAATGTGATGACAAATAAACCCCATTAACTCTAGTTCTAATTCACCGTAACTGATGTCGTTACTGTAACTTTGAACCACCAATACACCTGACACGATATTATTATGCTTGATAGGAAATCCAAGCCATTGCAAGCAAGGGGAGCCAAGATCATCAATTTTCCCTTCAGCGACGAGCTCTACAAATCGTTGCTCATCACAAAAGAGTGGTTCACCTGTCTTTAAAACGTACCCTGTAATACCACGTTGTAATAAAGAAGAGATTTCTTCATCAGGATAGAGTTCAGAAGGGTGAGGATCTTTTTCATCGGCAAAAAAAGGTAGACTGATGTTACCAGTGTTATTGTCGACGGAGGCGATGAAAAAGTTATCAGCAGGAATCAGGCTTTGCAGATGGTTATGCACACCTTGGTAAAAAGCATCAAGTGACACCACGTGGGTAGCAATGTTGGAAATTTCTAATAAGGCGTTTTGAATGATTTCAGCACGTTTATATTTTGTTGCTAATCGCCTTAATCTTGAAACCCTTCTTTGAAGGTGTTCGATATTATTGCAACTAACTGAAGGGAGTTTCCTCTTTTCCATCATTCTCCCTTAATCCTTTTGAGGTCAATATCCATCATCGAGTATATGAAAGTTCGCTCACAAAGGGAACTATCAACAGTTTAAAATGAAAAATGCTTAAAAACATCCCAATTTACTCAAAACTTGAGCAAACAAACAAAAAAGTTATAAACAAAGGTGGACGTGAAGGTGATTTATCCCTATTATGTGCGTCGCTAACCAAGGCGAGCGCCCATAGCTCAGCTGGATAGAGCGTACCCCTCCGGAGGGTAAGGCCGAAGGTTCGAATCCTTCTGGGCGCACCATTCGGTAACGTTCGTTAGCAAGATTGAAATTCAGTGGTGATTGTAGCTCAGTTGGTAGAGCCCCGGATTGTGATTCCGGTTGTCGTGGGTTCGAGCCCCATCAGTCACCCCATTCAATCTACATTCTATTTATAGAATATCTCGGTGATTAGCGCAGCCCGGTAGCGCATCTCGTTTGGGACGAGAGGGTCAGAGGTTCGAATCCTCTATCACCGACCAAATTTTAGTATTCCAATTAGTGATTTATTTTGATCCTATCAAATTGGCCTACCGTATTAAAAGTTACGTTTAGTGAATTACGTCGTTTGATAACGTGTCACTCACTCTTTATTAGAGTGGAGCAGAGAATTTTCTCTTAAGACTCAAATATCAGAACAGATTTTCGGTGATTAGCGCAGCCCGGTAGCGCATCTCGTTTGGGACGAGAGGGTCAGAGGTTCGAATCCTCTATCACCGACCACATAAACAAAAAAGCCACTCAATGAGTGGCTTTTTTGTGTCTGAAATTAATCATTTGGGATTTATTTTACACTCTTAATCGCGACCTTCATGGATGTTTAACTGATGAGTTATCTTGTGGCCTACAACTTGACATAATAAAGCCACGCTATTGCGTGGCTTTATTTAAAGCATATGTTACAGAGTGATTGCGATGGGCGGTGCTATAAAGCCTTGGTAGGCATCTAATCGCATAGAGGTAAAGCGATCAAGTTGGGTTTGTTGCTGAATACCAGTCACAATGACTTGTATATCAAGCCCTTTAGCAACATTTGCCAAGGCACGACATAGTTCAGTATTGTGTTGGTCATCTTCCATATAGGCAAAGGATTGATCTAACTTCACGTAGCTTGGTCGTAAGCTTTGTAAATAACTCATCGAACCAAACTGTCTACCAAAGTGATCAATACCAAATTTTGCGCCATTATCTCGAATGATATTACATAAGTTTTCGCAGTTTTCTAAATCACTGTAAACACTGGCTTCAGGTATTTCAAAGCATATTCGCTCTGGGAAATTACAATTTCGAAGTAGGTGTTGAAGCCAAGTATGGAACAATGGGTCGCTGATACTTTGGAACGTTAAGTTGATGGCTAACGGTTCGTAATTACGCTCTAATAAACGATTTTCAATGACAGTCTCGATTAAGCATTGGTCTAATAATGTACCTAAAGAGAGTAGTTCAACGTACGGCATGAATTGGCCCGCGTGTTGGAGTTTATCATTGACCTGTAACTGACAATATACTTCACGTTGGCAAACTTCTTCATTCTGAGTAAGTAATACTGGTTGCCATCTAAACTGGAATTTTTTGTTTTGTATGGCATCAGTTAAATTGTCTCGCCATTGTTCACGACTAAACAGTTGGTGCTCTGTGGTTTCAAACCAGTGGAATACTTTATTGTCAGTTAATGATTTTTGCAGTGCATTATCAGCTTGCGCCAAAATGTCACTGACAGTCATATTGCCAGTACGCTCAGCAACACCGATAGCAAAGCCTTCATTTGGTTTGCAACCCGCCTTTGAAATCTCTTTGTTTAGGGTTCTGAGTAAGGTTTGCAAATATTTAGTTAGTTGATCATGTTCAATCTCTGTGATCAAAAAAGCGAACTCATAAGCGGCAATTCTGGCAATCACTGAAGGCGCAACTTCATCTAAATAATGTTCGAGCTTTTGTGACAGTAACTTAATGGTTTCATCACGGACTTGATAGCCGTATTTACTGTGCACTTCTTCTAGCCAGTCAAATTTAGCGAGGAAAATTGCCCCACTACTTGGCTCGGCTAACCACCCATTAATACGGCTCACCATATATTGTCGATTAGGAAGGCCAGAAACTTGGTCTACGAGGTTTTTCTTACGTAGAGCAGATACTTCTTCATCTAATGAGCTGAAAACCTGTTTAAGCTGAGTTGACATGCTATTGAATGCACCAACAAGTTCTTTGAGTTCCTTGGTTTTAGGTGTGGGCATATCCGGGCCGAATTGGCGATTGGCAATCTGTTGAGCGTGTTCTGATAGAGTATGAAGAGGTTTTAAAATATAGCTTAGGCCGAAACGAGCACAGACTATTGCTAGTAAAAAAAGAATTGAAAATATAATGATAGTATTAGATATGATCCGCCACAATTCATGATAACCAAACCCTGGATGAGCAGTTATTTCTATTTTAGCAAGTTGCAACCAACCAGAAGTGATAACACTTTCTTTGGTGATGGTGCTAAATAAATTTAAATCGATAAACCACTGAGGTACTCCCTCAATTCGTATTGCGTTATTCCATACCTGCTGCTTTCCATCAACGAGCCAAGTGAGTTTTATTTGTTGGTAATAACCACCTTCAAATATAACGTTTACTAAGGTTTCGGCTCCAACATCATCTCCATTTTCTAAAGCTGGGACTAACATAATACCAAGTGAATGACTGGCGTTATTTAAGTCGGATTCCATCTGCTTGATGAGAAAACTTTGGGTTTCTGTAAACTGCACGTAACCTAGGCTGGTTACTACCAGTAAAAATAAACCAAAAAGTAACGCATAGATTTGGCGAAAAAGGGTCATCTTGGCCACTACTCCATTTTTTGCTTGGGTTGACGTAATCTGTCTATACCCAACCTAAGTTTTAAATCATTCCATTTTTCAAGACGTGAGGATGAACCTGCAAGTACGCCTCGGCCTTTCTCTTTGTTTAGCCATAACTGTTTACCGTTAAAGCTATAAACAGGTAATAAATCACCCCTTTGGGTTGCAGGCTTTATTACCGGGTCTAGGTTATCTAGTACTAGTGGTACTGAGCCTGGTGTTTCATAGTAAGCCAGTACCATGTGGTATTGATTCACAGACGTTGCTTTAACCATGGTGATTCTGAGTTTATCTTCAGGCACTCCCACTTGTAACAAGGTGAAATATTTTGCAATAGAAAAATCTTCACAATCCCCTGCATTTACACCGATAAACTCCATTGGGGAAGCCCAATAATTGGACTCTCCCCACAGTACATGATCATCGACAAACTTGAATAAATTGAAAAAGCCGTTTACTTTTTTCAGTTTATCAATGTCATCAAGCTTTTGAGCATCGTTAACGATTTTAAACCATGCTTTAGCTCGCTTTTCTGCACGCTCACCATATTGATTTGATAGAGCGCTAATAGTTTTCTGTACATCTATTTGAGTTGGGGCTGCTGCAAAAAGTCCTGATACGATAAATACCGATGCCAGCAAAGGGTAACGGTAAATACGTTTTAAACCGATTAAATATATACGGCCCTTTCCCTGCAAACCCTCACTCCTTCATATGGCAGTTTTACTGATCAACGGTGTAAATATGCCACTTCATATCCGCTTTTGTATCATCACCTGTTACTTCAGCTATGACTCGTCGATTTAGCTCATTTGCTGCAGTTGTATTAGATGTATCAATTGGTCTGTCAAAACTATACCCGATGGCAGTTAAACGAGAGGAGTCAATACCAAATGTATCTGAAAGAACTTTGACCACATTATCTGCTCTAGCTTGAGATAGGGCTAAATTATGCTCATAGGAACCTGTTTTACTACAATGTCCCTCAATAGTCACTTGAGTGTTAGGGTAGTAGTTCATTAAATCTGCAACTTTTTCAATTTGCTGATAATAACGATTATTGATGTAGTCTGAATCATTCTCGAACATAATTTTCAGTTCTTGACGCTCATTTATTTCATTAACAGTGCCACAGCCATAGTTGTCAATGCCAGCTCCATTAACTGTATCAATACATCTCTCTCTTGCCATGATGACGCCATCTTTATCATTATCATTTAGATCAAAATCTTGATCAGTTTGAGAGTCCATCGACGTTATATCACGCATTGAACAGCCAAAAGTTAGCGAAATAGCTAGTAGTAAAAGTATGTATTTCATTACTTTACTCCTCCTTCATAATCACGTTCACCTTGCCAAATATCTGGACGAGTAACTCGAAGAGAATCAAGTAATTGGCCTGTAGCATTTAATACTCGATATTTTGCTATTGTTTCGTCAAAATCAGCTTGTAGATAATCTTGACGAGCTTGGAAAAGCTCATTTTCCGTATCAAGTAAATCCAATAAACTTCGTTGACCTAAATTGAATTGCTGTGAATAAGCTGTTTGAGTATCTTTTGAAGCAATGACATGTTGACGTATATATTGCTTTTGGGGGGCTAACATTTCATACGCATTCCAAGATAAATGCACACCTTCTACAACTTGACGATGAGCACGCTGACGAACTTCTTTTGCTTCATTAATTTTGTAGGCTGCTTCTTTTTCGCGGGCTAAATCTTTACCACCTGCAAATAAGTTGTATTTAACGCGCACCATACCTACAAGATCATTACTATGACCGTTTACGTAAGGATCAAAAGTAGACCCCGTACCATAGCCGTCTTCACCGTCAACATCATTATTCCAATTACCATTTAATTCTAATGTGAACTCAGGGTAATAGTTTGATTGTGCGGAGCTGCGTTCTTTATCCGCCGCTTTAATATCACTACTGGCAGATTTTAGAATAGGATGGTTATCTTGGGCTTTAACGATACTTTCAGCTACGTTTCGAGGTAGAAAGTCCATGTCTGGCACTGGTACCACAAGATTTTCAGGATCTTGCTCAACAATACGTATGTACTGAGCTTTGGCATCATACAGATTATTTTTGGCTGCCATGAGGTTTGCATTAGCACGTGCTAAACGGCCTGATATTTGAGATAAATCAGCTATAGAACCAAGACCTGAGTCTGTTCGTTCTTTGATTTGATCATAAATATCTTGATGGCTCTTTAGATTTTTTTCAGACAAAACCAGCAGTTGTTCAGCTTTAATAAAATTTACATAAACCTTACTAACTTCAAGTGCTATATCTTCTGCCGCTGCAAACAGTGCCCATTGATCAGAGCTGGCTTCAAAAGAGTAGCGATCGACTTCACTGCTAGTATAGAAGCCATCAAACAGCATTTGTTTAATACTAAACCCTGCTTCTCCACGCTCTAACTCCATAACGCCTTCATCTAAATTATCGTTACCAGGTTGGTTCTTACGACGAGTTGAAGGGCTATCTGTTTGCTCCCATCCATAACCACCTGTTAAATCAACAGTTGGCATGTAACCGGCTATGGCTTGATTAACTTGCTCTTCTCGAGCTTTAAAGCGGTTAAACGCAATTCTAATCTCTGGATTGGTATCTAGAGTATGTGCCACGGCCTGCTCTAACGACTGCGCGTTCAGCGTAGATGTTACAAAAGTTGCAGACATTGCCAACGCGAATACGCTCAATCTATTGCATTGGTTAATGTTGATTTTCATGAAAAAACCCTCCCGGTTTTTTGCTAATTCTCTCTAAGTGCTGTCTCTTTTGCCCGTAAAATCGGGTTCAATATATACTCAAGGATAGTTCTTTTTCCGGTAATAACGTCCACAGAAGTGAGCATACCTGGAATAATTGGCATCTTTGTGCCATCGTTTTTTACTAAATTTGATTCAGCAGTTCGAACACGAATCGTGTAAAAACTGTTTCCTTCTTCATCTTGGCTTGTATCTGCACTAATATGCTCAACTGTGCCTTTCAGTCCACCGTAACGAGTGAAATCATAAGCCGTTACCTTAACAATAGCAGGTAAACCAGGGTGTAAGAATGCGATGTCTTGAGGGGTTATTTTTGTTTCAATTAGCAACTGGTCTTCTGATGGAACAATTTCAATAATTTCTTCACCAGGCTGCACGACACCACCTAAGGTATTAATGTGTAGTGTTTTTATGGTTCCGTTTACTGGGGAGGTAATAACTGATTTATTAATCTTATCAAAAGCACCTATTTGTGCTTGATTCATTCTTGATAATTTAGTTTGCATCTCATTTAAATTGGCACGCAAATCGGCCGCATAGACAAAGACTGCTTCACGTCGTTTTAGGATGGCCTCATCCATTGAAGCTTTTAGCTTCGGACGAAGCAGGCGCATTGTTTTCAGCTCGCCTTGGATATCGTTGACTGTTCGCTCAAGTTTTAATAATTCAACTTCAGGTACAATGCCTTTTTGCGCTAAAGGCTTTGTTAGTTCAAGCTCACGTGAGATAAGCTGGAAGCTTTTAGTCAGAGTCGCAATTTTTGAGGTTAGCTCTTCCGTTTCTTGTTGACGCTGTTGAATTTGTCGAACGAGTATTTCGAGTTGGTTACTCAAGTTGTCTAAGCGACCTGAATATTCTTCTTGCTGGTTTTTAACTAAGGCAGGCTCTTGCTGAATAATTTCATTAGAAAATATTAACGGTTGCTTGGTTATTTTGACTTGCTCTCGCCAATTTGATGACATACCTGAAATCACAATACTATCGAGCTCAGCGCGCATGCGGATCACGTTAGTTTGTAGGCTATAGACTTCTTGCTCTTGTTGTGCAAAATCAGAACGAAAACGAATATCGTCAATTTTAACCAAAGGCTGATCTTTAGTGACAATCATACCTTCTTGAATATATATTTCTTGCAACACACCGCCATCAAGGCTGTCGATTAGTTGGATTTGTGATGACGGAATAACCTTGCCCATGCCAGATGTCACTTGATCCAATTCAGAAAAATATGACCAAATAAAAAAGCAAACTACCATTGCGCCAAGTGACCAAATTATCAAACTATGACCACGTGGGGCATCAGTCATCATTGCGCCATAAACATCATCAACCATGTCTAAGTCATGACTTGTTAACTTATTACTCATGATGGACGGCCCCCAGTGAGTAAACCATTATTGAGCTTATCAATAATTTTGTCTTTAGGGCCATCGGCAACGATATGACCTCTATCAAGCACAATAATGCGATCGACTAAACGTAATAAATGCATCTTATGGGTGATAAGTAGTAAGGTGCGGTCTTTAGTGACATGTTCCATTGAGCGGATAAATTGCTTTTCTGCTCTAGCATCGAGACTTGCTGTTGGCTCATCCATTAATAAAATCGGTGGGTCATTAAGGGTGGCGCGGGCGAGGGCAACAGTTTGACGTTGTCCACGACTTAAGGACAGTCCGCCTTCACCAACTTGCTGGTCAAGTCCTTCCGATTCAAGATTGGTAAACATGCTTACACCAGAAAGTTGTACAGCACGTATTAGCTGATGTTCAGTAACTTGACGAGTGCCGAATAAAATATTGTCTTTGATTGAGCCATGAAACAAGGTCACATCTTGCGGTAAGTAACCAAAATTACTGCGTAAATCACTTGGGTGAATTTGCCCTGCATCTAAGCCGTCATAACGAAGGCTGCCTTGAGTGGGTTTGTATAACCCCACAAGTAGTTTGGCTAAAGTACTTTTACCTGAACCATTTCGACCAATAATGGCCACTCGCTCGCCAGGGGTGATACGAATAGATAATGGGTGTAAAACGGGCTTTTCTGCCTCAGGAAAGCTAAATGCGACGTTATCGGCATCAATTTTACCATGTAAGCGCTGCTTACTAACTAGGTTGCCTTTATTCTCAAACTCTTCCTCTTGGTTCATCACCTCGTCAAGTTGGCGTAAAGAGCTGGCGGTTTGGTTTCCGCGTGTGATTAAACCGGCAAGTTGTGCCATCGGTGAAATTGCACGGCTTGAAAGCATTACCGCTGCAATAATTCCACCCATAGATATTTCATTTTCTGCGACGCGATACACGCCTAAAATAACGACGGAAACCACTGTTAATTGGACTATAAAATTAGCGAGATTACTCACCGCGTTTGATAGTTTTTTAGACTTAAGTTGCCAGTTAGCTGTGTGGCCAATCATTTGTTGCCAGCTTTTTTGAACAAGTCCTTCGGCACCATTGGCTTTAATTGATTCAAGGGCAGTTAAGCTTTCAATTAAGTGTCCATGTTTGAGGCTAGAAAATCGATTACTTTCTTCAATTGCAGCTTTTAGTTTTGGCTGAATATATAAAGTAAAACCAATGATAATGATGCCGCCAATAACTGGAATAATGGCTAAGTCACCTGCAACAATATAAATGATGGCTACAAAAAGTAACGCGAAAGGTAAATCTACTAACGTGGTGATTGTCGCTGAAGTGAGAATTTCTCGAATACTATCGAATTCACTGAGTTGGCGAGCCATACCCCCGACGCTTGGTGAGCGTTTGGACAGAGGTATACCTATTGCTTTAGCAAAAAGTTTAGATGATACAATGATGTCAACCTTTTTACCGGCTATATCAATTAAGTAGCTTCTTAGCTGTCGTAGTATTAAGTCAAATAAATATGCTATTCCTGCACCAATTGCTAGAACCCAAAGAGATTCAAATGCTAGATTTGGCACCACTTTGTCATAGACATTCATGATGAATAGCGGTGAAACAAGAGCGAATAAGTTAACCAAGACTGATGCAATTAAGGCATCACGATATATAGGGGCAGAGTCTTTAATACTCTGAAGTAACCAATGGGTGGTGTTATCGTGAATGTGGACATCAAAACTATTATCCCCACGAAACTCTTGTTTAATTAAAAACAGATAACCTACATAGAGGGTCTCTAATTCCTCTATCATCAGCGTTTCCTGACCGCCACTTTCAGGAAGTTGGATTACTGCTTTATCAGCATCGATATCTATACTGCGAAGAATGCAGGCTTTTTTGTCTTTTAACAACAAAATACAAGGCAATAAAATCTCTGATATTTGATTGAGATCTTTACGGGTTAATTTAGCAGATAACCCACCTCTGGAAGCTGCTTGAGGCAATAACTCAGGGGTGATGACAGCGCTAGTCAAAGGTAATCCTGCCGCAAGTGAATCGCTTGAGCAAGGGGAACCAAAATGTTCAGTCATTAATACTAAACAATCAAGTAATGGGTCGACCGTGGTACGTTGAGAGGCCGAAATAGTCCACTGCTCTTGATTATCAGAGACGGTTGCTGGCACGTATTACTTATCCTTTGTAATTATAATTATGTTAAAAACAATAGGTTGACGCTATTATATTACTACAAAGCGTCAACAGATTGTTGTATTTAAGGAATAATATTACCATCTGGTACATTTTCTAACGGGTCTATAGCTGCGACATTCTGCGCTGGTGTTGCATCTGTAGCATCGACAATTAAGGCACCATCATCTAGTAACCCATTGATAATTACACCGTCATCATTGCTGTTGTAAACATCAGTTAAATTAACGCCATCCAACACAATCTGTTGCTCGAATGAACCATTGTTATCAGCATCTATATCAATAGTTGTATTGGTGCCATCGTAGCTAAAGTTAAGCATGTCATCTAAGCTAGCAAGGTTTTCATTAACCAATAAGTCACTTAAATCTAAGCTATCTTTGCTAGTATCAAAATCAACAATTGTGTCAGTACCGAACTCATTTGCATTCCACACAAAAATATTATTACCTTCACCACCACTTAACAAATCATCGCCTAAACCACCACTTAATAGGTCGTCACCCAACCCGCCTATGAGGATGTCGTTCCCATTGCCTCCTATGAGTACATCATCGCCTGCGCCGCCATCAAGTACTGCATCGCCAAAGTGCAATTGACCTGTAGCACCAGAATTTCCATCAGAAATATATGTACCTGTCTGGGTGGTTCCGTCGCTTAAGGTAATCGTAAATGTAGCGCCTACCAAACTTGCGCCAGTGTCACTACCTAAATTATCGGTGTCAAATGCAAACCAGAACTCATCTCCATTGGTGAAGTCTCCAGCGCTAAATATTGCTGTTAGTGTTCCGCTATCTTGCGTCATATTGGCAAAAATATCTGAATTACTATCATTAATACCAACGGAGTCACTACCTTTCACTAGGTTCGACTGGCTGACATCCACTATCGCATTTGTATCCCCCCCACCTCTGAGGTTGATTTCTATTTGGGTGATCGATATTCCTGCTGCGAGCAATGCTGCTTCAAAACCGAATTGGTTAGAAGCATTATAGGTATTCCCTGATTTCACCGTTGCTTTAACAGAACCTGATGCCAAGTTATTGGCTGTTGAGTTGGCAATAATGATGTCGTTTTCATGTGTTCCGATTAAAGTAGAGGAGCTTTGATAATCAATGATTACCTCTGCTGAATCAGATACACCGTTTGCTGTTAACGTGTAATCAAAGCTGTCACCGTCATTAGCATTGGTAATAGTTACTACATCATTTGCAAGGCTCGTGTTGCCAGCACTTCCTGCGGTGACAGAGCTTAGTGTCCCATTGTCAGGCAATGCATCGCCATGAGTGAGATATTCAGTTGAAATGGTTAAATCACCTTGAGCTTGATTGGTAATGATATTGTTTACGTTGGCATCTAATGATGCGTAATAATCAAGATTTATTTGCAAGGTTAAAGAAGCAGAGTCTCCATCATTATCCATTATTGTTACATCAATTGACTCTTGTTCATTGAGTACATTCGTGGAGGCGTCTAAGAGGTATTCGTATTCGCCTGTCGCGAAGTTAATCTCGAATGTTGCACCTAGATTAGTGCTGATAACTTGAATTGGATTAATAGGATCATAAGTGTAGGTAACACCATCAATTGAAATTGACTGAACATAACCTCCGTCAGCTCCCACGAGAACTCCAGTTGCAGAGTTACTAATTATGCCTAAACTACCGGTCACAGTATTTGAGTCAAAGAAATCTAAAATAGTGTTGGTGAGATCGTCAGCATCATTAACAATAATCGCATATTCTTCATTTCCATCCTCAGCATTTGGATAGGCAATTGGGTTGATGAAGTCTAAGCTCGCATTCCCAATACCGATACCAAATGAAATGTCATAATTGTCATCAATATAATCTTGCCACGCAGCCTCATCTACAGTTCCTTGAGTTGGTCTGCCATCTGAGATGAAATAAACAAAGCTTTTATCTGCTGTAGGCATAGTGCCACTACCCATGACATTTTCTAGTGCTGCTTCATAGTTGGTTCCGCCGCCGGCTTGTAGACTGTTTAAGTAATTTATCGCGCCGTCTATATCATCAATTAACCAAGTTGAATTTGTGGCAGAACTTGAATAAGTAACGATCTGTATATTGACATTACCAGAGGCATCAACTTCGTTAATGAGTGCAGTTAAAGATTCAACAGCAGTTTCTAGGTATGATTTACCGTTTCCTGCACTGTTGTCCATACTTCCTGATACATCAAGAATGAAGGTCAAATTGGTTATTAATGTTTCTGGATTTGTTTGTAGATTTTGAGTAATGTCTTCAACAACTGGCGCATCATCAATAATGTTGATAGTTAAGCTGCCACTATCGCCAGAGTTAAGTGCATTAAGTATAGAATAAGTAAATGTTTCAGAAACATCATCACCACTAGTGCTGAAATTTAGGGTGTACTCATAATCGCCTGCGCGATTACTTACAGTATCTTCGGTATATACTTTCAACTCACCAATTGCAGTTGTAATGGTAATAATACCATTAACTGGCGCAACACCATTAACCTGGGTTATTTCTGTTGAGCCACTTATACCTTCATCATTATCAAGTAAATTACCAGTAGTGATATTACTACCACTGCCCGATAATGTGCCGTCAGTTAAACCAGACTCTGCAGCACTAGTGACATCATTGTTAACCGCAGGGCTTGAGTCTTGAACGATTCTTAACCTTGCTTCACTCGAGTCACCATCGGCATCAGTGAGGGTATAGAAAATATTACTCAAGACACTTTGTTGTCCATTAACTTCCGGAACCGATGAAACAAAATTATAACTACCATCTTTGTTGATAGTGATGGTGCCTCGATTCGCTATAGTAACAATGATATTGCCATCAGCATCAAAGGTGTCGTAAGTTGTACCTGCAATTCTTATGCTAGTTAACTCTGTTAAATCTGCGCCAATGTTATCTATACCGCTACCATCAGTGCCAGCTCCTGTGATGACACTACCGTAAGCCGTGCCACCAAAACCAACACTGTCAACATCATCTTGTGCAACAGGTGCTGTGTCATTAACATCGATCAGTACCTGAGTCCAAGATGATGTACTTGTACCGTCACTTGCTTGATAATAGAAGCTGTCGACGAGGGTATCGTTACCGGTATGGTCAAGGTTTAGTGGGGCTTGATAGCTGTAACTACCATCACTGTTAATGGTGATGATACCGCCCAGTGAAGTAGTGAAGCTTTGTCCTGCTTGGGTTGCATCAATACTACCCAAATCAGCATTTCCTGGTGCAAAACGAGTAACTGATAGGCTATCGTTTTCGGCATCATTGTCATTACTGATAAGGTCAATGGCACCGAAGGTAATGGAGTCCCCCTCAAGTACACTTAATTGATCTGCACTAGGTTCAGGGGCTAAGTTCACGCCAACAATGTTGATAGTGACAGTTGCAGTATCAACAGCACCAAACTCATCAGTTAATGTATAAGTGAAAGTATCTGAGCCTAACTCACCAGCATTCAAGCTATCAAAGGCACCATTCACATCGTAAGTGTATGTGCCATCGACATTAATAATGATAGTTGCACCGCTTGCAAGAGTGATTTGTTGTCCGTAGGCGTAAGTTGAACCATTGATATGAGTGATATCAAAGTCATGATTTTGCTCATCACTATCGTTAGCAAAAAGACCTTCGGCTATATCTGTTATAGCCAGTACAGCATCTTCTTGCACAACGTAAGCATCGACTAATGCTGGGCCTGTAACGGTAACAGAGTCTAAGTAGTAATCAGATGAGTCTGCGAGTGCTGCGCCGCCGTTGGCTTCGCTAATTGTTGGCGCTGCCTCAAAGACTAATTGGTCAAATACCAGGTTACCGGTATTGATGCTAAAACTACCTGTTGTACCGGTTGAGGTTGTGAAGGTTTCAGAAGCCACTAATTGGCCATTATAGTAAGCGTACCATGTACCTTGTTCACCACTATTTTCATCAGCGAACATACGTGAAACGCTAAATTCTGCTTGATTAACAAGACCATTGAAATCAATGATTATGGCTTCAGATGTGCCTGTTTCAGAGTCATATTCAATTTGTCCTGAAATTTGACCAGCAGATCGTGGCGAACCAGCTACACCTATGTGGTTATTATCGGCATTGACTGAGATTGCGCCAACGCTGCCATCAGCATTTCTTGCGCTGATAGTAAAGTCGGCTTCTCCATCAGTATTTACCGGGCTTACCCAGTTATTGGCTGAGTCAGCTGATGTTGTGAATACAGTGCCAACAGGATCATCCACGGCATCGACCGTGTTAATTGTCGCAGTGTCTGCAGCTGTATTTGATTCATTACCTGCTGAATCTGTCTGAGAGATACTAACTGTAATAGTTTGATTTTCTTCAGGTACATCTATTGTCCAAGTTATTGACCCATCATTATAAGCAAAGGTTGGTACAGAAGCTGAACCATCTAAATTAACAAGTTCATCATTAACCAATTTTAAATCGAAAGAGACTGAAGCCCCATCAATGTCTATTCTGACAGTTACAAAACCACCTAGTTGTAAATCTGTATTATCAACATTTGCTTCTAATTGAATACCAGAACCATTTGAATTAATTTCTGATTGATTTAACCAACCATCCCCAGGTAAGCCATCATCAGTAATTATGATAGCTGGATTACTCGGTTGAGTGTTATCCACGCCTTTCATGTCCGTGGCCACGCCCGAGGCGTTGCCCGCGGCATCAATCACTTGCGCGTCCACATTCACTTGGGTATCGCCGTCAGCCACAGGGACTTCCACGGCTTGACCATCATCAAGCATCGCTTGAGTCACCAGACCATTAAACAGCTCGTTGCCATCGGTGTCGGTGATGATCAAGGTGTCACCGACTTGGGTGCCGGCAGCTAAAGTGACGGTTGCGGTGACGGTGCCATCGGCGCCAATCTCACTGCTACTGTAAATGCCATCATCGCCCATGCCGCTGAACGACACTTCTGGGGTTGGTGCATCGGTGTTATCCACACCTTGCATGTCCGTGGCCACGCCCGAGGCGTTGCCCGCGGCATCAATCACTTGCGCGTCCACATTCACTTGGGTATCGCCGTCAGCCACAGGGACTTCCACGGCTTG